>CAYTZZ010000009.1:0-102075 GCA_964442645.1 uncultured Bordetella sp. | reverse complement strand
CAAATTTCAACGTGTAAAGCTCAGAAACTGGCTCAGTTTTGGATGTGATTCAACATGAAGACTTCCAAGCGTGATTTAGGGTTAGCGATCACGGCGTCAAAATATTTATTGAAAACAAAAAGTAAAATGTATTATATTAAATACTACCAAATAGTTATTTAAAAGGCAACCTGAATGGATCGTGTGAAGCTTGTCTCATCAGGCGCCCACGACAGCTCTTTCAGCCAAGCGGATGCAGAGGGTTTTTCTTTGACTTGGAATCGCCATGATCTGAACTCCGATCTGAAAGAAATGGCAAGCCGCAGCGTGCTGTGTTGGCTTGCGACGGTCGATGCCCACGGCAGGCCTAACTTGTCACCCAAGGAGGTGTTCGTCGTTGCCGATGAGACGCACATTGTGATCGCCAACATCGCCTCTCCTCAGTCCGCCAAAAACATTCGTGCGAATTCGCATGTTTGTTTGAGTTTTGTGGATGTCTTTGTTCAAAAGGGATTCAAAGTGACGGGCTCCGCGACAGAAGTTCAGCCGCAGCAACCTGGCTATCCGCAATGGCAGAGCTTGCTACAGCCTTTGGTTGGAGAGAGTTTCCGGTTCAGTAGCGTGTTTGTGGTGCAAATTGAAACCATGACGCCAATTGTTGCGCCCAGTTACCACTTGCGACCTGCCGATACAACAGAGGCCTCACAGGTTCAAGCCGCGCTTCGCACCTATGGCGTCGAGCGGTTGTCGCATCCCAAGGTGCGATGGCCAAAGGCATAGAAATTTCTGCAAATTGTGTCTCTAACTTTTTTCAAGGAGTAAGTGCATGCGAAAGCTAATGATCGCCAGCGCAATGTTTTTATCTGCCTGTGCAGGCTTGCCGCCATCGGCCAGCACGGTAGCGGGTTTGCCTGTGGTGACGTACCCAGATCAGCCTCCCGCTGGAGCGTTCGTGTACAAATTGCCTGGTGGCCAGCCACTGCGTGCAAACGCCTCGATTCAGGGAACGCTTTTGGCCAAAGGCGATGAAAAGACGCTGGAAGTCACCTTGCCACACGATCTGTTTGTTTACAAACGCTGGGTGAGTGAAGATCGCCAGAACTGGGTGTACTGGTCGCAAATGATGGACATCCGAATTGGCATTGCCATGCCTTCCGATGAACATCCCAAGGATGGTGAAATGCGACTGGTGCTCAACCGAAAATAAAGCTACCGAAACGCCTCGCTTTGCGGCTCAAAGCAATCGAACAAGGCGGTGGGCACCGGATGCCCCCGCTGTTTCAGGTATTGCCGGATGTAAGGCGCCGCCTTCCAGGGGCGGGTGTAACCACTCCAAACCGCATCGGGCAGAACGGCCAGCTCTTTCTCCGTGGCGCGAAGCAGCACCACCGCAGGCAGCAGGTCGTTGAAGGCCACTTCTGCCAACAGCCAATCGTCCACCGACCAAAGGCTTTGGAGTTGCGCCGATGCGGAGGCCGGTGGGCTGTAGGCTTGAATGACGCTCCGTGCCTGTGAAAACTGCGGATGGGTTTCACCCAGGCGCGCAACGGCAGCGCATTGTCGGTTGAACTGCGTCCAGCGGTCTCTGGCAATGCCCACCACATCCAAGGGGACGCCATCCACCAGCAGCAGGTGGCCATTGTCTTTTTCTTCCCAGGACAGGTGCGACAAAATCACCCCAGTAGCAACCAGAAGCAAGACCCAGGCAGAAGTGCGCTTCTTCATGCGCGAGACCCAGTGGCGAAGCTCATTCGAAGTCAAAACCCATTTGTTGCACGGCGGGTGCGCGTGCCTTGCTGGCGGCTTTCTTCGACGGCAAAGTTTTGCGCGAAGCATGCTTGTCAATCACCGCTTGGCGGCCTGAGCGCACCTCGGGGGCATGGCGTCTTTCGTAAATTCTTTGCTTGGCCGTTCGGGTGGCTTGCTCGCAGTCCACCAGGGGCTGTGGAATGTCCACGCCCACTCGCAGCCCCAGGCTGTGTTGCAGGGTGCTGGGCATCAGCCAGGGTTGCCACAACCAGGTGGCGGGCACGTTGCGCATGGCGGGCAACCAGCGCCTGACAAAGGTGCCATGCGGGTCGTGGTCTTGCGCTTGTTTGATGGGGTTGTAAATGCGCGTGGTGTTGATGCCGGTGGTGCCCGATTGCATTTGCAGTTGGCTCCAGTGAATGCCGGGCTCGTAGTCCAAAAATTGGCGGGCCAACCATTCGCCCACAGGGCGCCAATGCAGCCACAGGGGGTAGGCGGCCACCGAGACCAGCATCGCGCGCATCCGAAAATTCAGCCAGCCCGTTTCCCGCAACAGGGTGACGCAGGCGTCCACCATGGGCCAGCCTGTTCTTGCCGCCTGAAGCGCCTCAAAGTGCGCCATGTTGAATTCCTGCTCGCGCAGGTTGTCGTAGCCACGGTGCATGTTGTGTAATTCGATGGCGGGCTCGGACTCCAACTTTTGGATGAAGTGGCAGTGCCAATGCAAACGGCTGATGAAGGCGGTCAACCCCGCGCGATGGCGTACCGCTTGCGGTGGCAGGGCAGCGAGTTGCTCGCGTGTGGCTTGTACCACCTCGCGCATGCTCAGGCAGCCCCAGGACAGGTAAGGCGACAGCCTGGAGCAGGCGTCGGGCGCCGACAGCGGAGAGGAGATGCCGCCACGGTAACCCAGGCTGCGTGCCTTCAAAAAGCTGTGCAACGCGGCCAGACCCTCTGCCCGTCCGCCTCTTTGTCGCAGCGGCGGGTCATGTGTCAGATGGTGGGGGGCGAGTAAAAGCAAGGGCTCGGGGGCGGGTGTTTTCCAAAAAACCGGCGCCGACAGATCTTGTTGAGCTGACTGCATGTGCGCTTCCCAAGCGGTTTGCCAGCCGTCTCTGCGCTTGAGGGCGCGCACTACGCCAAATTGCGCATGCTCGTGCCAGGCGATGTCATGCGCCTTGCACCAGGCTGCAACCTGCAGGTCGCGTTGGTAGGTCCAGTGGTTGCCAGTTTCTTGGTGCGAGTGCAGGTGGGCAAAGGGTGCTTCGCGCCAAATGCGCGACAACACCTCACGGGCTTCACCCATGTGAATTTCAATGCAGCCACCCAGTGGGCGCAAGGCGGCGTCCAGGGCATGCAAGGATTCGCGCACAAACTCGAAATGCTGCAAGGCGGCATCGGGTTGTTGCCAAAGCCCAGGCTCCACGATGTAGATGCAACGAATTTTGCCCCGCTTCGAGGCCTCGGCAAGGGCGGCGTGGTCTTGCCATCGCAAGTCGCGCTTGAACCAAACCAGCTGGTAGCTCATGGCTTCAATCGATGGAGGGCGTGAATGACCCTTGAATTCTAGGGGCGTGGGTTTTGAGAGGAGAATGACTGCAAAATGTTCTGCCACTCCAAAGGGTCTTGTCGCGGTTGCTTGTGATGGTTACAAAAGCGCTCACTGAAGAACTGCTCGTGAACCTCATTGGTGAACGGATTCGCCGCATCACGGGGTCGGTAGGATCGCTGGATGTTTTTAAACAGCCCAAGGGTGATCCGGGCCTTTTGGGCCCGGATTCCATGGCATGGCGGGTTCACGAAGACCTCACGGTGATGATGGTGGGCGGTTTGTCCTCCCTCATCATTCAGTGCTTGCACCCCCGGGCCTTGGCTGCGGTGTGGGATCACTCCGATTTTCGGCACAACTTGCGCGCAAGGTTGGGGCGAACGGCTTATTTCGTGGCGCTCACCACCTACGCCGCCGAGCCTGTCGCGCTGAAGGCCATCGAGCGCGTGAATGCCATTCATGCCAAGGTGCACGGCCTCGACTTGCAGGGGCAGCCCTACACCGCGAACGAGCCCGACCTGATTCGCTGGGTTCATCTGGCCGAGATCACTTCTTTTTTGGCTGCCTACCAACACCTTGCGTTGCAGCCACTGACGGCCGCTCAATGCGACCAATACATCCGCGAAATGTCGCGCATCGGTGGCTTGCTTGGTGCGGGGGATTTGCCAGTGACTTTGCAAGCGGCCAATGCAGCCTTGCTGGACTATCAGCCGGCACTTCGCTTTGATGCGCGCGCTCAGGAAATATTGCGCATCATTGAAGCCTATCCCACGGACCTGTTGGACCGGCCTTTCATCGCTTTGGTTTTGAAAAGTGCCATGGATGTCATGCCGCCCTGGGTGTTGAGTCTCATTGGCCGGCAGCCCTCGTGCGCGCTGCAAAGCCAGGCCACCCGCTTGGCTTTGCAGACGGCGTCGTTGCCAATTCAATGGATGATTCGCAAAAGCGGCGTCTCGGCCATCGCGCGCGAGCGCCTGAAGTTTGCATGAGCATGCTGCCTGCGGCCTCCGGTGTCATCTACTGGTTTCGCCAGGACTTGCGCCTGCACGACCAGCCGGCCTTGCAGCAGGCCGTGAAGTACGCCTTGGATCACCGGGTTTGGTGGTTGCCGGTTTACATTGCCGATGCAGACCAGGACAGTCAAACCGCATGGGATTTTGTTCGCGTTGGACCCCGTCGCCAGGCCTGGACGACCATGGCTTTGCAGGGCTTGTCTGAGCAGTTAGTCGAATTGGGAAGCCAGTTGCTGACGTTCAAAGGGCAGCCGGTGGAAATTCTGGCCGGCTTGTCGCAGTCGCTTCAACAGCCCCTGTTGGTCTGCGAAGAAATTTGTGCGCCCTACGAAGCCTTGCAAATTCAGAAGTTGCAAGAGCGCGGGGTGAGGGTTCAAACGATTTGGCAATCCACGCTGATGGCGCCCGAGTCGTTGCCCTTTGCGCATGTGGCTGACTACTGCTGTCGTGGTTTGCCCAGCGCTTACAAAACCACGCGCAACGAACTGATGGGCGTGGACTACTCCACCAAGTGGTCGCCCTGGCTGGCCACGGGGGCGTTGTCGCCGCGCCAAGCCTGGTCTGCCATTGCAGCGTTTGAGCAAACACAGGGCGCCAATGAAAGCACGTATTGGATTGGCTTTGAGTTGCTGTGGCGCGATCACTTCCGGTGGTTACACCGCAAGCACGGTGTGCGGCTCTATCGCTCACAGGGGCTGACCGACTTGCCAGCGCCGGCGCACCACCCCCGCGCCTTCCAACAATGGTGCCAGGGTGAAACAGGCCAGCCTTTCATTGATGCTGCCATGCGTGAGCTGGCATTGACGGGCTACCTTTCGAACCGCATGCGACAAAACGTGGCCAGCTACCTGATGCATGACCTGCAATGCGATTGGCGTGCCGGCGCCGCATGGTTTGAGTCGCAACTGATCGACTTCGATGTGTACAGCAACCAGGGCAACTGGCTTTACCTTGCTGGCCGTGGCACAGATCCCCGAGGCAGTCGGCGTTTCAACACAGCCAAGCAGGCGGGTGATTACGACCCCACGGGGATATACACAGACCTTTGGCGGTGACACCCATCGTGGTGTTTCCTGAAAATCTTTGTTAATCTCGGCCCCATGCAAACCGCTCCGCAGTTGGATCTCCACTTCTCCCGCACCGTGCCCGTCCCCCGCACAGAAATCTGGCGCGCCTGGACTGAGCCCGAGCGGCTCAAGCCCTGGTTCTGCCCCCGTCCCTGGGCCACCATTGACTGCGAAATCGATTTGCGCCCTGGCGGCGTCTTTCGCACCACCATGCAATCCCCTGAAGGCCAGTTGTTCCCCAACCTGGGCTGTTACCTGGAAGTCGAGGCCCGCAAACGGCTGGTGTGGACCAACGCACTCTCTGCAGGCTTTCGGCCGAGCTTGATGACCGAAACCTGCGGGTCGGACGATGCGGGCTTCATGTTCACGGCCATCATTGAATTGGCCGATCACGAAGGGGGCACGCTTTACATGGCCACTGTGAAGCATGCCGATGAAAAAGGCTGTCAGACCCATGCGGCCATGGGGTTCGAACAAGGTTGGGGCGTTGCCCTCGATCAGATGGTGGCCATGATTCAGTCAGCGCCGGGCTAAGCGGGTTGCACGAGGTGCATGAGCCAAGGGCGACTGGTTGACGCGGTAAATCGGGTAGAGGTTGCGCTGCGGGTCTTGCGAGGGCAGGCGGTTCATCCAGAAGTCCATGCGGGCTTCGGTGTCCTCTAGAAAGCCGGGCTCTTTGGCCAGGCGCGCCTCATAGATTTTTCGCCACTGCGGCAGTTGCTGATAAATCGTTTCGCCATAAATTTCCAGAATTTTGGGGTCCTGGTGGTACATCCAACGGGCCAATTCCAGCTCGCGGTGGCCTGCCACGTAGTCGCTTACCTCGTAGGCGGTATTGAACAGGCCCCAAGAAGACAATGAGTCGGGCGCCGAGGGTTCCAGCAGATGCGCCACCAACAAACCCTTGGGCTGATGGATGGGCACAAACAAGGCACCCGCGCGCACGCTGCTTTGTTCCTCTGTCCATTGGCCTTTGACAGTGGTGCGCTGTCGGCCCTGAAAGGAGTTTGGCTCGTACGCCACGTCGCCATCGTTCACGCGCAAAGCCTCCACATTCAGGGTGCTGACGGGGACTGTCAGAGGGGTGTAGCGCAAGCCATGCCGCTGCAGGTGCGGCTTGACCACGCTGGCCCAGGCGGCAGGAACGATGTAACCCGCCTCGGGCAGGCGAAGCGTGGTGTCACTGCTTTTGCGAACATTCTTGTACACCGGCACCGTCCAGGTGCTGGGCTGTGTGATGTCATAGCTTACGCGCCGGCCGCCCACCACAGGCGCGTCTTCGTGCACTTCGTAACGGTAGCCTTGCAAATCCATCGTGCCCGAGGGGTGCGCGGGCCCGCTCTCATACACATTGCGCCAGTCCAGCGCCACTTTCTTGCCGCCCAGAAACAGGCCTTGCTCATCGGCATGGCGTGCCACTTTCAGCAAATCTTCTTTGCGGTACGTCACTTCTTCCAAGGCGGCCTTCAAGGTGTCCATGCAGGTTTGAATGCGTGACGCGTAATCGTTCCAGGCATAGTCTTCGACCAGGATGCCCAGCCGGTTTTTTAAAACCGCGTAAACATGGGAGAAGCGCGGGCTCTCGACTTCCTGCATGATGCCAGCGCTGGGGTCTTCGAGGTCATTGAACACGGGGTAAAAATCCAAAGGCGTGTGGCCCATGGCGGTCAAGCGTTTCAGCATGCCTTGCTGCAGTTCTGTGGACAGTTGGCTCAAGCGGGCGTTCTCGCTGAACATGGGGGACATGGACAGCGACACATCGTGTCGGTAGCGAATGCCATCGGTCACATGCAGGTCCAGCGTCAGCACAGGGTCCCATTGGTGAACCCAAGCCAGCATGGACTGCATCTCAGGGGTTTGGGCCAGCATCCAGTCGCGGTTCAGGTTGACGCGCAGCGCCGTGGTGCGCTCGCCTTGCACTTTGGGGCCGTTTTGGTTCGGACGGTTGAAGGGGCTGCGGTGCTCATGGCCATCCACATTGAAGACGGGCACCAACACCATGACCAATTGCTTCAAAGGGTTGTCGCTGGCCGAGGAGGCCAGCAAACTGCGGGTGAGGGTCAGGCTGGCATCCTTGCCATCAATTTCGCCGGCATGCGTGCCGCCGATCACCAGCATCACGGGTATGTTTTTGCGCTTGGCGGCAGCGGCTTGCAACACGCCCGACTTGCTGACGACCAGGGCGCGGATGTTGCGGCCCTCGGCGGTCTTGCCAAGGGTTTGGCAGCTGACCCAGGTTGGGTAGCGTTTGGACCATTGATCGCAAAGACGCTCGACCTCCTGGTAGGTGCCCGTTTCCTGAAATTGGGTTTTTTCTGAATGCAACGCCCAGGAGGAGGTCGAGTTTGGGGCAGCCCAGACGGCCCAGGCGATGCCCCACATCCACAGGCCGATGGGTAATTTCAGTGTCTTCATTTCCAGCAAAGCAAGCCCTTCAGATGGGACTGGATCATCCTTGTCTTTGATGACATTCCACCTGGAAAAATGAAACTTTACAAAAATTCGTCAAAACCAACGCACCAATTAAGTGCAACGAATTTTTACGCTGTTTTTACGCCGACCTGAAAATTTATACGGCTTCTGTTGGGAAATCCTTTTACGCTCGGTGTGCACAGGAAAGAACCGAGATGCTTTCAATGAATTCACACAGTGAGTCGCCAGCGATCGGCCAAGGCGGGCTCAAAGAATTTGGCTTCACGCTGCTGATTTGCCTGGCGACGGCGGCCTTGCTCAGCCCCTTCGCTGAGCACTTTGACCTGGCCAACATCGTGATGATTTTTTTGTTGGTGGTGTTGCTGGTCTCGGTCCGGTGGGGCCGTGGCTGCGGGGTTTTTGCCTCGGTTTTGTGCGTTCTCTTGTTCGATGTGGTGTTTGTGCCGCCACGCTTTTCGTTGGTGGTGGAAGATGCACAGTATTTGGTGACTTTTGCGGTCATGCTGGCCACGGCATTGATCACGGCGCAACTGGCCTCCGGCCTCAAGCAAAACGAACGTTTGGCGCTTCGCAGGGAACAACGCGCTCAGGAGCTCTCGCACGTGGCCCGTCAATTGGCTGGGGCCATGCTGGCGTCTCAGGTGGATGAGGTGGCGCAAGCCTTCATCAAGCAACAGTTTGGCGCGGACGCTTGGCTGATTCACACGCAGGAGGAGTTTGTGGCGGCCGACCGGTCTTTGACGAAGGCTGGCTTTTTCATCGAAACGCACTTGGCAACGGCGGCCATTCGTGGCGGAAAAGTGGTTCACAGCACCGCAGGAGAGCGCGATGGGTGGGCTTCGGTTTACCTTCCCCTGAAGCTTGCCAGCCGCACCTGGGGTGTGCTGGCCGTAGCCTTTCCCCCAGAAAGCAAAGCGCTGGTGGCCGATGACCTGTCAATGATGGAGGCCATGGCCACGCTGGTGGCGGTCACCTTGGAGCGTTTGCACTACGTGTCAGTGGCCAACCACGCCGAACTGGATATGCGGCAAGAGCGCCTTCGCGCGTCCATTCTTTCTGCGCTGTCACACGACCTGCGCACCCCCCTGACGGTCCTGATGGGGCTGGCCGATTCTCTTGGCTTGATTCGTCCCAGCTTGCCGCCGCAGGCACTGGAAACTGCCAACGAAATGCACCAGCAGGCGAAACGCCTTTCAAACCACGTCAGCAATTTGCTGGACATGGCGCGATTGTCTGAGGGGGACGTCCAGCTCAGAAAAGAGTGGCACGCCTTGCAAGAGGTCATTGGCGCCTCGCTTCAGTACCTGGGGTCAGCTTTGGGCGGGCACAAAATTTCTGTGGCTGTCGCCAATGATTTCCCGCTGGTCGAAATAGACGCCGTGCTGATCGAGCGCGTGTTTTCCAACCTGCTGGAAAACGCTGCCAAATTTTCTCCAACTGGCTCGGTGATCACCGTGACCGCCACCCTCGATCAAGCGCTTGTTCGGGTAAGGGTCCAAGACCAGGGCGAGGGCTTTCCTGAATCCCTGGCCAATGCTGCGTTTGAGCCATTCAGTCCAGGCAGCAGCCTCCAAGGCTTGTCAGGTTTTGGCCTGGGCTTGTCCATTTGCCGAATTGTCATGGAAGCGCATGGCGGGAGCCTGCGCGTGGTGAGCGAAAACGGCGCGGGGGGCTGCGTTGAGCTGTGTTTCCCCAGAGGGCAACCCCCGGCCATGGAGTGTGTGGAATGAGTTCTGCGTCTCCGCGCGTTTTGGTGATTGAAGATGAGGCGCAAATCAGAAAGTTTGTGCGCATGGCCTTGGAGGCCGATGGCTACGCCGTTTCAGAGGCGCGCACATTGCGCGAAGGAATTGCAGGCTCTGGCACAACCAAGCCAGATTTGATCGTGCTCGACCTCGGGCTGCCGGACGGGGATGGCATTGAGTTGGTGAAAACCGTACGTGGTTGGTCGGATACGCCGATTTTGATTTTGTCGGCTCGCTTGCAAGAAGCGGACAAGATCCACTCCTTGGATGCGGGCGCAGATGACTACCTCTCCAAGCCCTTTAGTGTGGGGGAATTCATGGCCCGCGTTCGCGCCTTGTTGCGTCGCAAGGCGCGGACCGGCGAGGGGGCGTCGCCCTGGGTGGAATTTGGCGAGGTGAGGGTTGATTTGTCATTGCGTGAAGTCACACGCCAAGGCCAGCCCGTTCACTTGACGCCGATCGAATACAAGTTGTTGACTGCGCTGTTGCGCCATCCTGGCAAGGTCGTGACCCAGAAGTCTTTGTTGTTGGAAGTTTGGGGCCCGACGTTCACTGAAAGCGGCCATTACCTTCGAATTTATGTGGGCCGGTTGCGGCAGAAATTGGAATCCGACCCTGCGCAGCCCCAGCACTTCATCACAGAGATTGGTGTCGGTTACCGTTTTAAAAATGAGATGCAAAGATGGACATGAAAGATCAAAAATCGCGTACCGCTGCCTTGACCTTGGCCGCACTCGGCGTGGTCTATGGCGACATTGGCACGAGCCCGCTGTACACAGTGAAGGAAATTTTCGCGCCGGCCACTGGCATTGTGTTGAACCCAGCCAACATCATTGGCGCAGTCTCTGCGATTTTTTGGGCCTTGATGGTTGTGGTGACGCTGAAATACGTCTTGCTCATCTTGCGGGCCGACAACCGCGGCGAGGGCGGGGGCTTGGCATTGACGGCCTTGGCGGCCAATGCTGTGCGTGGCCAACCTGTTTTGCGAGCGACCCTTTTGATCTTGGGCGTGTTTGGCGCCACACTGTTCTATGGCGACAGCGTCATCACGCCGGCCATTTCGGTGCTGGGCGCGTTGGAAGGCTTAGAGGTTTTGACACCCGACTTCAAGCCTTATGTGGTGCCGATGGCCATTGGCATTTTGTTTTTCTTGTTCTTTGCGCAGCGCAAGGGCACGCAAGCGGTGGGGAAATTTTTTGGCCCGGTGATCGCCCTGTGGTTTGTGGTGCTGGCCGTGACTGGAGTTGTCCAGATTGCGCAGCAACCGGCAGTTTTGCAAGCACTGAACCCATGGATGGCCTTGTCATTCCTGATCGACCGAGGCCCACTTGTTTTAGCGGCGGTCGGTGCCATCGTGTTGGCGCTGACGGGGGCGGAGGCGCTCTATGCCGACATGGGGCATTTTGGCCGCCGGCCCATTCAATATGCCTGGATGGGCTTGGTGTTGCCTGGGTTGGCGCTGCATTATTTGGGGCAAGGTGCATTATTGATGCAAGACCCCGGCGCATTGGATAATCCCTTTTTCAAAATGTTTCCCGAAGTCATGCTGTGGCCAGCGGTCATCTTGGCAAGCCTGGCGGCCATCATTGCCTCGCAAGCCGTGATCTCAGGCGCCTATTCAATGACCAAGCAGGCCATCTTGCTGGGTTACCTGCCACGCATGCAAATCAAGCACACGTCTGAACTCGACCTGGGGCAAATCTACATTCCCTTGGTCAATTGGGCTTTGTTGGCAGGCGTGGTGCTGGCGGTTCTGGGCTTTCAGAGTTCATCGGCACTGGCGGGCGCTTACGGCATTGCGGTCACCTTGACGATGATGATCACCACCATCATGACGTTTTTTGTCATTCGCAAGGGTTGGCATTATTCGCTGGGCGTGTCTTTGTTGGCGACAGCCTTTTTCTTGTGCCTGGATGGCTTTCTTTTTGCGGGGTGCATCATCAAGCTTTTCGAGGGCGGCTGGTTTCCGTTGCTGATGGGCTTGCTGCTGTTTGTCATCATGACCACCTGGTCAGAGGGCCGTGCTTTGTTGGTGGCATCCATCCATCACGATGGCTTGGAGTTGCAG
The DNA here is from genome assembly GCA_964442645.1 of uncultured Bordetella sp. Lineage (GTDB taxonomy): Bacteria > Pseudomonadota > Gammaproteobacteria > Burkholderiales > Burkholderiaceae_C > Limnohabitans. The sequence goes on along the minus strand of CAYTZZ010000009.1, from coordinate 90,472 downwards.
CCTTTCATTGACAGCATTGATTTCAAGACCAGCCATGTCTCTGAGCGAACGGCGATTTATGCGGTTTCCAACAGCGAAATCGTGCCGCAAGCCTTGCTTCACAACATGAAGCACAACCAAGTGGTTCACCGCAAGAATGTGATCATGACGGTTCAGTTTGAGGAAATTCCTTGGGTGGATGTGAATGACCAGTTGCACATAGAGCAACTGAACGAGCACTTTTGGCGATTGGTGATCAAACTGGGCTTCATGAACGACACCCACATTCCCAAGATACTGGAAAAAGCCAACGAGCTTGGCCTCGAAATCGTGCCCTTTGAAAGCTCGTACTTCCTGAGCCGCGAAACCGTGGTCTCGACGCCCGGTGGCGGCATGATGCAGTGGCGCGAAAAGTTGTTTGCCGCCATGAGTCGCAACTCAGGCGACATCGCCGAATTTTTCAAGCTGCCCGATAACTCGGTGGTGGAGCTGGGGACCCGGGTTCAAATTTAGGACCGCTCTTTGGCCAGCCTCAGGTCACCGGCGCCGGATTGAACAAAGCCAGGGCGTTGTGCAGCTTCCACTGCTCGGCATAGGTTTTCTTGCGGCCGCTGGCGACGTCCAGCATGAGGTGGAACAGCTCCCAACCCACCTCTTCAATGGTTTTGTCGCCATCGGCAATGGTGCCCGCATTGACGTCCATCAGGTCATGCCAACGGCGTGCCAGGTCGCTGCGCGTGGCCACTTTGATCACCGGCACCTGCGCCAGGCCGTAGGGTGTGCCACGGCCGGTGGTGAACACATGCAGGTTCATGCCTGCGGCCAGTTGCAAGGTGCCGCAGATGAAATCGCTGGCCGGTGTGGCGGCGTAGATCAGCCCTTTTTGCTTGAGCTTGTCGCCGGGTGACAGTACGCCAGAGATGGGTGAGGACCCCGACTTGATGATCGAGCCCATGGCTTTTTCCACGATGTTGGACAGGCCGCCCTTTTTGTTGCCCGGCGTGGTGTTGGCGCTGCGGTCCACTTTGCCGCGCTGCAGATAGGCGTCGTACCAGGCCATTTCGCGAATCATGGCCTGGGCCACTTCCGGCGTGGTGGCGCGCGAGGTGAGTTGGTCGATGCCATCGCGCACTTCGGTGACCTCCGAGAACATCACGCTGGCGCCCGCGCGCACCAGCAAGTCGGTGCAATAGCCCACGGCCGGGTTGGCCGTGACGCCGGAGAACGCGTCGCTGCCGCCGCACTGCACCCCCACCACGAGCTCGCTGGCCGGCACCGTGACACGTCGGCGCGCATTCAGGCGCTGCAGGTGCTGCTCGGCCGTGGCCAAGATGGCGTCAATCATCGACAGAAAGCCCACATGCGCATCGTCTTGCAGGCAGACCACATCCAGATCTTGCGCGTCGCCGCGCTGATCGGTGATGGGAATGGTGCCGGGGGGCATGAGCCGCTCGGGAGGCAGCTTTTCACAACCGAGGCTGACCACCATCACCTCGCCGCCAAAATTGGGGTTCAGGCTGATGTTGCGCAAGGTGCGGATGGGAATCTCGGCGCCCTCGGCATCGATGGCCACGCCACAGCCGTAGGTGTGCTCCAGGCCCACCACATCGTCGACCTGCGGGTACTTGGGCAAGAGCTCGGACTTGATGCGCTGCACCGCATAGTCCACCACCCCCGAGACGCATTGCACCGTGGTGGTGATGGCCAGGATGTTGCGGGTACCGACCGAGCCATCGGCGTTGCGGTAGCCCTCAAAGGTATAGCCTTCCAGCGCCGGTTGAGGCGCAGGCTTCACGGTCGCGATGGGCAAGTTGTCGAGCTCGCGCGCGGTAGGCATGTCGAGCAGGCGCTCATGCACCCAGCTGCCTGCAGGAATGTCTTTCAGGGCGTAACCAATCGGGATGCCATAGCGCACCACGGCAGACTTGGCCGGCAAGTCCATCAGGGCCACTTTATGGCCTTGGGGTACTGCGTCTTTCAGCACCAGTCCGTTGGCCAAGGCGGTGCCTGCAGGCAGGCCACCTTGGTTGGCCACGATGGCCACATTGTCCTGGTCGTTCATCTTGATGGTCAGCGGCTTCATTGGGTCTCCATGCAGGGGGTGGCCTTGGGCTGATTTTAGGCGGGGCGTTTGGCTTCAGCAGACGGTTGGCCTCTCTATGGCGATGCACAAAACATCAAGGAGCCTGAGCATGTTTTCGCGCACTGGCATAAACTGTTCAGAAAATCACCCTTCCAAGGCCAACGCATGACACGTACCTCAACCCCTAGCATCACCCACCTCGAAGTGATTCCTGTGGCAGGGCATGACAGCATGCTCATGAACCTGTCGGGCGCACACGGCCCGTTTTTCACACGCAACATCGTCATCCTCACCGACAGCTCTGGCCAGACCGGCATTGGGGAAGTGCCCGGCGGCGAAAAAATTCGCGCCACCATCGAAGACGCCACGGCCTTGGTGGTGGGGCAACCGATCGGTAATGTGCAGGCCGTGATGAACGCCATGCGTACCCAATTTGCAGACCGCGACGCCGGCGGTCGTGGCTTGCAGACCTTTGACTTGCGCACCACCATCCACGCGATCACTGCGGTGGAAGCCGCCATGCTGGACTTGCTGGGAAAGTACCTGGATCTGCCCGTGGCCGCTTTGCTCGGCGAAGGCCAACAGCGTGCCTCGGTGGAAATGCTGGGCTATCTTTTTTTTGTGGGTGACCGCACCCGCACCGACCTGGCTTACCGCAGCGAGCCCGACGCCGACAACGCCTGGTTCCGATTGCGCAATGAAGAAGCCATGACGCCCGAGTCGGTGGTGCGCCTGGCCGAAGCGGCGCGCGAAAAATATGGCTTCAACGATTTCAAGCTGAAGGGCGGCGTGTTGTCCGGCGAGGAAGAAATCGAAGCCGTCAAGGCTTTGCATGCGCGTTTCCCGCAAGCGCGTGTCACGCTCGACCCGAATGGCGGCTGGCTGCTCAAAGACGCGATTCGGCTGATGCGCGACATGCAAGGGGTGGTGGCTTATGCCGAAGACCCTTGCGGTGCCGAAGAAGGCTTCAGTGGCCGTGAGGTGATGGCGGAGTTTCGACGCGCCACTGGCTTGCCGACCGCCACCAACATGGTGGCCACCGATTGGCGGCAAATGGCGCATTCGCTTTCGCTGCAAAGCGTGGACATTCCGTTGGCCGACCCGCACTTCTGGACCCTGGCGGGCTCGGTGCGGGTGGCGCAAACTTGTCGCGACTGGGGGCTGACCTGGGGCTCGCATTCCAACAACCACTTTGATGTGTCGCTGGCCATGTTCACCCATGTGGCGGCGGCCGCACCTGGCAAGGTGACCGCCATCGACACCCATTGGATCTGGCAGGATGGTCATGGCTTGACCGAGACGCCCTTGCAAATTGTGGATGGCCATGTGCAAGTGCCCCAAAAGCCTGGCTTGGGGGTGACCTTGGACCGCAGCAAAGTGGCGGCGGCACACCAGCTGTATTTGCAGCACGGCCTGGGTGCCCGCGACGATGCGCTGGCCATGCAATACCTCATACCCGGTTGGAAGTTTGACAACAAGCGACCCTGCATGGTTCGCTGAAACCCCGCGCTGAAAAAAAGTCAGCGGCTCAGGCTGCGAGCCAAGGCCGCTGGTTCAAATAGCCTTGTTCGAAGCGGCGGATGTCGTTGGCGTACTGCAGTGTCAGGCCCACGGCATCCAGCCCGTTGAGCAGCATGTGCTTGCGCAAGGGGTCGAATTCAAACGACAGAACCTTGCCATCGCCAGGCGTAGTGATGGCTTGGGCTTGCAGGTCGACGGTCATTTCGCAGCGTTCGGGGTCTGTGGCCAAGGCCATCAAGCGATCCACGTCCTGTGATGGCAAGACGATGGCGGGCACGCCATTGCGCGCACAGTTGTCGCTGAAGATGCCGCCAAAGCTGGTTCCAATGACACAGCGCAGACCCAGTTCGCGCAGACCCCACACCGCATGCTCACGGCTGGAGCCGCAACCAAAATTGGGCCCGGTGATCAGCAGTGCAGCCTGCTGCCACGGCGCACGGTTCAACACAAAGTCGGGGCGTGGCTTGCCCGGCGCTTCAAAGCGCATGTCAAACAAAAACCCTTGGCTGAGACCTTGGCGATCAATGCCGCGCAGAAATTGCTTGGGCATGATTTGATCGGTGTCCACATGGGCTTGGGGCAGGGCCGCAGCGATGCCGGTCAGTGAATGAAAAGCTTCCATGCGTTGCGTCCTCAGTTCGGCAACAGTCTGCGCACATCGGTGAGGACCCCGCTGACCGCAGCGGCGGCCACCATGGCGGGGCTCATCAGGTGGGTGCGCGCGCCAGCACCTTGACGGCCTTCAAAATTGCGGTTGGTGCTGGAGGCGCAGCGATCGCCAGGGTTCAAGTGATCGTCGTTCATGGCCACGCACATGGAGCAGCCGGCTTGTCGCCATTCAAAGCCGGCCTCGATGAACACCTGCGCGATGCCTTCGGCCTCGGCCTGTTGTCGCACCGAGGTGGATCCCGGCACCACCATGGCGCGCACGCCCTGTGCCACGCGCCGCCCCCGCAGCACGCGGGCGGCATCGCGCAAATCGTCCAGGCGGCTGTTGGTGCAGGAGCCAATGAAGGCATGGCTGATGGGCAAGCCTTCCAGCGCTTGGCCCGGTTGCAAGCCCATGTAGTCCAGTGCACGCACCATGCTGCGCCGGCGCGTGGCGTCGGCTTCATGTGCAGGGTCGGGTACTGCGGCGCCAATGGCATCGCCCTGGTCCGGACTGGTACCCCAGGTCACCATGGGTGCGATGGCCGAAGCATCGAGGGTCACTTCGCGCTCAAACAAGGCGTCAGGGTCGCTGTGCAGTTGTCGCCAGGCGGTGACGGCGGCATCCCAGTGTTCGCCTTTGGGCGCGTAAGCCCGGCCATGCAGGTAGTGGAACAGCGTGTCGTCCGGTGCCACGATGGCGCCGCGCGCAGCGGCCTCCACGCTCATGTTGCACAAGGTCAAGCGGCCTTCCACGCCCATGGCTGCAATGGCTTCGCCGGTGTACTCGATCACGTGGCCTGTGGCGCCATCGGCGCCAATTTGGCGAATCAAGGCCAGCACCAGGTCTTTGGCGGTCAGGCCCGCGCCGAGTTGGCCGGTGACCTGCACGCGCATGTTTTTCATGACTGTGTAAACCAGCGTTTGCGTGGCCAGCAAATGCTCGATTTCGCTGCTGCCAATGCCAAAGCCCAACGCGCCCATGGCGCCGTGCGAGGTGGTGTGGCTGTCGCCTGCCGCGATGACCATGCCGGGCAGCACCAGGCCTTGCTCGCTGGCCACCACATGCTCGATGCCCTGGCGATCGTCCAGCATGTCGAACAGCGCGATGCCGTGGCGTTGGCAATTCTCTGCCAGCGTGTGCACCTGGCGCGAGCGGTCGGCATCGGCGATCACCATGGTGCGCGCATTGCGCTCGGGGGTGGTGGGGTTGACGTGGTCCACCACCGCCAGTGAGGATGCCGCTCGCCAGACGCCTCTTTGCGCGGCATGCAGGGCTGCAAAGGCCTGCGGGCTGGTGTATTCGTTGAGAACTTGGCGGTCGATGTACAGCAGGATTTGTCCATCCTTGCCCAACGGCTGGACCGTGTGCTGCTCAACGATCTTTTGGTACAAGGTCCTTGGCGTCATGCCGGCTTGCCCGCGCTGGCGGCATAAGCCGCCGTAGCGGCCACGACTTCGTCTACCGCGATGTCGTTTTCGGTCAGCCCCATGGGCAGCACGATGACGCCGTCTTCATCGGCGACCAGGCGCTGGCCTGGCGTGAAGGTGACGCCGCCAAAGCTCACAGGCACATCCACTTCGCCAGCGCCCGTGCGCTCGCCGCGACGGGGCACCGTGCCCAGCGCCTTGACGCCGATGGCCATGCCATTGATTTCCACTGCATCGCGGATGACGCCATGAATGACCAGGCCGGCCCAGCCATTGCGCGAGGCGATGTCGGCCATGACATCGCCAAACAAGGCACGTGCGCGGGAGCCTGCGCCGTCAATGACCAGCACCTGGCCGTTGCCCGGTTGGTTCACGGTGTTGCGCATCAAGCCAATGTCTTCGAAGCAGCGCAGGGTTCGGATGTTGCCTGCAAAAGCGCGTCGTGCGCCGTAACTTTGCAAGGGCAGGGCACAAGCCTCGGCTTCGGGGCAAGCATCGCAGAGGTCGGAGGTTTTGATGTTCATGGTGAATCAGGTTCAATCCAGGCGAATGTTGGCCTCTTTGACCAGGCGGTCCCAAGCTGCGGTGTCTTTGGGCAGGAAGGCGGTGAACTCTTCCGCCGTGCCGCCAATGATTTCGCCGCCTTGCGAGGCAATTTTTTCAGCGACATCGGCTTGCTTCAGAATGGCGTTGACCTCGGCGTTCAGGCGCTGCACGATGTTGCGTGGCAAGTTGGCGGGGCCGAGCAAGGCAAACCATTGCAACATTTCGGCGTTGGGCACACCGGCCTCGGCCAGCGTGGGCACGTTGGGCAGCAGCGGTGAGCGTTTTTCGCTGGTGATGGCCAAGGCGCGCAATTTGCCCGTCTGCAAGTGCGGCAAGACATTGGGCGGGCTTTCGAAATTCAAGTTCACGTTGCCAGCCAGCAAATCCACAATGGCTTGCCCGCTGCCTTTGTAGGGCACATGGGTCATCTCTGTTTTGGTGACCAGCATGAAGCGAGCGGCGGCCATGTGCTGCGAGCTGCCACTGCCGGAGGAGGCAAAGGCCAGGCCATTGGGCTTGCTTTTCGCCAGCGCGATGAATGACTTGACGTCAGTGGCGGCGACGCCGGGGTGAACCGTCAACAACAGCGGCGTGCTGGCAATGCGCACGATGGGCGAGAAATCTTTCACGACGTCGTAAGGCAACTTGGGATAGAGCGCTGGCGCCACCGCATTCGAGTTGCTGTGACCCAGCAACAAGGTGTAGCCGTCGGGCTTGGCTTTGGCGACCAGATCGGCCCCCAGCGTGCCAGCGGCACCGGCCTTGTTCTCGACCACCACGGGTTGTCCCAGGCGATCTTGCAGCTTTTGGCCGATGGTTCGGGCCAGGACATCGGTGAAGCCACCCGGCGCAAAGCCCACGATGATTTTGATGGGTTTTTCAGGCCAGGATTGTGCGAGTGTGGCCGTGGCGGTTCCCAAGCCCAGCAGGGCGAGAAGGATGCTGCGACGAAGTGTGGATGTGCGGGGCATGGTGTCTCCTGAAGATTCGAGGTCATGAAAATGCATGGCCTCGAATATAGAGCTTTGTGACCAGAATAGTCACCCCAGGGATCGACTCTGCGACACCCTTCACCCCCGTCATCGCGAGCGCTGCGCGGCGATCTTGCGCCGGAGGGAGATTGCCGCGGCCCCCAAGGGGCCGCGCAATGACGAAGCGGGTTACATCAGGAGGTGTTCGCCGGCGTTGTCGCCGCCCAAGATGACGTAGTTGACCTTGCGGATGTCCATCAGCTTGGTGCCGCCGGCGTAAGACACCGAGCTTTGCACGTCTTCTTGCATTTCACGCAAGGTGTCGGCCAGCTTGCCCTTGATGGGCTCGAGGATACGCTTGCCTTCCACGTGCTTGTACTCGCCCTTGTTGAAGTCGCTGGCGCTGCCGTAGTATTCCTTGTACAGCTTGCCGTCGACTTCCACGGTTTGGCCAGGACTCTCTTCGTGCCCTGCCAGCATGGAGCCAATCATGACCATGGTGGCACCAAAGCGAATGCTCTTGGCGATGTCGCCGTGCTCGCGAATGCCGCCATCGGCAATGATGGGCTTGGTGGCCACGCGGGCACACCATTTCAGCGCCGACAGCTGCCATCCGCCCGTGCCAAAGCCGGTTTTGAGCTTGGTGATGCACACCTTGCCAGGGCCAATGCCGACCTTGGTGGCGTCGGCGCCCCAGTTTTCCAGGTCGATCACGGCTTCGGGCGTGCCGACGTTGCCTGCAATGACGAAGGCCTGAGGCATTTTTTGCTTCAGGTAGTCAATCATTTTTTGCACACTGTCGGCGTGGCCGTGGGCAATGTCGATCGTGATGTAGTCGGGGATCAGGCCCTCAGCCACCAATTTGTCGACCGTGTCGTAATCGGGCTTCTTGACGCCCAGCGAAATCGAGGCAAACACGCCTTTGGTCTTCATGTCGCGCACAAAGGCCACATTGTCCAGGTCAAAGCGGTGCATCACATAGAAGTAACCGCTGCGGGCCAGGTACTCGCAAATCGTTTCGTTGACCACGGTTTTCATGTTGGCCGGAACGACGGGAATGCGGAAGCTGTGGTTGCCCAGCGTGACGCTGGTATCGCACTCCGAACGGCTTTCAACGCGGCACTTGCGTGGCAACAACAGGATGTTGTCGTAATCAAAAATTTCCATGAACCCAACTCCAGAGTAAGACTGAAAGAATGAGCACTTGGCCTGGCCGGTTCCCGTGGCGAAGGGCCACAAAAAAACCGGGCGCAAGAATCTTGGGCCCGGTGACTGATTCTACCAGCAGTTTTTGGTGGCGTGCAGCCCATGATTGGGACGGTGTCCCTAAAATCAGTGCATGCAATCCCCCTTCAGCTTTGGCGATGCGTCGCCGCATGACACCACCCCCAACGGTGCACCCTCGGCCAGCGCCCTGATGCAAGGGCTCAACCCCGAGCAAATGGCGGCCATCACCCTGCCAGCAGAGCATGCACTGATTTTGGCGGGCGCTGGTTCGGGCAAAACCAGGGTGTTGACCACGCGCATTGCCTGGCTGCTGCAGACGGGCCAAATTTCCCCCGGCGGCTTGATGGCGGTGACGTTCACCAACAAAGCCGCCAAGGAAATGCTGACCCGCCTCACCGCCATGCTGCCGGTCAATGTGCATGGCATGTGGATTGGCACTTTCCACGGCCTGTGCAACCGGCTGTTGCGCGCCCATTGGAAGCTGGCGAACCTGCCGCAGACGTTTCAAATTTTGGACACCCAGGACCAGTTGTCCGCCATCAAGCGGCTGTACAAACAGTTCAGCATCGACGATGAGCGCTTCCCGCCCAAGCAAACCCAATGGTTCATCGCCGGCTGCAAGGAAGATGGCTTGCGACCCAGCGCGGTGCCTGCGCAGGATTCCGACACCCGCAAAAAGGTCGAGATCTACCAACTTTACGAAGACCAATGCCAGCGCGAAGGCGTGGTGGACTTTGGCGAGCTCATGCTGCGCTCGTATGAGCTGCTGCGCGACAACGACCCGATTCGCGAGCATTATCAGCGGCGTTTTCGCCATATCCTGATCGATGAATTTCAGGACACCAACCGTTTGCAATACGCCTGGATCAAGCAGCTCTCAGGCGCGCACAGCGCCGTGTTTGCGGTGGGCGACGATGACCAAAGCATTTATGCCTTCCGTGGCGCACGCGTGGGCAACATGGCCGATTTTGTGCGCGAGTATGCGGTGCGCCACCAGATCAAGCTGGAACAAAATTACCGCAGCTGCGGCGCCATTCTGGACACCGCCAACGAGCTGATTCGCCACAACAAAACCCGGCTGGGCAAAAACCTGCGCACCGACCAAGGCCTGGGCGAGTTGGTCCGGGTCATGGAGTCTCCTGGCGATTTCGCCGAGGCGCAATGGCTGGTTGAAGAAGTCAAGCAACTGCTGCGCGATGGCCAAAACGGCGATGGCCGACAAGGCGTGGCCCAACGCAGCGACATCGCGGTGCTGTACCGCAGCAACGCCCAAAGCCGGGTGATTGAAACCGCGCTGTTCAATGCCGGCTTGCCCTACCGTGTGTACGGGGGCTTGCGCTTTTTCGAGCGCGCAGAAATCAAGCATGCGCTGGCGTATTTGCGATTGCTGGAGAACCCCAGCGACGACACCAGCTTTTTGCGGGTGGTGAACTTCCCGCCACGTGGCATTGGCGCGCGCAGCATCGAGCAATTGCAAGACGCCGCCCGTGCGGCCAATGTGCCTTTGCACGATGCCGTGCCGCAAGTGGGCGGCAAAGCGGGCACGCACCTGAGCGCCTTTGTGGCCAAGATCGACGTACTGCGTGAGCAAACCCAGGGCTTGTCGCTGCGCGAAATCATTGAGTTGCTGCTGGACCACAGCGGCTTGCTGACCCACTACAAGGCCGAGCGCGAAGGCGCTGACCGCGTGGAGAACCTGGAAGAACTGGTCAATGCGGCCGAAAGCTTTGTGGTGCAAGAGGGCTTTGGCCGTGACGTCGTGGCTTTGCCGCAAACGGGCGAGGCGGATGCCGCGGCCCTCATGACCGACGCCGACACCGGTGAAACCTTGTCTCCCTTGGCGGCATTTTTGACGCATGCCGCCCTCGAAGCTGGCGACAACCAGGCACAGGCCGGCCAAGACGCCATCCAGCTGATGACGGTGCATGCCGCCAAAGGCCTGGAGTTCGAGTGCGTGTTCATCACCGGGCTGGAAGAGGGCTTGTTCCCGCACGAAAACTCGATGAGCGATTACGAAGGCCTCGAAGAAGAGCGCCGCCTGATGTACGTGGCGGTCACACGCGCCCGCCGGCGTTTGTACCTGAGCCACGCGCAGACGCGCATGTTGCACGGGCAAACCCGCTACAACGTCAAGAGCCGCTTTTACGACGAGATGCCCGAGCACACCCTGAAGTGGCTCAGCCCGAAAGCCGGCGCCGCCGCCGCATCCCCCTGGAACGACAACTTTTTTGGCAAATCCACGCCGCGCGCTGATCGGGGCTGGAACGCGGGTGCTGTCATCAGCACCGCGCCGCACGAGGCGCCGGTGGTCGTGGCCTCACGTCAAAGCGCGGCCAGTGGCCCCAATGCCTGGGTGCGCTCGGGGCTGCAGGTGTTTCACACCAAGTTTGGCGAAGGCACGGTCATGGCCATGGAAGGCTCGGGCGACGATGCGCGCGCGCAAGTGAACTTTCCACGGCATGGCACCAAGTGGCTGGCCTTGTCGGTGGCCAAGCTGACCCCGGTCTGAGCCTCAGGCCAGGATGGGGTCGGTCACGAAGCTGTCGTGAAAGCTGAAATAGCTGGAGGTGAAAAACATGGCCGCCATCAGCAGCATCAGGGGCAGCAACATCACCGAGGCCAACTCGGCGCTGTCGGTGAGGGCAGCGGCCACCGTCACCCCCAGCGCCACGGCTGCAAACACGCCCAGCCAGGTGAAGATGTAAACCAGAAAGGCGCGCCAGTTGCCCAGGCAGGCCATGGCGCTGAAAAACAGGCTTTTGACCGGCGACACACCGTGCCAATGGATCAGGGCTGGCGCATGCCAGAACAGGGCGGACAACGGCAGGTAAAGCACCGTGGAGAGCCACATGGCGGCTTGAAAATCATCGCGCATCAAGGTTTCGCGCGAGAAAGTGCCGCCCATCAGGTACAGGCGTGCAAAATCACCACCATCCAGCAAGGCTGACAGGGCCATCACCACCAGAAAGCTGATGGCGTAAAGCACACCCAGCACCAACATGTCTTTCTTGCGTTGCTGGCCGGCACGGAAGGCGCTGACCAAGACCGTGGGCATGGGGAATTTGCCCAGGAAGGCCTCGCGCGCGGCGGCCATCAGGCCCAGGGTGGCTGCTGGCAGCAGCATCAGGGCCAAGAAGCCGCCCACATACGGCAGCAAGGAGGCGATGGACATCAGCGCCATGAACATGAAGAACAGGCCAGTCATGGCGATCGGTTGGCGCCAAAAGGTGCGAATGCCCAAGCGAACCCAGAGAATGCCGGTGCGTGCCGGAACGATGTTGAGTTTCATGGTGTCACAGCGTCAAGGGGTGGAGGACGCGCTGACGCAAGACGCGTTCGAAGTGCGTGGGGTCGTGGGGTTGCAAGAGGTTGGCTTCGCGCGGCAGGTAAAAGTCCCACAAGCGGGAAATCCAAAAGCGCAGCGCGCCGGCCCGCAGCATGGGGTTGAGCAAGCTGCGCTCGGCGGCTTGCAACGGCCGGACACTTTGGTAGGCCTGCAAAAAGGCTTGGCCATGGGCTGGCAAGTAGCGCGCGGTGCTGTGTTCGATGCACCAGTCGTTCAGGCACACCGCAATGTCAAACAACCAGCGGTCCACGCCGGCAAAGTAGAAGTCAAAAAAACCTGTGAGCGTCTCGCCTTCAAACATCACGTTGTCGCGAAACAAATCGGCGTGAATCGCTCCACAGGGCAAGGCCGCGTAAGCCGACGAGGCTGCCACATGCTGTTGAAAAGCCAACTCATGTTGCAGCAAGCGCGACTGCTCGTCATTCAGATGCGGCAGTACCAGTGGCACCGTTTCAGTCCACCAGGGCAGGCCGCGCAAGTTGGGTTGTTCACGGCTGAAGTCCTGGCCCGCCAGATGCATGCGAGCCAGCATGGCGCCCACGGTGGCGCAATGCATGGGTGAGGGTTGTAGCTGGCTGCGGCCGCGCAGACGGTTCACCACCGCCGCGGGCTTGCCGCACACGGTCAGCAAAATATCGCCCTGGCGGTCTGCTTGCGGGTCGGGAACGGGAATGCCCCGGCTTGCCAGGTGCTTCATCAGGTAAAGGTAGAAGGGCAGTTGGGTGTGCGTCAGGCGCTCGAACAGCGTCAGCACATACTCTCCCTGGGTGCTGGTCAAAAAATAATTGGTGTTCTCAATGCCCCCCTGGATGCCTTCCAGGCTTTGGAGGTCTCCCAGTTGCAACTGTTCAAGCAGTTCTTGGGCCTGGCTGTCGAGGACTTCGGTGAAAACGGCCATGAAAGAGCAAATAACGGGTGGGTGGGTCAGGGAAAGTGACATTGTAGGGGGCGCTCCCAGGGCGGGGCTTGCCAAGGCACAATGCACCCATGACTGCCACCCCTCTTTTGTTGCTGGTCGATGGTTCCAGCTACCTTTACCGGGCGTTTCACGCCATGCCCGACCTGCGTGCCGTGCCAGGCGACCCTGCCAGCGCGGCCACAGGCGCCATTCGCGGCATGATCAACATGATGCAAAGCCTGCGCAAGGAATACCCCGCCTTGTATGCGGCCTGCGTCTTCGATGCCAAAGGCCCCACCTTCCGCGATGAAATTTACCCGGCTTACAAAGCCCAGCGTTCGCCCATGCCCGACGATTTGCGGGCGCAGATTGAGCCCATCCACGAAGTCGTGCGCCTCCTGGGCTGGACCGTGCTGGATGTGGGGGGTGTGGAAGCCGACGATGTCATTGGCACCTTGGCGCGCACCGCCTCGGCCCAAGGCATCGAGGTGATTGTGTCCAGCGGCGACAAGGACCTGAGCCAATTGGTCAACGAGCACATCACCATCATCGACACCATGAATGGCAAGCGCCGCGATGTGGCGGGCGTGACTGCCGAATTTGGCGTGCCGCCCAGCCTGATGGTGGATTTTCAGGCCCTGGTGGGAGATGCGGTGGACAACGTGCCCGGCGTGGAAAAAGTTGGCCCCAAAACCGCCGCCAAATGGCTGGCAGAGTACGGCTCGCTCGATGCGCTGGTGGCGCGTGCGGGCGAGGTCAAGGGCGTGGCTGGCGAGAACTTGCGCAAGGCCCTGGACTGGCTGCCCACGGGCCGTCAATTGCTGACCATCAAGACCGACTGCGATTTGTCGCCGGTGATCCCCAGCCTGCCGGCCTTGGACGCCTTGAAAATGGGCGAGCCCGACACGCAGTCCCTCAAGGCGTTTTATGAAAAGTATGGTTTCAAAGGCCTGGCACGCGCCATCGAGGCAGGGTCTGCGCCGCCTTCGGGGGCAACCACCGCTTCCGTGGGCGGGCAGGCCATGCCCGGTTTGTTTGACGAGCCCCTGCCCGCCACGTCGCAGGTTCAGTCGTTGGACTATGAAACCGTGCTGACGCAGGCGCAACTGGAGGCCTGGCTCGACAAGCTTGGCCGCGCCGAGTTGGTGGCGCTGGACACCGAAACCACTTCCCTGGATGACATGCGTGCCGAAATTGTCGGCATCAGCTTTTCTGTGGAGCCGGGGCAGGCTGCTTACATCCCTTTGGCCCATGCAGGACCGGACGCACCCGCGCAGTTGCAGCGCGAGGCCGTGCTGGCGCAATTGAAGCCCTGGCTGGAAAATCCAGCGGCGCTGAAACTGGGCCAACACGTCAAATACGACCGCCATGTGTTTGCCAACCACGGCATTGAGGTGAAAGGCTATGCCCACGACACCATGCTGCAAAGCTATGTGCTGGAAGTGCACAAGCCGCATGGCCTGGCCAGCCTGGCCGAGCGCCACGTGGGACGCAAGGGGTTGAGCTACGAAGACCTGTGCGGCAAAGGCGCCCATCAAATTCCTTTCAGTCAGGTGGATGTGGCCCGTGCCACCACCTACTCATGTGAAGACTCGGACATGACGCTGGATGTGCACCGGGTGCTGTGGCCACGCCTGCAAGCCGACGCCCGCTTGCGCAGCATTTACGAACTGGAGATGGCCAGCAGTGAGGCGCTGTACCGCATCGAGCGCAATGGGGTGCTGATTGACGCGCCCACCCTGGCCAGCCAAAGCCACGTACTCGGGCAGCGTATTTTGCAACTGGAACAAGAGGCGCATGCCATTGCGCAGCAGCCGTTCAACCTCAGCTCGCCCAAACAGATCGGGGACATTTTTTTCAACAAGCTCGGTTTGCCGGTGGTGAAGAAAACCGCCACGGGCGCGCCCAGCACCGATGAAGAAGTGCTGGAAAAGCTGGCCGAGGACTACCCCTTGCCCGCCAAAATTCTGGAGCACCGCAGCCTCTCCAAGCTCAAGGGCACCTACACCGACAAGCTGGCGGCGCTGGCGCATCCGCGCACGGGGCGTGTGCACACCCATTACGCCCAGGCCGTGGCGGTCACAGGACGCTTGTCCAGCAACGACCCGAATTTGCAGAACATTCCCATTCGCACGCCGGAAGGCCGACGGGTGCGCGAGGCTTTTGTGGCGGGGCCGGGCAACGTGATTGCCAGTGCCGACTACAGCCAGATCGAGCTGCGCATCATGGCGCACATCAGCGAAGACGAGGCCTTGCTGCGCGCTTTCCATGAAGGCGTGGACGTGCACCGTGCCACCGCAGCCGAAGTGTTTGGGCTGGCAGTGGAGGAGGTGAGTTCAGAGCAACGCCGCTATGCCAAGGTGATCAACTTTGGCTTGATCTACGGCATGAGCGCCTATGGCCTGGCCAAAGCCCTGTCGATCGACAACACCGCAGCCAAGAATTACATCGAACGTTACTTTCAGCGTTTTGCCGGCGTGAAGCGCTACATGGACGACACCCGCTTGCAGGCCAAAAGCCAAGGCTATGTGGAGACCGTGTTTGGCCGACGTTTGTACCTGCCAGAAATCAATTCGCCCAACGGGCCGCGCCGTGCCGGCGCCGAGCGTGCCGCCATCAACGCGCCCATGCAGGGCACCGCCGCCGACCTCATCAAGATGAGCATGGTCAAAATGCAACAAGTGCTCGATGCAGAGCATCGCGGCACGCGCATGATCATGCAGGTGCATGACGAACTGGTGTTTGAGGTGCCTGAATCAGAGGTGGCCTGGCTGCGCGACACCGTGCCTGCGCTGATGGCGGGCGTGGCTGCATTGAAAGTGCCTTTGCTCGCCGAGTTGGGCGTGGGGCGTAATTGGGACGAAGCACATTGAGGTGAACATGATGAATTCAAAATATTCCGAAATTCAAAGTTTGTTGCATGCACAGCGGCTTGATGCCCTGCCCACGCGGCGCCTGGCCTTGCAAACCGCGCTGGGGGTGGGCTATGCGGCCACCGCCATGCCCTTGGTGGCGCAAACCGCCATCAAGACCTCGGGAGAAGGCTTGCTTCACGGTGAAGTCACCATCGAAGTGAATGGCTTCAAGATGCCCGCCTACCGCAGCATGCCGGCGGGGGCCAAGAATTGCCCCGTCATCTTGGTCATCTCCGAAGTGTTCGGCGTGCACGAATACATTGCCGACGTCACCCGCCGTCTGGCGCACGCGGGCTATCTGGCGATTGCGCCAGAGCTGTTCATTCGGCAAGGGGACCCCAGCGAGTATGGCGAGATCGCCAAGCTGTTTGCCGAGGTCATCAACAAGGTGCCGGATGCGCAAGTCATGGCCGACCTGGATGCCTGTGTCCAGTGGGCTGGCACCCAGGGTGGCGATGTGTCGCGGCTGGGCATCACCGGCTTTTGCTGGGGCGGGCGCATCACCTGGCTCTACGCCACACACAACCCCCGCTTGCGGGCGGCCGTGGCCTGGTATGGCCGGCTCACCGGGGATAAATCAAACTTCCTGCCCAGCCATCCGCTGGACCGTGTGGCCGCACTGAAGGCGCCTACCCTCGGCCTGTATGCCGGCGCGGATGCCGGCATTTCTCAGGCCTCGGTGGAGGCCATGAAAGCGGCGCTGGCGGCACAGACCGGTAATGCCGCCGCACAGGCCAGCCAGTTTGTGGTCTACCCCGACGTGCCGCATGCGTTTCATGCCGATTACCGGCCGACCTACCGGGATAAAGAGGCCAAGGATGGCTGGCAGCGCGCGCTGGCGTGGTTTCGCCAGTACGGCGTGGCCTGAGATCAAGGCATGGAATCTGAGATGATGGCGGCATGACTTTGATTGCGATTTTGATGGGCACCTTGGCCGCGGGCTTGGGAAGCGTCTTGTTGGCTGCGGTCCTGGCCAATGCTTTGATGTCACACTACACCCAGCATTTGTTGAGCCTGGCCGCCGGGGCGCTGCTGGCCACCTCGTTCATGCATTTGTTGCCCGAAGCCTTTGAGTCCGAGGTCAGCCCGCACCGCTTGTTCATGACCCTGCTGATCGGCGTGGTCTTCTTTTTTCTGTTGGACAAAGCCGAGCTATGGCATCACGGGCATGAGCACCATCATGGTCCGCATGGCCTTGAGGGACATCACAGCCATGCCGGGCACGACCACACGCATCACGCAGGGCACCCGACAGGCAGTTGGTCAGTGTTGTTGGGCGACAGCGTGCACGCTTTTGGCGACGGTGTGTTGGTGGCGGCGGCCTTCATGGCCGACCTCTCTTTGGGGGTGGCGGCCTCGGTGGCCGTGCTGGCCCATGAGGTGCCGCACCACATGGGCGACTTGGTGGTGTTGCGTCAGGGCCTGACCCATGGGCGAAGCGCCTTGCTCAAATTGCTCATGGCGGGCGGCGTCACCGTGGTGGGGGGGCTGGTGGGCTATACCGTGCTGGAGCAGCATTTAGGCATCTTGCCTTATTGGCTTACCGTGGCGAGCAGCAGTTACGTGTATGTAGCCCTGGCCGACTTGATTCCGCAGTTGCAAAAACGCTTGAGCGCGCAAGCCACGCTGGCACAGATTGCCTGGCTGTTGACGGGCATTGCCTTGGTCAGCGGTGTCAGCGCGCTGACCCGTCACTGAAACGGGGAAAAGGCCCTCAGCCTTTGGCGCAAGGCAGACCGGGGGTGTTGCACCACTCACTCCAGCTGCCAGCGTAAAGTGCCGTGCTGCCCAGGCCAGCCACTTCCATGGCCAGAATGTTGGGCACGGCGCTGACGCCACTGCCACAGTGGTGAACCACGGTGGCGGGGTCGCGGCCGGCCAGCAAGGCCTCAAACTCCTCGCGCAGTTGGCTCGCCGGCTTGAACAGGCCGTCGGCGCCAATGTTCATGGGGAAAGGCCGGTTCAGGGCCCCCGGAATGTGCCCGGCCACCGGGTCCATGGGTTCCACTTCGCCCTTGAAGCGCGGCGTGGCCCGCGCGTCCAGAATGGTTTGCTCGGCACTGCCAAGCTTGGCGGCAACATCGGCCGTGAGGCGCAGGTCAGCCAGCGCGGGGCGCAGGCTGTAAGTGGTGGCTTGGGGGGCAGGGGCTGGGCCAGAGGCCGTGGCCCCGCCCGCGGCAATCCAGGCTTGCAGCCCCCCATCGAGCACCTTGACCTGGCTGTGCCCGCACCAGCGCAGCATCCACCACAAGCGCCCGGCGTAGTTCACGCCGTTGCGATCGTAGACCACCACATCGGTGTCGTTGGCAACGCCTTGAGACCCCAGCCATGCGGCAAAAATCTCTCGTTTCGGCAAGGGGTGACGGCCTGCATTGACCGCATCTTCGGTGCTGTGCGCGCTGAGCACCTCGTTCAGGTTGGCGTAGCGCGCCCCCGCGATGTGCACCTCGGCATAGCCATTGGGCCCCTTTTGCGGGTCCATCAGGTCAAAGCTGGTGTCAAACAGCACCACAGGGCGCTGGGCCGCCACCCAGGACTGCAAGGTGGCGACGGAAATCAGGGGAGAGGTCATAGGGTGCTCAGAGGGAGAGTTGACGGCGGTACCACTCATGGAAGTGTTGCATGCCATCTTCCATGGGGCTTTGATAGGGGCCTACTTCGTTGTCGCCGCGCGCCATCAAGGCGAGGCGGCCGGCATCCATGCGCTCGGCGATTTCATCGTCCTCGATGCAGGTTTCCATGTAGGCCGCCTGTTGGGCCTCTACAAACTCGCGTTCGAAGGCGACAATTTCTTCGGGGTAGTAGAACTCCACCATGTTCAGGGTTTTGCGCGGCCCCAGGGGGTGCAAGGTGGAGACCGTCAATACATGGGGGTACCACTCGACCATGATGTGAGGGTAGTAGGTGAGCCAGATCGCCCCTTGTTCGGGCAAGCGGCCATTGCGGTACGCGAGCAACGCCTTTTTCCAACGATCGTAAACCGGGCTGCCCGCTTTGCCAAATTGGCTGGCCACGCCCACGGTTTGTACGGAATATTCTTTTTTGAATTCCCACTGCAAATCGTCGCAAGTCACAAAATGGCCCAAGCCAGGGTGGAAGGGGCCAACGTGGTAGTCCTCCAGATAGACCTCGATGAAGGTCTTCCAGTTGTAGTTGCATTCGTGCAACTCCACGCGGTCTAACGCATAGCCTTCGAAATTCAGGTTATGTCGCGGGCCCATGTCGGCCAAATCGGCGGCAATGTTGCGCCCGTTGTCTTCAAACAGCAGGCCATTCCAGTTGTGCAGCTTGTAATTGTTCAAGTCCAGGCACGGGTCGTGCTGGAAATGCGGTGCGCCCAGCAACTGGCCTGACGGGGCATAGGTCCAGCGGTGCAAAGGGCACACGATGTTGCCACCGGTCCCCGTGCCCGGCGTGTTCAGGTTGCCACGCCCTTTGAGCATGACCGCCTGGCGATGGCGGCACACATTGGAGACGAGTTCCACGCCTTGAGGGGTGTGAACCAACGCACGGCCTTCGCGTTCTTGGGGCAGGGCATGGTAATCGCCCGGCTCGGGAACGGCCAGGCTGTGCCCGACATACCGTGGGCCATGCTTGAAGAGAACCTCGATTTCGCGCTGGTAAAGCGCTTCGTCAAAATAACTGGAGACGGGAAGTTGGCTCGAAGCCTGCTGCAGTTGAAGACTTAAATCAGACATGGGTGACCTGACCTAAAGACTCCCCACAGGGAGGAACTGGAAAAAAAACCGGCACACAGGCCGGGAGGGATATTGATTGTACCCGGGTTCTAGGATAATGCGGCTTTACCAAAGATAGACCTTCATCGCCATGGCCAAGGCTTCCGATTCCCCTGTCACCCCTGAGGTCCCTCAGAATTACGAAACCGCGCTGAGTGAGTTGGAGCAATTGGTCAGCCAAATGGAGTCGGGCCAAATGCCACTGGACCAGCTGCTGGGGGCATACCAACGGGGTGCTGTACTGCTTTCTTATTGCAAAGACAAGTTGGCGGCTGTGGAGCAACAAATCAAAGTGCTGGACGAAGGTGCGCTGAAACCTTGGACGCCCACCTGATGAAGATGCATTTTGATTTTGCCGCTTGGACAGATGCCCGCTTGCTGAATGTCGAGCGGGCGCTTGATGCCTGGGTACCGCAGCGAGCCCCTGCAGGCTTAGGGGACGGTATGCGCTACGCCGTGCTGGATGGCGGCAAGCGGCTTCGCCCCTTGCTCGTTCTGGCTGCCCGCGAGTCTGTGGCGCAAGCGGAAAACAATGTGGCCCTGGACGAAGCGGCGTTGCGTGCGGCCTGTTCCGTGGAGCTGATTCATGCCTATTCCTTGGTGCACGATGACATGCCCTGCATGGACAACGACATCTTGCGACGCGGCAAGCCCACAGTCCATGTCAAATTTGGCGAAGCGGGAGCTTTGCTGGCGGGCGATGCCCTGCAAGCGCTGGCTTTTGAAATTCTGACGCCGCAAGATTCCGACATTCCGGCTGAAGTGCAGGTGCGTTTGTGCCAACGCCTGGCGCGTGCGGCCGGCCATGCAGGCATGGCTGGCGGCCAAGCCATTGATTTGGCCAGCGTTGGCGTGGCGTTGAATGAGGCCCAACTGCGCGAAATGCACCGACTCAAAACGGGTGCCTTGCTGGAAGCCAGCGTGTTGCTGGGTGCTGACTGCGCGTCTCAACCCGCCTCGGCTTGGCCTGCGCTGCAAACCTATGCGCAAGCGCTGGGGGTGGCCTTTCAAGTGGTCGACGATGTCTTGGATGTCGTGTCAGATGCCGCCACGCTGGGCAAAACCGTTGGCAAGGATGCGGCCAATGACAAACCAACCTTTGTATCGCTGATGGGGCTTGAGCGGTCTCGCCAATATGCTCAAGAATTGCTGGCCCAAGCGCTGCAAGCCCTTGACCAGAGTGGCTTGCCACGCACCGAGGCCTTGCGCGCCTTGGCCCACATGGTGGTCAACCGGAACAACTGACATGACTTCTTTGTTGCAAACCATTGAATCGCCGCAAGACCTGCGCCGCCTGAGCCGCGCACAATTGAAACCCTTGGCCGACGAGTTGCGTGCCTATTTGCTCGACAGTGTTTCTAAAACCGGCGGTCACCTCAGCTCCAATTTGGGCACGGTGGAGTTGACCATTGCCTTGCACTATGTGTTCAACACCCCGCACGACCGGCTGGTTTGGGATGTGGGCCACCAAACCTATCCGCACAAAATTCTGACCGGGCGGCGTGACCGCATGGCCAGTTTGCGGCAACTCGGCGGGCTCAGCGGCTTTCCACGCCGCGTCGAAAGCGAATACGACGCCTTTGGCACGGCCCATTCGTCCACCAGCATCTCGGCGGCCTTGGGCATGGCCTTGGCAGCCAAGCAAAAGGGCGAGAACCGCCGCGCTGTGGCCATCATTGGCGATGGCGCGATGACGGCAGGCATGGCCTTCGAGGCCTTGAACAATGGCGGCGTGTCCAACAGCAACCTGCTGGTCATCCTTAACGACAACGACATGTCGATCAGCCCGCCTGTGGGTGCGCTGAACCGTTACCTGGCCCAGTTGATGAGCGGCCGTTTTTATTCGGCCGCCAAAGAAGTCGGCAAGCAAGTGCTCAAAGGCGCACCGCCCTTGTTTGAGCTGGCCAAGCGCTTTGAAGAGCATGCCAAAGGCATGGTGGTGCCCGCCACCCTGTTCGAGAAGTTTGGCTTCAATTACATCGGACCCATCGACGGCCACGACCTGGACTCTCTGATCCCGACCCTCGAAAACATCTGCCACTTGGAGGGCCCGCAATTCCTGCACGTGGTCACGCGCAAAGGGCAGGGCTACAAACTCGCCGAGGCCGACCCGGTCATGTACCACGGCCCCGGCAAGTTCGACCCGGCGGTCGGCATTGTGCCGTCCACCGCCCCCGCCAAAACCACCTTCACCCAGGTGTTCGGCCAGTGGCTGTGTGACATGGCCGCGCAGGACCCTCGCGTGGTCGGTATCACGCCGGCCATGCGCGAGGGCTCAGGCTTGGTGGAATTTGAAAAACGCTTTCCAGAGCGCTACTACGATGTGGGCATTGCCGAGCAACATGCCGTGACCTTTGCCGCTGGCCTGGCCTGCGAGGGCCTGAAGCCCGTGGTGGCCATTTACTCCACCTTTTTGCAACGCGCCTACGACCAACTCATTCATGACGTGGCCTTGCAAAAGTTGCCCATGGTGTTGGCGCTCGACCGTGCCGGCATCGTGGGGGCCGATGGTGCCACCCACGCTGGCGTGTATGACATCCCCTTCCTGCGTTGCATTCCCAACGTCAGCGTGGCCTGCCCGGCCGACGAAAACGAATGTCGCCAACTGTTGACCTCCGCCCACCAGCAAGACCATGCCGTGGCAGTGCGTTACCCCCGTGGCGCGGGTGCCGGTGTGCCCGTGCAACCGGGTTTGCAGGCCTTGCCCTTTGGCAAGGGTGAAATCCGGCGCCAAGGCCAGGGTGTGGCCATTTTGGCGTTTGGCACGCTGCTGTATCCGGCCCTGAGCGCGGCTGACAAGCTCAACGCCACCGTGGCCAACATGCGCTGGGCCAAGCCTCTCGATGTTGAACTCGTGTTGGAACTGGCACGCACGCACAAAGCATTGGTGACAATCGAAGAGGGCACCGTGCTGGGCGGCGCGGGCAGCGCGGTGCTCGAGGCTTTGCAAGCTGCGGGCGTGCAGTGCCCTGTGCAAGTGCTGGGCATTGCCGATGTGTTCACCGAGCATGGTGACCCTGCCAAGCTCTTGGCCGAGATGGGGCTGGATGCGGCAGGCATCGAGGCTTCGGTACGCCAACGTTTTGGGGACCATTGCGAGCAGGCTGCGGTTTCGAGCGGCGCCACGCTCAAGCGGGTGGTCTGACCCCGTTTTAGCCACTGCTTTGGCAAAACCCCCGCATTTTTCGGGGTGCAGATTGCTTACAATTCAGGGTTTTCCCCGGGGCCGCCTGGCCCTTTTTTCTTTTTCGAGACTGAATTGGAGTCAAGCATGGATCGTCGTTCCCTCATCAAGCAAGCTGGCATCGCTGGCGTTTTGGCCGCAGGTGTGGCGCCTGCAGTCCACGCCCAGGCCGCCCTGCGTTGGCGTCTGGCTTCCAGCTTCCCCAAGTCCTTGGACACCATTTTCGGTGGCGCCGAAGTGTTTGCCAGGCAGGTCAAAGCCATGTCGGGTGGCAAGTTTGAAATTTCCGTGCACGCCGGTGGCGAGCTGATGCCCGCTTTTGGCGTGGTCGATGGCGTGCAAAACAGCACCGTCGAAATGGCCCATACCGTGCCCTACTACTTCTATGGCAAGAACCCCGCTTTCGCCTTGGGTTCGGCCGTGCCCTTCGGCCTGAACGCCCGCCAGATGAATGCCTGGATGAGGCATGGCAACGGCCGCAAGCTGATGAACGAGTTCTATGCCAACTATGGCATGGTGAGCTTTGCCGGCGGCAACACCGGCACCCAGATGGGTGGCTGGTACCGCAAGGAAATCAAAGCGGTCAGCGACTTCAAGGGCATGAAGATGCGTTTGGGTGGCGGCTTGATTGGCGAGGTGATGCAGAAGTTGGGCGCCGTGCCGCAAAGCATCCCCGGCGGTGAAATTTACCAAGCCCTGGAAAAAGGCACCTTGGATGCGGCGGAGTGGGTGGGCCCTTATGACGACCAGAAGCTGGGCTTCAACAAAGTGGCGCCCTTCTACTACTACCCCGGCTGGTGGGAAGGCGGTCCCGAGGTGGACTTCTTCATCAACCAGAAAGCTTTTGCCGCCCTGTCCCCCGAAAACCAAGCCATTGTCGAAACTGCTGCGGCCTATGCCAACGCCGACATGCTGGCCAAATACGATGCCTTGAACCCCACAGCCTTGAAGCAACTGGTGGCCGCCAAGACCAAGGTGTTGCCGTTCTCGCAAGCCGTGATGGAAGCTTCTTTCAAGGCGTCCATGGAAGTGTTTGCCGAGAACAGTGCCAAGAGCCCGGAGTGGAAAAAAATCTACGAAGACCTGCGCACTTTCCAGCGCGACCAAGTGCTGTGGTTCCGTTTCGCTGAAATGCGTTTCGACCAGTTCATGGCTTCTCAGAAACTGTAAGCGCCGCCTGTGTGACGCACATCCCAAAAGCCCCGCGAGGGGCTTTTTTAGTTTGTGGGGGGCGTTGTGTAGGGCCGCAGGCTCAACGCCCAAAAGCGCTGAATCACAGGGTCTTCGGCCGCATGAAAAACATACCAGCCGGTCAGGCCGGTGCGCACCACCAGGCGTGGCGCAATCAGCCAGGTCAGGCGCGGCACATGGATCATTTTCAGTTGCGAGATTTTCGCAATGGCCACTTTGCGTGGCCACACCCCGGTTTGGCTGATGTAGGTGTCGTCAATGCATGTGCGGCTGGTCAGGATGAAAGCCAAACAGACGAGCAGACACAGCAGTCCCAGGCCCAAAAGCACCGAGGTCGTGCGATCCAGCGGCTCGCTGCCGGGTTGATTCAGGGCCAGCCAGCCTTGCCACAGAACCCCCAGCACCATCAGGCAGGCGAGGAGCTGGCTGCAGCGCGTGAAGGACCGGCCCTCGACCGATCCTTGCACGGCGTCACTCATGGCTTGGCTGCCGGCTCAGGTTTGTTGCCAAACAGTTCGTTCATGTCGGGCGCTTCGTTGTCAAGGTTGAGGTCGTCTGAGGGCGCCTCAATTTGCACGTTGTTCAAGTCCACCACAGGCGGCTTGTCCAGGAGCGAGGTGACGGTTTCCGGCACGAAGATCACAATGACCACCAGCAACAACTGAAGGAGCACCCAGGGAATGGCGCCCAGGTAGATGTCACGCGACTCCACTTTTTGGGGGATGGCCCCCGACTTGAAGAGCGAGTCGGAAATGCCGCGCAGGTAGAACAAGGCAAAGCCAAATGGCGGGTGCATGAAACTGGTTTGCATGTTCACGCACAGCAGCACGCCAAACCAAATTTGGTCAATGCCCATTTTGGCGGCAACGGGCCCCAGCATGGGCAGGATGATGAAGGCAATCTCAAAAAAGTCGAGGAAGAACGCCAGGAAGAAAATGAAGATGTTGACCACGATCAGGAAGCCCACTTGGCCCCCTGGCAAATCGCTCAGCATGTGCTCGATCCATTTGCCACCGTCCACGCCTTGGAACACCAGGGAGAACACGCGTGAGCCAATCAGGATGAAGACCACCATGGCCGTGATGCGCATGGTACCGCCCATGGCCTCTTTGACCAGATCCCAGCTGAGGCGCCGGTGGATGGCGGCCAGGATGAAGGCGCCTACGGCGCCCATCGCGCCGGCTTCTGTGGGTGTGGCCACGGCCGTGTCAATGCCAGGCAAGCCGCCCATGCTGCCCAAGACGGCAAAAATCAAAAAGGCCGAGGGGATGATGCCGCGCAGGCATTTGGCCCACAGCGACCAGCCATGCAGGGTGCGGGCTTCTGGTGGCACGCCTGGCAGCATGTTCGGGCGCAGGCGGGTCAGCACAAAGGTGTACAAGGCAAACAAAACGATTTGCAAGATGGAGGGGCCCCAAGCCCCTTTGTACATGTCGCCCACCGACTGGCCCAATTGGTCAGCCATGACCACCAGCACCAAAGAGGGGGGCACCAGTTGGGTGATGGTGCCCGAGGCGGCCAGCACACCGGTGGCATAGCGCATGTCATAGCCGTAGCGCATCATGACGGGCAAGGAGATCATGGCCATGGCAATGACCTGGCCGGCGACTGTGCCGGTGATGGCGCCCAAAATGAAGCCCACAATGATGACCGAGTAACCCAGGCCCCCGCGGACCGGTCCAAACAGCTGACCCATGGAGTCCAGCATGTCTTCCGCCAGGCCGCATTTTTCAAGAATGGTCCCCATCATGGTGAAAAAGGGGATGGCCAGCAACAAATCATTCGACAAAATGCCAAACACGTTCAAGGGCAAGTTGCCCAGGAAGTTGGCAGGGAACCAACCCATGTGAATCGCAAAGAAGCCACAGAACAGGCCCAAGGCGCCGAGTGAGAATGCGACCGGAAAGCCGATCAGCATCACCAGGATCAGCCCCAGGAACATGAGGGGCGCAAATTGTTCGACGGTCATTGCAGGGGCCTCTCGTACACCAGGTTCATTTCGAATTCGCCGCGCAGCCAGGCCACGCGTTTGATGGTTTCAGACAAGCCTTGCAAGAAAACCAGGAAGAAGCCCAAGGGCAAGAGCATCATGGCGGGCCAGCGGATCAGGCCACCGGCGTTCGTTGACATCTCATTGTTAGCGAACATCTTGAGAAATTGGGGGAGGGCCAGATAAGCCATCAAACCCATGACAGGCAGCAAGAAGACCACCAGGCCAAAAATATCCACATAAACCTTGGCACGAGAGGAAACTTGGCCGTAGAAAATATCCACACGCACATGTTCGTTCAGGCGCAGCACCAGCGAGGCGCCCAGCATCACGCACAAGGCAAACAAATACCATTGAATCTCGAGCCAGGCGTTGGAGCTGATGCTGAAGCCAAAGCGAATCAACGCATTGCCGCAACTGATGAAACAAGACAGCACGATGGCCCAGCTGGCCAGCGTCCCAAAGCGCGTGTTGATGTCATCAATCAACGCGCAGAATTTAAGCAAAAGATTCATGCAGTGGCCCCAGTGAGGGAAAAGTCTGAAATGACATATCGTTCACGAATTATTGCCCAAAAGCGCCGGTCCCCACCAAGGTAAAACCCGCCTCAACGATTGCACCTCGCCTGGCGTGTGTGCTTGGTAACCGGGAATGCTGGCAATCGCTTGCTGCCAATCCGGGCTCTGCAAACGCTTGCGCAGGCTGGCCACGGCAGGTGTCTCCAGAGCTGACTTGAGGCAGACCAGCCAGTAATTTTCGGTATGCAAGGGCACAAAGCTCAGCCCTTGCCGCTGGGCGGCGCTTTGAATGCCAAGACCGACGTCGGCTCTGCCAGAGGCAATCCGCGCAGCGACCGCCGCGTGCGAGGGCTCTGCGTCCGCGTAGCCCTTCAAATGGCCGGCCGCCAACCCACGTTCTTGCAGCCATTGGTCCAGCAAGACGCGCGTGCCTGTGCCCAATTCACGGTTGACAAAGCGGGCCTGACGGGACAGCACATCATCAAGCGATTGCAGCGCCAGCGGGTTGCCTGGCGCGACCATCAGGCCCACCCAGCGCTTGGCAAACCCGATCAATTTGTGTTGGCCCAATTTCAGCAATGGCTTGTAGGTGCGCGCCGACAAAGAGCGGGCGGCAGGCGTTTCCAGGGTGTGAAAGCCCGCCACGCTGCAACGCCCTTCGTTCAGGGCCCGAATGGCGTCCACGCTGCCGCAAAAACGCACATCCAAATGCAGGCCCTGGGATGCGGTTTGCTCTTGCAGGCGGGCGACGGCGTCATCGTGGCTGGCGTACAGGGTTAGCACATGCACGTCGGGGTCGAAGGCCGCGGCAAAAGTGCGCTCCAGGTCGGCGCGCAGGGCCTGAATTTGCGGGGCCAATCGCGCCTGGGTTTGGCGCTCGGCCCACATGAGCTTGCGGCCAAACTCGGTCAAGCGCGCCGCTTGCCCTTTTTCCCAGACGATCAACTCATTGCCCAGTTCTTGCTCCCAGCGTTTGAGGGCGCCCCAGACATGGCGATAAGACAGGCCCAATTCGCGCGCTGCAGCGCTGATGGAGCCTTGCTTTTCAATGCTTTGCAGCAATGTCATCAAGGGGTGGCTGACCAAGCCTGGTGTGGGAGCCGACTGGGCATCCAAGGTGTAGTGAAGATGAACGCTATGCACGGGAATTCATATCGCAGGGATTTATTGCATTCTCTACGATACCCCAGGACCTTCCGCCATGAATTCTTTTTTTGACAGCGCCGCCACGGCACTCTCCCTGTTGCTTTCCTTCGATCCTGTGTTGCTCGCCATCGTGGGACGGTCTTTGGCCGTCAGCGCGCTGGCCTGCCTCTTGGGGTGTATTGGCGGCCTGATGTTGGGCGCTTGGCTGGGGGTGGCTCGGTTTGCGGGGCGTGGAATGGTGTTGACATTCCTCAACACA
Source organism: uncultured Bordetella sp. (assembly GCA_964442645.1). Taxonomy (GTDB): domain Bacteria; phylum Pseudomonadota; class Gammaproteobacteria; order Burkholderiales; family Burkholderiaceae_C; genus Limnohabitans. Next base: position 62,882 of record CAYTZZ010000009.1, on the reverse strand, counting down.
TTTTTGGCCTTGCCCTCGGTGGTGGTGGGCTTGCTGATCTACCTTTTGCTGTCCCGCAGCGGGCCTTTGGGGTTTTTAGGCTGGCTGTTCAGCTTCAAAGCCATGGTCATGGCGCAAACCGTGCTGGTTTTGCCAGTGGTCACTGCGTTGACCCGGCAATGGATTGAAGACGCCGAGCGCTCTCACGGTGAGCAACTCGCCTCCCTGGGCGCCAGGCCTGGCATGCGCGCCGTGCTGCTGGTCTGGGATGAGCGCTTCGCCCTTTTGACCGTGGCCATCACCGCCTTTGGGCGCGCCATTTCTGAAGTGGGGGCCGTCATGATCGTGGGCGGCAACATTGATGGCTTCACCCGTGTCATGACCACGGCCATTGCCTTGGAAACCAGCAAGGGCGACCTGCCTCTGGCTTTGGCGCTGGGCTGTGTCTTGTTGGGCGTGGTGCTGGTATTGAACACCGCCCTGGCTTTGCTGGGGCGCTGGCGCCGCCAGCAGCGGCCAGCTCACGGTCCCCTGCTCGAAGGTGGCGTGGCATGACGGCGCCGGTGTGGCGCGCATCCAGTGTGGGATGGCGTTGGGGCGCGCAATGGACTTTGCGCGACATCCACCTGAGCATCCATGCGGGGGAGCGGGTCGCCTTGGTAGGTGCCAACGGGTCGGGCAAAAGCACGCTGCTTCGGGTGTTGCATGGTTTGTTGAAGCCTGCAGAGGGAACGCTTCAAACCAACCCGCATGTGCGACAGGGTATGTTGTTCCAGCGCCCGCACATGCTGCGCATGAGCGCGCAGCGGCATGTGGCCTTGGGCCTGTGGCTGTCCGGCGTCCCCTGGAAAGACGCCATCGAGAAAGCGCGCCAGGCCTTGGTGCAGGTTGGTTTGCAAGACATTGCCAAGCAAGCCGCGCCCACTTTGTCTGGCGGGCAGCAACAACGCTTGGCAATGGCCCGCGTTTGCGCACTGTTGCCGCAGACGTTGCTGTTGGATGAGCCCACCTCCAGTTTGGACCCCCGTGCCAAACGCGAGGTCGAGCAATTGATCGCTGCTTATGCGGCCAACCCCGTCGATGCAGACACACCCGTGACCCTGGTTTTCAGCAGCCACAACCTCGGACAGGTCAAGCGTTTGGCCACACGTGTTTTGTACCTGGAGCAAGGCCGTGTTTTGGCGGACTTGCCGGTCCATGAATTTTTCAACAGCCCTTTGGAAGCGCGCTATCCGCAGGCCCATTTGTTTTTACAAGGAGAAACTTTATGAAATTGCTCACTGGCTTCCTTCGCGTGGCCGTGCTCACGCTGTGCTTGGCCACAGGGGTTGGGGCCCAGACAAGTCAGATCGTCATGGCTTCCACGACATCGACCGAGCAATCGGGCCTGTTTGGCCAGCTGCTGCCTGCCTTCAAGGCGGCCAGTGGCGTGGAGGTGAAGGTTGTGGCCCTGGGCACCGGCCAAGCCTTGGACATGGGACGCCGCGGTGACGCTGACATCGTGTTTGTGCACGATCAGACCGCCGAGGAAAAATTTGTGGCGGATGGCTGGGGCGTCAAACGGTTTGCCGTCATGTACAACGATTTTGTCTTGGTGGGGCCGGCCTCGGATGCGGCCGGCACAAAGGGCAAGGACATTGTTTCGGCCCTGAAAAACATTGCCAGCCGACAGGCCGCCTTTGTCTCCCGTGGCGACAAAAGCGGCACCCACGCCGCAGAACTGCGGTACTGGAAGCTTGCGGGCCTGGACAACAAGGGCACCGGCTACAAGGAATGCGGTTGTGGCATGGGCCCGGCCCTGAACATTGCTGCTTCGTCGGGCGCTTATGTGTTGACGGACCGGGGCACCTGGCTGAGCTTTAAAAACCGCGCCGACCTGACGGTTTTGGTCGAGGGTGATACCCGTTTGTTCAACCAGTACGGCGTGATGGCGGTGAACCCCGCCAAGCACCCGCATGTGAAGCTTGATTTGGCTCAAAAATTCATCGATTGGGTGATTTCCCCGGCAGGACAGGCAGCGGTGGCAGCTTACAAAATCAACAATGAGCAGCTTTTCTTCCCGAATGCAGGGAAACCTTGAGAAACCCTACCTAAGGGTAATACCTAGGGGTCAGGGGGGTCAGTTGTTAAGATCATCCTCATTGGAATTATCAGAAGTCATTGGAGATACGACATGCAAGTTCAATTGAAGGTCAACGGCAAAGCGGTGTCGTTGGACGTTGCTCCCAACACCCTGCTGGTGCAGGCCTTGCGCGGCAACCTGCAACTCACCGGCACCCACGTCGGCTGTGACACAGCACAGTGCGGCGCTTGTACCGTGGTCATGAACGGCCGCTCGGTCAAGTCCTGCAACATCCTGGCCGCGCAGGCCGGTGGCGCCGACATCACCACCATTGAAGGCTTGGCCCAACCCGATGGCACTTTGCACCCGATGCAAGCGGCTTTCAAAGAGTGCCATGGGCTGCAGTGCGGTTTTTGCACCCCCGGCATGGTCATGAGTGCTGTCGATTTGTGCCAGCGCCATCCCAATGCCAGCGAAGCCGAAATTCGCGAGCAGCTCGAAGGCAATTTGTGCCGTTGCACCGGCTACCAAAACATTGTCAAAGCGGTTCAGCAAGGCGCTGCCGCCATGAAAGCCTAAGGAGGGCACCATCATGGGAGCATCCGATTTCGCCAATTTGCCGCACATCGGGGAGTCTGTCCGCCGCAAGGAAGACTACCGATTTTTGACAGGCGCAGGCCAGTACACGGACGATGTGGTGTTGGCCAACCAGGCCCATGCTGTGTTTGTTCGCTCTGCGCATGCGCATGCCAACATCGTCTCCATCGATGTGGCCGCTGCCAAAGCCGCGCCGGGCGTGCTTGACGTGTTTGTCGGCGCCGATGTCGCCAACGACAAAATCAACGGCTTGCCCTGCGGCTGGCTGATCACCAGCACCGATGGCCAGCCCATGAAAGAGCCGCCGCACCCGATCCTGGCGCAGGGCAAGGTTCGCTACGTGGGCGACCACGTGGCCATGGTGGTCGCGGAAACCCTGGAGCAAGCGCGCAACGCCGCCGAGCTAGTGGAAGTGAACTACGATGTGCTGCCGGCCGTGGTCGATGTGGGCGCTGCGCAAAAAGCGGGCGCACCCAGCGTGCATGCCGAAGCAGCGGACAACCATTGCTACAAGTGGGCCATTGGCGACAAAGCCCAGGTGGATGCAGCCTTTGCTCAAGCGGCCCATGTGACCAAGCTCGACCTGGTCAATAACCGCTTGGTCCCCAACGCCATGGAGCCGCGTGCCGCCATTGGCTCTTACAGCCGTGCCAACGACGAGTACACGCTGTACGTTTCCAACCAAAACCCGCACGTCGAGCGTTTGCTCATGACGGCCTTCGTCATGGGGTTGCCCGAGCACAAAGTGCGTGTCATCGCCCCCGATGTGGGCGGTGGCTTCGGTTCCAAAATTTACCTCTACGCTGAAGACGTTTGCCTGACCTGGGCCGCCAAAAAGCTGAACCGCAACATCAAGTGGAACGCCGACCGCAACGAGGCCTTCTTGAGCGATGCCCACGGCCGCGACCATGTCAGCCATGCTGAACTGGCCATGGACAAAGATGGCAAGTTCCTGGCGCTGCGCGTGCACACTGACGCCAACCTGGGCGCTTACCTGTCGACCTTTGCCACCGCGGTCCCGACGATTCTCTACGCTACCTTGTTGGCAGGGCAGTACACCACCCCGCAGGTCTATGTGGAAGTCGATGCCTGGTTCACCAACACCGCACCGGTCGATGCCTACCGCGGGGCCGGTCGCCCTGAAGCCACTTACTTGCTGGAGCGCATCGTCAGCCGCGCAGGCTGGGAACTGGGCCTGGGGCAAGACGAAATTCGCAAGCGCAATTTCATCACCACCTTCCCGTACCAGACGCCGGTGGCCTTGCAGTACGACATTGGCGACTACCCCGCTTGCATGTCGGAGGCCCAAAAGCTGGCCGACGTTGCAGGCTTTGCAGCACGCAAGGCGGCCTCGGCCGCCAAAGGCAAGCTGCGGGGCATTGGCTACTCCAGCTACATCGAAGCCTGCGGCATTGCCCCCAGCAACATTGCGGGCGCTTTGGGCGCTCGTGCAGGCCTGTTTGAGTGCGGTGAAGTGCGCGTGCATCCCACGGGCAGCGTGACCGTCTTTACCGGCTCGCACAGCCATGGCCAAGGCCATGAAACCACGTTTGCACAAGTGGTCGCCTCACGCCTGGGCGTGGCGGTGGACGCGGTCGATGTGGTGCACGGCGACACCGGTCGTGTGCCCTTTGGCATGGGAACCTATGGCTCACGCTCCATCTCGGTGGGCGGCGCGGCCATCATGCGTGCGCTTGACAAAATCGAGGCCAAGGCCAAGAAAATTGCCGCGCACCTGATGGAAGCCAGTGATGCCGACATCGAGTTCGTGAATGGCGAGTTCAAGGTCAAGGGCACCGACAAAATGGTCACCTTTGGCCAAGTCGCGCTGACGGCTTATGTGCCCCACAACTACCCGCTGGACAAGCTGGAGCCGGGCCTGAACGAAACAGCCTTCTACGACCCGACCAACTTCACCTTCCCCGCAGGCACCTACATTTGCGAAGTCGAAATCGATCCGCAAACCGGCGAAACCCGCGTGGACCGCTTCACCGCGGTGGACGACTTCGGCACCATCATCAACCCGATGATTGTGGAAGGCCAGGTGCATGGCGGATTGGTGCAGGGCATTGGCCAGGCGCTGTTGGAAAACTGCGTGTACGACAAAGAAACCGGCCAGTTGCTGACCGGCTCCTTCATGGACTACGCCATGCCGCGCGCCGACGATTTCCCCCATTTTGAAATCGGCCATGTGTGCACCCCTTGCACCCACAACCCGCTGGGAACCAAAGGCTGCGGCGAGGCCGGCGCCATTGGCTCGCCGCCCGCGGTGATGAACGCTGTCCTGGACGCTTTGTCGTCTGTGGGCGTGAAAGATCTTGACATGCCTGCCACGCCCCATCGCGTGTGGCAAGCGATCCAGGCCGCCAAGGCTTGATGACTGGAGGAACATTGCATGTACGCATTCACATTTGAACAACCCACTTCGCTGTCTGCTGCCACCCAACTGATCGCTGCTGGCGGTCAACCTCTGGCAGGCGGGCAAACCTTGCTCGCTTCCATGAAGCAGCGCCTGGCCAGCCCGGAGCAGTTGGTGGACCTGGGCCGCGTGGCCGAATTGCAGGGCATTTGCCAGGACGGCCAAGCCCTGGCCATTGGCGCCATGACACGCCATGCCGACGTGGCAGAAAGCGCCCTGGTGCGCCAGCACATTCCGGCGCTGGCCGCGCTGGCCGGCCAAATCGGTGACAAGCAAGTTCGTGCCATGGGAACCCTGGGCGGTTCGGTGGCCAACAACGACCCTGCAGCCTGCTATCCCAGCGCGGTGCTGGCCTTGGGCGCCACGGTGCACACCAACCAGCGCAAGATTGCGGCCGACGACTTCTTCCAGGGCATGTACACCACGGCCTTGCAAGCGGGTGAGATCATCACGGCGATTCATTTCCCCGTGCCGCAAAAAGCCATCTACCTGAAGTTCATTCAACAGGCTTCGCGTTTTGCCCTCGTGGGCGTCTTTGTGGCCCAAACAGCCCAAGGCGTGCGCGTGGCCATCACCGGCGCTTCCAGCGGTGGCGTGTTCCGCCACAAAGGCCTGGAAGATGCGCTGAGCAAGAGCTTCACCCCCGAAGCCGCCGCTGCCGTCAAGATCGATGCAGCCGAGCTCAGCAGCGACTTGCATGCCTCTGCAGCCTACCGTGCCCACCTCATCAGCGTGCAAGTGCAGCGGGCTGTGAAACAATTGGCGGGATGACCTCGATTGATTCACTGATTGCGGCCCTGCAGGCCGAAGGCTATGAACCCGACCGCCGTCTCGCGACGGCGGTTTTTTTGGCCCTGAAACTGCAACGCCCTCTGCTGCTCGAAGGCGAGCCCGGTGTGGGCAAAACCGAATTGGCCAAGGCCTTGGCCCGGGTGCTGCAGCGCAGCTTGTTGCGTTTGCAGTGCTACGACGGCCTGGAGTTGCGCGAGGCGCTGTACGAATGGAACTATGCGGCGCAAATGCTGCACATGCGCGCGGCGCAAGACCGGGCTGCAGCGGCCGACATCGAGCGCGAGGTCTACCAATCGCAATACCTGATTCGCCGGCCCTTGTTGCAGGCCCTGGAGACGCCCGCGCCCGGTGCGGTGTTGTTGATCGACGAGGTCGATCGGGCCGACGAGCCGTTTGAAGCTTTCTTGCTGGAATACCTGGGCGAATACCAGGTGTCGATTCCCGAGTTGGGCACGGTGCGCGCCAAAGTGCCGCCCGTCACCATTCTCACCAGCAACCGCACGCGCGACCTCAATGACGCGGTCAAACGCCGCTGCCTCTACCATTGGATGGACTACCCCGATCGCGAGCGCGAGTTGAGCATTGTGCGGCGCCAGGTGCCGCAAGCCAGCGAGGCCTTGGCCCAGCAGGTCGCCGCCTTTGTCGGACGCTTGCGCAGCCAGCCCTTTGCCAACGCCTTTCAGCGCAGCCCCGGCATTGCAGAAAGCGTGGAGTGGGCCAAAGCCCTGGTGGCGCTGGACACCTTGGCGCTTGATCCCGAAGTGGTGGCCGACACGGCCGGCATCTTGTTCAAGCAACGCGAAGATGTGGCGGCTTTGACGCCTTTGGTGTCCGAGTTGTTGCAACCCGAGCCCACCCCCTGACAAGCGCGCAGCCCCATGTTGCTAGGTGATGCACGCCACGGCAAGCTGGCCTCCAACATCGTGGGCTTTGGCCGCACCTTGCGCCGTGCCGGCGTGCGCACCGACAGTGCGCGGATTGCGTTGGCCATTGAAGCGGCCCAACTGGTGGGCTTTGAGCGCAAAACCGATTTCTCGGCCGCCTTGGAGTCGGTGCTGATCAGCCGTGAGCAAGACCGCCTGGTGTTTCGCGAGCTGTTTGACGCCTTCTTTCGCGACCCCGAAGTGGCCAACAAACTGTTGTCGCAAATGCTGCCCAGTGCCGAGGGCAAGGCCGAGCCTTCCAAGAAGCGGCCGCGCGTGCGCGAGGCCTTGTCACCCCAGCAGGGCTATGGCCAGGCGAAGCCCGCCCAACCTGACAAAGAGGTGGAGTTCGATGCGGCCATGACGGCCAGCGATGCGCAGCGTTTGCGGCATGCGGACTTCAACGCCCTGGGCGCCAGCGAGTACCAGCTCGTGGAGAAACTGGCCCGCGACATTGCCTTGCCGCTGCCAGAGTTGCCTGGCCGGCGCACCCGCCCTGGCGTGCGGGGTGCGCGCATCCATTGGCACCGTGCTTTGCGACGCTCTGCGCAAATGGATGGCGAGTTGCTGACGCTGCCGCGCCTGACGCCCCGGCTGCAACCCTTGCCCTTGCTGATTCTGGTGGATGTCTCCGGCTCGATGGAGCGCTATGCGCGCTTGCTGCTGGCTTTCTTGCATGCCGCCACCCGCCGTTGCAAGCGGCGTGACGTGTTCGCCTTTGGCACCGGCTTGACCGATGTGACTTCTGCGTTTCGTATGGCCGACACCGATGACATGCTGCACCAAGCCAGCGCGCAAATTCAGGACTTCGCTGGCGGAACCCGGCTCGGGCAATCCTTGCATGAGCTGCGCCAACAGCATGCCCGCCGCCTGATCGGGCGGCGCACGGTGGTGCTGGTGATCTCGGATGGCCTGGACACCGGCGAGCCCAAGCAACTCGACGAGGCCCTGCGCTGGCTCAAACGCCATACCCGCAGCCTCTTGTGGCTCAACCCCTTGTTGCGCTTTGACGGCTATTCGCCGTTGGCGCGGGGAGCCGCTGTTTTAAGCCGGCATGCCGATGGCATGCTGGCGATTCATAATCTGAGCAAATTGGAGTCTTTGGCCGAGGCGCTGCGCACCTTGCTGCGGCGCTGAAACTACCAAGTCTCGCCAACCACCACACCAGGAGAAACCTATGGACATGCAAGGCACCCGCCAACTCAGCGTCACGCAACAACAGGCGTGGGACGCGCTGAACAACCCCGAGATTTTGAAAGCCTGCATCCCTGGCTGCGACCGCATCGAGGTCACCGGTGACAACCAGTTCAGCATGGGCACCTCGCTGAAAATCGGCCCCGTATCGGCCAAGTTCAGCGGCAAGATTGTGCTCAGCGACATGAACCCGCCTGCCAGCTACACCCTGACTTTTGAAGGCCAGGGTGGCGTGGCCGGCTTTGGCAAGGGCACGGCCCAAGTGGCGCTGACGCCCAATGCCGAGGGCTGCGAACTCAGCTACACCGTGCACGCCCAAGTGGGCGGCAAGATTGCCCAGTTGGGGCAACGCCTGATCGATGGGGTCGCCAAGTCCTTGTCGGAAGATTTCTTCAAGCGTTTCGACGCCGAAACCGAAAAGCTGTACCCCAAGGCTGAGGCGGCCAGCGCCCATGCGCCGGCCGCTGCCGAAGCCGCGCCTGTGGCCTCAGGTGGCTTGCCAGGCTGGATCTGGCTGGCGGGCGCCGTGGTGGTGGGCGTGGTCATTTACATGGCACGTTGAGACGCTTGACCGCCAGCGCGTCGTCACTGGGAGGGGCTAGGCCTCGCATGCTGTGCGTGGGCCATGTGGCGCTCGACCTGATGTTTGGCATCGAAGCGTTTCCCGCGCAACCCACCAAAACACCTGCGCACTCTTTTCACCAAGGGGTGGGTGGCATGTCGGCCAATGCCGCGGTGGCCCTGGCACGCTTGGGCGCAGATGTGGGCTTTGTCGGCCCGATGGGCGATGACGCCGCGGCGCAAGTTTTTCGTGCGCACTTTGAGCGCGAAGGCGTGGATGTGTCGCGGCTGCAGGTCACGCCGGGACAAAGCAGCTCCATCTCTTCCATCATTTTGGATGCGCGTGGCGAGCGCATGATCTTCAATCACAAAGGCAGTGCCTTGTCGGCACCCGCCGAATTTGCCGCCTCCTGGTTGGCCGGCATGGACTTCTTGCTCGCTGACCCGCGCTGCCCGGTGTGGGCGCAGCGTGCCTTGGTGCTGGCACGCCAAACGGGCATTCCAAGTTTGCTCGATGGCGATGTGTCGCCCTTGGCGGATTTGCAGCGGCTCGTGCCGCTCGCCGATTGGGTGGCTTTTTCCGAGCCTGGCTTGCAAGGCTTTCATCCTGGCGATGTGGGCGAGGGCTTGCAGGCCGCGCTTGCTTTGGGCAGCGATCCGCAGGTGGCGGTCGTCACACTGGGCCCGCGTGGCTTGTATTGGCTGCGCCGTGGTGAGTCTGTGAAGCACCTGCCGGCCTTTCATGTGGCGCAAGTCATCGACACCTTGGGTGCGGGCGATGCCTTTCACGCAGGGCTGGGCTTGGCTTTGGCCCACGGCATGCCGGACCGCGAGGCCTTGCGTTTTGGCGCGGCCACGGCGGCCTTGAAATGCCAGCGTCCCCACGGTATTTTGGGATCGCCTTCACGCCATGAGGTGGAGGCTTTGCTGGCGTCTCAGCGCTTCTAAGCTCAGTCGGCCAATCCGCCACTGCGCACCACCTGCTGGGCACAGGCTTGCCACAGCACCTGCGCTTGCGGCACCCACAGAGTCAGTCGTTTGCGGGCACGCGTCAAGCCGGTGTAGACCAATTCGCGCGTGAGCACGGGCGCAGGTCGGTCGGGCAGGACCAAGAGCACATGCTCAAACTCAGAGCCTTGGGACTTGTGCACCGTCATGGCGAACACGGTTTCCACCGCATCCAGCCGCGAAGGAGCGACCCATCGCACACCGTCTGCGCCCTGGGGGAAAGCCACGCGCAAGGTGGGTGGATCCTGCGGCGTGGCGCCAGCGCGGGGCAGGCACAAGCCAATGTCGCCATTCATCAGGCCCAGGCCCGCATTGTTGCGCGTTACCATCACAGGCCGACCCGCGTACCAAGGGGTGTCTGGCAGGCCCAGGGCTTGGGCGCTCAGGCGGTTCAGATTCTTCACGCCCCAGGGCCCCTCGCGCAAGCCACACAGCACGATGAAGCGGCTGAAGGCCACCATCAGGTCGTGCGCTTGCGCATCGCTGGCGCCTTGCCCTGAGGCCAGGCGTACCTGCAACTCGGACCACCAAGGGCCCCATGCCGCCTTCAGCATGTCGGTGATTGGCGGGCCGTGGGCTGTGGTCCAACTCAGGCGGGTGACATCTTCCTGTGTGTGCGTGAAGCCCTGAGGCGCTTGCGACCAGAGTTTGCGCAGCTCTTGCGCTTGGCCGTGTTGCACTGCGCGGGCCCACTGGCCAATGCCGCTGCCTTGGTCAAAGCGGTGGCTGTACATCAGGGTTTCACGCTGGGCTTTCAGCAAAGGCCCGTCGGACAACTGCGCCAGCACGGCGCCGGCTTCCACCGAGGCCAGCTGATCGCGGTCGCCCAAGAGGATCAACCGGGCAGAGGTTGGCAGGGCTTGCAACAGGGTGGCCGTCATCTCCAGATCCATCATCGAAGCTTCGTCCACCACCAGCAGGTCCAGTGGCAGCGTGGCCTCTCCTGAAGAGGCGCCAGCATGGCTGTAGAGCAAGCGATGCAAAGTTTGGGCTTGGGTGGGCAAGTTCTGCCCCCAGCCTGAGGGCAAGCCTTGCTGGGCTTTCTGCAGCGATTCGCTCAGACGCGCCGCAGCTTTGCCCGTGGGCGCCACCAAGCCTATGCGCAAGGGGATCGGGGCTGCACGCTGCAGCAAGGCCAGCAAGCGCGCCACAGTGGTGGTTTTGCCCGTGCCGGGCCCGCCCGTGATGAGCGCCACTTGTTGCGTCGCCGCCAAACGGCAAGCTTGCCGCTGTTTGTCTTGCCCTGCCGTGTCCTGAGGCCCGTCAAACAATTGATCCAGCCAGTCTTCCAACTCGGCAGGGGCCGCAACGGCCGTCGCAATGCGCAACTCCAAGGCGGTGCGAATGGTTTGCTCTGCGGCCCAGGCACGGCGCAGGTACAAGCGGTGGCCCTGATGTACCAAAGGGGAATGCTCACCCTGCGTCCAGGGCAGGGTGTCCACAAGCTCGGCACAGTCGGTCGGCAGGCGATGGACCTCATCTGGCGTCCAACCCAGCAACGCCGCAGGCTGGCTTTGCAGCGACCGCAGATCAAGGCAGGCATGGCCGCGCCCCCACTGATGGCTCACCAAAGCCGCCAGCCAGAGGTGGTTGGGGTGCGTGCTTTTTTGCTGGTCGTTCAGCCAGGCTGCAAAGCTGCGGTCCAGCGCCGTGAGCGGCGGCGGCAACGTTGAATGGGTGAGGGGGCGCAAACTCATGCGTCGCCCTCGCGCAAGCGCTGGTCCAGCACGTCGATCAAGGCCCAGGGCGGCCGGTGCGCATGAACCCCCGCGCCGGGCTGATCGAGCCCGCGCATGAAAAGGTACACCGCCCCCCCCATGTGCTGCTCATAGTGGTACTCGGGCACACGGTGGCGCAGCAGGCGGTGCAGCGCGACGGTGTACAACACCGACTGCACGTCATAACGCTTGTGCAGCAAGGCGGCTTGCAGTTGCGAGCGCGCATAGCCCGGGAGGCGGTTCGATTTGTAGTCCAGCACCCAGTAGCGGCCCGCATGCTCAAACACCAGGTCCATGAAGCCCGTGAGCATGCCATGCAGGTCGCGCGCATTCAGGGCAGGGCGCTCATGCCCAGGCCACAGATGCGCTTGAATGAGGGCATCGAGATCAGCGCAGCGCAGGCTTTGGGTCGGCAGGGTGAATTGCATTTCGCAAAAGAGGCGAGTCGTTGGCACATCACACAAGCGCAGGCTGAGGCTTGGCTCGCTGGCCGGTTCCGTCAAGGACAAGGGCGTGGTGAGTGTCTGGGCCACCCATTCATCCATTTGCTGCACCTGTGTCGCGTTCAACGCCAGTGTTTTTTGCTTGCGCTGCAGCAGGCTGGCCCATGCTGTCTGCAATGACGATTGGGCGTTCGCACGCGGCCAGCCTTGCTCGGCTTGCCATTCCAGCAATTCATGCAGTGCGGTGCCATAGGTGGCGCCTGCCGGGAAGTCTTGCCAGACCGAGGGGCTGGCACTTTCATCTTCTGGCGCCCATTCTTCCATGGCACGGTGGTCGTGTTGATCATCAGCGCGGCGCTCGTCGCTGTCGCTCTGCGGCAGGTCTGCGGTGTCTTCAGCGGTCGAGACCTCACCCAGGTTGCGGGTCAGTGCGCTGAAACTGGCTGTCCACCAGAAAGGCCAATGGGGCAATTGGGGCTGCTGTGCTTTGCGCGGTGCTGGGTCCGCAGGCGGTGAGCGCATGGGCGTCACCGCGACTTGGCTGGCGTCAATGACTTCGATGGCGATGTCTGCACAGCCTTGCTGCAAGCCTTGCAGGCAGGCCATCAAATCGTCCGGGCCTCGGCGTCCCAGCAGTTGGCACCAGGCCGAGCCTTGCCCGCCCTTGTTGAATTCTTTGGCCGAGGTGTTCAGCCCCAGCCACAAGCCCTGTTTGGCACGCGTCAAGGCTACGTATATCAGCCGCACATCTTCTGCGATGTCGACCTTTTCTTTGTCATCGGGCGGCTTGAAGGCGGAAAGGTAGGGCACGAACACGAAGGGGTATTCCAATCCCTTGCTCTTGTGAAAGCTCACAATTTGCACCCGTTGCGCATCGGTTTCCAAACGCAGTTGCGCAGATTCGGGCGTGTCGACCTCGGTCTGAATCTGTTCGCCCAAATGCCGCACCAAAGCGGTCGTGCCTTGCAGCGTGTGACTGGCCTGGTGCAGCAATTCACCCAAATGCAGCAGGTTGCTGAGCCGCCGCTCGCCTCCCTGCGACGCCAGCAAGCGCCGTCCTGCCAGGGTGTCGTGCAGCCAGTGGCGAAGCATGGGCAACACGCCCTGACGTTGCCAAATCTGGTGCCAGGTCTGGCAGCGGTCTTGCAAGTCATCCCAGGCGGCTTCATCTTGCAAGGTCCAGCCCAGGCTGGCATCGTCCAGCCCCCACAGCCGGGTGGCCACGGCCGTGCGCAAAGGCTCTGCCCGCCGCGGCTGCGCCAAAGCCTTCAACAACAGCCACAGGTCTTGCGCTTCTTCTGTTTTGAACACACTGCCGCGCTCCGACAGGTAAACACTCGCCACCCCCCGCGCCGCCAGCGCTTCCCGCACCGCCTTGGCCTGCACCCAATCCCGCACCAACACCGCCACATCCCCCGGCGCCGCCACCCCCAACACCTCCACAATCCGCTCCGCCATGGGGTCAGGTCTTGCGTTTTGCGCGGCGTTGTGGATAACTGCGAAGCTCAAGGGGGCCAGCGTTTTGCCATGAACCTGCAGGGGGGCAGTCTCTGCCTTGTTGGCCTTGGCAGGCTCAAAATGCAAATCGCCCCAGGCCTTGGGTTGGTGAGCAAACACTGCATTCACGGCACGCACCAAGGCGGGCGTAGAGCGGTAGTTGTCCAGCAGGGTGTGCAAAGCTTCTGGGTCTTCGGCGCGAGTGTCTGCCCGAGCTTTCAAGTAGGTGGCCAGATCGGCCCCGCGAAAGCCGTAAATTGCTTGCTTGGGGTCGCCAATCATGATCAGCATGGCATCGGGTTGGCCAAAGTAAATGCGTTGCAAGGTGCCGTATTGCCAGGGATCGGTGTCTTGAAATTCATCGACCATGGCCACCGGGTACTGGGTGCGGATGGCGCGCGCCATGCGGCCATCGTCGCTTTGCACGGCGCGGTAAAGGCGCTCTAGCAGGTCGTGAAAATCAAACTGGGCTCGCTGCTGCTTGGCTTGCACAAAGGCTTGGTGCACCCAATGCAAGGCGTGGGCGTGAAAGGACGTGGCCACATCGGGTTGCAGCGCTGCATGCTCGGCCCATTCATCGAAAAAGGAGAACACCGGCCACGCTGAAGCAGCTTGCCAGCCCAGCTTTTGCAAGTGGGAGAGCTTGAACCGATGGAGCGTTTCCACGCGCACTGTTTCGGCTGCGCCCTGAGCCCAAAGGCTGACCTCGCTGAGCCAATTCTTCAAATAATCGATCCGTGTGTTTTTCAGCAAATTGGCTTCTTTGGCCGCAAGAACCGCCGCCGCCACTTCCTCAGACCACCCCGCGCGCATCTGTGCCAGCAAGTGTTCCGATTTCACAGACCAGTCGTGCCACTGTTGAAAAATGTCTGAAATCCCCGTCGAGGCGTTGTCTGTGCTCACCTCCGGGCTTCGCTCCAAGGCTTTTAAGCCAGGCCTCAAGGCCACCAGCAAGCCATCGGGCGTTTGACCGGTCTGACTGCTCAAGGCCTGCAGTTGGTCGGCAGGCAAGGGGTAGAGCCAGGTTCGCCAGTAATCTTGCACGGCTTGGCGCAACAGACTTTCCTTGTCTTCCACACGGGTTTGCTCAAACAGGCTTTGGCTGTCAAACGCATGCTCACGCAGCATGCGGTGACTCCAGCCGTGCAAGGTGAAGATGGCGGCATCGTCCATCCACTGCGCTGCCAAGGACAGTTGCAGGCTGCAGGCCGGCCAGGCTGTCGCATCAAAGCTGCCTCGCAATTCAGGCAAGAAGCTGTCGTTGGCCGCCAAGTCCTCCGGTCGCAAGCGTTCGGCAAAAAAATCGGCAGCTTGCGCCAGTCGGTGACGAATGCGCTCGCGCAACTCGGCGGTGGCGGCCTCGGTGAAGGTCATGACCAAAATTTGAGGGGGCAACAAACCTGGCCCCGGCTGACCGTCAAGGCCTCGCCCATGGCCCAGGACCAGGCGCAAGTACAGCGCGGCCAGCGTCCATGTTTTGCCCGTGCCGGCACTGGCCTCGATCAGTCGGCAACCGCGCAGCGGCAGCGCCAAAGGCTTGAGTGAGGTGAGGGTCCGGGCGTCGGTCATGTCGCCGCTCCTGGCTTGTGGGCAGCCTTGTACATCGGGCCGTACAAAGCCTCTGACATGGTCGCCATTTGAGCCGCCGCAGCCTCATAGTCTGCAAAGTGGCGTCGCAGCATGGCGTGCGCTTCGCGCTCACCTGTCACTGCTGAAAAGCTTGAGCTTTCAAAAACCGCTCTGGCTGCTTCGTGGGCGGCCGTCAGCGCCTCGGCTGGAACATCAACGGTCTTGGCCTTGGGCGAACTCAGCCTATGCTGGTACACAGCCCACCAAGTGGCCGCTGTTTTTCCTGGCAAGCACATGGGGGCCTGCCAGGCTTGGTGGTAGCAGCGCACCAGATGCGCCAACTCGACCTGCGCTTGTGCAGCACTCAAGGGCGCAAATTGCCATTCCTGGTCCAGGCCCAACATCGCAGACGTCACCGCCAGGCCCTGCGCACATGCCGCCAGATGGGTCACCCACAAGTGAATCAGGGTGTTCAGTTTCGGCGCGCCACTTTCCATGCTGACCGCGCCCGGGCGCAAGTCCAGATGCAGTACGTCACCTTGCGCGTTCACATGCCAGCCAGTGCCGGCCAAGGTGCCTTCAAGCTTTCCCAGGTTGGGCAAATCGATGGCGACGCTTTGCGCAGGCAAAGCTTGCCAGCTTGCGTCAGCTTGCAAGCGCGCGCGAGAGCGCTTCAGCAATTCATCGGCCTGTTTTTGCAAACGCTTGAGTGGCGCAGCCGCGAAGCCCGCCAGAGGCAACAGCCCTTGCCCTTGCAGAAAACGGAAATCGTCGGTTCGGCCTTGCGCGATCAGGGAGAGCGTGAGCTGGTGGTTTTGCAGTCCGTTGAGCTCAAAAGGCTCGTGCTCTTCAGGCGCATCATCAGGCTGCAGCATGCGCAGTTGCAAGCGGTGGCGGTAGTAAACATCCAGGGGTTGACGCAACAGTTGTTGCAAGGCCTGCAAGGACAGCACCTGTGGCGGGCTGACCTGCGGCGCAGCGTGGGTCGATGCGCGCAAGTCAGCGGGTTCCCATTCGCTGGCATGCGTCACCCACGCACGGTCAGTGCTGCTGAAGTAGCGTGCAGAAAATGCTTGCAAGGGTGGCGTGCGCACGGCAGGTGCTTCTGTCCAGCCGCGCGCCAGGTGATCGCGCAGTTGGGCCACCAGAACCGAAGGCGGCTGCTCGGCATGGTCGGTCGACCGCCAGCCCTGCCAACTGATGTACAGGCGCTCTCGCGCAGAAAGCAGCGCCTCCAAAAACAGGTAGCGGTCATCCTCACGGCGCGAGCGGTCGCCCGCACGGCGTTGTTCGGGCAAGCGCATCAGGTCGAAGTCGCGCGCGGCCTGGCTGCGCGGATAGTCGCCATCGTTCATGCCCAGCAGGCACACCACCTTGAAGGGTATCGAGCGCATGGGCATGAGGGTGGCGAATTGCACGCCCCCACCGAGAAAGCGCTGCTGCAAGCCCGGCGCCTCCAGGTGTGCAAGCCATTGCTCGCGCACCACCGTCAAGGGCAAGGGCTCTGTCAAAGCTGCGGTCTCGCAATGTTGCACCCATTGCTCCAAGGGCTCCAGCGCTCGTTGCAGCCAACGCGCATCGCTGTCGCTGGAGGGTTTGAAGAAACGCTGCAACATGCGCTGGAGCACGCCCAGCCAATCGGCGGGGGGATGGGGGACGGACAGCATTTGCAAGCTGTCCTCCATGGCCGCCAGCCATTCGCTCAGTGACCCCAGCAGGCGCGCCTCCAAGCCGCCTACATGCGCATCGGGCACGCCATGCACACCTTGCCAAGCGGTGGTGGCCGTCGTTTGCCGGCCCATGGCGTAATTCAGCAACAGCCTGCGCAAGCCTTGGGACCAGGTGTTTTGCTCGCCGTGTGCCACGTCAGCTGGCATGCCCCACTGCAGGCGGTGCTGGGCATCCAGGCCCCAGCGCACGCTGGCACTTTGCAGCCAGTCTTGCAGCACATCGACATCGTCCGGCACCAAGTCAAAAGCGGATTGCACGGCCTCGACTTCCAACAAAGACAACCAATCGCTGAGCGTGAGGCGCAAGCTGGGCAACTGCAGCAAATGCTCGATGGCTTGCATGACGGGATGCGCCAGGGGCGTGGTGTCGGCCACGGAGTAGGGCAGGTGGCGCGGGTCGTCTTTGGCAAAGCGGCCAAACACAGCATGAATCAAGGGCGCAAAGACGGCCATGTCGGGCACCATCACCATGATGTCTTGCGCAGTCAAATCAGAAGACGCTTGCCCCAGCCACTGTAGCAATTGATCGTGCAGGACCTCGATTTCGCGCACCGCCGAATGCGCTTGCACAAAGACCAGGCTGTCGTCCTGCGGGTTACGCTGCAAGGGTGTGGCGGGCAGCGGCTCCAGGTTCAGAATGGCCGACTGCAATTGCAACAGCTGCGTGACAGGACGGTCTTCATCGTGGGCTTGCTGGACGGGGTCGACAAAGGCATCGACCCGTCCCAGCAGGTGCGCGCGGTAGCGGTCGACGTCGTCATGGGCATCCAGCAAATGCAGGTAATCGCGGACCTGTTGCCCCCACGAGGCCAACAAAGGGTGGGACTGAATGTGCAACTGCTCAATGTCTTGGGCGCTGTAGTGGGCTTGTGGGCTGAGAAGACCCGCCTTCTCTGGTTGACGCCGTCGCGTCAAAAAAGCCAGCTGTTGTCGACCCTCCACCACATGGCCCCAATGGTATTGGCAAGGGTTCAAGACAAACATCAACACCTGGCAGACCTGCCCGAGGGCCGCCAGGGCTTCAATGCTTTGCATGGGCAGGGACGACACCCCAAACACCACCAACCGCTTTGGCAAAGCCGCGGACGCCAATGCAGCGCTCTGGGCCATGAAGGCACTGTGCACCGCAGCGCGCGACGGCAAGCCTTCGTGCCCGGTCTTCTCCAGGTCGGCCAGTACTTCGCGCCACAGCGCGGCTTGCCAGCCTTGCGCTTCGGGCAAAGCTTGCGCGGGCGCCCACGGGCGTTGCAATCGCGCTTGGCCTTGCGCCCAGTCCGCCAGCCAATCGGCGCGGTAGTTTTGGTAGCCATCGAACACATCGGCCAGTTGGGCCGCCAGTTGATGGCACTTGCGCCCATCTTGGTCGCCCGCCAAATAGCGCTGCAAAGGCGCGAACTCGGGACGATCCTTGCACTCGGGCAACAGCCGCATCAGGCGCCAGGTCAAGGGCTCCTTGTCCAGCGGCATGTGCAGCGGCACTTGATCCGATCCCAGCACCTGGCGGTAAAGCCGCCACAAGGCTGTGGCCGGCAACTCGATTTGGGTGGCTGCACAAATGCCCAGCGCAGTGTCCGCAGCCAGTCCCAGCTCGAGCCAGTGCTTCATGCCATTGCTTTGCACCAGGATCAATTCGGGCGACAGGCCCGGCAAGGGATGGGCCTTCAAGTGCGCCACCATCAATTCACGCAAGCTCTCCAGCTGGTTGCTGTGCAGCACCATGAATCCGGTGGGGAAGGTGGTGGGCATGGGATGGGTTTGAGCGTGGTAGAGCGGGCGGGTGTGGGCTAAGCATACTGGATTGGTTTCCTGTTCCAGGATGGGTTTAAGCCCGAGATACTTTATAAAATACTATATAAGTATTAATTTAAGAAGATTATTTCCCTCAAAAGAAGGTGTTTAATGAATGAAACTATTTTTCAGTTACACTCGTGTCGAATTTGAGTTGGCTTATGACGCAACACGACAAAGCGCTCAAAAGGTTGTGCACTCATCCGCCGCTGGCAGACATCACGTGGAATGAGTTAGCAAGTGTGTTGAAGCATCTCGGCTACAAAGAAATTCAAAATGCAGGTTCGCGCCGAAAATTTTTTCACCCGGACACAAAAGCGTTGATTCATTGCCATCGGCCTCATCCAAGCCCTTGCGTTGACAAAGGGTGTTTGGTGGATGTGAGGGAACATTTGCGAATCTATGGATTCATCAAGGACTGACAATGGACATTCTGAAATACAAAGATTACGAAGGCACTGCGGAATTGGACATGACACGCCGCGTTTGCCGCGGGAAGTTATTGTTCATCGATGATGTTGTGACCTACGAGGCTGATCACCCTGATAAGTTGCAAGCTGAGTTTGAAGCTGCAGTCGACGATTATTTGCAAACATGCGAAACCGTCGGCAAAGAGCCCCAACGCCCTTTCCGAGGCATGTTCAACGTACGGATCTCGCCTGCTTTGCATAGAGCAGCTAGCTTGCGCGCCATCGAAGATGACGTGTCTTTGAACGATGTGGTCGTTCAAGCGCTGAAGGCTTACGTCAACACGCTGTCCGTCGTTCGACACACTGTTCAAGTCACGTTGGTTGCAAAAGAGTTGACCACGAGAACCACCACCACCACAGGCATGCCGCAGTGGGAGACACGCTATGCGCACTGAAGCCCAGGCAGTGATGTCCGCTGCGCCTTCCATTGACCCGCTGAACATGCGCCAACTGACCGAAGTGTTGATTCGACACCATGGCTTGACTGAAGGTTTGTTCGACCTGCTGGTTGAATTTCAAATTGGAACAGGTGCCGTCGGGCCTGACAAGGATCGCTTACTTCCGGGAGCGATGATCGGTCTGGCTCGCGTGGGGCTTTCCCCGGCCAAGGTGCGGGGGCCCAACACTTTGGACGCGGCTGAACTTCAGCCCCAGCTCAGAAAGCCTGCATCGCCGCGCCCAAAATCCAAAAAGCGCTAAGCCTTCACCCCGCCTTCAGCATCCCTTTGTCCTCAATGAACTTCACCACCGTGTCCAAGCCCTGCAGGGTGCGCAGGTTGGTCATCACATAGGGCTTGAGACCACGCGCCGTGGTACGCATGCGTTGGGTGTCGGCTTCCATGATGGACAGGTTGGCGCCCACATGCGGCGCCAGATCGGTTTTGTTGATCACAAACAAATCGCTTTTGGTGATGCCAGGGCCGCCTTTGCGCGGAATTTTTTCGCCAGCGGCCACATCGATCACATAGATCGTGAGGTCACTCAGCTCGGGGCTGAAGGTGGCGGCGAGGTTGTCGCCACCGCTTTCCACAAACACCACATCGGCATTGGGAAACTGGCCCAGCATGCGGTCAATGGCCTCCAGGTTGATGGAGGCGTCTTCGCGAATGGCCGTGTGCGGGCAGCCCCCGGTCTCCACGCCCATGATGCGTTCGGCGGGCAGGGCGCCGCTTTCGGTCAACAGGCGTTGGTCTTCCTTGGTGTAGATGTCGTTGGTGATGGCCACCAGGTCATAGCGCTCGCGCATGTGCTTGCACAGCATTTCAAGCAGCGTGGTTTTGCCAGAGCCGACGGGCCCGCCAATGCCCACACGCAAAGGGGGCAGGGATTTGGTGCGATGCGGAATGTGGTGAAGAGCGGTCATGATCTGAACAAGCGTGAGTATTGGTGCTCGTGTTGGGCTGACAAGATGGCCAGCATGGGCGAGAACGCCTGGCGTTGCAGGTCGTCCAGCGAGAGTGCGTGGTCCACCGCCGCCGGAATTTCTTGGGTCAGTCGGGACAGAATGCGCTGGCCCGCCAACTGCCCCAAAGGCACCGACTTGATGGCGGCTTGCACCATGTTTTCGGCCCAACCAAAGGCGCTGGCCAACAAACCTTCGCGTGCTGGCGCATGGTGTTGTGCCAAGGCCAGCCCAAAGGCCAATGGCCAGGTGGGCGACAGCGCGGCGCAGCTTGCCAAGCGGGGGTCGTTGGCATCGCCTTGGTTGCGCAGCCACTCCAGCAGGGATCGCCCCATTTGCTCGGTCTGCAAGCGAAACTCTGCGCTCTCGCGGGTTTGCAGCACCCATTGGTTCAGTGTTTGCAAGCGCGCCACATCGTGCGTTTGCCATGCGCGCAGGGCTTGCGCCACAACGGCGAGGTCGCCACGCGATTGGCTCAGGTGGAGCTGATCGATCAGCCAGTCGCCGGCGCTGCTTTCATCCTGCACCCAGCCTTGGTCGATGGCCGCTTCCAGCCCTTCGGAATATGAAAACCCGCCGACGGGCAGCGCTGGCGATGCCAGCCAGATCAGCTGCAACAAGGCGGCCGGCGACAGCCCCGACTCAGTGCCCATGGTCGTGGTGGTGATGCGAAGTGTCCCCATGGGCATGAGAATGTTTGTGCGCGTGCCCATGCGCGTGAGCGTGATCATGGTTGTGTCCATGCCCATGCCCACCATGGTCCCCATAAGCTCCGCTCTCTGGCTCAAAGGGCTCTTCCACCGAATGCACGATCAAATGCATGGCTTGCAGCATCTCGGCCAGCACATGGTCCGGCTCGATTTTGAGGTGGTCGGGCTTGAGTTCAATCGGCACATGGCGGTTGCCCAAGTGGTAAGCCGCCCGAATCAGGTCAAAGGGTGAGCCATGGGCCGTGCAGTGGGTGATGCGCAGCACCGGCTGCGGCGCGGCATGCACGTGCAGCAAGGAGCCGTCTTCGCCCACCAGCACATCGCCGCCCCGCACCACGGTGCCGCGCGGCAGAAACACCCCGACGGTGCGTCCTTGCGAGTCGGTGGCTTCGAAGCGACTTTTTTGGCGCACATCCCAATCCAGCGTGAGGCTGGGGCTGCGTTTGAGCAGGACCGGGGCCAGGCCACGGCCACCGGCGATGAGTTTGGGAAAAGGGATCATCAGAATAAAAAGTAGCGTTGCGTCATGGGCAAGCTTACCGCAGGCTCGCAGGTCAGCAGTTGGCCATTGGCGCGCACGGCATAGGTTTGCGCGTCCACTTCCATGTGCGGCGCCAAGTCGTTGTGAATCATGTGGCGCTTGCCAATGCCGCGAATGTTTTTCACGGCGCTCAAGGTCTTGTGCAGGCCAAAGCGCTTGCCAATGTCGGCGGCCAGGCCGGCTTGCGACACAAAGGTCAGCGAGCCACGCGCGAGCGCGCCGCCAAAAGCGCCAAACATCGGCCGGTAATGCACTGGCTGAGGCGTGGGAATGGAAGCGTTCGGGTCGCCCATCGCAGCCATGGCGATCAAGCCGCCTTTGAGGATCAGCGAGGGCTTGACGCCAAAGAACGCGGGCTTCCAAATGACCAGGTCGGCCCACTTGCCCACTTCGATGCTGCCCACTTCATGGCTGATGCCGTGCGCAATGGCGGGGTTGATGCACAGCTTGGCGATGTAGCGCTTGATGCGCGCGTTGTCATGGCGATCGCTGTCGCCGGGCAATTTGCCGCGCTGCTGTTTCATCTTGTGCGCGGTTTGCCAGCAACGCAAAATGACCTCGCCCACGCGCCCCATGGCCTGGCTGTCCGAGCTGAACATGCTGATGGCACCCAGGTCGTGCAGGATGTCTTCGGCCGCGATGGTCTCGCGACGGATGCGGCTTTCGGCAAACGCCAAATCTTCCGCAATTGCCGGGTCTAGGTGGTGGCACACCATCAGCATGTCCACATGCTCGTCCAGCGTGTTGATGGTGTAGGGCCGCGTCGGGTTGGTCGAGGAGGGCAGCACATTGGCTTCGCCCACCACCTTCAAAATATCGGGGGCGTGGCCACCGCCCGCGCCTTCGGTGTGAAAGGTGTGGATCGTGCGGCCCTTGAAGGCCGCCACCGTGTCTTCCACGAAGCCCGACTCGTTCAAGGTGTCGGTGTGAATCGCCACCTGGGTGTCGGTCTCTTCAGCCACCGACAAACAGTTGTCGATGGCGGCGGGCGTGGTGCCCCAGTCTTCGTGCAGCTTCAGGCCAATGGCGCCGGCTTGAATTTGCTCATGCAAGGCGTCGGGCAGGGCGGCATTGCCCTTGCCCAGAAAGCCCAGATTCATGGGGAAGGCATCGGCCGCTTGCAGCATGCGCTCGATGTTCCAGGCGCCCGGCGTGCAGGTGGTGGCGAAGGTGCCCGTGGCCGGGCCGGTGCCGCCGCCAATCATGGTGGTCACGCCGCTGGCCAAGGCCTCTTCAATTTGTTGGGGCGCAATGAAGTGGATGTGGGTGTCGATGCCACCGGCCGTGACGATGTTGCCCTCGCAGCTGATCACCTCGGTGCCCGGGCCAATCACGATGTCCACATGGGGCTGGGTGTCGGGGTTGCCGGCTTTGCCAATGGCCACAATGCGGCCGTTCTTCAGGCCAATGTCGGCTTTCACAATGCCCCAGTGGTCCAGGATCAAGGCATTGGTCAGCACGGTGTCCACTGCGCCACCCGCTTGCGGGCCTGTGCCTTGGCCGTCACGCGTGCGCTGCGATTGCGCCATGCCATCGCGAATGGTTTTGCCGCCGCCAAACTTCACTTCTTCGCCATAGCCACCGGCGCGCAGGGTGAAGTCTTGTTCCACTTCCAGCACCAGGTCGGTGTCGGCAAGGCGCAAGCGATCGCCCACGGTCGGGCCATACATCTCCGCATAGGCGCGGCGTCCGATCGTTGCCATCAAAGTTCTCCTTGCACCAGGCCGCGAAAGCCGTAAACCGCACGCTCACCGGCGTAGTCCACCAGCTCGACGGTGCGTTGTTGCCCCGGCTCAAAGCGCACGGCCGTGCCGGAAGCGATGTTCAGGCGCATGCCGCGCGCGGCATCGCGGTCAAAACTCAGCGCGCCGTTGGTTTCGGCAAAGTGGTAGTGCGAGCCGACCTGAATGGGACGGTCGCCAGCGTTTTGCACGACCAGGGTCAGTGTTCTGCGCCCGGGGTTGAGGGCATGCACGCCTTCATCGGTGAAAAGTTCGCCTGGAATCATGTCAAGGCTCCAGTCTTACTTGCGGGAATGAAACCACCAGGCCACCACGGCCACCAGGCCCAGCATGAGAAAGCCCCAGCTGTCAGTGGCATGCCAATGGGCGTTGCCTTCCAGGCCATGGCCCTCGTGGGCATGCAACAAAGGGGTGGCCAGCAAAGCGACCAGGCTCAAAATGAATTTCATAGTTGCCTCTTGAAAGGTTCAAACAATCGGTTGGTGCACTGTGACCAGCTTGGTGCCGTCCGGAAAAGTGGCCTCGACCTGAATGTCAGGAATCATCTCGGCCACGCCGTCCATCACATCGGCGCGCGAGAGGATGTTGCGCCCCTCGCTCATCAATTGCGCCACGGTCTTGCCGTCGCGCGCACCTTCCATCACCGCAGCGCTGATCAGGGCCACGGCTTCCGGGTAATTCAGCTTCAGGCCACGGGCTTGGCGCCGTTCAGCCAGCAAGGCGGCGGTGAAGATCAGCAGTTTGTCTTTTTCGCGGGGCGTGAGTTCCATGTCAGTGCTCTAAGTGAAAGCGTGCTTCATTGTGATGCAACTTGCATGCCTTTGGAGTGTGCTGCGAAATTTCAAAAGGCTTTTTTTTGGTGCGCGCCTGAAGCGAGAGATGCCCGTTTTTGGTGCGAGCAAGTGAAACAGTCGGTCTTTCGCGGTGCGTGGAGCTGTTTTTGGCGGGCGCAAGACCAAGTCGGGGCTGGCATGGCGCTTGCCTAGTAGGGTATGAACGGTTGGCAAGCCTGCTTGCTGATCGCGCAACTTGAACTTTTTCTCATCTCACGGAGTCTTCCCATGCTTAATCGTCGCGGTCACCTCACGGCACTGGCAGCTGCAGCTGCCCTCTCTGTTGGCACATTGCTGCCTTCACAAGTTTTTGCTCAAGCGACCATCAAGGTCGGCGTGCTGCACAGTTTGTCGGGCACCATGGCCATTTCTGAAACTGTCTTGAAAGACACCGTGCTGATGGCCATTGACGAGATCAATGCCAAAGGTGGTGTGCTCGGCAAAAAGCTGGAGCCAGTGGTGGTGGACCCTGCTTCTAATTGGCCCCTGTTTGCTGAAAAGACCAAGCAACTGCTGACGCAAGACAAAGTGTCGGTGATCTTTGGCTGCTGGACCTCGGTCAGCCGAAAGTCTGTGCTGCCTGTGGTGGAAGAGCTCAACGGCTTGTTGTTTTACCCCGTGCAATACGAAGGTGAAGAGTTGTCCAAGAACGTGTTCTACACCGGCGCCGCTCCCAACCAGCAGGCCATTCCTGCAGTGGACTACCTGATGAGCAAAGACGGCGGAAGCGCCAAGCGCTGGGTGCTGTTGGGCACTGACTATGTCTATCCCCGCACCACCAACAAGATTCTGCGCGCTTACCTCAAGAGCAAAGGCGTGAAAGAGTCGGACATCGATGAAAAATACACTCCCTTCGGCCACAGCGATTACCAGACCATCGTGGCCGACATCAAGAAATTCTCTGCCGGTGGCAAGACCGCTGTGGTCTCCACCATCAACGGCGACTCCAACGTGCCTTTCTACAAAGAGCTGGGCAACGCCGGCTTGAAGGCCAAGGATGTGCCCGTGGTGGCCTTCTCGGTGGGTGAAGAAGAACTGCGTGGCGTGGACACCAAGCCTTTGGTGGGTCACCTGGCCGCATGGAACTACTTCATGAGCATCAAGAACCCCGCCAACGACGAGTTCACCAAGAAGTGGGCCGCTTACGCCAAGGCCAAGAACATCGCCGGTCACAAGGACAAGCCTTTGACCAACGACCCGATGGAAGCCACCTACATCGGCATCAACATGTGGAAGCAGGCCGTGGAAAAGGCCAAGACCACCGACGTCGACAAAGTGATTGCCGCCATGGCGGGCCAGACCTTCAAGGCCCCGAGCGGCATCACCTCCAAGATGGATGAGAAGAACCATCACCTGCACAAGTCGGTGTTCATCGGCGAAGTGAAGGCCGATGGCCAATTCAACGTGGTGTGGAAGACGGATGGCCCGGTCAAGGCCAAGCCCTGGAGCCCGTTCATCGAAGGCAACGACAAGAAGCCTGACGAGCCGGCCAAGAAGTAAACAGAGACTTGCGTCCCTGACAAGAAAGGGCGCCCTGGTGCGCCCTTTCTTTTGGCTGAAACCATCCCCTCGATTGTTTGCATGAACCGATTTCAACGATTTTTCACTGCGCTGCTGCTGAGTTCCCTCAGCTTGTCAGCCCAGGCATTGACACGGGAGCAGGCGCTTGCCATCGCCACCGGTCAAACCGATAGCCGCATTGAAGCCCTGAACAAAGCCTTGACCGATGCCGATGAGCGCACGGTCGGTTTTCTCCAGGCCTTGGCCGATGATGCCGTCAAGGTCACCGCCGACCAGGTGTTCATTGTTCGCAACGACAAAGGCACCGACCCCGTGTCCGGTGCTGAGGTGACAGTGCCTGCCGATGCCGAAGACGTGGTCAGCAACAACCGCTTGCGCGGCGAGTTGGATGCCGCCATGGCCGGCCTGCGGCTCTTCAGTGCCGACGACAAAGTGCGCATGGCCGCCGTGCAGGCCATGATCAAAGAGCCGGATGCCAGCAAGCTGGCCTTGGTGGAACGCGCCATCGGCGCAGAAAAAAACAGCCGCATTGCCGAGCAGTTGGAATTTGCCCGCGCCGCCGTGGCCTTGACGCATGAAGACAAAGCGCAGCGCTTGGCGGCCGCCAAAACGCTGGCCAACAGCAAAACGCCAGACACCCAGCGCTTGCTGAACCAACAGTTGGCGCAAGAGACCGATGCGGCCGTGCGGTCCCAGCTCGAGACCAGCCTGCGGGCTTTGCAGTCCGCACTGGCCTGGGGCGAGCGCCTGGGGGCCTTGTTCACAGGCGTCAGCCTGGGCTCCATCCTGCTGCTGGTGGCCTTGGGCTTGGCCATCACTTATGGCTTGATGGGCGTGATCAACATGGCCCACGGCGAGCTCATGATGATTGGCGCCTATGCCACCTATGTGGTGCAGGGGCTGTTCCGCTCTTACCTGCCTGCTTATTTCGATGCTTACCTGCTGCTGGCCATCCCGGTGTCGTTCATGGCTTCGGCCCTGGTGGGCGCGGCCTTGGAGCGCACGGTGCTGCGTCACCTGTACGGCCGGCCCTTGGAAACCTTGCTGGCCACCTGGGGCATCAGCTTGATGCTGATGCAAGGCGTGCGCTCTTTGTTCGGCGCGCAAAACGTCGGCGTTGAAAACCCACAGTGGATGAGCGGCGGCCTGCAAGTGTTGTCCAACCTCACGCTCCCCTGGAACCGCCTGATCATCATTGGTTTTGCGGCGGCGGTGTTGATCGGCATGGCCTTGCTGATTGGCAAAACGCGCCTGGGGCTGTTTGTGCGGGGCGTGACGCAAAACCGCCCGATGGCCTCATGCATGGGCGTGAACACGGCCCGCATCGACACCTATGCCTTCGCCCTGGGCTCGGGCATTGCCGGCCTGGCGGGCTGTGCCCTGAGCCAGATTGGCAACGTGGGCCCCGACCTCGGCCAAAGCTACATCGTGGATTCGTTCATGGTGGTGGTGCTGGGCGGCGTGGGCCAGCTGGCCGGAACGGTGTATGCCGCTTTGGGCCTGGGCATCATCAACAAAATTCTTGAAGGCTGGGCCGGCGCTGTGCTGGCCAAGATTGCCGTGCTGGTGTTCATCATTGTCTTCATTCAAAAACGTCCGCAAGGCCTGTTCGCGATGAAGGGCCGCAGCGCGGAGGCATGACATGACAACTTTGCAAATTCCTTCCACCCCCTTGATGAGCCGCAGCAGCTGGAGCGCTTTTTTAGTGGCGCTGCTGGCGGTCTGTGCCCTGGCGCCCGTGCTGAACCTGATGGTGCCGCAAGGCAGCGCCTTTCACCTCAGCGACTACGCCATTGCCCTGCTCGGCAAAATCATGTGCTACGCCATTTGTGCCCTGGCCATGGACCTGATCTGGGGCTACACCGGCATCTTGTCGCTGGGCCATGGCTTGTTCTTCGCGCTGGGCGGCTATGCCATGGGCATGTACCTGATGCGACAAATTGGCCGCGATGGCAATTACAAATCCGACTTGCCCGACTTCATGGTGTTCCTCGACTGGAAAAGCCTGCCCTGGCATTGGACCTTCAGCGACAGCTTTGTCGCCACCCTGGTCTTGATTGTGCTGGTGCCGGGCTTGATCGCCTGGGTGTTCGGTTACTTCGCGTTCCGCTCACGCATCAAGGGCGTGTATTTCTCCATCATCACCCAGGCCATGACCTTCGCCGCCATGCTGCTGTTTTTCAGAAACGAAACCGGCTTTGGGGGCAACAACGGCTTCACCGACTTCAAGCGCATCCTGGGCTTGCCGGTGGCCACGCCTGAAATGCGCATGACCTTGTTTGTCATCACCGGCCTGACCTTGCTGGGCTTCTTTTTGCTGGCCAAGTGGCTGGTGCGCAGCAAATACGGTCGCGTGCTGCAAGCCATTCGCGATGCCGAAAGCCGCGTGATGTTCTCGGGCTACTCGCCTTTGCCCTACAAGCTCAGCATCTGGACGCTCTCGGCCGTGATGTGCGGTGTCGCGGGTGCGTTGTATGTGCCGCAAGTGGGCATCATCAACCCCAGCGAGATGAGCCCGGCGCAGTCGATTGAAATTGCGATCTGGGCGGCTGTGGGCGGACGCGCCACCTTGATTGGGCCCATCGTGGGCGCCTTCCTGGTCAACGGCATGAAGAGCTGGCTGACCGTCACCGCGCCCGAGTTCTGGCTTTATTTCCTGGGGGCGCTGTTCATTGCCGTCACCCTGTATTTGCCGCAAGGCGTGGTGGGCTGGGTGCGCAAGCTCAGCCAGCGCCGAGGAGATGCGTCATGACGCCCGATTTGATGGAAGCGGGTGCGCAGCGCACCCAAGCCTTGCAAGCGCGCCAAGAAGCGGGCGCGACCAACTCTGGCGGGCGCACTGCCAGCTATGGCCGTGTGCACCAGGCCGGCGAAGTCGACCTGACCCACGGCCGCATCTTGTACCTCGAGGATGTGTCGGTCAGCTTTGACGGCTTCAAGGCCATCAACAAGTTGTCACTGGACATTGCGCCGGGCGAGTTGCGCTGCATCATCGGTCCCAATGGTGCGGGCAAGACCACCATGATGGACATCATCACCGGCAAGACCCGGCCCGATGAAGGTCAAGTTTTTTTTGGCAGCACCATTGACTTGTTGCGCTACAACGAGCCCGAAATTGCCCAACTGGGCATCGGCCGAAAATTTCAAAAGCCTACTGTGTTCGAGCACCTCAGTGTGTTTGAAAACCTGGAGCTGGCCCTGAAAACCCACAAGGGCGTGCGCGCTTCCATGTTCTTCAAATTGGATTCGGCGCAGTCCGACCGCTTGGCCGACGTGATCGACACCATCCAACTCAGCGACAGCGTGTTTCGCCAGGCGGGCAACCTCAGCCATGGCCAGAAGCAATGGCTGGAAATTGGCATGTTGCTGATGCAAGACCCCAAGCTGCTGTTGCTCGACGAGCCCGTGGCCGGCATGACCGACCAGGAAACCGCGCGCACGGCCGAGCTGTTTCTGACCCTCAAGGGCAAGCACTCGCTGATGGTGGTGGAGCACGACATGAGCTTTGTGCGCACCATCTCCGACATCGTCACCGTGTTGTGCGATGGCGCCGTGCTGGCGCAAGGCACGCTCGATCAGGTGCAAGCCGACGAGCGGGTGATTGAGGTTTACCTGGGCCGCTGAAGCACAGCAGCCCTCCCAAGAGATACACAAGCATGCTGAAAGTTTCCAACATCCAACAGTACTACGGCGGCTCGCACATTTTGCGCGACGTCAGCCTGAGCGCCGAGCGGGGGCAGGTGACCGTGCTGCTGGGGCGCAATGGCGTGGGCAAAACCACCTTGCTCAAATCCTTGATGGGCCTGGTGCCCATTCGGCAAGGGCAGATCGAACTCGAAGGCCAGCCCTTGCACCACGCCACGCCCTATGAGCGTGCCCGTGCCGGCATCGGCTATGTGCCGCAGGGCCGCGAAATTTTTGCCCGCCTGACGGTGGAAGAAAACTTGCGCATGGGCTTGGCCACCCGGCCTGGCAGCACGCCCATCCCGGCCGAACTGTTCGAGCTGTTTCCGGTGTTGAAACAAATGCTGCATCGCCGTGGCGGTGACTTGTCGGGCGGTCAGCAACAACAGCTGGCCATCGCGCGCGCCTTGGCGGCAGGCCCCAAATTGCTGGTGCTGGACGAGCCTACCGAGGGCATTCAGCCCAGCATCATCAAGGACATTGGCCGCGTGATCCGCATGCTGGCCGACCGCGGCACCATGGCCATTGTGCTGTGCGAGCAGTATTACGACTTTGCAGAAGAGTTGGCCGACCAGTACCTGGTGATGGAGCGCGGCGAAGTGATTGCCCGCGGCCCTGGCAGCGAGATGCAAGACAAAGGCATTCGCCAGATGGTGGCCATTTAAGCCCTGCAGGGTTTCAGCATTCGCTATGCTTGGCGTATGCGACTGTTTTTTGATTCTTTCTGGCGCGCGCTGGCCTACACCCTGCACTTGCGGGTGATGTTGTTGTCGCTGGTGCCCTTGGTGCTGCTCATGGTCGTGGCCCTGGGCTGGGGCTACTTTTACTGGGAGCCTTCCGTGGCCTGGGTGCGCGACGGCTTGGAGGGCTGGCCCTTGTTGCAAAAATTTCTGGGTTGGGCGGCCGCCTTTGGCGCGGCGCGCGTGGGCGCGGCCATGGCCCCCCTGATCGTGATTTTTGCCATCACCCCATTGTTGATCTTGCTGTGTTTGCTGGCCGTGTCGCTGATGATGGGCCCGGCCTTGGTGGACATGGTGGCCAAGCGCCGTTTTCGCGACCTGGCGCGCCATCACGGCGGCTCCTTGCTGGCCAGCCTGGGCTGGACCTTGGGCTCCACCCTGATCGCGGGCCTCCTCATGGTTTTGTCCATGCCCTTGTGGTGGATTCCCCCCTTCATTTTTGTGCTGCCGCCCCTGATTTGGGGCTGGCTCACCTACCGCGTGATGGCCTTCGATGCCCTGGCTGTGCATGCCAGCCGCGAAGAGCGGTTGGCACTGTTGCGGCGTCACCGTTTCTCGCTGTTGCTGATGGGCGTGCTCAGCGGTTTCATGGGGGCTGCCCCCAGCCTGGTCTGGGCCTCGGGCGCCTTGTTTGCCGCAGCCTTTGTGGTGCTGGTGCCGGTGGCGATCTGGATTTACGCCGTGGTGTTTGCCTTCACCGCGCTGTGGTTCGCCCACTTTGGCTTGGCGGCACTGCATGACCTGCGGCGCGAGTCGGACGCTGCCAACGCGACAGGCGCGCTGACGGGCGAGACGCTACGATCACTGCATGAACCCAAGCAACCCCCACCCTGACACCTCCCGTCCCGATTTTGGCGTGATCATCGTCGGCGACGAAATCCTCTCTGGCAAGCGCGCGGACAAGCACCTCACCAAGGTGATCGAATTGTTGGGCGCACGCGGCATCAGCCTGGCCTATGCCGACTATGTGGGAGACTCGCCAGAGCGCATCACCCAAACCCTCAAGCGTGCGTTTGACAGTGGCGACATTGTGTTTTCGTGCGGTGGCATTGGCGCCACGCCCGACGACCACACCCGTCAGTGTGCGGCCAAGGCCTTGAACCAGGCGCTGGCCCTGCACCCCCAGGCCGAATTGCTGATTCGCGAGCGCATGCAAGACGTGGCGAAAGAGCAGGGCGTGCCTTACGAGCCCAACCGCGAAGACAACATCCATCGCCTGAACATGGGCGTGTTTCCACAAAGCGCCCAGATCATTCCCAATCCCTACAACAAGATTCCGGGCTTCACCTGTGTGTCCCCGGGCCGCACACTGCAGACCGGCGCCGTGCATTTCGTCCCCGGCTTTCCCGTGATGGCCTGGCCCATGATCGAGTGGGTGCTGGACACACACTATGGCCATTTGTTCCAAAAGGCGGCCTGGCTCGAAAAATCGGTCATCGTCTACGGCGCGATGGAAGCGGCCTTGACTCCCCTGATGGAGACCCTGGAAGCTCAGCACCCCGGTATCAAGGTGTTCAGCCTGCCCAGTGTGGACCACCCCGAACACGGGCGGCACATTGAGTTGGGCGTCAAAGGGGATCCCGACAAAGTCAAAGCGGCCTACCCAGCCATGCTCGCCGGGCTGCACGTTTTTGGTGCAAAATTGGGCCCTGAATTGGTGCGATCCTGAGATTGCACTCTTTTGGTGCTATATTGGGGGGCGCGAAAATGGTGCGGTCTCGCAGTTTTTTTTCAGAAAAACCAGCGACGTCAAGGGAGAGCGCCGGCCTAACTCAGGGCAAAATAGAGGGCTGCGTTTTTCTGGCGCGGGCGATATGCGTGGCATAAAACCTGCTCAGCAAACTCTATCTTTTTTTAACAACCCCTCTGCAGGAGAAACTGATGGCCAAGACCGTCGCCGACGTGATGAAGCTGGTGAAAGAAAACGAAGTCAAATTCGTGGATTTCCGCTTCACCGACACCCGTGGCAAAGAGCAGCACGTGAGCGTGCCCATGTCTCATTTCAATGAAGACAAGTTCAGCGAAGGTCATGCCTTTGATGGTTCTTCTATTGCCGGCTGGAAAGGCATTGAGGCATCGGACATGTTGCTCATGCCCGATGCCAGCACCGCCTTCATCGACCCCTTCTTCCAAGAAACCACTCTGGTGTTGTCCTGCGACGTGCTGGAGCCGGGTGATGGCAAGGCCTATGACCGCGATCCCCGCTCCATCGCCAAGCGCGCTGAAGCCTATCTGAAGGCCTCTGGCCTGGGTGACACCGCTTACTTCGGCCCGGAACCCGAGTTCTTCCTGTTCGACGACGTGCGTTGGGGCAATGAAATGTCTGGCGCCTTCTTCAAGATCGACGACTACGAAGCTCCCTGGAACACGGGCAAGGTCATCGAAGGCGGCAACAAAGGCCACCGTCCCACCGTCAAGGGCGGCTACTTCCCCGTGCCCCCGGTCGACAGCACGCAAGACATGCGCGCCGAGATGGTCTCCATCCTCGAAGAAATCGGCATCCCGGTCGAAGTGTTCCACCACGAAGTGGCGGGCGCTGGCCAGAACGAAATCGGCACCAAGTTCTCCACCCTGGTGGAGCGTGCCGACTGGACGCAGAAGCTGAAGTATGTGGTGTGGAACGTGGCCAATGCCTATGGCAAGACCGCCACCTTCATGCCCAAGCCCCTGGTCGGTGACAACGGTTCTGGCATGCACGTTCACCAGTCGATCTGGAAAGACGGCAAGAACCTGTTTGCAGGCAATGGCTATGCAGGCCTGAGCGACACCGCCCTGTACTACATCGGCGGCATCATCAAGCACGCACGTGCCCTCAACGCCATCACCAACCCCACCACCAACAGCTACAAGCGTCTGGTGCCCGGCTTTGAAGCCCCGGTGAAGCTGGCTTACTCCAGCCGCAACCGCTCTGCCTCGATCCGCATCCCTCACGTCGCCAGCGACAAGGGCCGCCGCATCGAAGCGCGCTTCCCCGATCCCATGGCCAACCCCTACCTGTGCTTTGCGGCACTGATGATGGCGGGTCTGGACGGCATCGAGAACAAGATCCACCCGGGCGAAGCCGCCACCAAGGACCTGTATCACCTGCCCCCGGAAGAGGACGCATTGGTGCCAACCGTGTGCCACAGCCTGGACCAGGCGCTGGAGTACTTGGACAAGGACCGCGCGTTCCTGACCAAGGGTGGCGTGTTCACCGACAGCATGATCGACGCCTACATCGAATTGAAGATGGGCGAAGTGACCCGCTTCCGTCAGGCCGTGCATCCCATCGAGTACGACATGTACTACTCGCTGTGATCCAGCCGGGCTTAGCCACATGAAAGGGACGGCCCAGGCCGTCCCTTTTTACTTGTTGTTTTGGTTTTTATGGCACGCACCAGAATCTTTGCTTTCGTGATGTTGGGGTTGGCCTTCACAGGCCTGGGGGCAGCGCACGCGCAGGCCCCGGCGCCTGGCATTTGGCGCTGCGGCAATGCCTACACCAACCAGCCTGACCCCAGCCAAAACTGCCAGCAACTGGAGAGCAGCACCATCACGGTGATTGAGGGAACGCGCGTGCAACAAAAGGGTGCGCCCGTGGCGACAGGCGCTCGCAAGCCAGCGGATGTTCAAGTCTCCACAGCAGAGCAACAGCGCCGCGATGCGCGCTCACGCCAGATTTTGCAGACCGAACTCGACCGTTTGTTGCTGCAACAGCGCAGCTTGCGCGCGCAATGGGCTCAAGCCGACGAGGCAGAAAAAACACGCTTGCGCTTGCCCTTGGAGCGCGTGGACGCCGACGTGGCGGCCGTGAAAAGAGAGATGGCCCCATGAACAATCCGCCCAAGACACCTTCCCCGAACCGCCCAGCCATAGACGCCCGCTGGGCCGTGCTGGATTTGTTGGCCACGCTGACCTTGCTGGTGCGAGAGGATGGCTTGGTGATGTTTGCCAACTCGGCCACCGAAGATGTGCTGGGGGTGCCGCGCCGCTCTATCGAGGGCGACTTGCTGCAAAATTATTTTGTCGATGCCTCGGCCTTGTTGCGGGCGCTGCAAGGCGCGCGCAAAGAGCAGTTTTCTGCCTTGCGTTACGACGCACACCTGCAACGCGCGGGGCAAGAAGCCTTCCCTGTGCACGTCATTGTGGCCCCCGCTGACCGCCCGGGCGAAATGCTGGTGGAATTGCTGCCCCTGGAGCAGCAAGCCCGGCAGGACCGGGAAGCGCGCATCATCGACCAAGCGCAGGCCAACAAAGAGCTCATTCGCAACCTGGCGCATGAAATCAAGAACCCGCTGGGCGGCATCCGCGGTGCGGCCCAGTTGCTGCAAATGGAAATTGAGTCGCGCGACTTGATCGAGTACACCCAGGTCATCATCCGCGAGGCCGACCGGTTGCAAACCCTGGTGGATCGGCTGTTGGCCCCGCACCGCCGCCCGCATGTGGTCGGCACCGTCAACATCCACGAGGTGTGTGAGCGGGTGCGCTCGCTGATCTTGGCGGAGTTCCCGCGCGGTTTGCAGGTGATTCGAGACTACGACGCATCCTTGCCCGAGTTCCAGGGCGACATGGAGCAACTGATTCAAGCGGTGCTGAACATCGCGCACAACGCCGCGCAAGCCTTGGTGGAGCGCATCGCCGAAGGCGATGGCGAAATCATTTTGCAAACGCGAATTGCCAGACAAGTCACTTTTGGCAAAAAGCGCTATCGCTTGGCATTGGAATTGCATGTCATAGACAACGGTCCTGGCATCCCGGAAGCGATCAAGGACCGACTGTTTTTCCCGCTGGTTTCCGGTCGGGATGGCGGGTCAGGCCTGGGGTTGAACTTGGCACAAACCTTTGTGCAACAACACCAGGGCCTGATTGAGTGTGACAGTGTGCCAGGGCGCACGGATTTCAAAATCCTGATCCCCTTGCCCTGAAATGTTGATAACGTGACTGCGCTTGACCTGAGGTGACTGACTGACATGAAACCGATCTGGATCGTGGATGATGACCAGTCCATTCGCTTCGTGCTTGAAAAAGCACTGTTGCGTGAGAGTTTGCCCACCCGCAGCTTCACCAGTCCGCGTGAAGTGCTGCAGGCCCTGGACGCTGCCACCGACGAGGATGGACCGCAGGTGCTGGTCAGTGACATTCGCATGCCGGGAGGCTCCGGACTAGAGTTGCTGACACGCGTCAAAGAGCGGCTGCCGGGCTTGCCCGTCATCATCATGACGGCCTTCTCCGATTTGGACAGTGCCGTCTCCGCCTTCCAGGGAGGGGCGTTTGAGTACTTGCCCAAGCCCTTTGACTTGCCCAAGGCGGTAGAGTTGATTCGCCGCGCCGTTGACGAAAGTCAGCGCGAGGAGTTTGCCGGCGACAAAGTCGACATCACCCCCGAAATGCTGGGCCAGGCGCCCGCCATGCAAGACGTGTTTCGTGCGATTGGCCGTCTCAGCCAAAGCAATGTCACGGTGATGATCACTGGCGAGTCGGGCACCGGCAAAGAGCTGGTGGCGCGTGCCTTGCACAAACACTCACAGCGTGCGTCAGGCCCGTTTGTGGCGATCAACACGGCGGCCATCCCCAAGGATTTGCTGGAGAGCGAGCTGTTTGGCCATGAGCGCGGGGCTTTCACCGGTGCGCAAACCATGCGCCGCGGCCGCTTTGAGCAAGCCGAAGGCGGCACCTTGTTTCTGGATGAAATTGGCGACATGCCGTTTGACCTGCAGACCCGTTTGTTGCGGGTGTTGAGCGATGGCAATTTCTACCGCGTGGGGGGCCACAGCGCCATCAAGGCCAATGTGCGCGTCATTGCGGCAACCCATCAGGACTTGGAGCAGCGCGTCAAAGAGGGTGCGTTCCGCGAAGACTTGTTTCACCGCTTGAACGTCATTCGCTTGCGGCTGCCGGCCTTGCGTGAGCGTCGCGAAGACGTGCCCATGCTGACGCGCCACTTCCTGCAGCAAAGCGCGCAGCAACTCGGCGTGGACCCCAAGCGCATTTCCGATGCTGCACAGAATTTGTTGCTTGGGTTTGGCTTCCCTGGCAATGTGCGGCAATTGGAAAACATCTGCCACTGGCTGACCGTGATGGCGCCCGCGCAAGTCATTGAGCCCAAAGACTTGCCGCCGGAA
Organism: uncultured Bordetella sp.; assembly: GCA_964442645.1. Taxonomy (GTDB): domain Bacteria; phylum Pseudomonadota; class Gammaproteobacteria; order Burkholderiales; family Burkholderiaceae_C; genus Limnohabitans. Next base: position 26,858 of record CAYTZZ010000009.1, on the reverse strand, counting down.
GTGTTGGTGTCGGCAGCCCACTTGCCCGCCAGCAGCACGGAGCAAGAAGGCGGCCACGCCAACGCAAGCTTGATCCCCAGTGCCCCAGAGGCCGACGCCAAAGCGGTGGCTTACAGCAGCGCCAGTGCCGCTGTGCCCCCTGTGGCCTTGAACGTGCCCGGCGCCGATTGGGAGTTGGGCCTGGAAGCTGAAGCCATGGCTTTGTTGGTCTCCGGTTGCCCCGATGTCTGGGATGTGCTGTGCCGCCGCTTTGAAGCCAAGCTGATTCTCACAGCGCTGGCCAACACCCGGGGGCGTCGCATCGAGGCGGCGCAAAAGCTGGGCATTGGCCGCAACACCATCACCCGCAAAATTCAGGAACTCAACCTGGAGTGAGGCCGATCAGAGTGCGAGGGTGACGATCACCGGCGCGTGATCGCTGGGGCGCTCGTTTTTGCGCGGCGCCTTGTCGATCACGCAGGCTTGGGTAAGGTCTTTCAGGGCTTGGCTCACAAGCACATGGTCGATGCGCAGCCCGCGGTTGCGGCGAAAGGCCATCTCGCGGTAATCCCACCAGGAGTAGCTTTTCTCGGGTTGCTCGAACAGCCGAAACGCATCGCACAAGCCCAAATCCAACAGGCCCTGGAAATGCGCGCGCTCTTCGGCCGTGCAATGGATGGTACCGACCAGGCCCACCGGGTCCCATACATCGCGGTCATCCACTGTGATGTTGAAGTCACCCATCAACACCAACTGAGGGTGCTGTTGCAATTCTGAGTGAAGCCAAGTGCGCAGCGCGTCCAGCCATTTCATTTTGTAGACGAACTTGTCGCTGTCGGGGGCTTGCCCGTTGGGGAAATAGGCGCCGATCACCCGCACCCCTTGCACCGTGCCGGTGATCACGCGGGCCATGTCATCCTCAAAACCAGGGATGTTGCGCACCACATCGCTGGCGCCTTGCCGGCTCAGCAAGGCCACGCCGTTGTAGGTTTTTTGCCCAAAAAAATCCACCTGATAGCCCGCCGCTTCGATGGCTTCGCGCGGAAACTTGTCATCGGTGGTTTTGGTTTCTTGGAGCACCAAGGCGTCGATGGCCTGCTCGGCGGCTTGGTGCTGCAGCCAGTCCAGCACTTGCGGCAAGCGCACGGACAAAGAGTTGACGTTCCAGGTGGCGAGTTTCATGGCAGCACTGTATCAGCTCGCAACCTCGTATGATCCGTGAATGAAACTTTCTCCCCGCGCCACGGGACTCATCGCTGCCGTGGTCACGGTGATGATCTGGACGTCCTTCATCATCATCGCCCGCGCCTCCACCGCCTACACCCTGCGCCCGCTGGACATTGTGTTTGTGCGCACCTGCGGCGCTGCGGCCGTGCTGCTGCCCTGGGCCTGGTGGCTGATGCGGCCGGCACGCCAGCGCGGCGAAAAAGTGGGCTCTTTGTGGGGCCTGTCGCCCTTGCCCTGGCGCATCACGGTGCTGACCGGTTTCTTTGGCAGCATGATGTATGGTCTGTTGGCTTATTCAGGTTTTTTCTTTGCCCCAGCGGCCCATGCCTCGGTGCTGATGCCCGGCAGCTTGCCTTTGTGGACCTCGGTGCTGGCCTGGGTGTTGTTGCGCGACCGCATTGGCAAAACACGTGCGCTGGGCCTGCTGTGCATTGTGGGGGGCGACTTGCTGGTGGGCGGCGCGAGCTTGCTCAAAGCCTTCGAGGGCGGCCAGGTGTGGGTGGGCGATGTGTGCTTCATGACCGCCGCTTTTTGCTGGTCGGTGTACGGCGTTTTGGTGCGCCGCCATGGCCTGGATCCGGTGCGCGCCACCATGGCCATCACGGCCTTCACCACCGTGGCTTTTTTGCCGGTGTATGGCAGCTTGGCTTGGGCCGGGTGGATACAGAGTGGGCTGGCGCTCGCCTCTTGGCAAGAGCTGCTGTTTCAGCTCGTTTTCCAGGGGTTGGGCACGGTGGTGATTTCAGGCATCACTTTCACGGTGATGGTGCGCCACTTCGGGCCGGTGCGCTCCACCATGATCACGGCCATCGTGCCAGGTTTGTCGGCATTGGGGGCCGTGCTGTTGCTGGGCGAGCCCTTGTACTGGAACCTGGTGGCGGGACTGACGCTGGTCACCGTGGGCATTTTGTTCGGCGTGCTTTCCACCCTGAAAGCCACGCCGAAATAAAAGTGCTTTAAATGTGCATCACGGCGGCCCCGCCGATGACCACACCCACCGCACCCACGGCGTACATGGCTTTTTTCAGCCACTCCTTGCGCGTCAGCAGGGCAATGGCTGCCAAAGCGATCGAGACTTGCAAGGCCGTGGTGGCTTGCGCCCAACGGTGATGCTGGTGCATTTCCTGGTCTGACTTTTCATCCCAGGCTTTGGCTTCGGCTTCGAGCTTTTCAGCGTCTTTCTTGATGTCGCCTTTTTCACCTTTGTAGCGCTTGATCTCGCTTTCGTAGAACTCTTTCTTGGGCGGCGGTGCCAGCTCCAGCGCCAATTCGCTCAGGTTTTGCTTGCTGCTCTTGGCCTGGTAGTAGTTCCACTGGTTGGAGGCTTCGGTCTTCTTGATGGCCGCATTGTTTTTGTACAAACCGGCATTGGCTTGGGTGGCGCCGCCCATGTAACCAAAGATGGCACCCACCGTGGCAATGATGGCCGTGAACATGGCGATCTGGTTGGTCATGCCCGAGTTGGCGTCGTGGCCATGGCCGCCTTGGGCCGCATGCTCGAGCTCGTGGTCGTGGGGGCCGTGTACGTGAAAACCGTGTCCGGACATGTCAATTTCCTTTGCGTTCGAGTGTGATGAAACTGTAGGGCAGGCCTTGGGCAGACACATGGTCTTCACGCGCGGTTTCCTGCCACTGCGGGCCGAATTGTGGCGCAAAAGCGTCCCCGCCATCTACCGTGATGTCGATTTCGGTGATGACGGCTTTGCGGGCATAGGGCAGGGCTTGGGCATAAATTTCGGCGCCCCCGATGACCCAGACCTCTTGTGCCGGGTCACACAGGGCTTGGGCTTGGGCCAAGGAGTGGGCGACCGTGGCCCCAGTGGCCTGCCAGTCGGCTTGGCGCGTCACCACCAGGTTGGTACGCCCTGGCAGGGGCCGGAATTTGGGCGGCAGCGAGTCCCAGGTTTTGCGGCCCATGATCACCGGCTGTCCCAGCGTGGTGCGTTTGAAGTGTGCCAGGTCTTCCGGCAGGTGCCAGGGCAACTGGTTGTCTTTGCCAATCACGCCATTGCGCGCGCGCGCAAAAATCAGGTTGATAGGCATGGCTCACACGGCCACGGGCGCCTTGATGGCCTCGTGGCACACATAGTCACGCACTTCGAAGTCTTCGTACTGGTAATCGAAGAGGCTGTCTGGGCGGCGCTTGATGTGCAGCGTGGGATAGGCGTAGGGGGTACGTGACAGTTGCAGGTCCACCTGGGACTGGTGGTTGCTGTAAATATGGCAGTCGCCGCCGGTCCAGATGAAGTCGCCCACATCGAGGTCGCACTGCTGCGCCATCATGTGGGTCAACAGCGCGTAGCTGGCGATGTTGAACGGCACGCCCAAAAAAATGTCGGCACTGCGCTGGTAGAGCTGGCAGCTCAGCTTGCCACGCTCACCGGGCGCTTGTCCGGGCGCCACATAGAACTGGAAAAACGCATGGCAGGGCATCAGGGCCATCTTGGACAGCTCGGCCACGTTCCAGGCGCTGACAATGATGCGGCGCGAGTTCGGGTTGCTTTTCAGGGTTTGAATGACCTCGGAGATCTGGTCGATGTGGCCGCCATCCGGCGTGGGCCAGCTGCGCCACTGCACGCCATAAACCGGCCCCAGGTCACCATCCTCGCGCGCCCACTCGTCCCAAATTGTCACACCGCGCTCGCGCAGCCAGTTGTTGTTGCTCGACCCGGTGAGAAACCACAGCAACTCCTGAATGATGGAGCGCAGGTGCACCTTCTTGGTGGTCACCAGCGGAAAGCCCTCGTTCAGATCAAACCGCATCTGGTAGCCAAACACGCTCTTGGTGCCCGTGCCCGTGCGGTCCCCTTTGGTCACGCCTTGCGTGTTCACATGGCGCATGAAATCTTCGTATTGAGAACGGACAGGACGTTGGCTCATGATGCTTCAGAAATGGGGGTCAGAAATGGGGGTCAGAGACCGATTATCGTTGCTTCAGACGCGCACCACGCGCCCGGGGTTCAAGGTGTTTTGCGGGTCCAGGGCGCGCTTGAGTGTGGCCATCAGGGCCAGGGCCGTCGGATCTTTGTAGTCGGGCAGGCTGTCCACTTTCATGCTGCCCACGCCGTGCTCGGCAGAGATGGAGCCATTAAAGCGACGCACGTTTTGGTAAACGATGTGGTTGACGCGCTCTTCCTGTGTTTCCAGAAACACCTTGGTGTCGCCGCCTTCGGGCGCCTGCACGTTGTAGTGCAAGTTGCCATCGCCCAAATGGCCAAAGTCCACCAGCCGAACGCCGGGAATTTCGCGCGTCAGCTCGGCATCGGTGGCTTCCACAAAGGCCGGAATGGCCGATACCGGCAAAGAAATGTCGTGCTTGATGTTCAGACCTTCTTCAGCTTGCGCCAGGGTGATGCTTTCGCGGATGTGCCACAAATTGCGCGCCTGGGAGAGGCTCTCGGCCACCACGGCATCGGTCACGCAGCCTTGTTCAAACGCGGTTTCCATGAGCGCCTCAAAGCGTGTGCGGGCATGCTCCTGCGATTCGCTGTCAGCGTTCTCCAGCAGCACGCACCAAGGCGTTTCCTTGAACAAAGGCACGCGCAGTTGCGGGTAGTGCTTGTCCACCAGGCTCAAGGCAAATTGGCCCATCACCTCAAACCCCGTCAGGCCCGCGCCCAGGTGCTGGTGTGCCAGGCCCAGCAATTTCACGGCATCGCGCATGCTGGGAACGGCGGCCCAGGCGGTGAGAGAAGCGGCGGGCAGCGGAAAGAGTTTCAAGGTGGCCGCGGTGATGATGCCCAGCGTGCCCTCGCTGCCGATGAACAAATCGCGCAGGTCGTAGCCGGTGTTGTCTTTGCGCAGCCCCGTCAGCCCTTGCATGATGTCGCCTTGTGCGGTCACCACTTCCAGGCCCAGACAAAGTTCGCGGGTGTTGCCATAGCGGACCACTTGGGTCCCTCCAGCATTGGTCGACAGGTTGCCGCCAATGGTGCAACTGCCTTCGGAGCCCAGGCTCAATGGGAACAAGTAGCCAGCTTGCTCGGCCGCTTGCTGCAGGTTTTGCAGCACGCAGCCCGATTCCACGGTGATGGTCAGGTTCTCGCCATCCACCGCGCGCACCGCGTTCATGCGCTGCAAGCTCAGCAGCACCTGGCGGCCCGAGTCATCGGGAATAGAGCCCACCACCAAGCCGGTGTTGCCGCCTTGCGGCACGATGCTGACGCCGGCCGCGGCACAGGCCTTCACCACGGCGGCCACTTGCTCGGTGCTGCCAGGGCGCACCACGCACAGGGCCTTGCCCTGGATGCGCTTGCGCCAGTCCATTTCATAAGCGCTGAGGTCACCTTCGGTGAGAACATGGGGCGCACCCACCAGGTGGCGCAAGGTGTCGATCAGTGAGGTCATGGTGTGGTTTGAGAAACAGGGGTAGGTTCAGAAGCCGCCAAAAGGGCCGCGTGCTTGAAGCGCAGCCGCACATGCAAAGCCGTGGCCACAAACAGCACCAGGCACAGCAGCACCTCGGCCATGGCAAAGTAGCAGCTGGGGGCGCGGTCAGAGGTGGCGCGCACCACCCCTTCGGTGAAGTACAGCCAGACCAGTAAGCTGACCCAGCGGTAGGTGTACATGCGGTTCTTCAGCAAGCCAGCCAGCGGGATGCACAAGGGCAGCACTTTGAGGGCCAGCAAGGAGCCGCCGGGCTTGACGGGGGCCAGCCACAGCTCCCAGGCCAGGCCCAGGACAATCAGGCCGACCAGGCTGCCTACAGCCAGGCGGCGGGTCAGCGCCACATGGGGGGGCGCAAGGGGGAGGTCAGAGGATGGCATCATGGAGGGATGATTGTCCCGCAAGTCCAGCGTTTTCTCACAGCCTGCCGCCGATTTCCCTGGCTCACCCTGTTTCGCACCCTGCACCAGCGTTTCCGCGAGGACCGGCTGGGGCAGACGGCCGGCAGCTTGACTTTCACCACCACCATTGCCCTGGTGCCCTTGTTCACCGTGGCCTTGGCGGTGTTCACGGTGTTCCCCATGTTTGGCCAGTTCCAGACTGTGCTGCAACGCTGGCTGATTGAAAGCCTGGTGCCCGACAGCATTTCGCGCCAGGTCCTGGGCTACCTGACGCAGTTCTCCAGCAAGGCCAGCCGCCTGGGTGTGGTGGGCGTGCTGTTTTTGCTGGTGTCGGCCATCACCCTGGTCTTCACCATTGACCGCAGCCTGAACGCCATTTGGCGGGTACGCACGCGCCGCCCCTGGGCCCAGCGGGTGCTGTTGTATTGGGCGGCCATCACCCTGGGCCCCTTGCTGATGGCGGCCAGCGTGGTGATGATGTCCTATGTGGTGTCGGTCTCGCGCGGCGTGGTGAGTGCCATGCCCAGCCAGTTGCATGTGCTGCTTGATGGCTTGGAGTTTCTGCTGCTGATTGGTGGTGTCAGCGCCTTGTACAAGTACGTGCCCTATGTGCATGTGCCATGGCGCCACGCGCTGTTGGGCGGCACCCTGGTAACCCTGGTGACCGAATTGGCGCGGCGCCTGCTGACCCTGTACCTGGCCTCCATGCCCGCTTACTCCACCATTTACGGCGCTTTCGCGACTTTGCCGATTTTGCTGATCTGGATTTACACCGCCTGGGTCATCGTGTTGGCAGGTGCCGTGTTTGTGGCCAACCTTCACAGCTTGTTGGGTGGGCGCTTGCGCCAGGGGGACACCCCGGGCTGGCCATTTCAGCTGGCGCTGGAGACGGTGCAACGCCTGGTCTTGGCCCGCGACAGCCGCGAGCGCGGTGTCAGCCTGGAAGACCTGGGCCACGATTTGCAGGTCGACCCGCTCGACCTGGAGCGGGTGCTGGAAACCTTGGTGGACCTGGATTGGGTGGGCCAATTGAAAGAGGAGGGCGTGCGCTCGCCGCGCTATGTTTTGTTGGCGCGGCCCGAAGCCACCCCTTTGGCGCCGCTGATGCACAGGCTCATGTGGTCGCCCAGTGCCGTGACGCCTGCGCTGTGGTCGCGCTGGCAAGGGCTGACCCTGGCCGACGCGCTGTAATTCGCCTCAGCCCACCCGCACCGGAGCGCTTAAAAAGCCTCTGAAGCGCGCGCGGCCGCCGCGCACCGGCGAGGCGCTCAAGGCGTAGCCCGGAAAGCGTTGCAAAAAGCGGCCGATGGCAATCCGCCCTTCCAGCCGTGCCAGGCTCAGCCCAGCGCATTGGTGAATGCCCAGCCCAAAGGCCAGATGGCGGTTGGGTTCCCGCCGCAAATTCAAGCGATCTGCCTGCGCAAATTGCGCTGGGTCACGGTTGGCAGCGCCAATGCCCAAGGTGACCAGCGCGCCGGCAGGCAAGGCCACGCCGCCAACCTCGCAGTCTTGCAAGGCCCGCCGATTGCCCAGCTGATTGGACGATTCAAAGCGCAAGAATTCGTCCACAGCCAAGGCAAGCAGTTGCTCTTGGGCGGCCGCATCCTGCGCCGTGTCTTGCAGGCCTTGCATCAAGGCTTGGCGCTCTTCGGGCCACTCGTGCAAACACACCAGGGCATTGCCAATCAGGTTGGTGGTGGTCTCATGCCCGGCATTCAAAAGGAAGATGCAGTTTTGGTAGAGCTCCATCTCGCTCAGGCGCTCGCCTTGCACTTCGCCTTGAATCAACCGGGTCAGCACATCCCTTTCCGGATCGCCGGGGTGTTGGCGGCGACGTGCCACCAGTCCTTTCAGGTAGTCGACAAAGTCCAGCACGTCCTGATTCGCACGGGCTTGCTGTTCGGGGGAGAGCGTGGGCTCCAAGGCGCCCAGAATGGAAAGCGACCACTGGCGTAACGGGCCGCGCTCATCGGTCGGCACGCCCAGCAAGTTACCAATGATCTCGATCGGAATGGCCGAGGCAAAGTCTTCGATCAGGTCACCCTGGCCGCGCGCTTCCAATCGGTCCAGAAGGTGGTCAACCCATTGCGTCAGCCCCGGTGTCATGTCGGCAATGGCCCGTCGGGTGAGCGCGCCCATGATCAACTGGCGCACGCGCGTGTGCAGCGGTGGGTCGTTGAACACCAGGCTGGTGGTGTGGTGCATGAACAGGGGCGAGCCCACGCCATACTTGGCGCCAAACTCGACCTTCTTGTCGGCACTGAACACCTGCGCGTTGCGGTAGACCGCCACCACATCGTCGTAGCGCGTGAGCAGCCAACTGCCATCGGGCATGCGACGCACCGGCGTGTCGCGGCGCAGTGCGTCGTACACCGGGTAGGGGTTGTCGTAGAACGCCCGCGGCAAGGCGCGCAAATCCAGCGTCTGCGCAATGGCCTGCGCCTGCTCAAGGGGTAGGTCGGGCGTGGGGCAGATCATGGCCTCAGGCTTGAAGGAATTCCTGGATGGCTTTCAGCGTTTCTTCCGGGGATTCGTTCATCTGGTGATGGCCCATGGGGACGTTCACCACCTTGAAAGTTTTGCCGCTCTCACGCGCTTGTTGCACCAGGCTTTGCGCGGCCTTGGGCGTGGTCATTTGGTCTTGCGCACCCAGCAGGAACAGCACCGGGCAGGTCACGGCCGCCATGGCCTGCAAGCCGTTGGCGTATTGGTCGCAAGCGTTGAAGCCGCGGTGAAACACATTCACTTTTGTGTTGCTGGCCAGCACCCGCTTGTTCAGGGCCATGGAGGCCCCATAGACCCAGGTGCCAGGTCCCAAGGCCGAGGGCGGTGCCGCCAAGGTGGCACGTGAAAACACGTTGATCATCTTCATTGCCTGCAGGGGCGCGTTCAGCGAGGCCTCCAGCAGGGCGGGCGTCACTTTCATGGGGAAGGCCGTGCCCACCAGCACCAGGTGGGAAATGCGCGTTTTCAGGCGCGAGGCTGTTTCCAGCGCAATCAGCGAGCCCCAGCTGTGACCCACCAAGGCGGCCTGGGCCACCCCTGCCGCATCCAGCAAGGCGGCGATGAAGTCGGCCGCGGCTTCCACGCTGGCGGGCGCTTCGCCGGCGCTGCGGCAATGGCCGGGCAAATCCACGGCCAGCACATTCCAGCCGTGGTGGGCCAGGTAGCGGCTTTGCAAAATCCAGACGCTGTGGTCGTTCAGCACGCCATGGATCATCACCACCGTGGGCTTGGCGGGGTCGAAGGGCTTGCCGCCGGTGTACGCATAGGCCTCGTGGCCTTGAACGGTCAGTTTCATGCCTTGCCTCCTTGAGGCGCTTTGCTGGCGCCGGCTTTTTCTGCGGCCTTGAGGGCACGCTTGAGGTCATCGATCAGGTCATCGGCGTCTTCCAGCCCGATGGACAGGCGGATCGTGCCCGGGCCAATGCCGGCCCCCGCCAAGGCCTCGTCGGTCATGCGGAAATGGGTGGTGCTGGCCGGATGGATCACCAGCGAGCGGCAATCGCCCACGTTGGCCAGGTGGCTGAAAATTTTCAGGGCCTCTATGAAGGCACGGCCTTGCTCGCGGCTGCCCTGGATGTCAAAGCTGAACACCGAGCCCGCGCCTTTGGCGCCGAAGCGCAGCAGCTTGTTGGCCAGCGCATGGCTGGGGTGGCTTTCCAGCAGCGGATGGCCCACACGCGCCACCAAGGGGTGGCTGGCCAGAAATTGCACCACTTTTTCGGTGTTGGCCATGTGGCGTTCCATGCGCAGCGGCAGGGTTTCAATGCCTTGCAAGATCAGCCAGGCGGTGTGTGGGCTCATGCACGCGCCAAAGTCGCGCAGGCCTTCGCGGCGGGCCCGCAGCAAGAAGGCGCCCACCGTGCTCTCCTCGCTGAACACCATGTTGTGAAAGCCGTCGTAGGCCTGGGTCAGCTCGGGGAATTTGCCGCTGCGCTCCCAATCAAAAGAACCGCCGTCCACCACCACGCCCCCGATCACGGTGCCGTGACCGCTAAGGAACTTGGTGGCCGAGTGGTAGACCAGGTCGGCGCCGTGTTCCAGCGGCTTCAACAGGTAGGGCGAGGTCAGGGTGGAGTCCACCAGCAAGGGCACGCCCGCCTCATGGGCGATTTGCGACACCGTGGGGATGTCCAGCACATCCAGACCCGGGTTGCCCACGGTTTCGCCAAACAGCAGGCGGGTGTTGGGGCGAATGGCGGCCTTCCAGCCGTCGATGTCGCCCGGTTTCACGAAAGTGGTCTCAATGCCGAAGCGGCGCAGGGTGTAGTGCAGCAGGTTTTGCGAGCCGCCATACAAGGCGGTGCTGGCCACGATGTGCGCGCCCGCGCCCATCAGCGTGGCCACCGACAGGTGCAGCGCCGCCTGGCCACTGGCCGTGGCGATGGCGCCAATGCCGCCTTCCAAGGCGGCCACCCGCTGCTCGAACACCGCATTGGTGGGGTTGCTGATGCGGCTGTACACATGACCGGCGCGCTCCAGGTTGAACAGGGCCGCTGCCTGATCGCTGGACTCAAAGACAAACGAGGTGGTCAGGTGGATGGGCACAGCCCGCGCACCCGTGCTCGGGTCGGGCGTGGCGCCTGCGTGCAGCGCCAGCGTGTCGAAATGGGGGTCGGAATAGCCAGACATGTCATCCTCGGCAATCAAAAATCATTCAGAAGGCTCCATTGTGGGCTATATTGGTGCCTAAGTGAGTTAGCAGACAACGGAGGTTTCCCATGAAAGTCAGTGACATCTTGCGCGTCAAGGGGGGGACCTTGTTCACGGCTGATCCCCAGGAGTCGCTGATGCACGCCACCCAGGTCATGTCCGAAAAAGACTTGGGCTCGCTGGTGGTCATCGATCATGGCGATGTGGTGGGCATGCTGACCTTTCGCGAGGTCATCCAGGCCATCGTCAAAAATGGCGGCAGCATAGGCAACACCGTGGTTCGTTCGGCCATGGATGACGCCCCCCTGATTTGCACCCCCGACACCGAGCTCGACGAAGTGCGTCGCATGATGCTCGAGCGCCACGCGCGGTACATGCCGGTCATGAGCCAGGGCATGCTGATGGGCGTCATCAGTTTTTATGACGTCGCCAAAACCGTGGTGGACAGCCAGAACTTCGAGAACAAAATGCTCAAGGCTTACATCCGCGACTGGCCCAGCGAAGGTGGCGCCAAAGAGGAACAACCGCCCAGCCTGTAAGCCGCCTCGCCCTCTGGGATAATCCCCGCATGAGCGGCAATACCTTCGGAACCTTATTCGCAGTCACCAACTTTGGTGAATCCCACGGCCCGGCCATTGGCTGCGTGATTGACGGCTGCCCCCCGGGCATGGCCTTGTCCGAAGCTGACATCCAGCCTGAGCTCGACCGGCGCCGCCCGGGCACCAGCCGTTACGTGACCCAGCGCCAGGAGCCTGACCAGGTGCAAATTCTGTCTGGCGTTTACGAGGGAAAGACCACGGGGACCCCGATTGCGCTGCTTATCCAGAACACCGACCAGCGCAGCAAAGATTACGGCAACATTCTGCAAACTTTCCGGCCGGGACATGCCGACTACACCTACTTCCAGAAATACGGCATCCGCGACCCGCGTGGCGGTGGCCGTTCCTCGGCGCGCCTGACCGCGCCCACCGTGGCCGCCGGTGCCGTCGCCAAAAAGTGGCTGCGCGAAAAATTCGGCACCCGCTTCCACGGTTGCATGACCCAGTTGGGCGAGTTGCCCATTGCCTTTGAAAGCTGGGACCATGTGCCCCACAACCCCTTCTTTGCCCCCTGTGCCGATGTGCAAGCTCTGGAAACCTACATGGACCAGTTGCGCAAAGCAGGCGACTCCTGTGGCGCGCGCATTCGGGTGGTGGCCAGCGGCGTGCCGGTGGGCTTGGGTCAGCCGCTCTACGACAAGCTCGATGCCGACATCGCCTGGGCCATGATGGGCCTGAACGCTGTCAAAGGCGTGGAGATGGGCGCGGGCTTTGCCAGCGTGGCCCAGCGCGGCACGGTGCATGGCGACGCCCTGACGCCGCAAGGCTTTGAGGGCAACAACGCTGGGGGCGTGTTGGGCGGCATCAGCACCGGCCAAGACCTGGAAGTCAGCATCGCCATCAAGCCGACCAGCTCCATCCTCAGCCCGCGCCCTTCGATTGACATGAATGGCCAACCGACCGAGGTGGTCACCAAGGGACGCCACGACCCCTGCGTGGGCATCCGGGCCACGCCCATCGCCGAAGCGCTGCTGGCGCTGGTGGTGATGGACCATGCCTTGCGCCACCGGGCCCAATGCGGCGATGTTCAGACCGCCCTGGCCCCGATCCCCGGCCAGGCACCGGCCTGATCCCATGACCGACACCGCGCGGCGTGCCTCGCGTCGCCAGTTGGTGCCTTTTGCGGCCCTGTCAGCCAGCTACTTTGCCCACATCGGGTTTTTCAACCCCTACCTGTCGCTCTGGCTCAAAGAGTTGGGGCTGACGGTCTGGGTCATTGGCCTGTTGGTGTCCCTGCAATCGTTCACGCGGCTGTTTGCGCCTTACGCCTGGGGTTGGCTGAGCGACCACACGGGCGAGCGCGTCAAGCTGCTGCGCTGGAGCGCCGGTGTGGCCTTGTTGTGCTCGCTGGGATTGGGTTGGCAGGGTGGCCTGGCCTGGTTGGCGGTGGTGCTCTTGCTGATGTTCACCCACACCAGCTCCATGATGCCCATGAGCGAGGCCGCCATGGCGCACCTGGTCAGCCAAGACGGCGCGTTTGACACCCGGCGCTATGGCCGCATTCGTCTGTGGGGATCCATCGGCTTTTTGGTCACGGTTTTCTTGGCCGGCGCCTGGTTTGAAAGCCATGGCATGCAGCACTTTCCGGCCTGGACCTGGGTGACCTTGCTGGCGGTGAACCTCAGCGTCTGGCTGATGCCCAATGTGCGCGAGGTCGTGCAAGCCGAGGGCGCCCATCCGCCGGTGTGGCCCGTGCTGACCCAGTCGCACAACCTCTGGTTTTTTGTCACCCTGTTTTTTCATGTGCTGTCGCACATCTGCATCTATGTGTTTTTCTCGCTCTACCTTGACAGCCTGGGCTACAGCAAGCTGATGATTGGCGTGCTGTGGGCGGTGTCGGTGGTGGTGGAAATCCTGGGTTTTTACACGCAAAGCCGCTGGCTGCACCATTTCACGCTGGCAGGCTGGCTTTTGTTGTGCAGCGTGGCGATGGTGGTGCGCATGGGCATCACCAACTGGGGCGCGACTTCCTTGGGTTGGCTGGTGCTGGCGCAGTCGCTGCATGCGGTGACCTTCGCAGTGCACCACACGGTGTGCATTGCCTGGCTGTCGCGGCACTTTCCCGAGCGTTTGCGCGGGCGTGGCCAGGCGCTGTATTCGGTGATTGGGTATGGCCTTCCCGGTTTTCTGGGCGCCACCGGCGGCGCGGCCTTGAGCGCCCGCTGGGGGCTGGAGGTGGTCTATGCGGTTTCCATCCCCATTGCGGCCTTGGCGGTGCTGTGTGCCCTAGGGCTCAGGCGCAGCTTGCAGCGCAGCCCGGTCCACGCATAATCGGCATTTTTGCCGAGGACCTCTGAGACATGCTGAGCCAAGAACTTCGCCAACAAGCTGCCGACGCCCTGTACGATGCCGACACCCAGCGTCACCTGATTCCCCAACTGAGCAAGAGCTACGAGGGCATCGAGCTCGAAGACGCCTACGCCATCCAAGACTTGTGGCTGAACAAGCGCCTCGCCAAGGGTGCACGCCTGATCGGCCGCAAGATCGGCCTGACCTCGCGCGCCATGCAAATGGCCTCCAATTTCAACGAGCCCGACTACGGCTACCTGACTGACGACATGCTGTTGCATGACGGCGCACAGATCGAGGCCGCCAAGTTTTTGTCGCCGCGCCTCGAGGTGGAGTTGGGCTTCATCATGGGGCAAGACCTGCAAGGCGAAGGATGCACCGTCGCCGATGTGATGCGTGCCACCGAGTTCGTCACGCCCGCCCTCGAGCTCATTGCCTACCGCACCCATGTGCCGCGCGCGATTGTGGACACCATTGCCGACAACGCCGCCGCAGGCGCCATGATCATTGGCGGGCGTTTGGTGCGCCCCTTCGACCTGGACATTCGCTGGGTGGGCGCCACCCTGAGCAAGAACGGCATCATTGAAGAGTCGGGCGTCTCGGCCGCCGTGATGGGCCACCCCGCCGCTGGCATTGCCTGGCTGGTCAACAAACTGTCGCGCCACGGCGTGGGCTTGAAAGCCGGACAAATGGTGTTGGCCGGCTCCTTCACCCGCCCCACCAACATCGCCCCTGGCGATGTGATCCAGGCCGACTATGGCCCCTTGGGGACCTTGGGCGTTCGCTTCGTTTGATCCACCCAACAGGAGGCCCACCCATGCATTCCATTCAAAAACAAGTGGCCTGGATCACGGGCGGTGCCACCGGCATCGGCCTGGCCGCGGCCCGTGCGCTGGCCAAAGAGGGCGCCGTGGTGGTCATTTCTGGTCGCCGCAGCGCCGAAATCGAGGCTGCGGTGGCCTCTGCCAAGGCCGATGGCCTGACACTGCATGGCCTGGCCACCGATGTGTCCGATGCTGCCCAAGTCGAGCGCTCAGCGCAACAAATCGCGGCCCAGCATGGCCCCATTTCCATCCTGGTGTGTTCTGCCGGCACCAATGTGCCCAACCGCTTTTTGAACAAGCTGACCCCGGCAGACTTTGGCAAGGTGATCGACATCAACCTCAAAGGCGTGGCCCAGTGCGTGATGAGCGTGTTGCCCGGCATGCGGGCCCAAGCCAATGGCGTCATCGTGGTGGTCTCGTCCTGGGCTGGCCGCGAATTCCTGCCTTTCACGGGCATGGCCTACAACAGCGCCAAAGCGGCCCTCACCATGCTGGCGCGCAGCGTGAACCATGACGAAGGCCGGCATGGCGTTCGCTGTACCTTGGTGCAACCGGGCGAGGTCTACACTCCCATCCTCAAGACACGCCCGCGCCCGCCCAGCACGGCCGATTGCGAAACCATGTTGCGCATGGAAGACCTGGGGGATTTGGTGCGCTATGTGGTGACCTTGCCACCCCATGTGTGCCTGAACGAAGTGCTGATTTCGCCCACGCACAACCGCTTTGACATTGGCGCGGACGATTTGAAACCTGCGCTTTGAAGAGCGCCACGGCCTGTGCGGCTCAGTCGCGCGGGCGGAAGGTGATGACCATGGGCGAGGGCACGCGCCCATCGGTGTCGCGGGGCAGTTTTTCGGTTTTGTCCAAGGCCTTCAAGACGGCCTCGTCCCAACCCTTGTTGCCACTGGACCTGAGAAGCTTGCGATCGACGATGGTGCCATCGGGAGAGCACTTCACTTCCACCTCGGCGGTCGGATTGCCCACCACATCTTCTGTGAAGGTGATGTTGGGTTTGACCTTGGCGCGGATCATCCCGCCGTAGCTTGCCGAAGGCCCAGAGGCTTTCAAGGCCGTGCCCGTGGCGGTGGGGGCACCCGATGCGCCCGCCATGCCGGCAATGCGCTTGAGGTTTTCCTGGCGTTGCGCTTCCATGCGCTTTTCAGCCTCGGCGCGCTCTTTGGCTTCTTTCTCAGCCTTGGCTTTTTTGTCGGCCTGTTCGCGCTTCAGCTTCTCTTTTTGTTCTTGCTCGCGTTTGGCCGCTTCCTTGCGGGCTTCTTCACGCTTGGCTTCTTTGTGCTTGCGCTCTTCTTCCAGTTTTTTCTCTTTCTCTAGCTTTTCTTTTTCGAGCTTCTTTTTCTTCTCGACGGCCAGATCGGCGTCCCGTTGGGGCGTGGGTGCGGCCTTGGGCGGCGGCACAGGCTTGGGGGTGGGCTTAGGCTCGGGAGCGGGCGGCGGCGGTGGGGGCGGCGGGGGTTCGACCGCTTTCGGGGCGGCCGCCTGCGGAAGGGCCGACCACAGCTCAGCCTCCGCTTCCATGGCAGTGTCTTGGTCGTTCCAGGAAATGCCCCAGGTGAGGGCGGCCACCAACAGTGCGTGCACCAGCAAGGCCAGCAGCAGTGAGCGCCTGCCGCCAGGGTCTGGCGGCGGCGCAAACTCCAGGTGTTGCGGCGTGGTGGTAGCGGCGACGGTCATGGGGCCAATTGAACCGACAGGCCCACGCGCTGCACACCGGCACGCTGCAAGCTGTCCATGACTTTCACGACCGTTTCATACTGAATGGTGCGGTCGGCGCTGATGATGACCGGCGTGGCTGCATTGCCGCCCTGCAATTGCAAGGTTTGCTGGGCGACGGTTTCCTGGGTGACAGACAGTTGCGTGTCTGTGCCTTTTTGGGTGGTGGCGCGGGACTTCACGCTGATCTTGCTGTCCTTGCTGATCTCAACCGTGATGACCTGGTCGGGCACCGAGGCCGCCTTTCCCACGCTGGGCAAGTCAATCACGCTGGGCGAAATCAGCGGAGCGGTGACCATGAAAATGATCAACAGCACCAGCATCACGTCGATGAAGGGCACCATGTTGATTTCGTTCATGGTGCGGCGGCGGCTTCCAGAGCGGGAGGCGAGGGCGGCCATGTTGGGTGTCCTTCAGTGGCCTGAAATCGATTGCGCGCCCACATTGCGCTGCAAGATGTTGGAGAACTCTTCGATGAAGGTTTCCAGCTTGATCGACACGCGGTCGATGTCGCGCGCAAAGCGGTTGTAGGCCAGCACCGCGGGGATGGCGGCAAACAAGCCAATGGCGGTGGCCACCAGGGCTTCGGCAATGCCGGGTGCCACTTTGGCCAGGGTGACCTGTTGCAAGGCCGCCAGGCCGGTGAAGGCGTGCATGATGCCCCACACCGTGCCGAACAAGCCCACATAAGGCGAGACCGAGCCCACCGAGGCCAGCATTGACAGGTTGGACTCGATGGTGTCCATCTCGCGCTGGAAGCTCGCACGCATGGCCCGGCGCGCGCCGTCCATCAGCAAGCCGCTGTCGCTGATGCGGCGCTCGCGCAGCTTTTGGTACTCGCGCATGCCGCTGGCAAAAATGCGCTCCATGGGGCCCGCCATCTTGGCGTTTTGGGTAGCGGCGCCAAACAATTCGTTCAGGCTTTTGCCCGACCAGAAGTCGCGCTCAAATTCATCGTTCAGGGCATGCACCCGCTTGAGCGCCACCAGCTTGCGGAAGATGGCCGCCCAGCTAGCCACCGACACGCCCATCAGCAGCAGCACCACCAGTTGAACCACCCAGCTGGCGTTGAGTAACAAATGAATGATTGAAAAGTCTTGGCTCATTGAAGTCGTTCCAGTATGGAAGAGGGGATTCTCGCAGGCTTGAGGCTGGTGGCATCGACCCAGCCGATGCGAATGCTGCCTTCGCACAACAATGTTTCACTGTTGTCCGAGGCCACGCGCCATGCTTGTTGGCCGATGACCAGGCTGGCACGCCCGGATTCCATCAGCCCGGCGGTGACGCGCAGGGTGTCGTCAAGCACGGCGGGGCGATGGTATTTGACCTGGGTTTCGCTGACCACGAACATGCCGCCCGTGGCCACGCGCAGTTGGTGCTGACCTATGCCCAGCGATCGCAGCCACTCGGTGCGAGCGCGCTCAAAAAACTTCAGGTAGTTGGCGTAGAACACAATGCCGCCGGCATCGGTGTCTTCCCAGTAAACCCGGATGGGAAACTCAAAACTCATGCGGCCTCCAGCATCTGTTGCAAGCGCTGCACGGCCTGCTGCAAAGCCGGCATCGAGCTGGCGGTGGAGAAGCGCACAAAGTGCTCGGTGTGCGCTTGGCCAAAGTCGCGCCCTGGGGTGATGGCCACGTGGGCCCGACGCATCACCTCGAAAGAAAAATCCCAGCTGTCGCGCAGGCCCAGGCGTTGGCAGAGTTCTCGGCAATCGGCCCAGGCGTAAAACGCGCCATCGGGCATGACCGGCACCGACAGCCCCAATTGCCGCAGGGCAGGAATGAAGAAGTCGCGGCGCGCCTTGAATTCCTGGCGGCGCTGCTCGTACAGCGCCAGGCTGTCGCTGTCAAAACACGCCAGGGCCGCATGCTGCGCCACGGTGCTCGGACAGATGAACAGGTTTTGCGCCAGGCGCTCGATCACCGGCACCAGGCGCTCGGGCACCACCAGCCAGCCCAGGCGCCAGCCGGTCATGTTGAAGTACTTGGAGAAACTGTTGATGCTGATGATTTGGTCATCCAGCGCCAAGGCGCTTTGGCCATAGGTATCGTCGTAACTCAGCCCCAGGTAAATTTCATCTACCAAAGTGATGCCACCGCGCGCGCTCACGATGTTGTGGATGCGGCGCATTTCATCGGGATGCACCGAGGTGCCTGTTGGGTTGGAGGGCGACGCCAGCAACACGCCGCGCGTGCTGGCTTGCCAATGCGATTGCACCTGCGCCGCACTCAGCTGAAACCGCTCTTCTGCCGTGGTGGGCAAGAGCACGGCACGGCCGTCGGCCGCGCTCACAAAATGGCGGTTGCAGGGGTAGCTGGGGTCGGGCATCAAAATGTCGTCGCCCGCTTCAATCAAGGCCAGGCAGGCCAATTGCAAGGCGGCCGATGCGCCAGCCGTGATCACGATGCGGCGCGCCGGAATGTCCAGCTGAAAGCGCTGGCAGTACCAGTCGCTCAAGCGCTCGCGCAAAGGCTCCAGCCCGGTGGCGTGTGTGTATTGGGTGCGGCCCTCGCGAATGGCCCGCGTGGCGGCTTCCTGCACCCCTGGTGGCGCGGTGAAATCGGGCTCGCCAATGTTGAGAAAAATCATGGGCTTGTCGCCCTGGGCCACCTCGCGCGCCAGTTGGCTGGCCGCCTTGGCCACTTCCATCACGTAGAACGGCTCGATGCGCTCAGCGCGACTGGCCAGACGCATCACGCCGGTGACTTCCCATGTTGGCGGTCGGCCGCCACTTCGGCGGCGCGCAGCACGGGCGCCAAGCCGTTGAGCACGCCGTTCACATACTTGTGGCCATCGGTGCCGCCAAATTGTTTGGCCAGCTCGATGCACTCGTTGAGCGCGACCCGCCAGGGCACATCGACGCAATGCTTGAGCTCGTAAGCGCCCATCCACATGACCGCATGTTCGATGGGGGAGACCTCGGCCAACTTGCGGTCCAGCAAGGGCTCGATCAGCGCGTCCAGCTCGGCGGCTTGCTCGGCGCAGCCGTGCAGCAGGGCATCGTAGTGGGCCGCATCGGCTTTGTGAAAGCCCACCAGGTCGCGCGTGAAGGCGTCGACGGCAGCGGGCTCGTTGCGGCCTACCAGCACCTGGTAAAGCGCTTGCAATGCAAATTCCCGCGCGCGGCTGCGCGCCGATTTGGCGCTGCTCTTGCGCGCTGAAGCTGGCGGCTTCGCGGTGTCAGGGGTCTTGCTCAAGCCAGTTTCTCCAGCAAGCGGGCCATCTCTACCGCGACCCGGGCCGCATCGCGGCCTTTGTCGGTTTGGCGCGCCACGGCCTGGGCCTCGTTTTCGGTGGTAAGGATCGCATTGGCGATGGGAATGTGGTAGTCCAGCCCGACGCGGGTCACGCCAGCGCCTGACTCGTTGGCCACCAGCTCGAAGTGGTAGGTTTCGCCGCGAATGATGCAGCCCAGCGCGATCAGCGCATGAAACGGGTTCTCTTCCTGCTGCGCCATCGATTGCAGGGCCAAGGGGACTTCCAGGGCGCCGGGCACGGTGACGTGCACGATGTCCTCGTCTTGCACGCCCATGGCCTGGAGCTCGCTGACACAGGCGCTCAGCAAGGCGCCGGTGATCTGGTCGTTGAAGCGCGCTTGCACAATGCCGATGCGAAGGCCCTGGCCTTGCAAGTCGGTGGTGGATGCGAGGTTGGAGACAAACATGATTTATTCCTTGGCCAGATAGCCTTCAATTTCCAGGCCATAGCCCGCCATGCTGGGCATGCGCCGGGGGTTGCCCAAAAGGCGCATTTTGTGCACGCCGCATTCACGCAAAATTTGCGCGCCGACGCCGTAGCTGCGCAGGTCCATGCGGCCGCGCTCGGGGCCGTGGGTGGCGCGGGCCGTGCCTTCAAACTGGGCCAGCAGTTGTTGCGCGCTTTCGCCGCAGTTGAGCAACACCACCACGCCTTGGCCTTCCTGGTGGATGCGCGCCAGCGCGGCATCGAGCCCCCAGGAGTGCATGCCACGTTTGGGCTCCAGCGCGTCCAGCACCGACAGCGGCTCATGCACCCGCACCAGGGTCGATTGGTCGGGCTTGACCTCGCCCATGACCAAGGCCAGATGCACGCCATTGCTGGGCAGGTCGCGAAAGGCGTGGGCGGTGAATTCACCGTGGGCGGTGGCCATTGGGCGGCTGCCGATTTTCTTCACCAGCGACTCGGTGCGACTGCGGTGCTCGATCAGGTCGGCGATGGTGCCAATTTTCAGGCCATGCTCGGAGGCAAACAGTTGCAGGTCGGGCAGGCGCGCCATGGTGCCGTCGTCTTTCATGATTTCGCAAATCACCGACGAGGGCGAGCAGCCGGCCATGGCCGAGAGGTCGCAACCGGCCTCGGTGTGGCCAGCGCGCATGAGCACGCCACCATCCACAGCTTGCAGCGGAAAGATGTGGCCGGGCTGCACCAGGTCGGCGGGCTGCGTGTTGCGCGCCACGGCCACTTGCACCGTGCGGGCACGGTCTGCGGCCGAAATGCCGGTGGTGACGCCCTCGGCGGCCTCGATCGACACGGTGAAGGCGGTGCTGTACACCGTGCCATTGCGTGCGGCCATGGGGGGCAGCTTGAGGTATTCGCAGCGCTCGCGCGTGAGCGTGAGGCAAATCAGGCCCCGACCAAAGCGCGCCATGAAGTTGATGGCTTCAGGGGTGACATGGTCGGCGGCGAGCACCAGGTCACCTTCGTTTTCGCGGTCTTCTTCGTCCACCAGAATGACCATGCGGCCGGCTTGAAGCTCGGCCACGATGTCTTCCACGGGGGAAATCGGCACAGGGGTGAGGGCAACGGTCATTGCGGCGCTTTCAAAGAGGTGTCGACGCGCAGCATGCGCTCCACATAGCGGGCGACGGTGTCAATTTCGAGGTTCACGCTGCTTCCTGCTTTCAGGGTGCCCAGCGCGGTGTTCTCCACGGTGTGCGGAATCAGGTTGATGCTGATTTCGGCCCCATCGGACTGGTCCACCACCTGGTTCACGGTCAGGCTCACGCCATTGACGGTGATCGAGCCCTTGTAGGCCAGATAGCGCGCCAAGGCCAGCGGCGCCAGCACGCGCAGCTCCCAGCTTTCGCCCACTTGGCCGAAATGGCTGACCTGGCCGATGCCGTCCACATGCCCGGAGACGATGTGGCCGCCCAAACGGTCGTTGGCGCGCAAGGCTTTTTCCAGGTTGACGCTGCCTTGCTGGTCCAGGTCGCTGGTGCGGGCCAAAGACTCGGCGGAGATGTCAATGGTGAATTGGTGGCGGGCAACGTCCAGGGTGGTGACGGTCATGCAAGCGCCATTGAGCGCGATGCTGTCCCCCAGTCCGACGTCGTCGAGGTACCCGGCCGGCGCCTGCAGGGTGAGGCGCTTGCCATGGTCTAAAGAGCTACCCAGGTCGTGGACGGCGACGATGCGCCCCACGCCGGTGATGATTCCGGTGAACATACAGGTATTTTCGCAGAGAACCCAGGCAAACCGCTGTCGCCTGGGGTGTTTCTGTCAAAAAGAAGTGTTTAGGGGCGAATTCGGGCGCGCAGGCGCAAGTCGGGTCCGACAGGCGCCACTTCTTGCCAGGTCAGGGGGATGGCCTGGCCCAGGGCTTCCAGCGGCCCCAGATTGCTGAGCCCCCGGCCTTGTCCGATCAGCAAGGGAGCCATGTAGAGCAGCACTTCGTCTACCAGGCCTTCCCGCAGGAAGGAGCCGTTCAGCTTGTGCCCGGATTCCAGGTGAATTTCATTCAAGCCGCGTTGGCCCAGGTCGCGCAGCATGCCCTGCAAATCCACTTTGTGTTGCGCATCGGGGCACAGCGTGACATGGGCTTTTTGGGCCTCCAGGGCTTGTTGCCGGCCGCCGCTGTCAAAGGCGCCGTAAATCCAGACCGGGCGCTCGGCCAGAAACAGGTTGGCGTCCAGCGGCGTTTCCAGCCGGCTGTCCACCACCACCAAGGTGGGTTGGCGCGGCGTGGGCACGGCCCGCACATCCATGCGCGGGTCGTCTTCCAGCACGGTGCCAATGCCTGTCAGCACCGCACAGGCACGGGCGCGCCAGGCATGGCCGTCTTCGCGTGCAGGCGCCGAGGTGATCCATTGGCTGATGCCGTTGAGCAGGGCGGTTTGCCCGTCGAGTGAGGCCGCCACTTTGAGGCGCACCCAGGGCAAGCCAGTGGTCATGCGCTTGAAAAAACCAATGTTGAGCTCGCGCGCTTCTTCCGCCCCCAGCCCCACCTCGACTTGAAGCCCGGCAGCGCGCAGGCGCGCCAAGCCCTGGCCCGCCACCAGCGGGTTGGGGTCTTCCAGCGAGGCCACCACCCGTGCCACGCCGGCGGCCACCAGTGCGTCACAGCAGGGGCCGGTTCGGCCTTGGTGGGCGCAGGGCTCCAGCGTGACATACGCCGTGGCGCCTTGGACCTTGACGCCGCGCTCTGCGGCATCTCGCAGCGCCATGACTTCGGCGTGCGCCTCACCCGCGCGTTGCGTGTGCCCTTGGCCCAAGACCTCACCGCTGGCGCAGGCCAGCACGCAACCCACGCACGGGTTGGGCGAGGTCAGGAACAGGGCCTGGCGTGCCAAGGCCAGCGCCTGGTTCATGAGGGTGTGGTCAAGCGGAGAGAACGACATGAGGCTGAATTATGCAGCCTCACGGCGACCAGCAATCGGCCACACTGATGCGCGCATCGCGCACACCGCGCGCCCCGGTGTCGCTCAAGGTGAAACTGCCGCAAGCGTCGCCGACTTGCTCGCGCCAGGGGCTGGCGGTCAGCACATAGTGCACGCCGTCGCTGACCAGGCTCAGTTGGTAGTTCAGCCCCTCCTGTTGCCATACGCTGCTGGGCAACACCAATGGGTAACTGCCCTGAACGGCGGCGCTGCGCTCCAGCCAGTGCGCTGTCTGCATCAGCAGCACACGTGCTTGTGCGCGTTGGCTGCGTTGCATCAGGGCTTGGTAGGACGGCCAGGCCAAGCTCGCGCACAGCCCCATCAGGCCCAGCACCATCAACAACTCCAGCAGCGTCCAGCCGGTTGGCAAAGTGTTGCGCGGGCTCATTCACTCAGCTTTCGCCAACCCACAGCTTGGCCCGCCACCCCAGGGGCTCTGGGGTCGGTATCGTCCTGAAACCACAGCACTTGCTCGACTTGCATCGCATGCTGGGGCGTGGCCGGCAGCCAAGCCGTGATTCTGTACAAGAGTGCGGGTGACAAAGGCTCCGGGCCACCGCGCACTCGTTGGCTGGTGTCGTACGGCAAGCTTTCCAGCCAGTACCTCGCATGGACCAACTCGCCCTGTGCCAAGGGCGAGGTTAGTGTGGCGCTGGCTTCCCCAAAACGAGCCCCCTCGCTCGCGCGGGCAGCCCATTGGGTGGCGCCCCACTGGCTGGTATCGATGTTTTTGCAAATGCCCGCCTGGCAACCTGTCGCTTGGGTGTTTCGATTCCATGCCGTGCCGCTTTGCAGATCGCGTTGTGCATCGCGCAACAAGGCCTGCATGGCTTGACGGGTTTGCTGCCGGGCAGCGTCTTGGCGTGTGGTCCAGGTTTGCAAGCGCACTTCCCGCCAGGCCGCCACCAGGCTGACCCCCATGGCCAACACCAGGCCCAGCACCGTGGGCAAAGCCATGCCTTTGACAGACTCAAGGCGTGGCATGCGGGAACCGCCAAAAACCACGCCAAACTTTGCGGTAACGCCCATCACGGGCCACGGTATCCCCTTGGCAACCGGTCAAGGTGTCACTGCCTTGAAAAATTTTCAAGGGGCTGGCCAGGCGCAGGCAAACTTCCGTCCCTTGCACCCGAGACCAATCCGTCACTTGTGAGGCGCTTTGCCACTGCCAGCGCGGGTCTGCCAGGGTGCCGCTGCGCTGCACGTACAAGACCTGCAGGTCTTCCACCCGCTCGGCCAAGGCCTGAAACAGGCTGCCGCTGCGTTGCGTGTCTTTGCAGGTCAGCTCTTGTTTGCTGCTGAGCTTGAACTGGTTGCTCAAGGTCACGGGGCCTGTGAGTTGGTTGCCCTGGCAATCCGCAGGAAATCCTGCGCGCTCTTGAAACAGGGTGAAGCTGTCGCCTTGGGTGCCAGCACCATCGGTCCCAGTGATGGGTGCCAGGTAGGCAGACAAGCGTGCGTCTTGGCCCCAAGCGGTTTGCAAGGCGCCGCTGCCCGCCTGGTCGGACAACTGTTGCCACATGGCCGCCAGCGGCCGCGCATTCTGTTCCCAGGCGGTGGCGGCGCGCAAACTTTGCAATGTCCAGCGCAGCCCAGCCCAAGCTTGCCAGGCCAACAACATCACCCCCAGGCCCAAAGCCAAACCCACCAGCGTTTCCGCCAGGGCCAGACCTTGGGGGCGTGCCGTTGTCATGGCAGAACCCACAAGGCGTGGCAACGCTGGCCCGTCGCGCAGGCCGGCACCTGCACTTGCGTGGGGGCAGGTATCCAGGCCGAGGCGGTGGACGCCGTCCAGGTGAGCCAGACCAAGCGTTGCATCGGGTCGCTGCTGGCAGGCAAGACTTGCGCATCGCCTTGTGGCAACTCGCTTTGCACACGTCTTTTCCAGCGGGCCACATCGGCCTGGGCCCATTCGGTGGCGGTGCACGCGGTGATGCTGCAATCGAGGCTGGCCGGTGTTTCGCCAAGCGCCAGTTGGTAGGCACTCAAGCCTTCGCGGTTGATGGCCATGCGGGCGATCAGATCGTCGCTCAGATGCACCGCCTGTGCCCAGGCACTGCTTTCACGCTGCTCTTGCAGGGCTTGGGTCGCCGAGCGGAACATCCCCCACAAGCCAACACCCAGCACGCACAGGGCCAGCAAGGCGTCCCACAGCACCCAGCCCCGGTGCAAGGCGTTCATGAGCAGGCCTCGCCTGCTTGCACATGCAAACGTCCTGCAATGTTCAAGCACACGGTGCTCGACAAACGGGTGTCGGGCGCTTGAGGGGCGCGAAACTTCATGCTGGCGCCAGCGCTTTGCGGCTCGCCCCGTGGGTTGATGCGCAAGCGCTCGCTGCTGCTGAACTGCACCTGCACATCGCCGCGCAAGGCGGTGCTGAAACTCAGGGCCTGGGTGTCGGATCGGCTGACTTGCCAGCCACAACTCCAATCGCGGCTGTCGCCCAGCCAGGCGCAATCGGTGCGGCGTGTCAGCGTGACTTCAACGCCCGATTGCAAGGCCTGCGCGCGAGCGGCTTGCAAGTCGCTGAGCCAGCTTTCGCGGGTGGCATCTATGCGGGCGCGCAGCACCCAAGTGTGCAAGCCCGGCAAGCTCCAGGTGGCCAGCATGGCCAGCAAGGCCAGGCTGCAAAGGCATTCCGCCAGTGACAAGCCCGGCATGCTGGCGCGCGGATGGAAAGGTCTGTGACAGCGCATGACGCCATCATCTGCGCCAGCGCCTTGCAGCGGGTGTGATGTGCTAACGGCGCTTCAGCGCCGGACTTCGTCCACCAGGTTTTTGAAATCGTCGATGTCTTCGAAGCTGCGGTACACGCTGGCAAAGCGAACGTACGCCACTTTGTCGAGCTTCTTGAGTTCACGCATCACCAATTCGCCAATGCGGGTGGAGGTCACCTCGCGCAGCCCCAGGGACAGCAACTTTTCTTCGATGCGCTCTATGGCGGCATCGGTTTGCTCGGTGCTCACTGGTCGCTTGCGCAAGGCCAGGTTCATGGAGGCGCGCAGCTTGTCGCGTTCGTACTCGATGCGGCGCCCATCTTTTTTGACGATGGCCGGAAACGTCACGTCCGGCCGTTCGTAGGTGGTGAAGCGTTTGTCGCAAGCGCCACACTGGCGACGCCGGCGCACGAAGTCCCCTTCTTCAGACATGCGTGTCTCCACCACTTGGGTGTCGGCATGGCTGCAAAAGGGGCACTTCATGGGGGTGACTTGGCTTAACGGTAAACCGGGAAGCGGCTGGTCAGCGCATGCACTTTGGCGCGCACGGCGGCCAGGTTGGCTTCGTCGCGCGGGTTGTCCAGCACGTCGGCGATCAGGTTGGCGGTCAGGCGTGCCTCTTCATCCTTGAAGCCACGGGTGGTCATGGCGGGGGTGCCAATGCGCACGCCGCTGGTGACCATGGGCTTTTCCGGGTCGTTCGGAATCGCGTTCTTGTTGATGGTCATGTGGGCGCTGCCCAGCACCGCTTCGGCTTCTTTGCCGGTGATGCCTTTGGCGCGCAGGTCGACCAGCATCACATGGCTTTGGGTACCGCCGCTGACGATGCGCAGGCCGCGCTGGGTCAGGGTTTCGGCCACGATGCGGGCGTTGGTCACCACCTGTTGCTGGTAGGCCTTGAACTCGGGCGCCATGGCTTCCTTGAAGGCCACCGCCTTGGCGGCAATCACATGCATCAGCGGGCCGCCTTGCAGGCCGGGGAAGATGGCGCTGTTGATGGCCTTCTCGTGTTCGGCCTTCATCAGGATAACGCCGCCGCGCGGGCCGCGCAGGCTCTTGTGGGTGGTGGAGGTCACCACATCGGCGAACGGCACCGGGTTGGGATAGACGCCGGCGGCAATCAGGCCGGCGTAGTGTGCCATGTCGACCAGGAACAGGGCACCCACGTCTTTGGCCACTTTGGCAAAGCGCGCGAAATCGATGTGCAGGCTGTAGGCGGAGGCGCCCGCGATGATCAGCTTGGGCTTGCTCTCGTGCGCCTTTTTCTCCATGGCGTCGTAGTCGATTTCTTCTTTGGCGTTCAGGCCATAGCTGACCACGTTGAACCATTTGCCGCTCATGTTGAGCGCCATGCCGTGGGTCAGGTGGCCGCCTTCGGCCAGCGACATGCCCATGATGGTGTCGCCCGGCT
>CAYTZZ010000008.1:0-104496 GCA_964442645.1 uncultured Bordetella sp. | reverse complement strand
CCCAAAGTCAAAAAACAGTTTGCTTAACAGGGAGCGTCCATGTACGCGATGACGCAGTCAGGGGGTGGGGATTGAAATGCTCGGTACACTGCCCCATATCTCCTGTTTCTTCTTCAAGGCCTTTTGTCATGCTGATTCCCGCCACCATCCTGACCGGTTTTCTGGGCTCCGGTAAAACCACTTTGCTCAAGCGGGTGCTGTCTGAGGCCCATGGCCAGAAAATCGCCGTCATTGAAAACGAGTTTGGCGAAGAAAACATCGACAACGACATCCTGGTGAGCGACACCCAAGAGCAAATCATCCAGATGAGCAATGGCTGTGTGTGTTGCACCATCCGCGAAGACTTGCGCACCACCTTGCATGACCTGGCGGAGAAAAAGCGCAAAGGCGAGCTTGATTTTGACCGTGTGGTGATCGAGACCACGGGTTTGGCCGACCCCGGCCCGGTGGCCCAAACCTTCTTCATGGACGATGAAATCGCCGAAAGCTACCTGCTGGACTCCATCCTGACCTTGGTGGACGCCAAGCACGCCGCCCAGCAATTGAACGACCGCCAGGAAGCGCGCCGCCAAGTGGGCTTTGCCGACCAAATTTTTGTCAGCAAGTCGGATTTGGTCACGCCCGAAGCGCTGGAAGCGCTGCAACACCGTCTCAAGCACATGAACCCGCGTGCCCCGCAAAAGACGGTGCATTTTGGCGAAGTGTCGATCGCCGAAGTGTTTGACCTGCGCGGCTTCAACCTGAATGCCAAGCTGGACATTGACCCCGATTTTCTCAACGAGGACCATGACCACCACCCTCACGACCATGACCATGGCGAGCATTGCGACCATCCTTCGCATCAGCACGACCACGACCATGGGCATGGCCACCATCACCACCACGATGACGACGTCAAAAGCTTTGTGTTCAAGTCGAACCGCCCCTTTGACCCCGCCAAGCTGGAAGACTTTTTGGGCGCCATCGTCAACATCTACGGCCCCCGCATGCTGCGCTACAAGGGTGTTTTGAACATGAAGGGCACCGACCGCAAGGTGATTTTCCAGGGTGTTCACCAGTTGATGGGCAGCGATCTGGGCCCGGCCTGGGGTGCCGATGAGACCCGAAACAGCAAAATGGTGTTCATTGGCATCGATTTGCCGCGCGATATTTTTCTGCAGGGCCTGGAACAGTCCTTAGTCTGAGTACAATCCGCGCGCCGGAAACCCCCGGGTGTTTCTCGCCCGACGGGTCGAGGGTATAACCAGGCATTGCGCATCACCATGAATTACACGATCAGCTCGGCCCTGTTGCTCTCTCAGAGCAATGGCCTGTGCCTGTGAGGAGACTACCCGTGAAAGCCTCGACCCGAACCAGTTCTGCCAAAAAGGCTGTCAAGCCCGTGGCCAAAAAAGCAGCGGCGCCCGTCAAAACCACCAAGCCGGCCAAGCCGGTGGCCAAGCCCGCTGCCAAGGCCCCTTCCAAGCCGGTGGGCAAAGCTGCCACGAAGGTACCGGCCAAAGCCGTCAAGCCGGCGGCGAAGCCTGTGGCCCCCAAGTCCGTGGCCAAAGCGCCTGCCAAGGCACCCGTCAAGCCCGTGGCCAAATCGGCGGCCAAGTCGACAACCAAGCAAGCGCCTGCCAAAAAAGTGGCGGCCCCGGTGAAGGCGGCCGCTGGCAAAACAGCCAAAGCCGTGGCCTCGCCAATGTCAAAGACCACGCCCAAAGCGGCGCCCAAGGCCGCAACACCGAAAGTCGCCCCCGCCGCCCCCAAGACTGTTGCGCCGAAAGCTGCGCCTGCAGCCACCGCTCCTGCGGTCGTTGCGGCTCCGGCGCCTGCGCCGCGCAAGTCTTCTCGTGCGGCCAAGGCGGCCTCGATGGTTCCGCCGCCGCCCGCGCCAGTGGTGGCCTCGAATGCCGCCAAGTCCAGCTACGGACCTATTTCGACCCCTTCCTTACCCTCCTTTGTTCCCGTGATCCCCAAAAAAGACGCCAAGCTGGCCAACAACTGGAAAACCACCCCTGTGGAAAAACTCTCCGATGCAGAAGTGCTCGCCATGCCCGATGGCGAGTACATGAACGACACGCAAATGGCGTTCTTTCGCCTGAAACTGGTCCAATTGAAGCAGGACATCCTGGCCAACGCCGGTGAAACCACCGAGCATCTGCGCGAAGACACGGTCATCGTGCCCGATCCGGCCGACCGCGCCACCATCGAGGAAGAGCATGCCTTGGAGCTGCGTACCCGTGACCGCGAGCGCAAATTGCTGAAAAAAATCGAACAGTCGATTTCTCGCATTGATGCCGGTGATTACGGCTACTGTGATGAAACCGGCGAGCCCATCGGGGTGGGCCGTTTGTTGGCGCGCCCCACGGCGACACTGTCGCTGGAGGCCCAACAGCGTCGCGAACTCAAGCAGAAAATGTTTGGCGATTGATTTTGTTCGTCGCACACAACAAAACGGCAGGCATCGACCTGCCGTTTTTTTTACTTCTCATGCCCTACTTTCAGTGGCTTTGCTAAGTGCTTCATTTGCAAAGAAAATTTCCCTTGGCAGGGTCTGTAAAACCGCTCTAAGTCGTTGATTCCATTGAAAAAAATCACACTTGGGCTGTTGCGAATCGACAAAATCCTGATACAGTGCAAAAAAGTGCAATTAAGTGGTGAAAAGTGTCATTCGACAAATCACCACCTTTGCCGTTCACGCTGTCATTTTGTAAGGGTTCGCCGCTGTGTTTCAGGGTGCTTCATCGCTGAGTCTCGATGCCAAGGGTCGCTTGTCGGTCCCGACGCGCCATCGCGATGTGCTGGCAGCCACGGCGGCCGGACAGTTGACGGTGACCCGCCATCCCCATGGTTGCCTCATGATTTTTCCGCGCCCTGAGTGGGAAAAGTTTCGCGAGCGCATTGCCGCCTTGCCCATGAGCGCGCAATGGTGGAAACGCATCTTCCTGGGCAATGCCATGGATGTCGAGATGGACGGCACGGGACGTGTCCTGATTTCCCCGGAGTTGCGTGCCTCGGCGGGCATTGCCAAAGACACCATGCTGCTGGGCATGGGCAACCACTTTGAACTGTGGGACAAGGCCAGCTACGAAGCACAAGAGGCTCAAGCCATGCAAGGCGAGATGCCCGATGTCTTCAAGGACTTCTCTTTCTGAGGCAGGGCGGTGGACACACCATGGCAGCACACCACCGTCTTGTTGAACGAAGCGGTCGAGGCTCTTTGCATTCAGCCGGACAAGACGTATGTGGATGCCACCTTCGGCCGAGGCGGCCATTCGCGGCTGATTCTTTCCAGGCTGTCCGCCCAAGGGCGATTGATTGCCTTCGACAAGGACCCCGACGCCATTGCCCAGGCAGCGCAAATACAAGATGCGCGTTTTGCCATCCGCCACGAGGGCTTTTGCGAGTTGGGCCGCTTGCCAGCGCATTCGGTGGCGGGCGTGCTGATGGATTTGGGCGTCAGCTCGCCGCAGATCGACAACCCGGCGCGCGGTTTTTCATTCCGAAACGATGGTCCGCTGGACAT
Organism: uncultured Bordetella sp.; assembly: GCA_964442645.1. Lineage (GTDB taxonomy): Bacteria > Pseudomonadota > Gammaproteobacteria > Burkholderiales > Burkholderiaceae_C > Limnohabitans. Next base: position 100,985 of record CAYTZZ010000008.1, on the reverse strand, counting down.
GCGCATGGACCCCACGCGGGGGCAAAGCGTGCGCGAGTGGCTTCAAGAGGCAGAGCTTCAACAAATAGCGGAGGTGATTCGTGACTATGGCGAAGAACGGTTTGCTGTTCCGATTGCAAAGGCGATTGTTGCTCGCCGACAAGAACGGGGCATTCCTGCAGGCACCCTTGAGCTGGCCCAGCTCGTGGCTGGCGCGGTCAAAACCCGCGAGCCGGGCCAGGACCCTGCAACGAGGACATTTCAGGCTTTTCGGATTTTCATCAATGCCGAGCTTGAAGAGCTCGAACAAGCGCTGAAGGCGGCACTGCATGTACTTGAACCTGGAGGGCGCCTGGCTGTGATCAGTTTCCATTCGCTGGAAGATCGCATCGTCAAACAATTCATCGCGAAGCATTCGCGAGAGGTGTTCGACCGCCGCGCGCCCTTTGCGCCTCCCAAGGTCATGGACCTGAAAGCCCTGGAGCGCCTCAAGCCAAGTCCTGAAGAGGTCAAGGCCAACCCCCGTTCGCGCAGTGCCATCTTGCGGGTGGCCGAGCGTTTGGCGCCGCAGGAGGTGCCAGCATGACGCGCCTGAATGTGCTGTTGCTGTTGGCCATCATGGCCAGTGCCATCTTCTTGGTTCGCACCCAGTACGACTCGCGTCGATTGTTCACCGAGTTTGATCGGGCGCGCTCCGAAGCGCACAAGCTGGAGCTGGAGCGTGAGCGCCTGGACCTGGAGCGGCGCGCGCAAGCAACGCCATTGCGCGTGGAAAAAATCGCGCGTGAGCAATTGAGCATGCGCACCATCACGCCAGCCATCACGCAGTACGTGGACCCCACGGGCAAGCCAACGAATGCGGTCCTCACACCGCCGCCCAAGGAGCTCAAGCCGTGAGCAGCCGCAGCGTGCAATACACCTCCAGCCCTTTGCTGGCCAGCAAGACGCCGGTGTGGCGCAGTCAGTTCATTGTGGCTTGCATTGCCTTGGGATTCTTGGGGTTGGTGGGGCGCGCGGCCTATGTCCAAGTCATAGACAACGCATTTTTCAAGCGGCAAGGCGTGGTGCGCTTTGTGCGCACCCTGGAGTTGCCCGCCAACCGTGGCCGCATTCTGGACCGCAACGGCCTGATCCTTGCCTCCAGCGTGCCGGTGCCCAGCATTTGGGCCAGCCCGGAAGACCTGGAGCGCGATCCGCTCAAGCTCAAGGCCTTGGCCAAGTTGCTGGAAATTCCCATGGCGGAACTGGATCGCCGCTTGCAGGATGAAGACAAGAGCTTTGTCTGGCTCAAGCGACAGGTCGATGAGTCGGTGGCCAAGCAAATTGCCGCGCTCAACATCAAAGGCATTTATTCCCGCAAGGAATACAAGCGCATCTACCCCGAGGGCGAATCGGCAGCGCACATCGTGGGCTTCACCAATGTGGAGAACATTGGCCAGGAAGGCATTGAGTTGACCTTCAACAAAGAGCTCGGTGGGCGTGCAGGTTCGCGCCGGGTCATCAAGAACCGCCTGGGCCAAGTGGTGGAAGACATTGGCGAAATGGTGCCCCCGGTCGATGGCAAAGATTTGCAGCTCAGTGTGGACAGCAAGGTTCAGTTCTTTGCTTACCAAAAACTGCGCGACGCCGTGATTGAAAACAAGGCCGCCGCAGGCAGCGTCGTGGTGCTCGATGTCGAAAGCGGCGAGGTATTGGCCTTGGCCAACTACCCCAGCTATTCGCCAGAGCGTCGCGTCAACCTGAGCGGCGCGCAATTGCGCAACCGCGCTTTGACAGACACGTTTGAGCCTGGCTCCACCATGAAACCCTTTGTGGTGGGCTTGGCGCTGGAGAAGGGCATCGTCAAGCCAGAAACGCCCATTCAAACCGCGCCAGGCCGCCTGTCGCTTGGCGGGCACACCATCAGCGACGCCCACCCCCATGCCTTGCTCAGCGTCAACGAAGTCATTCAAAAGTCGAGCAACGTCGGCACGGTCAAGATCGCCATGCAAATGCCGCCGCAGGCAATGTGGGAAATGTTCACCCAAGTGGGATTCGGTCAGAAACCGCAAGTGCCTTTTCCAGGGGCGGTCGCCGGTCGCCTGCGCGCTTACAAAACCTGGCGCCCCATCGAGCAGGCGACCATGAGCTATGGCTATGGCTTGTCGGCCAGCCTGTTCCAGCTGGCGCACGCTTACAGCGTCTTTGCGCGTGACGGCGACATCATGCCAGTCACGATGTTGAAGGTGAAAGACAAAGTGCAGGGCGTGCAAGTCATTGAGCCACGCCACGCAGCGGCCATGCGCAACATGCTGCACATGGTGACCAGCCCCGGTGGCACGGCGCAGAAGGCCCAAACCATGGGGTACTCTGTCGGTGGCAAGACTGGCACCGCCCACAAGCAAGAAGGGCGAGGGTATGCCGGCAAGAAATACCGTGGCTTCTTCGTGGGCATGGCGCCCATTGAGCGCCCGCGCATTGTGGTGGCCGTGATGATCGACGAGCCCACCAATGGGCGCTACTACGGTGGCGACGTGGCAGCGCCTGTGTTCAGCCAAACCGTGCAACAAACCCTGCGCATGATGGGCGTTCAGCCTGACCTGTCGGTGAAGCCGCAGGTGATTGCCAAAGCCGAGCCGGAGTCCTTCTGATGCAAACCCTGCACACGCCCCAGGATGCCGCCCGCTGGCTTGGCCAGCGCGGTGCGGGGCGTTTGCGCACCGACAGCCGCCAGGTGCAGCGCGGCGATGCCTTCCTGGCCTGGCCGGGCGCGCGGCACGATGGCCGACTGCATGCCGCCCATGTCTTGGCCCAAGGTGCGGTGGCATGCTTGCTGGAAGCACGGGACTTGCCAGCCATGGTCAATGCCACCAGCGAGGGCCTGGCGGCCTATCCGCAGTTGAAGCAAGCCAGCGGCCTCATCGCCGCGGCCTACTATGCGCACCCCAGCCATCGGCTGGATGTGGTGGCCATCACAGGCACCAATGGCAAGACGTCGTCGGCATGGTGGCTGGCGCAAGCCTTGACGCATCTGGGACGGCGCTGTGCCGTGGTGGGCACGCTGGGCATGGGTGAAGTGCACACCGACGCCCAGGGCCTGCCAAGCGTGAAGGGCTCCAGCACCGGACTGACCACCCCCGATGCGGTGGTATTTCAAGGCGCTTTGCATGATTTTGTACAAGCGGGCGTGAAAGCCTGTGCGGTCGAAGCCTCTTCCATTGGATTGATGGAGCATCGGCTTGAGGGAACGCGCGTGCGCGTGGCCTTGTTCACCAACTTCACCCAAGACCACCTTGATTACCACGGCAGCATGGCGGCATATTGGCAGGCCAAGCTTCGCCTGTTCGATGTCGAGGGCCTGCAAGCTGCGGCCATCAACCTGGACGATCCCCAAGGGGTGGTTTTGGCAGATCACTTGTTGAACAAGGCGACCATCGACAGTGACCGTATTTGGACGTTTGGTGAATCTGGCAAAGCCAGACTGCAGGCGCGCGACATTCAGCTGATGTCCTCCCGCAAAGCTGATGCGCAGACTTGCGCAGGTCTGTCTTTTGAGGTGGTGGAAGGCGCTGAAAGCCACACCCTGATCACGCCGTTTGTCGGGCGCTACAACGTCAGCAATTTGTTGGGTGTGCTGGCCAGCATGCGCGCCTTGGGCGTGGCATTGACCGACGCCGTTGCCGCGTGCAAAGGCCTGATGGCCGTGCCCGGCCGCATGCAAACCGTGGCTGTCGCTGGGCAACCTTTGGTCGTGGTGGACTATGCCCACACGCCCGATGCTTTGCGCCATGCGTTGCAGGCACTGCAGCCTTGGGCCCAAGCGCGCGGGGGGCAAGTGCATTGCATCATCGGCTGTGGTGGCGATCGCGATGTGGGCAAGCGCCCGCTGATGGCTGCCGCGGCCCAAGCCCATGCCCAGCAGGTGGTGCTCACCAGCGACAACCCCCGCAGCGAAGACCCGCAGCACATCCTGCAACAGATGCAGGCGGGGCTGACACCAGGTTCGGCGGTGCAAGTCCTGGTGGACCGCGCGCAAGCCATTGCGCGAACGGTCGCCCAAGCCGCAGCCAGCGACATCGTGCTGATCGCGGGCAAAGGCCATGAGGACTACCAAGAAGTGGCGGGCGAGCGCCTGCCTTTCTCCGATGTGCAGCAGGCCCGCGCTGCTTTGCAAAGAAGGGGTGCCGCATGAGCGCATCGCTGAACCTCTCTTTGCGCCAAGCCCAGCAGTGGCTCAGCCATGCGCAAGCCGTAGGCGATGCGGCGGCGGTGGTACAGCGCGTTCACACCGACAGCCGCACATTGCAAGCGGGTGACCTGTTTGTCGCCCTCAAAGGCGAGCGCTTCGATGCCCACGACTTTTTGCCGCAAGCCAAGGCGCAAGGCATTGACTGCGGCTTGGCCGAGCGTGGCCTGCAAGAGGCCGGACTCTCCGGCCTGCAAGTGCCTGACAGCCGCGTGGCCCTGGGCGAGTTGGCCGCAGGCTGGCGCCGACAGTTCCGCCTGCCCTTGGTGGCGGTCACGGGCAGCAATGGCAAAACCACCGTGACCCAAATGATCGCCAGCATCATGCGCGCCTGGGCGGGCGAGCAATCGTTGGCAACACAGGGCAATTTCAACAACGACATCGGCTTGCCCTTGACCCTGCTGCGCCTGCGTGCCGAGCACCTTTGTGCCGTGGTCGAAATTGGCATGAACCATCCTGGCGAAATCGAAGGCCTGGCCCGCATGGCGGCGCCTACCGTTGCGTTGGTGAACAACGCGCAGCGAGAGCACCAGGAATTCATGGCCACCGTAGAAGCCGTGGCCCGCGAAAACGGCGCTGTCTTGCAAGCCTTGCCCGAGGACGGTGTCGCAGTGTTTCCCGCCGACGACATTTACACGCCTTTGTGGCAATCACTGGCGGGCAACCGCCGCTGTCTGCGATTTGGCGAGACCGCGGCCGCCGATGTTTTTTTGCTCGGCAGTGATTGGCGGCAAGATCACTGGCAAGTGAGCCTTCAGTCGCCCGCGGGCCAGCTCTCGACACGCCTGCATTTGGCCGGCCGCCACAATCTGCGCAACGCACTGGCCGCCACCGCCTGTGCACTCGCTGCTGGCGCACCGCTGGCCGCCATCGCCCAAGGCTTGGACAACTTTGCGCCGGTCAAAGGCCGCTCCCGTGCATTCCAGTTGTCCCACCAAGGTCGCGTGATCACGGTGGTGGACGACACCTACAACGCCAATCCCGACTCCGTTCGGGCCGCCATCGATGTGCTGGCCGAGTTGCCCGCACCGCGCCTGCTGGTGCTGGGGGATATGGGCGAGGTGGGGACGCAAGGCCCGAGCTTTCATGCCGAAGTGGGGCAACACGCGCGAGCACAGCACATCGATGGCTTGCTCGCGCTGGGCGAATTGTCACGCCACGCCATCCAGGCGTATGGCCCCGGCCAACATTTTGAAAACATGGACCACTTGCAGTCGGCGGTGCTGGCGCAACTGCCCCAGGTGGGCAGCGTCCTGGTCAAGGGCTCGCGCTTCATGAAGATGGAGCGCGTCATCGATGCCCTGCAGGCCACTGCAACGTCGAAAGAGGACATTCCATGCTGTTAAGCCTGGCGCAATGGCTGCAAGGCCTTTCCCCCGAATTCGGATTCTTCCGGGTCTTCCAATACCTCACCTTCCGCGCGGTGATGGCGGCCATGACCGCTTTGCTGATCGGCCTTGCGGCCGGCCCCTGGGTGATTCGCCGCTTGACAGCGCTGAAAATCGGCCAGCCTGTGCGGGGTTATGGCATGGAGACCCACCTCAGCAAGAGCGGCACGCCCACCATGGGCGGCGTGTTGATTTTGATCGGCATCGCCGTGTCCACGCTGCTGTGGTTCGATTGGTCCAACCGTTTTGTCTGGATCGTCTTGATCGTGACCTTGGGCTTTGGGGCGATTGGCTGGGTCGACGACTGGCGCAAGGTCGTGCGCAAAGACCCGGAAGGCATGCGCTCGCGAGAGAAGTATTTCTGGCAGTCGGTGATCGGCTTGTTGGCCGCGCTTTACCTGGTCTTCAGCATTTCCGAGAGCAACAACCTGCGCGTGCTGGAGTTGTTCAGCACCTGGGTGCAGTCGGGTTTCGATGTGAACTTGCCGCCCAAGGCCGGTTTGATGTTGCCGTTCTTCAAAGAAGTCAGCTACCCCCTGGGCGTGTTCGGTTTTGTGATCATGACCTACCTGGTCATTGTGGGCTCGAGCAATGCCGTCAACCTGACCGACGGACTCGATGGCTTGGCCATCATGCCGGTGGTGATGGTGGGTTCGGCCTTGGGCGTGTTTGCCTACGTCACCGGCAGTTCGGTGTATTCCAAGTACCTGATCTTTCCCTACATTCCCGGCTCGGGCGAGCTGCTGATTTTCTGTTCCGCCATGGCCGGTGCGGGCTTGGCCTTTCTGTGGTTCAACACCCATCCGGCCCAAGTGTTCATGGGCGACGTGGGCGCGCTAGCCCTGGGTGGCGCACTGGGCACCATTGCCGTCATCGTGCGTCAGGAAATTGTGTTGGCCATCATGGGCGGCATTTTTGTGGTCGAAGCCTTGTCGGTGATGGCTCAGGTCAGCTACTTCAAATACACCAAACGCAAATACGGTGAGGGCCGGCGCATTTTGAAAATGGCGCCCCTGCACCACCATTTTGAAAAGAGCGGCTGGCGCGAAACGCAGGTCGTGGTCCGTTTCTGGATCATCACCATGCTGTTGTGTCTGGTCGGTTTGTCCACCTTGAAATTGCGCTGATCCGCATGCTGTCACTCAAAGACCAACACGTTCTCATCCTGGGCCTCGGAGATTCCGGCCTGGCGATGGCGCGTTGGTGCGCGCGCCACGGCGCGCGGGTGACGGTGCTGGACTCGCGCGAGCAGCCAACCCACTTGGCCACCTTGTTGGCCGAATACCCCGCAGTGGCTTTCAAGTCGGGCGCTTTTGAGGCGGCGGCCATCGAGGGCAGCGACATTCGCGCAGTCTTCAAAAGCCCCGGGTTGTCGCCGCAAAGCGTGGCCCCCTTGTGGCAAGCGGCACGCGCCATGGGCTTGTGGATGGGCACCGAGCTGAGCTTGTTTGCCCAAGCGCTGAGCGATTTGCAAACCACAGCGGCTTACCAGCCCTATGTGCTGGCCATCACCGGCACCAACGGCAAAACCACGGTGACGGCGCTGACGGGCTTGTTGCTGGAGCGCGCAGGCGTCAGCGTGGCGGTGGCGGGCAACATCGGCCCGACCTTGCTGGACACCTTGCGTCAGTGGCTGGATGGCGATGCCGGTTTGCCGCAAGCCTGGGTGCTGGAGTTGTCCAGTTTCCAGCTCGACGGCGTCGACAATTTCGAGCCCACCGCCGCAGCCTTGCTCAACATCACCCAAGACCATCTGGATTGGCATGGCGACATGCAGGCCTATGCCCAGGCCAAGGCCAATGTGTTTGGCCAGCAAGCCTTGATGCTGTTGAACCGCGATGATGCCGCCACGCTGGCCATGTTGCCCACGTCCGAGCAGATCAAAAAGAAGCAGCGCAACGCGCGTCACCACCTCAGCTTTGGCAGCGATCTGCCCAACCGCCCAGGCGACTACGGGCTGGAAACCGTGAACGGCATGACCTGGCTGGTGCGCGCCATGGAGGCCGATGAAACCCGCAAGCGGCGCCGTGACGAAGAGGAAGAGATTCACCTGCAACGCCTCATGCCTGCCGATGCCTTGCGCATTCGCGGCCGCCACAACGCCTTGAACGCCTTGGCGGCCTTGGCCTTGGCCTGCAGCACCGGCCGACAGCTGGCGCCCATGCTCTATGGTTTGCGTGAGTACAACGGCGAGCCCCACCGCGTGGAGCCCGTGGCCATGGTGCACGAGGTGGAATATTTTGACGACAGCAAAGGCACCAATGTCGGCGCCACGGTGGCCGCATTGACCGGCCTGGGCGCCGATCGGCGTCTGGTTGTCATCTTGGGCGGCGACGGCAAGGGGCAAGACTTTTCGCCACTGTTCCAGCCTGTCAAGCAGCATGCGCGCGCCGTGGTCTTGATCGGGCGCGATGCGCCCGCCTTGCGCGAAAGCTTGGCCGCAACGGGTGTGCCACTGCATGATGCAGAAAGCCTGCCTGAAGCGGTGCATCAAGCCAGCGCGTTGGCACACTCAGGCGATGCCGTGTTGTTGTCGCCCGCTTGTGCCAGCCTGGACATGTTCCGCAACTACGCGCACCGTGCGGAAGTCTTCGTCGAAGCCGTGCAGGCGCTGGCACAAGAGGAGGGCGTGGCATGACGGCCATGACCGCTTCCATCGGACGCTTCTGGTCCCGCCTGTGGGGCGAGCCGCCTGCGCAGGGGCCCGACGCCTTGCCCGTGCGGGTGCATGGCACGGAATTCACGCGCACCGGTGCCGCACCAGTGCGCGTCAAAGGCTTCGACCAACCTCTGGCATGGGTGACCTTGGGTTTGTTGCTGTGGGGCCTGATCATGGTGTACTCCGCCTCCATCGCCATGCCCGACAACCCGCGCTTTGCCAATTACACCCAAACCCACTTCCTGGTGCGTCACGTGGCCTCGATCGGCATCGCCTTTGTGGCCGCCTTGCTGGCCTTTCAGGTGCCCATCAACACCTGGGAAAAAATAGCGCCCTGGATTTTTGTGGTGTCATTGATTTTGCTCATCGCCGTTCTGATTCCCTTCATTGGCAAAGGCGTGAACGGCGCGCGGCGCTGGATTTCCTTGGGCGTCATGAACTTTCAGCCCTCCGAATTGGCCAAGCTGGGCGTGTTGCTCTACGCCAGCAATTACATGGTGCGCAAAATGGAGGTAAAGGAGAAATTCTTCACCTCGGTGGCGCCCATGGGCATCGCGGTGGCCGTGGTCGGCTTGCTGTTGCTGGCCGAGCCCGACATGGGGGCCTTCATGGTGATTGCGGTCATCGCCATGGGCATCCTGTTCCTGGGCGGGGTCAATGCCCGCATGTTCTTCCTGATCGCTGCCGTGCTGGTGGTGGCCTTCGGCCTGATGATTGCCTTGTCCGAGTGGCGCCGCGAGCGCATCTTCGCTTACCTCGATCCCTGGAGCGAGAAACATGCGCTGGGCAAGGGCTACCAGTTGTCGCATTCGCTGATTGCGATTGGCCGCGGCGAAATTTTTGGCGTTGGCCTGGGCGGCAGTGTGGAGAAGCTGCACTGGCTGCCCGAAGCGCACACCGATTTCTTGCTGGCGGTGATTGGCGAAGAGTTTGGCTTCGTCGGCGTGTTGGTGGTGATTGGCCTGTTCATGTGGCTGACGCGGCGCATCATGTACATCGGCCGCCAGGCCATTGCCATGGACCGCATCTTTGCCGGCTTGTTGGCCCAAGGTGTGGGCATCTGGGTGGGATTTCAGTCGTTCATCAACATGGGCGTGAACCTGGGCGCCTTGCCCACCAAGGGCCTGACCTTGCCGCTGATGAGCTATGGCGGATCGGCCATTCTGCTCAACCTGGTGGCCATTGCCATGGTGTTGCGCGTCGATTATGAGAACCGACAGTTGATGCATGGAGGCCGGTTGTGAGCAGCGGAACAGCTTTGGTCATGGCGGGGGGCACGGGAGGTCATATCTTCCCCGGCCTGGCCGTGGCGGAGCGTTTGCGCGAACTCGGCTGGCGTGTGCACTGGCTGGGCGGGCCGGCGCCCAGCATGGAAAGCCAATTGGTGCCACCGCGCGGTTTCGCTTATGAAACCGTGGCGTTTTCGGGCGTGCGTGGCAAAGGCCTCAAAACCCTGGCGATGTTGCCTTGGCGCATGACCAAAGCTTTTTGGCAGAGCTTGCAGGTGGTGCGTCGCGTTCAGCCCGACGTGGTGCTGGGGCTTGGGGGCTACATCAGTTTCCCGGGCGGCTTGGTGAGCGCGCTGTCTGGGCGACCCTTGGTGTTGCATGAGCAAAATTCCGTGGCCGGCATGGCCAACAAAGTGCTGGCGCGTGTGGCGCGACGTGTCTACACCGCATTCCCTCAAGTCATGGCGCAGGCCGAGTGGGTCGGAAACCCCTTGCGGCAGGCTTTTCTGCTGCAAGAGCCGCCATCGGTCCGTTTTGCGGGTCGCACCGGGCCTTTGCGCGTGTTGGTGGTGGGCGGCAGTCTGGGGGCCCAGGCCTTGAACCAAGTGGTGCCCCAAGCGCTGGCCTTGTTGCCTTTGGCACAACGCCCCGAGGTGCTCCACCAAAGTGGCGCCAAGCAAATGGAGGCCTTGCGAGAGGCTTATGCCCAAGCGGGCGTGCAAGCCGAACTGACGCCTTTCATCGATGACACGGCCAGCGCCTTTGCGCAAGCAGACCTGGTGATCTGCCGAGCGGGTGCCAGCACCGTCACCGAATTGGCCGCCGTGGGCGTGGCCGCATTGTTTGTGCCTTTTCCCCATGCGGTGGACGACCACCAAACCACCAATGCCCAATTTCTGGTGGCACAAGGCGGTGGCTGGTGTGTGCCGCAAAAAGAATTGACCGCCGAAGCGCTGGCAAAGCGCTTGGCGAGCTTGCAGCGCGCTGAGCTGCAAAGCGTGGCTGAGAAAGCTTATCTTCAAAGGAAAACAAGCGCTGTGGATGTGATGGTCAAGGCGTGTCAGGAGCTCGCGGCATGAAGCACGCCATCCGACACATTCATTTTGTGGGCATTGGCGGTGCTGGCATGAGCGGCATTGCCGAAGTCCTGCTCAATCTGGGCTACGTGGTGTCCGGCTCCGACCTGTCCGACGGGCCGGTTCTCAAGCGCTTGCAAGCCTTGGGCATTCAAACCCATGTGGGTCATCAGGCGACCAACATCCTCGGCGCCGATGCGGTGGTGACCTCGACGGCGGTCAAGGCCGACAACCCCGAAGTGGTGGCGGCGCATCAGAAACTGATTCCTGTCGTGCCGCGTGCCGTCATGCTGGCTGAATTGATGCGCATGAAGAAAGGCATCGCCATTGCGGGCACGCACGGCAAGACCACCACCACCAGCCTGGTGGCCAGCATCTTGGCCGAAGCCGGTTTGGACCCCACTTTTGTGATTGGCGGGCGCCTCAACAGCGCTGGCGCCAACGCCAAGCTGGGCAGCGGCGACCACATCGTGGTGGAGGCCGACGAGTCGGACGCGTCCTTTCTCAACCTGCTGCCCGTGATGTCGGTGGTGACCAACATCGACGCAGACCACATGGACACCTACGGCCATGACTTTGGTCGCTTGAAAGCGGCGTTCATCGAGTTCTTGCACCGCATGCCGTTTTATGGCGCAGCCATTTTGTGCACCGACGATGCGGCGGTGCGCAGCATTCTCTCGGACGTGTCGCGCCCCATCACCAGCTACGGCCTGGGCGAGGATGCGCAGGTCCGCGCACACGATGTGAAAGCCGTGGGCGCGCGCATGCAGTTTCGCGTCACCCGCCGCAATGGCGTGACCTTGCCGGACCTGATGATCGACCTGAACTTGCCAGGGCTTCACAATGTCTTGAACGCCTTGGCAGCCATTGCTGTCGCGGTGGAGTTGAGCTTGCCTGATGCTGCCGTGCAAAAAGCGCTGGCGGAATTCAAGGGCGTGGGGCGGCGCTTCCAGCGCCATGGCGAGGTGGCCGCGCGCCAGGGCGGGCAGTTCACCTTGATCGAAGACTATGGCCACCACCCTGTCGAGCTTGCCGCAACGCTGGCAGCGGCCCGCGGCGCATTCCCTGGGCGGCGCCTGGTGCTGGCGTTTCAGCCGCACCGCTACACCCGAACCCGCGACTGTTTTGAAGACTTTGTGCAGGTGTTGGGGCAAGCCGATGTGGTGTGGCTGACCGAGGTGTACGCCGCTGGCGAAGCGCCCATCGTGGCAGCCGATGGGCGGGCCTTGATGCGTGCGGTGCGCGTCTCGGGCAAGGACGCACTTCAGTTCAGCCAAGACACCGAGCAACTTGCGCAATTGATTTCTCAGCAAGCCCAGGACGGCGATGTGGTCATGTGCATGGGCGCTGGCTCCATCGGGACCGTGCCGGCACGCGTACTGGCTTTGCAAGCCACGGCATCAGGAGGCCAGGCATGAGCACCTTGCTGCACTCTTTACCCACCCTGGCCGCCTGGGACCGCACACTGAAAGTGGCCGTCCTGATGGGTGGCCATTCGGCCGAACGCGAAGTCTCGTTGATGTCGGGCCAAGGCGTGTTGCAAGCCTTGCGCAGCCAAGGCGTCGATGCGCATGCCTTCGACCCCGCAGCGCAAGGCCTGGAAACCTTGAAGCGCGAAGGCTTTGCGAGAGCCTTCATTGCCTTGCATGGCCGCTTTGGCGAAGATGGCAGCGTGCAAGGCGCCCTGGAGTTGTTGGGCATTCCTTACACCGGTTCTGGCGTGATGGCGTCTGCCATGGCCATGGACAAAGTCATGACCAAGCGCATCTGGTCGGCCGTGGGCTTGTCCACGCCCGCGTCGGTCTGGCTGCCGCCCGAAGAACAAAGCGAGTCGCGCCTGGCGCGCATTCCCAGCGAGCTGGGTTTGCCGCTGATTGTGAAGCCGCCGCGCGAAGGCTCCTCCATCGGGGTGACCAAAGTGGCGACCGCGTCTGACTTGCCGGCGGCGGTGCGATTGGCCACCCAGTACGACCCCGACTTGCTGTGCGAAGCCTTCATCGAGGGCATGGAAGTGACTTGCCCTGTGCTGGGCACGGGCGCCTCTGCCATCGCATTGCCAGTGGTGCGCATTGCGGCACCCGATGGCGCCTACGATTACCAGAACAAATATTTCACGGACGATGTGAAGTACCACTGCCCGAGTGGCTTGTCGCCGGCCTTGGAGCAACGCATTCAGCAACTGGTGGTGTCCGCCTACCGTTCCCTGGGCTGCCGTGGCTGGGGGCGTGCAGACTTGATGATTCGCGCATCCGACGAGCAACCCTTCTTGCTCGAAATGAACACATCGCCGGGCATGACCAACCATTCGCTGGTGCCCATGTCGGCGCGGGCGGCAGGCATTTCCTATGAGGCCTTGTGCTTGCGCGTGCTCAGCAGCGCCGCGCTGGATCACACCCCGAAGGAGGCGGCCAAGTGAACGCACGCCTCAACGCCACCCTGGACATGCCCTTGGCGATCCCGCTGGACGTCAAGCTCATGAACATGGCCTCGACGGCCATGGCGCTGGGGTGTGCGTTGTTGGTCATTGCGGCCTTGGTGTGGTGGCTGCTGCGCTTGCCGGTGTTTGCCTTGGCGGGCATCACGGTGACAGGCGATGTCGAGCACAACAACGTGGTCACCCTGCGCGCCAATGTCACCCCCAAGCTGAACGGCAATTTCTTCACCGTCGACCTGGCCCAGGCGCGCAAAGTCTTTGAGGCAGTGCCGTGGGTGCGCCAGGCGGTGGTGCAGCGCGAGTTTCCCAACCGGCTGCGCGTGCACCTGGTCGAGCACCAACCGGCTGCCTTCTGGGGGCACGAGGGTGAGGGCCGCATGTTGAACCAGCAAGGCGAAGTGTTCGAAGCCAACCTGGGCGATCTGGAAGACGAAGACTTGCCCACGCTGCAAGGCCCGGACAACCAGTCCGCACAAGTGCTGACCATGTACCGCGCGCTGACATCGGTGTTCCAAGATTTGGGGCTGCCGATGGAAGGGCTGGAATTGACTGCGCGCGGCAGTTGGCGCGCCCATCTGGGCAAGCGAGCTGTGGTTGAAATGGGGCGCGGCACGCCAGAGGAACTGAAGGCGCGTTTGCAACCCTTTGTACAGACGTTGCCCAGCGTGGCATCGCGTAACGGAAGGAAAGTGGCTGCACTGGAATCGGCAGATTTGCGGCATGAAAACGGTTATGCCTTGCGCATGCGCGGCATCACCACAGTGGATCCACAACAGGCGAAGAAATAAGGCACGAGGTCTCTCTATGGCAAAAGAGTACAAGGATTTGGTGGTCGGGCTGGACATTGGCACCAGCAAGGTCATGGCAGTGGTGGCGGAAGTGCTGCCAGGGGGCGAGATGAAAATCGCCGGGCTGGGCGTGGCCAACAGCAGCGGCCTCAAGCGCGGCGTGGTGGTCAACATTGATGCCACGGTGCAAAGCATTCAGCAGGCTTTGAAAGAAGCCGAGTTGATGGCCGATTGCAAGATCACGCGGGTCTATACCGGCATCACCGGCAGCCACATTCGCGGCATCAATTCCAGCGGCATGGTCGCGGTCAAAGACCGCGAGGTGACGGCGCCCGATGTGGCGCGCGTTGTGGAGACGGCCAAGGCCATCAACATTTCCACCGACCAGCGCTTGCTGCTGGTGGAGCCCCAAGAGTTTGTGATTGACGGCCAGGACGTCAAAGAGCCCATTGGCATGAGCGGCATCCGGCTCGAAGCCAAAGTGCACATCGTCACCGGCGCACAAAGCGCCGCTGAAAACATCATCAAGTGCGTGCGCCGCTGTGGCCTCGATGTGGATCAGCTCATGCTGAACCCTTTGGCCTCGAGCTTGTCGGTGTTGACGGCAGACGAGAAAGACCTGGGCGTTGCGCTGGTGGACATTGGCGCAGGGACGACCGATGTGGCGATTTTCACCGGCGGTGCGATTCGCCACACGGCAGTGATCCCGATTGCGGGCGACCTGATCACCAGCGACATCGCCATGGCTTTGCGCACGCCCACCAAGGACGCGGAAGACATCAAGGTCGAGTCGGGCTATGCCAAGCAAATGCTGGCCGACCCAGAAATGCAAGTGGAAGTGCCTGGCCTGGGCGATCGCGGCCCGCGCATGCTCAGCCGCCAGGCGCTGGCCGGTGTGATCGAACCTCGTGTGGAAGAAATTTTCTCGCTGGTGCAACAAGTCATTCGCGACTCTGGTTTTGAAGAGGTGCTGTCCTCGGGCATCGTGCTCACCGGCGGCAGTGCGGTCATGCCGGGCATGGTGGAGTTGGGCGAGGACATTTTTCTCAAGCCCGTGCGTCGCGGCTTGCCCCATTACAGCGGCGCGCTGTCCGACATGGTGTCGCAGCCCCGTGCTTCCACCGTCATGGGCCTGCTCGAAGAAGCGCGCCTGGGCCGCATGCGCGGCTTCAAGGTGGCACAAAAGAGTGGCTCGGTGACCACAGCTTTTGGTCGCATCAAAGACTGGTTTGTGGGGAACTTCTGATGAACCGATTCAGCCTGCATTCTCATTTGGCGCGCGGCAGCCCCTCCTGGCCCAGTGGGCGATGTTGTCGATGGCGACCCTGCTGTCGAGGCGCACCGCCTACCCAGTGAACCAACAAAGAATCAACAAACGAAACAAATTAACGGCAACTGCAACTTGGAAAATTGGAGAAAAGTATGAGCATCGAAATGATTGAAGTAGAAGAATTCAACTCAGGCACCCAGATCAAGGTGATCGGCGTGGGCGGTGGCGGCGGCAATGCCGTCGAGCACATGATTGCCAGCGGTGTCAAAGGCGTGGAATTCGTTTGCGCCAACACCGATGCACAGGCCTTGCGCGCCAGTTCGGCCCACAAGACCATTCAGCTGGGCCACAGCGGCCTGGGCGCCGGCAGCAAGCCCGAGCGCGGCCGTGAAGCCGCCGAGGCGGCCGTGGATCAGATCCGCGAAACCCTGGAAGGCTGCAACATGCTCTTCATCACGGCCGGCATGGGCGGCGGCACCGGCACCGGCGCCGCCCCAGTGGTGGCCCGCGTCGCCCGCGAAATGGGCATCCTGACCGTGGGCGTGGTCACCAAGCCCTTCGAGTGGGAAGGCGGCCGCCGCATGAACCACGCTGAAGCCGGCTTGTCCGAGCTCGAGGCCAATGTGGACTCGCTGATCGTGGTGCTCAACGAAAAGCTGCTCGAAGTGCTGGGCGACGACATCACCCAAGACCAGGCCTTTGCCTATGCCAACGATGTGCTGCGCAACTCGGTGGGCGGCATTGCCGAAATCATCAATGTGGAAGCCCTGGTGAACGTGGACTTTGAAGACGTTCGCACCGTCATGAGCGAACAAGGCAAGGCCATGATGGGCACCGCCAAGGCCAATGGCCCGGACCGCGCGCGCATTGCCGCCGAGCAAGCCGTGGCCTGTCCGCTGCTGGAAGGCATCGACATGTCGGGCGCCAAGGGCGTGCTGGTGCTGATCACGGCTGCCAAGGGCGGCCTGAAGCTGTCCGAGTCGCGTGAAGCCATGAACACCATCCGTGCCTATGCTTCCCCCGACGCGCATGTGATCTATGGCACCGCCTACGACGACAACCTGGGCGACGAAATTCGCGTCACCGTGGTCGCCACCGGCTTGTCGGTGGGCGGACGCCGCAACACCCAGCCCCTGCAGGTCATTCGCACCGGCACCGACAACGTGCCCTTCACCGTGCCCACCATGGAGTCCAACCCAGCGACCGCAACGGGCGGTGCCACCTCGATGGCCCAACCCGACTACGGCAGCATGGCGGTGCCCAGCGTGTGGCGCACCAACCGCACCCAAGCTGCCGCCAAGGTCGACGCATTGGCCTCGGGCGGCATGGATGATTACGAGATCCCGGCCTTCCTGCGCAAGCAGGCGGATTAAAATCACAGGGTGCTGCAACAACGAACACTTCAAGCCATCACCCGCGCCGTTGGCGTTGGCCTGCACAGCGGTCAGCGGGTGGAGTTGACCCTGCGTCCGGCCCAGCCGGACACGGGCATCGTGTTTCGTCGTGTCGATTTGCCGCAGCCTGTCGATATCCCGGTGGGGGCGACGGCCGTCACTGACACGCGCCTGGCGTCCACCATCTCCCAAGGTGGCGCCAAGGTGCACACCATTGAGCACCTGATGTCGGCCTGCTCTGGGCTGGGCATCGACAATTTGTACGTGGACATCACGGCCGAAGAGGTGCCCATCCTCGATGGATCAGCTTCTTCGTTCGTGTTCCTGCTGCAAAGCGCTGGCATTGCCTTGCAAAACGCGCCCAAGCGCTTTGTGCGTGTCCTGAAAGAAGTCGAAGTTCGCGAGGGCCAGGGCGCCCAAGAAAAATGGGCGCGCCTCACGCCGCACCATGGCTTCAAGCTCAGCTTCGAAATTGACTTCAACCACCCTGCGGTGGACTCGACCGGACAGCGCGTCGAGTTCGACATGGACACGGGCCGCTACACCCGTGACATTGCGAGAGCCCGCACCTTTGGGTTCACGCGCGACGTGGAGATGATGCGCGCCAACGGCTTGGCCCTTGGCGGTGGCCTGGACAATGCCATCGTCATGGACGATTACAAAGTGCTCAACAGCGATGGCCTGCGCTACGACGATGAATTTGTGAAGCACAAAATTCTCGATGCCATGGGCGACCTGTATGTCTTGGGCAAGCCCTTGCTGGCCGCGTACAGCGCTTTTCGTTCGGGCCACGCCATGAACAACCGCTTGCTGCGCGAATTGCTCAGCCGACCCGATGCCTATGAGATCGTCACGTTCGACGACGAACGCGACGCGCCCAGTGGCTTGGCTCAACTTGCGCCGGCCTGGTAAGCAGCATGCTCTTGCTTCGCTGGTTGGTCATGCTTTGTTTGCTGGCCTCGGCTGTGGCCTTCGTGTTTTACATTGGCACGGGCAAGGATGGGTACCGCCGGTGGGGCTGGGTCATTCTCAAATGGACTTTGGTGGCAGCCTTCATGTTCTTTGCCGTTTTGTTGATGGAACGGCTCTGACATGCGCTTGTTAGGCATCGACCCTGGCTTGCAAACCACTGGCTTTGGCGTGATCGATGCCGAGGGCGGGCACTTGGCCTACGTGGCCAGCGGCACCATTCGCACCAGTCGGGTGGCACAAGGCGATTTGCCGGCGCGCATCAAAGTGCTGTTTGAGGGTGTCCAAGAGGTCATTGACCGCTACCAACCCGAGCAAGCTGCGCTGGAAATTGTTTTTGTGAATGTGAATCCGCAGGCCACGTTGAAGCTTGGGCAGGCCAGGGGCGCGTGCTTGAGCGCCTTGGTCCATCGCAACCTGACGGTGGCCGAGTACACCGCCTTGCAAATGAAACAGGCTGTGGCAGGGCATGGCCGTGCGGCCAAGGCGCAGGTGCAGGAAATGGTGAAACGCTTGCTCCAACTGCCCGGCGTGCCAGGACAAGATGCGGCCGATGCCTTGGGCTTGGCCATCACCCATGCCCACAGTGGTTTGGCTTTGTCACGCTTGGCAGCCGCAGGGGCCTCGACCCGCAAAGTCAGCGGCATGTACCGCCAAGGACGCAGCCACTGACCACCACCCCGTCATCGCGAGTGCAGCGCGGCGATTTTTATCCGGCATTAGATTGCCGCGGCCCTGCGGGCCTCGCAATGACGGGGGGTGGGTCAGGGGAGGCGGGCTTGGGGCATGCGGGCCAGGATCACTTCGGTGCGGCTTTGCAAGTACGCGGAATTTGGCAGGCGCTCGAAATATTTGGGGCGCGGCAGCATCACCACCAAGCGCGCGGCCTCCCAGGCTTGCAGCTGTGTAGCAGGCTTGCGAAAGTAGTGCTGTGCCGCTGCTTCCGCGCCAAACACGCCTTCGCCCCATTCCACATTGTTGAGGTAAATCTCCAGAATGCGGCGCTTGTCCAGCAGCGCTTCCAGCATCAGGGTCAGCACAAACTCTTGCGACTTGCGCCACAGGGTGCGCTCGCCAGACAGAAACAAATTTTTTGCCAACTGTTGGGTGATGGTGGAGCCGCCCACAATTTTGGCGGGGCGGTTCTGCCGGGCAAGGGCCTCGGCGCGCGCATTGCGCTGCCAGGCTTTCTCCAGTGCATCCCATTGCACGCCATGGTGCTGCACAAAGATGTCATCCTCAGAAACGATCACGGCGCGCTTCAAGTTGTCAGGCAATTGCGCATACGCCACCCATTGCTGCCGCCAGGCCAGCCCTTTGTCGCTGTGTGCCAAGCGCCAGGCTTCTGAGCGTTGAAAGCTGGTGGACTGAGGATCCAGCACCACCATCAGCGCGATGCGGCCCGCAAAAAACACTTGCAAGGCCAGCACAGCCAGCAGCAGCAAGCCCAGCCATTGCCACAGCAGTTGCCAGCGTTTCATGGTCATCAAGGCCCGGTCAGGCGGGTTTGCAACACATCGCCGTCACGTGAAAAAATGAAGCGTGACACCAAGGCCAGTTGGTCCGCCTGACGCCGCATGGCGGTGGTGAACGGCCCAAAGGGCCCCGCCTGGTTGGCAATGGCTTGGGCGCGGCGGTCCAGATCCGGTTGGCCCGAGCTCTCCACCACCTCGGTGCTCAGCACTTTGCCGCGTGCATCGACAGTGACAATCATGGTCAGCGTGCCATACAGCTTTTGCCCCTGCTTTTCAGGAAAGTTGCGTGTGCCCGTTGTTTCAATTTTGCGCTTCAATTGGTCGTAGTACTTGGCATAAGCCACCTCGCGCGTGGACGGGCTCAGGTAGCGCTTGCGGGGCCGGGCGTTCTCTTCCTGGATGCGTTGCTCGATCTCGGCCAGCATTTTCAGCAATTGCTGGCGTTGCTGTTCCACTTTGCTGCTTTGTTCTTTGGGGTTGGTCGCAGGAAGCTCCGCCAACAATTTTTTCACCTGGCTCAGCATCAACGATTGCTGCTCTTGCAAGGCACTGAGCTGTTGCTGCAACTGCTCGCTGCCCAAGCCGGTTTGTCGCTGCGCGGCATCGGGCAGGGGCGATGTGGCCCGGCCTTGCCGTGCATCGCCACCCCCCGCGAGCGAGGTTTGCGCCAAGGCCTGAGCGCGTTGCGGCTTGTCTTTGGCGGGCGCCTGTGTGTTCACCAGGATCACTTCCAGCGGGCTGTCCTTGAACAAGCGCTCGAAACGCGCAGGATCGACCAGCTTGAAGGACAGCAAGCCTGCATGCAGTGCCAGCGAAACGAACAAAGCCACCTGCAATCTGCTCAGGGGCCAAGGTCGTCGCAGACCCATGAAGCTCACGATGCGCCAGCCCCTTCGGCAGCAGGCGCATCCGCATCGTCCAGGCTCACCGCAATGGTCAGGGGCCCGGCGCTGGCGCTGTCGTCTTCCGACTCATCGTCTGCATCATCCGATGACGCGCCCGCATCGCGCAAGGCCACAAACTGGCCGCTCACATCCAGCGTGATGTCGTCCAGGCTGCTCAGGCGCAACAGCACTTGCGCGCCTCTTGGCAAATCGCCACCGCCCAACACCGGCAGCACCAGCGGTAAGTGGTCTGCACGCGCCATGGGGGGCTGCCCCGGGAAGCTCTTGAAGACGGTGGCCTCGAGTTCAGTGATGCCTTGCTGGCGCAGGTATTGCAAGGTCCAGAAGCGCTCCATGCTGGCTTGGTAACCGTTGTAGGCCGAGTAGGCTGCATCGAAGGCCGAGATGATCGAAAACAACTCGGCGTCCTTGGGCTTGAAGGGCGCGGCCAGCGCGGCGGTGCGGCCATGGCGTGCGCAGGCAATGATTTGCCATTGGTTCACCAGGTCGGTGTAGCGACGCAGGGGCGAGGTACTCCAAGCGTAACTGGGCACGCCAATGCCCGCATGGGGCAAGGCCTTGGTGCCCATGCGCACTTTCACGCCCGGTGCCAAGCTGGCCTGGCTGCGGTAAATGGCCGGCACGCCCAACTCGGCCATCCATTGGCCCCAGGTGCTGTTGGCCAGAATCATGGCCTCGGCCACCATCAGGTCCAGCGGCGCGCCCCGCTGGCGCACGCTGATGTCCACGGCTTCCTGCCCTTGCGGCTCGCTGCCTTGCACGTCCCGCAAGCGAAAGTTGTAGTCGGGACGGTTGAAGTTTTCAGGCTTGCCGCGCACCTTTTCGCGTTCGGCCTTCAGGTGCTGCGCCAGGCGGAACAGAAAAGCCAGTTGAGCATGCGGCATGGCAGGTTGCTCTGAGGATGGCGAAGGCTCAGCCTGCTTCAGCCAACTTTCTGTGACCACCTTGTCGAGTTGGTCATGACGCAGATTCGCCGCAATCGGCACACGCTCCAGTCGTGTTTCCGAGGCTTGCACTTGCAGCGTGGCTTCGTCAAAGCGCACATACAGCGACACCGCTGGGCAGTCGCGCCCCTCTTGCAGCGTGTAGCTTTGCACCACTTCATCGGGCAGCATGGTGATTTTGTGGCCCGGCATGTACACCGTGGACAAGCGCGCGCGGCCTAAAGTATCCAAGGCACTGCCGGGCACAATGGCCAGGCCCGGGGCCGCAATGTGAATGCCCAGCGTGACCACGCCGCTGCCCAGGCCTTGCACCGACAGCGCATCGTCAATCTCGGTGGTTTGCGAATCATCAATCGAATAAGCCTGTACAGGTGCCAGCGGCAAAGTCTCGGCAATCGCAGGGGCCTCCAGTTTGGGGAAGGCCGTGCCTTTGGGAAAAAACTCGAACAAAAAACGCTGCCAATGAAATTGGTAAGGCGAGCTGATCGCCCCGGCCCGTTGCAGCAAGGCGAGCGGCGCGCTTTGCGTGGCCTTGGCCGCTTCCACCACGGCTTTGTATTCCGGCCCGTTCTTGTCGGGCTTGAACAAAATTTTGTAAAGCTGCGACAGCACAGGTTGCGGGCAATTGCCTTGCGCCAACTCTGAAGCCCAGGCTTCAATTTGCAGCTGGATTTGCTTCTTCTTTTCGATGGCGGCAAGCGCCTGCTGAATGATTTCTGCCGGCGCTTTTTTGAAGCGCCCCTTGCCGGCGCGTCGAAAGTAGTGGGGCGCATCGTACAAGCGGAAAAGCGCAGCCGCTTGCTCGACCAAGCTTGCCTGTGCGTTGAAATACTCGCGCGCCAGGTCGGCAAAGCCAAATTCGTCTTCGGGGGCGAACTCCCAGGCCAGTTCCAGCTCAATGGTTTGCGCCAGGGTTTGGGCTTGCGAGATCAACTCGGTGGGGCTGGGCTTTTCAAATTTGAACAAAATATGGGCGGATTTGGCTTTGACCCGCTTGCCCGACTCAAGTTCAATTTGAGCCGAGCTTTCGGCTTCAGAAAGGATGCGGCCTGACAAAAACTTGCCAGCTTCTTCAAACAATGCGTACATATTGTGATTCTCCCACGTTGGCGCTTAAAGTTGGCACGCTAGTTGCAGTACTTGAGCGGGAAGGTGCGTGGTCAATTTTTTGACAGACCATTTCTTTCAGTGATTTCTTTTCCGTGGCCCGTTGAAATGTCCCTTTTGCAGATCTCAGCCCAAAGCTTTGCACGTCCTGGCACTGTCCTGGAAGTGACGCCGTTGGCTTTGTCTGAAAGCCTGGTGGTCAGCTACGAATGGTTGGTCGATGATGAAGAGCAACCACGTGCAACGGGACTGCGTTTTCAGTTGCCCCTAGATCTTTATCCCAGTGCCGTGATGGCACGCGCGAGCTATGTGAATGAGAGCGGCACACCGGTCATTGTCTTCAGTGAGCCGATCAAGGTCAATGCAGCGCCAACAGGCCTGCCCGCAATTGCGGGGACTTTTGAGGAAGATGGCTTGGTATACGTCGTCACCCCTTCGGCGATTGACGACCTTGATGGCACGGGAGACTTGCCGTTGGCTTACCAATGGCTGGCCGATGGTGAAGCCATACCTGATGCCGTGGGGGAACTTTGGGTGTTGACCCAGGCGCAAGTGGGCAAGCGCATCAGTGTGAAGGCAAGTTACACAGACGGCGACGGCAAGCCTGAGTCATTGACCAGCAATGCCAGCACGGCGGTTCGCAACATCAACGACCCCGTTGTCGGCAGTTTTCGAATCGATGGCAGTTTTGTGGAGGATCAGACGCTCAAGGCGGTCGCGACTGGCTTGTCTGACGAGGACGGGCTGCCTACGACTTTGATCTACCTGTGGAAAGCCGACGGGGTGCAGGTTCA
This sequence comes from uncultured Bordetella sp., assembly GCA_964442645.1. Classification (GTDB taxonomy): domain Bacteria; phylum Pseudomonadota; class Gammaproteobacteria; order Burkholderiales; family Burkholderiaceae_C; genus Limnohabitans. Next base: position 78,349 of record CAYTZZ010000008.1, on the reverse strand, counting down.
AGGAACAAGCACCGATTTCTTTGTGCTGGGCCAGGCGCAAGTAGGTAAAACCATCAGCTTGACTGTGCAATTCACCGACTTGCAAAACAGTTTGGAAAGCATTGTTGCAGACAACGAAGGCCAGGTGGCCAACGTCAACGATCCGACTTCAGGCACTTTGAAAATCGCCGGCCTGGCCAGGCAGGGCACACTCCTGCAGGCCGATACCTCGGAAATCATAGATGGGGACGGTCTTGGCAGCTTCAGTTACCAATGGCTTCTAGACGGGGTCCCTGTCACGGGGGCAAGCCAATCTTCCTTTTTGCTCGATGACCAGGCTTTCGTCGGAAAAAAAATCGGCTTGCAAGTTGTCCACACGGATTTGCTGGGGACGGTTGAGCCCGTGCTTTCTGCCGAAACCACGGCCATCGTCAACCTCAATGATTTGCCAACGGGCGTCGTCAAGATAGATGGCGATTGCATTGAAGATGCCACACTGACAGCCAGCCAAGCACTGAAGGATGTGGATGGCATGCCATCCACGGTCAGTTTTCAATGGCTGGCAGATGGCCAAGTCATTTTGGGCGCCACGCAGGCCACCTGGGTTTTGCAACAGGCGCAAGTTGGTCGCCGTATCAGCGTGCAAGTCAGCTACACGGACGGATTCGGCACACTTGAGACCGTGACTAGCGCGGCAACGGCACTCATTGAAAACATCAACGATCCTGCACAAGGTGTGTTGGAGATTTCGGGCAAAGTTCGAGAGGCTGAAACGCTCCAAGTGGTGACCAGCGCACTGTCAGACGAAGACAACAATGGCCTGGCGCTCGGCCCTCTTGCCTACCAATGGCTTGCCAACGGCGTCAACATTGCCGGCGCAACCAGCAACAGCTTGCTGCTGACCCAGGCTCACGTGGGGCAGTCCATCAGCGTGGTGGTGAAGTACACGGACAAGCTGGGTCAGGCTGAGACGGTCACGAGCGCGAGCACATTGGCTGTCGCCAATGAGAACAACAAGCCCACGGGTGCGGTCACGGTCACAGGCACTGCACAAGAAGACCGCACGCTGAGCGCGAGCCAGAACTTGGCGGACAAAGATGGGTTGGGAATCATCGGTTGGCGCTGGCTGGCCGATGGGCAGGTCATTTCTGGCGAGGAGCAGTCGACCCTGGTTTTGAAACAAGCCCAAGTCGGCAAGGTGATCACTGCTCAAGCCAGTTACACCGACCTTCTCGGAGAAGAAGAGTCCGTCACCAGCACGGGGACCGTGAAAGTGGCCAACGTGCAAGACCCTTGCACTGGCGAGATGGCTATTGTGGGAACGGCTTTCCAGGGCGAGATCCTGTCGGTGGACTTGGACTTGAGCGATGAAGACGGCATTGCCAGCATCGCTTACCAATGGTTGATGGATGGCGTGACGCTGTCAGGTTCATCACAGAGCAGTTTGTTGCTGACCCAAGAACATGTGGGGCATCGCATCGGCGTGAAGGTCACCGCCACCGACACGTTTGGCGCTCAGACCGTATTGCAGGCCAGTCAATCCAGCCCGATCGAGAATATCAACGACTCTCCCTCGGTCTCGACTGTGGTGCTGGTGGGGCCCTCCAACAAGACTCTCAAGGGGGCTTTGACGGCCACGGATGTGGACGGCGATCCTTACACCTTTTTGTTGTCACAGTCGCCAACGCATGGCCAGGTGACGTTGAATGAAAAAACAGGCCTGTTCGAATATGTGCCTGCGTTGAATTATTCGGGCATGGATCAGTTTTCTTACCAGGCAACGGATGGGACAGACACCTCGCAAGAAGCGACGGTTCAGGTCAATCTCACGTCGCTGTCCTCGCGTGCCGTGACAGGAGCCGTTTATTTTTGGGGCAATTCAGTCTTGGGCTCGGGGCATCAGTTGCTGAAAAATGTCGAAGTCACAGCCACCTCGGGCAGCGCGAGTTGGCTCAGCGCCACGACGACCAAGACGGGCGCTTTTATCGTGCCAGGTCTGGATGTGACCCAGGTGACGCTGTCAGCCAGAAAGTCAAGCCTCGCAGACAGCACCCTCAAGCCCGCCATCGGTCTGAACGATGTCTTGTCAGCGTTGAAACTCTACCTGGGCAAAACCACTGCGGACAGTTCGCCCTATGCGCTGCTGGCCGCAGATTTTGATGCCAATGGCAAAGTGGAGTTGAGCGACGTGCTCAATATTTTGAAAACTTACCTGGGCAAGACCACCAGCGTATCGCCTCAATGGACTTTTGTGGATGCCTCAGCCGACCTGAGCGGGCTCACTGCCAAAGCCTGCTTGACGCCCCCCCTTGCCCTCGACCTTGTCGACGCTGCCACCCCTGTCAATTTGGTGGGTGTCTTGCGCGGGGATGTCAACGGCAGTTGGTCGCAACTCTCGGGTTATGAGCTCTTGACGGTTTAGGGTCCGCAGTCAGCGATGGGGAGGCCTAAAAATTTCAAAATTTCAGGCATGTATTTTTCAAAATCGCTGAAAGCATGGTCGCCGCCTTCGCAAAGCACGCCGGGTGAGTCGGGATAGCGCGCTGCCATGTCTCGCCAATCCAGCAATTCGTCACCTTTGGCAATCAACGGCATCACTTGTGCGCCGAAACGTAGAACCGGCGAGGCCAAGTCCGACAGCTCCTGGACATGTTCTTGGGTGAAGTCAAAACATTGTGTTGGGTCATGCCAACATGTGTGCGGGCCAATATAACTTGCCAGATCGCGCGCAGGATGCGTTGCGGGATTGATGACAACGGCACGCCAAGGCCTTTGCGTTGCCAACCAAGTGGCGTAATACCCCCCCAAAGAAGAGCCCATCACCGCCGACGATAAATTCGGCCAATCGCGGGTACCCTCCAGAATGAGTGCCGCTGCCGCTTTGGGCGAAGGCGGCAAAGCCGGACACCACCAGGTCAGTCCCGGGACTTGGCTGGACAGTCGGGCCATTTGTTGTGCCTTGGTGGACTGTGGGGACGAGCGAAAGCCATGCAGGTAAAGCAAATGGGTGATCGGCAAAGGGTTCATGCCATATCCTAATTCGGCGCCACTGGTTTGCCAGCGCAGAGCGATAATGACCGCATGCCCATCGTCATCGAAAAACCTTCGCTGTTGCAAAAAGCGCTGCATCTTGTGCGTGGTTTTGATGGCCCATTGGCGTTTGCCGTGTTTCTATTGGCCTGCGCTGGAATGCTGACCATGTATTCCTCTGGTTATGCCAACGGGCAAAGATTTTTCGATCATGGGCGCAATATTTTGCTGGGTGGTTTCATCATGTTTGTGGTGGCGCAGATCCCCCCGCAGCGCCTGATGGCTTTGGCCGTCCCTTTGTACACCCTGGGGGTCGCCTTGCTGATTGCCGTAGCCCTGTTTGGTCTGACCAAAAAAGGCGCTCGCCGATGGTTGAACGTGGGTATCGTCATTCAGCCCAGTGAAATACTCAAAATCGCCATGCCTCTCATGTTGGCCTGGTGGTTTCAGAAGCGCGAAGGGCAGTTGCGCGCGTTGGACTTTATGGTCGCAGCACTGTTGTTGATGGTGCCTGTGGGCTTGATCATGCGGCAGCCGGACCTGGGAACGGCCTTGCTGGTATTGAGCGCCGGTTTGTTCGTGATTTTCTTTGCCGGACTCAGTTGGCGCTTGATTTGGCCGCCGTTTTCGCTGATTGTTATCGGCTTGACCTTGCTGGTCATCTTTGAGCCCTCTTTGTGCGCCGAAGGCGTGCGCTGGCCTTTGCTGCACGATTACCAACAACAGCGGGTGTGCACCCTGCTGGACCCCGGGCGCGACCCGCTGGGCAAAGGCTTTCACATCATCCAGGGCATGATTGCCATTGGCTCGGGGGGCTTCTGGGGCAAAGGCTTCCTGCAAGGCACGCAGACCCACCTCGACTTTATTCCTGAGCGCACCACCGACTTCATCTTCGCGGCTTATGGCGAGGAATTCGGCTTGTTTGGCAATGTCTTGCTGATCCTGGGCTTTGTGTTTTTGGTCTTGCGTGGTTTGGCCATCGCTTTGGAAGGGCCGACCTTGTTCACACGCTTGCTGGCCGGTAGCATCACCCTGATTTTCTTCACCTATGCCTTTGTCAACATGGGCATGGTCAGTGGCATATTGCCGGTGGTCGGGGTCCCCTTGCCGTTCATCAGCTATGGTGGCACCGCCATGGTGACCCTGGGCTTTGGGCTGGGCATATTGATGTCGGTGGCGCGATCCAAACAATTGGTGCAATCATGAAATCAGTGGGAATCATTGGGGTGGGCAACATGGGCGGCGGCATGGCCAGGCGCTTGCTGTCGCAAGGCTGGGCGGTACATGTGCGCGATGTCGATCCCGCGGTGCTCGCGCCCTTGCAGGTTTTGGGTGCGGTCGTGCAGCCCACGCCCGCTGCCTTGGCCGAAGCGGTGGACCGCCTGATTGTGTGTGTGGTGGATGCCCATCAGATAGACGAAGTCTTGTTTGGCGCCCAGGGCGCGGCCAATGGCTTGCGCTTGGGGCAGGCGGTGCTTTTGTGCCCTACGATTTCGCCGCAAGATGCCGAAAGCCTTGGGCAACGCTTGTCCGCTTTGGGCGCAGAGCCTATCGATGCCCCCATGTCGGGTGGACCGGTAAGGGCCGAGCAAGGCACCATGAGTTTGATGGTGGCTTGCCCTGACAGCGTGTTCGAAGCCCACCAGAACTTGCTTCAGACCCTGGCCAACCCGGTGTTTCGCATCAGCGAACGCGTGGGCGATGGCGCCCGGACCAAGCTGGTGAACAATTTGTTGGCGGGCATCAACCTGGCCGGCGCTGCCGAAGTCCTGGCACTGGCCGAGCGCATGGGCCTGAGCCAGGCCACCACGCTGAATGTCATGGAACGCTCCAGTGGCCAAAGCTGGATTGCCTCCGACCGCATGCGCCGCGCCATTGAAGGCGACTACGCACCGCGTGCCCACATGACCTTGCTGGAAAAAGACACGCGCCTGGCGGTGGAGGCGGCGCAGCGCGTGGGCGTGACGCCCGCCTTGGGCACACAAGCCAGCGCCATCTTCGCCCAAGCCAGCGCCGCCGGCTTCGCCAATGACGACGACGCCGCCCTCCTCAAATACCTTTCCGCAACCTAACCCCCTGACATTGCGAGGCGACCATGATTTCACGCGAACCCACTCTTGAACGTCTTGCCACGGCGCAGCGCTACTTGCTCGAGCCCTTTGGTTTGGACGAGTCGCATTTGCGTCGGGCCTTGGCAGAGATCACCACGCACCGGGTCGACGATGCCGACCTGTACTTTCAGTACACCCGCTCCGAAGGCTGGAGTCTGGAGGAGGGCATTGTCAAAACCGGCTCCTTCAGCATTGACCAAGGCGTGGGCGTGCGTGCAGTCACCGGCGAAAAAACCGCCTTCGCGTATTCGGATGACATTTCATGGGAATCCTTGGTCGATGCGGCACGCACCGTGCGCACCATCGCCCAGGCGGATCAGTCCGCCAAGCGGCGTGTGCCTGCGCGCAAGATTGCGCCCAGCCGTGCGCTGTATGCAGGCACAGACCCCATCAGCAGCCTGGACAGCACCGCCAAGGTGGCACTGTTGGGTCGTGTGGAGAAGCTGGCACGCGCCAGTGACCCGCGCATTGTGCAGGTCATGGCGGGCTTGGCCAGTGAATACGATGTGGTTTTGATTGCCCGCGCCGATGGCACCTTGGCCGCCGACGTGCGCCCTCTGGTGCGCTTGAGCGTGACGGTCATTGCCGAGCAGAACGGACGCCGCGAAATGGGCTCGGGTGGCGGGGGTGGCCGCTTTGGCCTGGCGTATTTTGACGACGCCTGCCTGAAGCAATACGTCAACGATGCCGTGCAGTCGGCGCTGATCAATCTGGAGGCTCGTCCTGCCCCGGCTGGCGAGATGACGGTGGTCTTGGGCCCCGGCTGGCCCGGCATTTTGTTGCACGAGGCCATTGGCCATGGTTTGGAGGGCGACTTCAACCGCAAAGGCTCGAGCGCGTTTTCAGGGCGTGTGGGCCAGCGTGTGGCCGCCAAGGGCGTGACGGTGCTGGACGATGGCACCTTGAGCGACCGCCGTGGCTCGCTGAATGTGGATGACGAGGGCTATGCCAGCCAGCGCAATGTGCTGATCGAAGACGGCATTTTGCAAGGCTACATCCAAGACGCCATGAACGCTCGCCTGATGGGCGTGCGTCCCACGGGCAACGGGCGTCGCGAAAGTTATGCCCATTTGCCCATGCCCCGCATGACCAACACCTACATGCTGGGCGGCGACAAATCGCCCGAAGAAATTCTGGCCAGCATGGACAAAGGCCTGTATGCCACCAACTTTGGCGGCGGCCAGGTGGACATCACCTCGGGCAAGTTTGTGTTTTCCACCAGCCAGGCTTGGTGGGTGGAAAAGGGCAAGCTGCAATACCCGGTGAAAGGCGCCACCCTGGTCGGCAATGGGCCCGACGCCCTGACCCGCGTGAGCCTGATCGGCAACGACATGGCCCTGGACAGCGGTGTCGGCACCTGCGGCAAAGAAGGCCAAAGCGTGCCGGTGGGCGTGGGCCAACCGACCTTGCGCATTGACGGTTTGACGGTAGGTGGCACGGCGTGAAAAACCTGTGCTAATATCTCACCCATGATTTCAGCCCGTTTTTATTTTGCTTACTTTAGCTTCTCACGCCCCACCGGCGGTCGAGAGATCTGAACGTACCCAAACAAACGCTCTGAACTCCCTCACCAACCGCCGGCCTCCGGCGGTTTTTTTTTGGAACAAAACATGAAGATATCAGCACCTGAACTCGCTTATCCGGCACGCGTTGAAAAAACCAGTCAAACCGACGATCAACGTATCAAGGACATCACCGTGTTGCCGCCGCCCGAGCATCTGATTCGCTTCTTTCCCATTCATGGCACGCCCGTTGAGGGGTTGATTGCCAAGACCCGCAAGACCATTCACAACATCATGGCGGCACAAGACGACCGCCTGCTGGTGGTCATCGGGCCTTGCTCCATTCACGACCCTGCGGCCGCGCTGGATTACGCGCGCCGATTGATGGCCGAGCGCGAGCGCTTTGCCGACACGCTGGAAATCGTGATGCGCGTGTACTTCGAGAAGCCCCGCACCACCGTGGGCTGGAAGGGCTTGATCAATGATCCCTACCTTGATGAAAGCTACCGCATCGATGAAGGCCTGCGCATTGCGCGCCAGTTGTTGATTGAAATCAACCGACTGGGCTTGCCCGCGGGCAGCGAGTTCCTGGACGTGATTTCACCGCAGTACATCGGCGACCTGATTTCATGGGGCGCCATTGGCGCGCGCACCACCGAAAGCCAGGTGCACCGAGAGCTGGCCTCGGGCCTGTCGGCACCGATTGGCTTCAAGAACGGCACCGACGGCAACATCAAAATTGCCACCGACGCCATTCAGGCGGCGGCGCGCGGCCACCACTTTTTGTCGGTTCACAAAAATGGCCAGGTGGCCATCGTGCAAACCCAGGGCAACAAGGATTGCCACGTGATTTTGCGCGGCGGCAAGGCGCCCAACTATGACGAGGCCAGCGTCACCGCCGCATGCCAGGAACTGGCTGCCGCCAAGTTGCCCGCAACCCTGATGGTCGATTGCAGCCACGCCAACAGCAGCAAACAGCATGAGCGTCAGCTGGAAGTGACGCGTGACATCGCACGCCAGGTCAGCGGGGGCTCACATCAGGTCTTCGGTTTGATGATTGAAAGCCACCTGAACGCCGGCGCACAAAAGTTCACGCCCGGCAAAGACAAGGTCGATGGTTTGGCCTATGGCCAGAGCATCACCGACGCCTGTCTGGGCTGGGACCATTCCCTCGAGGCCCTGAAAATTCTTTCAGACAGCGTCAAAGCTCGCCGCAAAGCCAAAAAGTAAATCCGCTTCAGCCGGCATCGCGAGCGAAGCGCGGCGATCTCTCCCCGAAGAGAGGTTGCCGCGGCCTTTGGCCTCGCAACGTCGGGCGTTGCCTGGTCGGATTCAGAGCGCTTGCAACAGCCGGGCGTGGATGTTTCCAAAGCCGCCGTTGCTCATGCAAAGGATGTGATCCCCTGGCCGAGCTGTCAGCTTGACCTGCTGTATGGCCTCGTCTACCGTGCGCGCCACTTGTGCGCGATCGCCCATGCTTTGCAAGGCTTCACCCGCATCCCAGTCCAACCCACCGCTGTGACAAATGGCCAGGTCGGCTTGTTCCAGGCTCCAGGGCAATTGAGACTTCATGGTGCCCAGCTTCATGGTGTTGCTGCGTGGCTCGAACACAGCCAGGATGCGCGCGCTGCCCACCTTGCGGCGCAGGCCGTCCAGTGTGGTGCGAATGGCCGTGGGATGGTGGGCAAAGTCGTCGTACACCGTGATGGCGCCGCCGTCGCGTGCCACTTGACCGCGCACTTCCATGCGCCGGCGCACATTTTGAAAGCTTTCCAGGGCATGGGCCGCCACTTCGGGCGCCACACCCACATGGTCGGCGGCCACGATGGCCGCCAAGGCATTCAGCTGGTTGTGAACGCCGGTGATGTCCCAGCGCAGCTCGGCCACTTGGTGGCCGCTTCGGAAAACGCCAAAGTCATGCGGCGGGCCTTCAATGCGCCACGGGGCATCGGGGTTCAGACCAAAGCCCTCTACCGCACTCCAGCAACCCTGTTCCAAAACCCGATGCAGGCTTTTCTCGTCCTGGTTCACCACAATGCGGCCACTGGCCGGCACGGTGCGCACCAAGTGATGGAACTGACGCTCGATGGCTCTGAGGTCATCAAAGATATCTGCATGGTCGAACTCAAGGTTGTTGAGCAAGGCGGTGCGCGGGCGGTAGTGCACAAACTTGCTGCGCTTGTCGAAAAAGGCGGTGTCGTATTCGTCGGCCTCGATCACAAACAAGGGGCGGGGCGTGGCCGCTGTGCTGGCGCCCAGGCGGGCCGAAACGCCAAAGTTCAGCGGCACGCCGCCCACCAGAAACCCGGGCTGCAGCCCGGCGGACGCCAGAATCCAGCTCAGCATCGAGGTGGTGGTGGTTTTGCCGTGCGTGCCGGCCACGGCCAGCACATGGCGGGGTTGCGCCGCCGCATGCAGGACGTGTTCTGACAACCATTGGGGGCCGCTGGTGTAAGGCACGCCTGACTCCAGGATGGCTTCCATCAGCGGGAATTTAGCTTGTCCCTCGGCAGTGCGTGCGCGAGACACCACATTGCCGATCACGAACAGGTCGGGCTTCAGTGCCAATTGGTCGGCGCCAAAGCCTTCGATCAACTCAATGCCCAAGGCCCGCAGTTGGTCGCTCATCGGGGGGTAGACCCCGGCATCGCAGCCTGTGACCCGATGACCCGCTTCTCGCGCCAAGGCAGCCAGACCTCCCATGAAGGTGCCGCAAATCCCTAAGATATGAATGTGCATGCCCTGATTCTAGAGGGGTGCCGGGTCGCAACAGGCACAATGGCGCCATGAGCGATGTCTTGATGGAAATTGCCGCCACCGCGGCCCGCATGGTGGTCGAGGAGGGGCTGGAGTACGGCGCGGCCAAGCAGCGTGCCGTCAAGCAAATGCGCCTGCCCCCGCGCACGGCCTTGCCCAGCAACGATGTGGTGGAAGCCGAGGTGCGCGATTACCTGGATTTGTTTTGTGCGGACACGCAACCGGCGGAGCTGCGAGCCTTGCGTGAGTTGGCCTGGGTGTGGATGAAACGATTGGACGTTTTTCGGCCCCATCTGGGTGGCGCCGTATGGCGTGGTACTGCCACGCGACTTTCTGATATTTACCTGCAGTTGTTCTGTGATGACAGCAAATCCACTGAAATTGAGCTCATCAACCAGGGTTGTGATTACCAAGTGACGCGCGTCAATGGGTTTTTAGGCCAGCCGGTGGATGCTTTGAGCCTGAGCGTCGTTTGCCCGGCTTTGCACACGCATGTCGGCGTGCATTTGTTGATTCATGACCATGACGACCTGCGGGGCGCCCTCAAGCCGGATGCGCAAGGCCGCAGCTGGCGCGGTGACATTCAGGCTTTGAGTCGAATTTTGGAAGCGGAATGACTGAAATTAACAACAAATCAACAATTTTGTCAGGTCGACGAAGCCTGGTACTGGCCGCTGGCGCGGCCGCAGTGGCGGGGGTGAGTGTGGGGTGGTGGCGCTTGCGTGACCAGCGCTTGCCCATGGAGACCGAGCGGGCGCTGTGGTCGGCAGAGTTTGACCAGCTCGATGGCCAGGTGTTGCGTTTGGCCAGCCTCAAGGGCCGCCCCCTGGTCATCAATTTTTGGGCCACATGGTGCCCCCCTTGTGTGGAAGAAATGCCTTTATTGGATCGCTTCTATCAAGAAAACAATCCCAAAGGATGGCAAATTCTCGGAATCGCCATTGATCAGCCCAGTTCTGTGCGGCGCTTCCAGGCACAATTTCCCGTCAGCTACCCCTTGGTGCTGGGCGGACTGCAAGGCAATGAATTTGGCCGTTTGCTCGGCAACGAGCAAGGCAGCCTGCCTTACACCCTGGCTTTGGATCGGGAAGGCCGAGTTTTGCAGAGAAAACTCGGAAGATTGGATGCATCTGACCTGGCTGCTTGGAATTAAGCGGTTTTTTGGTGTAAATTACCCGCTGTTTCTAGGAAATTACGGGGATTTTTATGGATTTGAGAAAACTGAAGACGCTGATTGATTTGGTGTCCGAGTCGAATGTTTCCGAATTGGAAATCACCGAGGCCGAAGGCAAGGTTCGCATTGTCAAAAGCGCAGCGGCGCCCGTCATGATGGCGGCACCGGCTGTGGTTGCAGCCCCTGTTGCCACTGCGGTGACTGCAGCGGCCCCTGCCGCGCTGGCCGTGGAACCGGTGGTGGCCGAAGCCGCCGAGCCTGCAGGTCACATCGTCAAATCCCCCATGGTGGGCACTTTCTACCGCGCCTCCAGCCCGGGCGCCAAGTCGTTTGTGGAAGTGGGCAGCGTGGTCAACGAAGGCGACACCATCTGCATCATCGAGGCCATGAAGATCCTCAACGAGATTGAAGCCGACAAGAGCGGCACCATCACCAAGATCCTGGCCGAGAACGGCCAGGCTGTGGAATACGGACACGCGCTGTTCGTGATCGAGTGATGGGCCGGTCATGTTCAAGAAAATCCTGATCGCAAACCGTGGCGAGATCGCGCTGCGCATTCAGCGCGCCTGCCGCGAGCTGGGCGTGCAAGCCGTGGTGGTGTACTCCGAGGCCGATCGCGACGCCAAATACGTGAAGCTGGCCGAAGAAGCCGTGTGCATTGGCCCGGCGCCTTCGGCACAAAGCTACCTCAGCATGCCCGCCATCATTTCGGCAGCAGAAGTGACGGACGCCGAAGCCATTCACCCGGGCTATGGCTTTCTGAGCGAGAACGCCGACTTTGCTGAACGTGTCGAAAAGAGTGGCTTCCAATTCATTGGCCCGACGCCCGAATCCATCCGCATCATGGGCGACAAGGTCTCGGCCAAGCAAGCCATGATCAAGGCCGGCGTGCCCTGCGTACCGGGCTCGGAAGGTGAGTTACCGGAAGATCCCACGCAAATTCGCCGCATGGCCAAGTCCATTGGCTACCCTGTCATCATCAAAGCCGCTGGGGGCGGCGGTGGCCGTGGCATGCGCGTGGTGCACACCGAGGCGGCCCTGATCCATGCGGTGCAGACCACCAAGGCCGAAGCGGGTGCCGCCTTTGGCAACCCCGCGGTTTACATGGAAAAGTTTTTGCAAAACCCGCGCCACATTGAAATCCAGGTGCTGGCCGACCAACACCGCAATGTGGTGTATCTGGGGGAGCGTGATTGCTCTATGCAGCGCCGTCACCAAAAAGTGATTGAAGAAGCGCCGGCTCCGCACATCCCGCGCAAGCTGATCGAAAAAATTGGCGAGCGTTGTTCGGCCGCTTGCAAGCGCATTGGCTACCGCGGCGCTGGCACCTTCGAGTTCTTGTACGAGAACGGCGAGTTCTATTTCATTGAAATGAACACGCGCGTTCAGGTCGAGCACCCTGTGACCGAGTTCATCACGGGCGTGGACATTGTAAAGACCCAGATCATGGTGGCGGCTGGCGAAAAGCTGCCATTCTCCCAGCGCCAAGTACAAATTCGCGGCCATGCCATCGAGTGCCGCGTGAATGCCGAAGACCCCTTCAAGTTTACGCCCTCACCGGGACGCATCACGATGTGGCATGCCCCTGGCGGCCCTGGCGTGCGGGTTGATTCGCATGCGTACACCAATTACTACGTGCCCCCCAATTACGACTCCATGATTGGCAAGATCATTGTCCACGGCGACACGCGTGAGCAGGCCTTGGCCCGCATGCGCACCGCCCTGGGTGAAATGGTGGTGGAGGGCATCAGCACCAATATTCCGCTACACCGCGAACTCATGGTGGATGCCAAGTTCATGGAGGGCGGCACCAACATTCATTATCTCGAGCAGTGGCTAGCCGCTCGCAAGCGCTGATGTTTGAACTTCGTTTGATGGCACCGGAGGACCGGGTCGAGGCTTTGAGCGACGCGCTCGACGCGCTCGACGCGCTCAGCGTCTCGGTCGAGGACGCCGATGCGCAGACCGATGCCGAGCAGGCACTCTTCGGTGAGCCTGGCATGCCTCCACCCAAGGAAGGCTGGCAACGTTCGCGTCTGATTGCGTTGTTTCCCTCGGAAGAAAACGCGTGTGATGCGGCCAAATTGTTGTCCTTGCAAGACTTTTTTGAAGGCTGTGAAGTTTTGGGCGTGCAAGCTTTGGTCGATCAGGACTGGGTTCGCCTCACGCAATCGCAATTTGCTCCGGTAGACATCACGCCTGATTTTTGGATCGTGCCCACCTGGCACGAACCGCCTGCAGCCGCAAAAAAAATCATCCGACTCGATCCTGGCTTGGCGTTTGGCACCGGCACCCACCCCACCACCCGCATGTGTCTGCGCTGGATTGCGCGCCAAAGCTGGTCCACGCAACGTGTGCTCGACTACGGCTGTGGTTCGGGCATCCTGGCGATTGGCGCCGCGCTCCATGGCGCCACCGACATCGATGCGGTTGACATTGACGAGGCGGCGGTGACCTCCACCGTGTTCAATGCCCAAGCCAATCATGTGAGCTTGAAGGCCGGTCTGCCAGACCAAGCACAGGGCCATTACCAAACCGTCCTGGCCAACATTCTGGCCACGCCCTTGAAAGTGCTGGCGCCTTTGCTGCGTGCCCATGTGGCCGCGGGCGGGACCCTGGTGCTCGCGGGCATTCTGGCACGGCAAGCCGATGAACTCAAGGCGGCCTATGCGCCTTACTGCGATTTGCAAGTCAGCGATGAAGAGGACGGCTGGATCCTCATGACGGCTCGATGCGCCTGATCACCCGTTGCCCTCAATGTGAAACAACGTTTCGGGTCATTCCCGATCAGCTGAAGTTGGCGCAGGGCTGGGTGCGATGCGGGCGTTGCACCCGCGTGTTTGAGGCGGACCAGCATTTGTTTGAAGTACCAGAACCGCCGCCGCAGGAGGTGCCCGCCGCGCGCCCTGTGCAAGTGCAAGAAGACAAGTCGGCCAAGCGCAACGTCGCCCCATCGTCCTGGGCCGGGTGGCTGATTGGCAGTGCTTTGGCCTTGCTCTTGGCCTTGCAATGGGGGGTTCAGGCGCGGCACGTGTTGGCAGCCCAATTTTCAGAGCTGCGGCAACCCCTTCAGGCCCTGTGTGACATGCTTCATTGCGAAGTGGTCTGGCCTTTGGACCTGCAGGCGATCAGCCTTGTCAGCAGCTCCTTCGAGCAGCGCTCAGAAGATCGTTACCGCTTGACCTTGCAATGGCGCAACCTCAACAGCTACCCCGTGGCAACGCCCAGCGTGGAGCTCAGCCTGACCGATGCGCAAGACCAGCCGGTGGTGCGCAAAGTCTTGACGCCTGAGAGCTTGGAATTGCCTGCTTTCATCACCCCTGGCGGACTTAAAAGCATGGCGTTTGATTTGGATGGCGCATCCGCTGAATTTCAGTCGGTGGTGGGCTACCGCGTGGTATTGTTTTACCCTTGAATGAAGAACTGGAAAAAAGATGGCTTCCCTGATTTGTGGTTCCCTGGCGTTTGACGCCATCATGTCGTTTGAAGGACGTTTTGCCGAACAAATCTTGCCGGATCAACTGCACATTCTCAACGTGTCGTTTCTGGTGCCCGCGTTGCGCAGAGACTTTGGCGGCTGTGCTGGAAACATAGCCTACAGCCTGAAGCAGTTGGGTGGTACGCCCTTGCCCATGGCCACGCTGGGGCAAGATGGCACGGACTATTTGCAGCGCCTGCAAGGCCTGGGCATCTCCACCGAGTTCGTCAAACAAGTGTCGGACAACTACACCGCGCAGGCCATGATCATGACCGACCGCGACAACAACCAGATCACCGCCTTTCACCCGGGCGCCATGATGCAGGCCCACATCACCCGCATTGAAAAGCGTGCCGACATTGCGTTGGGTATCATTTCTCCCGATGGGCGCGACGCCATGCTGCAACATGCCGAGCAGTTCCGTGCTGCCGACATTCCTTTTGTGTTTGACCCGGGGCAGGGCTTGCCCATGTTCGATGGTGCCGAGTTGGCGCGATTCATCGAGCAGTCCACCTGGGTGACCGTGAACGACTACGAAGGCAAGATGCTGAGCGAGCGTACAGGCTGGAGCAGCGCCGACATTTCCCGTCGCGTGCAGGGCTTGGTGGTGACGCTGGGCGCCCAAGGCTGTGAGGTCTGGGTGGATGGCCACAAAACCCTGGTGCCACCCGTGAAGGCGACCGAGGTGGTTGACCCGACCGGCTGCGGGGACGCCTGGCGTGGCGCTTTGCTCTTTGGCCTGGAGCAAGGCTGGTCGCTGGCGCAATGCGCGGCCCTGGGCAACAAGGTCGGCGCTTTGAAGATTGCCAGCCGCGGGCCGCAGAACTACAGCTTGTGATGCTGCCCTCGGTCACCTGGCTGCGCGCTGAAAAAAGCGGCGATGTGATCGTGGACATTCATGTCATTCCCAATGCAGCGTGCACCCAAGCCGAGGGTGTGCACGATGGCGCTCTGCGCGTGCGCCTGCACGCGCCACCCGTCGATGGCAAAGCCAACCTGGCCTTGATGGCCTGGCTGGCCACGTCCTTGAGCGTCGCGAAAAACCAGGTGGCCTTGGTGCGGGGCCAAACCTCTAAACGCAAGCAGCTGCGTGTGAGTGCCTTGGCCGCCAAGGCCGCCACCTGGGATCGCTTGCTGCCATGAAAAAAGCCCGGTACCTTGCGGTGCCGGGCTTGATGGCTTGCCTAGACCGTGAGATCAGGGCTTGCTGGCCGTGGGAAACGGCCAAGCTGCTTGCGGGTTCAGAGTGGTCTGAGCAGCAGGGGCAGCAGGGGCAGCGGGTGCTTTGGCGGCCTTTTTGGCAGCTTTTTTCGCAGGCTTTTTAGCGGCAGGCTTTTTGGCAGCAGCTTTTTTGGCCGGCTTTTTGGCGGCCGCTTTTTTCGCTGCGGGCTTCTTGGCGGCAGCTTTCTTGGCGGCCGGCTTTTTAGCGGCTACTTTTTTGGCTGCGGGCTTCTTGGCCGCAACTTTCTTGGCGGCCGGCTTTTTAGCGGCTACTTTTTTGGCTGCGGGCTTCTTGGCCGCAACTTTCTTGGCAGCGGGCTTTTTAGCAGCAGCTTTTTTGGCTGCGGGCTTCTTAGCTGCTACTTTTTTCGCTGCGGGCTTCTTTGCTACAGCTTTCTTGGGTGCGGCCTTTTTTGCGGCCGGTTTTTTTGCAGTTGCCATACTATTCTCCTAGATCAAGATCAAAGATCATTGGGTGAAAACACTTTGCACCTGTTGGGGGGTGCCAAGCGATTCATGGTGCTGGACCCGGGTCCAACACCATGAACGGGGGATGTTCCAGCCCGTGCTTTCATCGAAGCACTTGTGGGGGCGCAGAACAGAGACTCAAACATCGCAGTTGTCTAAAACGTCAATCCCAGGACAGAGCACCACCAGACTGGTACTCGATCACACGGGTTTCAAAGAAGTTGCGTTCCTTTTTGAGGTCGATCATCTCGCTCATCCAGGGGAACGGGTTCTCTTCATTGGGGAACAAGGCCTCCAGGCCAATCTGGGTGGCACGGCGGTTGGCAATGTAGCGCAGGTAGCCCTTGAACATGGAGGCGTTCAAGCCGAGCACGCCGCGCGGCATGGTGTCTTCGGCATACCGGTACTCCAGCTCCACCGCTTTCAGGAACAGTTCCTTGATCTCGGCCTTGAACTCGGCCGTCCACAGCTGGGGATTTTCCAGCTTGATGGTGTTGATCAGGTCAATGCCAAAGTTGCAGTGCATGGACTCGTCGCGCAGGATGTACTGGTACTGCTCGGCAGCGCCAGTCATCTTGTTCTGGCGGCCCAGCGCCAGAATTTGGGTGAAGCCGACGTAGAAGAACAGGCCTTCCATCAGGCAGGCGAACACAATCAGCGACTTCAACAGCGTTTGGTCGGCGGCCAGTGTGCCCGTGTGGAAGTTCGGGTCCATGATGGCGTCGATGAACGGAATCAGGAACTCGTCCTTGTCGCGGATTGAGGACACCTCGTGGTAGGCGTTGAAGATTTCGCTTTCATCCAGGCCCAGCGACTCCACAATGTATTGGTAGGCGTGGGTGTGAATGGCTTCTTCAAAGGCTTGACGCAACAGGAACTGGCGGCACTCAGGTGCGGTGATATGGCGGTAGGTGCCCAGCACAATGTTGTTGGCGGCCAGCGAGTCGGCAGTCACAAAGAAGCCGAGATTGCGCTTGATGATGCGGCGTTCGTCTTCGGACAGGCCGTTGGGGTCTTTCCACAGCGCAATGTCGCGTGTCATGTTCACTTCCTGCGGCATCCAGTGGTTGGCGCAGGTGGCCAGGTATTTTTCCCAGGCCCATTTGTATTTGAAGGGCACCAGCTGGTTGACGTCGGTTTGGCCGTTGATGATGCGCTTGTCAGCGACATTCACGCGACGTTCGCTGGTGGCTGACATGGAGGCTGCTGCGGGCGCAGCGTTGGCAACGACGGCACCATCGTTCAAGGTGCGCACAGCAGGTGCAGGTGTTGAAAGAGGTGGGATGGCCATCGCGTGGCCGAGGGCGCCACTGGCTTGAGGGTTTGGCGAGGCGGGCTTGACTTCTTCGTCCCAGGTCAACATAGAAAAAATTCCAATGGTCGGATTATGAGTGCAACAACGTGAAATGCAAAGTGTTCATTCACGTTGTTGAGAAAGAGTGTTGTTCAATTGCATCGATATGCGCGCGTGTGATGCGCATGTCGATGCAACGTGCAAGCTCATTGGCAGGCTTCGCAGGTCGGGTCATCGACGCCGCAAAACTTGATGTCGGTGGCAGGGGCCGCGCTCATTTGTGCGCGTGCTGCCGCGGCAGCGGCTTCGAGCGCGCTCATGGTTTGGCCACCTGTGGCCGCGCCACCCGAGGACACCGCATTCAATTGTCCAGAGGAGACGGTTGATTTCTCAGCGTGCGTGGCGCTCATGGTGCGCAGATAGTAGGTGGTCTTGAGGCCGCGCAACCAGGCGAGCTTGTAGGTCTCGTCCAGTTTCTTGCCAGAAGCGCCCGCCATGTAGATGTTCAGCGATTGCGCTTGGTCAATCCACTTCTGGCGGCGCGCGGCCGCTTCAATCAGCCACAGGGTTTCCACTTCGAAGGCGGTGGCGTACAAGGCTTTGATGTCTTGCGGCACGCGGTCGATCGGGCGCAGCGAGCCGTCAAAGTGTTTCAGGTCCATGACCATCACTTCATCCCACAGGCCCAAGCGCTTGAGGTCGCGCACCAAGTAGCTGTTGATGACGGTGAACTCGCCCGACAGGTTGGACTTGACCGACAGGTTGCCGAAGCAGGGCTCAATGGAGGCATCGACGCCGATGATGTTGGAGATGGTGGCGGTGGGTGCAATGGCCACGCAGTTGGAGTTGCGCATGCCGTCCTGTGCAATTTTCTGGCGCAGGGCTTCCCAGTCGAGGGTAGAGGAGCGGTCCACTTCCACATAGCCGCCACGCTCGCGCGCCAACAGGTCCAGGGTGTCCAGCGGCAGAATGCCTTGGTCCCACAGCGAGCCTTTGTAGCTGGAGTACTTGCCGCGTTCGCGGGCCAGTTCGGTGGACGCCCAGTAGGCGTAGTAGCAAATGGCTTCCATTGACTGGTCGGCGAACTCCACGGCCTCTTGCGAAGCGTAGGGAATGCGCAACTGGTACAAGCTGTCCTGGAAGGACATCAGGCCCAAGCCCACCGGACGGTGGCGCAGGTTGGAGTCGCGTGCTTTTTTGACAGCGTAGTAGTTGATGTCGATCACGTTGTCCAGCATGCGCATGGCCACGGTGATGGTCTTTTTCAGCTTGTCGTGGTCGAGCTTGCCGTCTTTCAGGTGCTGCAGCAGGTTGACCGAGCCGAGGTTGCAGACGGCGGTTTCGGTGTCGCTGGTGTTGAGCGTGATTTCGGTGCACAGGTTGGACGAGTGAACCACGCCGGCGTGCTGCTGGGGCGAGCGCACGTTGCAGGCGTCCTTGAAGGTGATCCAGGGGTGGCCGGTTTCAAACAGCATGGTGAGCATCTTGCGCCACAGGTCGCTGGCTTGCACCGTGCGGCTGGGCTTGATCTCGCCACGCTTGGCCTTTTCTTCGTAAGCGACGTAGGCTTTCTCGAAGTCGGTGCCGAATTTGTCGTGCAGGTCGGGCGCATCAGACGGCGAGAACAAGGTCCACTCGCCTTTTTCCATCACGCGGCGCATGAACAGGTCGGGGATCCAGTTGGCCGTGTTCATGTCATGGGTGCGTCGGCGGTCGTCGCCGGTGTTCTTGCGCAGCTCCAGGAATTCTTCGATGTCCAGGTGCCAGGTTTCCAGGTAGGTACAGACCGCGCCCTTGCGCTTGCCGCCCTGGTTCACCGCCACGGCGGTGTCGTTGACCACCTTGAGGAAAGGCACCACGCCTTGTGACTCGCCGTTGGTGCCCTTGATATGGCTGCCCAGCGCGCGCACGCGGGTCCAGTCGTTGCCCAGGCCGCCGGCAAATTTGGAGAGCAGGGCGTTTTCCTTGATGGACTCGTAAATGCCGTCCAGGTCGTCCGGCACGGTGGTGAGGTAGCAGCTGGAGAGCTGCGAGCGCAAGGTGCCGCTGTTGAACAGCGTGGGCGTGCTGGACATGAAGTCAAAGGACGACAGCACTTCATAGAACTCGATGGCACGCGCTTCGCGGTCGATCTCGTTGAGCGACAAGCCCATGGCCACCCGCATGAAGAAAGCTTGCGGCAACTCGATGCGTTGCTTGCGCACATGCAGGAAGTAGCGGTCGTACAGGGTTTGCAGGCCCAGGTAGTCGAACTGCAGGTCGCGCTCGGCCTTCAAGGCGCCAGCCAGGCGCTTCAGGTCGAATTGCAGCAGGCGCTCGTCGAGCAGGTCGTTGTCGACCCCTTTCTTGATGAAGCCGGGGAAGTAGTCCACATAGTGCTGGGCCATTTCTTCCTGTGTGGCTTCCACGCCCAGCACTTCCTTGGCGATGGTGTGCATCAGCAAGCGGGCGGTGGCGTAGGTGTAGTCGGGGTCTTTTTCAATCAGCGTGCGGGCGGCCAGGATAGCGGCCTTGAAAACTTCTTCGATGGGCACGCCGTCGTACAGGTTGCGCAGCGTTTCCGACACGATGGGGTCGGCCTTGATGTCGGCGCCCAGGTTGGCGCAAGCGGCTTGGATCAAGCCGGTCAGTCGGTTCAGGTCGAGGGCCACGCGCTCGCCACGGTCAGTGACATGCAATGTGGGCACGGCAGGCGCTTGTTGTTCTTTTTGCGTGGCGCGTTCTTGGGCGCGGCGCTCGCGGTACAGCACATAGGCACGAGCCACTTCATGGTGGCTGCCGCGCATCAGGCCCAGTTCCACCTGGTCTTGCACGTCTTCAATGTGGAAGGTGCCGCCGCCTGGGCGCGAGCGCATCAGGGCGCGGACCACGGTTTGGGTAACGGCGTCGACCGTCTCGCGCACGCTGGCCGAGGCGGCGCCTTGCGTGCCATGCACAGCCAGGAAGGCCTTCATCATGGCAACGGCGATTTTGGCGGGCTCAAAGGGCACCACGGCGCCATTGCGGCGAATGATTTGGTAATGCGACAGCGCGGAAGGGGAGGCGCTGAGGGCATGGTCTTGGGGGGCTGCGTGCGGGGTAGCGCTGGAGACGGTAGACGTCTGGGGGGCAGTCATTTGCATAAAAAGGCGTGTCCTTCGGTGGATAGGGAACGTGCCATTCGAAATAGGCGTGAAATCACGCGGGTCGGGCACGTTGTTGTTCGATCTCAATGTATCAGGGTCACACTATATCTGGGGTCTGAGCAGTTTTCAACACACCATAGGTAGTGTTTTCGAAAAAAAAGAAGGTCTCCCCAAAAGAGGGCATGCAAGCCCAATGTCAGCTTGCCCATTGAGCCTCGTGCTCAGGCGCATAAATTCAATATCCGATGGAAAAAACAGAGCATCGATGCGGGTTCCAAGACGCTTTTATGTGCTGTGCCGCATCTGTCCTTCGTTCGTTTCGAAAACTCTCAAATTGTGATGGCGTGACAACGTGCGGAGGCTGGGACAGCCTCTTTAGGCGAGGCGGACAGGTTCGGGAAAATACTGAGCCGGCCAGCCCAGCGCCTGTTGCAAAAACCCCCACAAAAAAGCTGCGCCTGGATCTTTTTTCCGCTCGGGCGCAATGTGTTCGTGGCCCGCAATGTGGCTAATGGGGTACTGCTGCCCCAAAGCTTTGCACAAGCTGACCAGGGTGGCGTATTGGGGCGCTTCGAACGGCTCGCCTTCCAAGCCTTCGAGTTCGATGCCAATGGAGTCGTCGTTGCATTGACTGCGGCCCCGGTAGTGGGAGATGCCAGCATGCCAGGCACGGTCATCGCAACTGACAAATTGCAGCAGTTCGCCATTGCGACGAATCACAAAGTGGGCAGAGACCTGCAAGCCTCGGATGCCTTGGAAGTAGGGGTGCGCATCCCAGTCCAGGGTGTTGGTGAACAACCGTTCAATTTCAGGGCCGCCATACACACCGGGCGGCAAACTGATGGAGTGAATGACCAACAGGTCGGTGGGGGTCAGGCCGGGTCGAGGCCCATGATTGGGTGACGCAAGCTGCTTGGCAAAGCGGTACCAGCCATGCGTCCATTCCGCTGGCGAAAGGGGGGTGCCAGTGTGCTGCATCTCAGCCCTCGCGACGCTGGCGGTGGGTCTCGCTGCAGTACATCCCTTGCGTGCCTGCCACAGCATCGTGTCGCGGCAGGTGAAGGCCGCAATCGAGGCAGCGAGCCATTTCTTGAGGACCCTCTGAAGACTGTGACTTTTCGGTCTTTGCAGACGACATACTTTGGGGGCGCCGCAGCCACCATACCGCCCCCAGGATGGCCAATAACAAAATCAGGTATTTCACGTGGCGCGACCCAGGATCACTTCCAGCACAAAGCGGGAGCCCGCATACGACAGCAGCAGCAGCCCAGCCCCGGCATAAAGCACGCGGGTGGCTTTGCGGCCCCGCCATCCAAGACGGTTGCGCGCCAGCAGCAAGCCAGCAAACGTCAGCCAGGCCAGGAAGGCAAACACGGTTTTGTGGTCCCAGCGCCAGCCCGTTTCCGCGCCATACAAATGGTCGCTGAACCACCAGCCTGCCAGCAAAGTGGCCGACAACAAAACAAACCCTGCTTTCACAAACCGAAAGGTGAGCCGCTCCAGGGTGAGCAAGGGCAGGCTGCCTTCCACATCCACCGCTTGGCGGATGAGTTTTTCTGTTCGCGTCATCAGCACCGCATGGACCACGGCGGCTGCGAACAAGCCATAGGAGGCCAAGCCCAGGACCCAATGCAAGGGTAACCAAGCAGAAGCTTTGAGATGCAGCGGTTGTCCCGGGAAAAGCAAGGCCAACACCACGGCCAAGGCGCCCAGTCCGGCCAGCGTCCAACGTGCCTGGAGTTGCGGAAACCAGTGACGCTCCAGCGTGTAGAAGGTCAGGACCAGCCACGCTGTGGCCGAAAGCGCTGGGGCAAAGCCAAACCGCGGCGGGCCTTCGGGAGAGAACAGCGACAACAATACGCTCAAGGCGTGCAAGGCCCAAGCCATGGTGACCAAAACCTGGGCACGTTTTTCGGGCAGGCGCCCCCCCCAGAAAGCCACCAGGGCGTAGGCCAAGGCGGCGGCAAGGCCGGCCAGCAAGCTGGGCAAAGGGACGCTGGGTAAAATCATGGCATCAGTTTAGCGTTTTGCTGAACCCCTGGCCCCAGTGGCCTTTTCTTCAAGGCCCGCGCAGGCGGGACACGCCCATGGCCACCGCTTTAACCGACAAACTTTCCCGCCTGGTCAAACAGATCAGTGGCCAGGCCCGGATCACCGAATCGAACGTGGCCGACATGCTGCGCGAGGTGCGCATGGCCTTGCTGGAAGCCGATGTGGCCTTGCCTGTTGTGCGCGATTTCATGGCGCGGGTCAAAGACAAGGCGCTCGGGCAAGAGGTGCTGGGCTCTCTCAAGCCTGGCCAGGCCTTGGTGGGCATCGTGCAGCGCGAGCTTGCGGCCACCATGGGTGAGGGCGTAGCGGACCTGAATTTGGCCACGCAGCCACCGGCCGTGATCTTGATGGCCGGCTTGCAGGGTGCGGGTAAGACCACCACGACCGCCAAACTGGCTCGCCACCTGATTCAAAAGCGCAAGAAAAAAGTGCTCACGGTGTCGGCCGACGTCTACCGCCCGGCCGCCATCGAGCAGTTGAAAACAGTGACGGCCCAAGCCGGCGCCGAATGGTTTCCAAGCGCCCCGGGCGAAAAGCCGGTGGACATTGCGCGTGCGGCGCTCGACCATGCCAAGCGCCATTACTTTGACGTCTTGCTGGTGGACACCGCCGGCCGCTTGGCGATTGACGAAGCCTTGATGCGGGAAATTCAGGAGCTGCATGCGGCGCTGAACCCGATTGAAACCTTGTTCGTGGTCGATGCCATGCAAGGCCAGGACGCCATCAACACAGCGAAAGCCTTCAAAGAGGCCTTGCCCCTGAGCGGCATCATCCTGACCAAAACCGATGGCGACTCGCGCGGTGGCGCGGCGCTGTCGGTGCGCCAAGTCACGGGCGCGCCCATCAAATTTGCCGGCACCAGCGAAAAAATTGACGGTTTGGAGGTGTTCGACGCCGAACGCCATGCGGGCCGTATCCTGGGCATGGGCGACATCGTGGCTCTGGTGGAGCAGGTCACCGCGGGCGTGGACATAGAGGCCGCGCAAAAGTTGGCCGGCAAGATCAAGAGCGGCGACGGCTTTGACTTGAACGACTTCCTGGCACAAATTCAACAGATGAAGCAAATGGGCGGGCTGTCCAGCCTGATGGAC
The DNA here is from genome assembly GCA_964442645.1 of uncultured Bordetella sp. GTDB lineage: Bacteria > Pseudomonadota > Gammaproteobacteria > Burkholderiales > Burkholderiaceae_C > Limnohabitans. Next base: position 55,067 of record CAYTZZ010000008.1, on the reverse strand, counting down.
AAGTTGCCCACCCAGATGGCCGCCAAAGCCAGCGAAGCCGATTTGCAGCGCGCCGAGCGCGACATTGTTCGCAAGCAAGGCATCATCCACAGCATGACGCCGCAAGAGCGCAGCAAGCCTGAATTGATCAAGGCCACGCGCAAGCGCCGCATTGCCGCCGGTGCCGGCGTTCAGGTGCAGGACGTGAACCGTCTGCTCAACGAGTTCGGCCAGATGCAAGACATGATGAAGAAGATGCGCGGCGGCGGTCTCATGAAAATGATGAAGCGCCTGGGCGGCATGAAAGGCCTGGGTGGCGGCGGCTTCCCAGGCATGGGGCGCTGATCAGTCCTTGACCTGCAAGCTGCCCCGCAAAGAATGGGGATAGGCTTGCGTGATGTGCACGTCCAGCAACTGCCCCACCAGGCGCTCTGGCTGCGGGCCAGCAGGAAAATTCACAATCCGGTTGCACTCGGTGCGGCCCATGTACTCCGTGGGGTCTTTGCGTGACGGCCCTTCCACCAGGATGCGCTGAACCGTGCCCACTCTGCTCTGGCTGATGCGCTGAACGTTTTCTTCGATCGTCGCCTGCAAATGTTGCAGCCGGCGCAGCTTGACTTCGTGGGGCGTGTCGTCTGCTAAGTTGGCCGCGGGCGTTCCCGGGCGTGGGCTGAAGATGAAGCTGAATGAAGTGTCGTAACCCACATCGGTGATGAGCTTCATCATCTTTTGAAAGTCTTCTTCGGTTTCACCTGGAAAGCCCACGATGAAGTCCGAGCTCATCGCCATGTCCGGGCGCACAGCGCGCAATTTGCGCAAGGTGCTCTTGTATTCCATGGCGGTGTAGCCCCGTTTCATGGCCATCAAAATTCGGTCACTGCCGTGTTGCACTGGCAAATGCAGGTGGTTCACCAACTGCGGCACTTTGGCATAAGCGTCGATCAGGCGTTGGGTGAATTCATTGGGATGGCTGGTGGTGTAGCGGATGCGCTCAATGCCAGGGATGTCTGCCACATATTCCAGCAGCAAGGCAAAGTCGGCGATGTCAGCGGTGCCGCCCATGGCGCCACGGTAGGCGTTCACGTTTTGGCCCAAGAGCGTGACTTCTTTGACGCCTTGATCGGCCAAGCCGGCCACCTCGACCAGAACATCGTCCAGCGGGCGGCTGACTTCTTCGCCTCGGGTATAAGGCACCACACAATAGCTGCAGTATTTGGAGCAGCCCTCCATGATGCTCACAAAGGCGCTGGCACCTTCCACCCGGGCCGGCGGCAGGTGGTCAAATTTTTCAATTTCTGGAAAGCTGATGTCCACTTGCGGCCGACTCTCTTGGTCGCGCTGGTTCAGCAGGTCCGGCAGCCGGTGCAAGGTTTGCGGGCCAAACACCACATCCACATAAGGCGCACGCTCAATGATGGCAGCACCTTCCTGGCTAGCCACGCAGCCCCCAACGGCAATCTTGACGCCCTTGGCTTTGAGGTGCTTCACGCGGCCCAAATCGGAGAACACTTTTTCCTGGGCTTTTTCTCGCACCGAGCAGGTGTTGAACAGAATGAGGTCCGCCTCTTCCACATCCTGGGTTTTTTCGTAGCCTTGTGCGGCGCCCAGAACATCGGCCATTTTGTCCGAGTCGTACTCGTTCATCTGGCATCCAAAAGTTTTAATGAAGACTTTGCGGCTCATGACAAAGCCTTTGTGGGTGCATGACAGCGTTTCATGGTGTAGATCCAGAGGCTGGTGAAAACCCGAATTCTAACGGGGCACTATGATGCGGGCATGAGCACCTTCACACGCACCGTCCTTTTCACAGACACCGATGGCCGCGCGCGTTTTCGCGAAGAAGCCGTGGCCTTGACCGAGGGCACGCCGCAAGCCATGCTGTCGCCCTTGATGGCCAGTGGGGGCTACCAGTTGCGTCACAGCCCCGTGGGTTTTCGCAGCCAGTTTCATGTGAGCCCGCACCCTCAATGGGTTTTCATTTTGCAGGGCCACATGGAAATCGGCTTGCAAGATGGTAGTTCCCGGGTGTTTTCTGCCGGCGACCATTTCTATTCGGCAGACCTGTTACCGCCTGGGGCCACGTTTGACCCTGCGGTGCACGGCCATTGGAGCCGCCAACTTGGTCAAGAACCTTTGGTGACTTTGTTTGTTCGGGGTTGATGATTGATTGAAAGGGCACGCCATGTGGCAACCTGCAGAGCGCTATCCTGACCCAGCCATTGAGGTGCTGGATCCCCGTTTTTTAAAGTACCGGCTGTTCAATGCCTCGATTGAACGCTTGGCCACAGGATGCCGTTGGTCGGAAGGCCCGGTCTGGTTTGGCGATGGGCGTTATTTGCTTTGGAGCGACATTCCCAACGATCGCATCATGCGCTGGGACGAGGCCTCGGGGGCCACCAGTGTCTTCCGGGCAGGCTCGCGGCATGCCAATGGCAACACGCGTGACCGGCAAGGGCGCTTGCTGACCTGCGAGCACGGGGGGCGCCGGGTGACCCGCACCGAATACGATGGTCGCATCACTGTGATTGCAGACAATTACCAGGGCAAGCGCCTGAATTCGCCCAACGACATTGTGGTCAAGTCGGACGATTCCATTTGGTTCACCGATCCGCCTTTTGGCATTTTGGGGGAGTACGAGGGAACCGCTGCAGAGCAAGAGTTACCGACACAGGTGTACCGAGTGGATGCTCGAACCGGTGACATCAAGGTGGTTTGCAGCGAGATCAGCCGTCCCAATGGTTTGTGCTTCTCCCCTGATGAAAAAAAGATGTACATCGTTGAGTCTGGGGAGACGCCTCGCAACATTTGGGTTTTCGATGTGGCCGAAGATGGCGAGAGCTTGGCCAACGGCAGAATTTTTCTGACAACAGCGGCAGACCATTCCCCCGATGGCTTTCGCTGCGACGTCGATGGCAATTTGTGGGCAGGCTGGGGAACCGGAGAGGGGCGTGACGGCGTTCGAATTTTTGCCCCCGATGCCACGCCCATTGGGCAGATCTTGCTGCCTGAGCGTTGTGCCAACCTGTGTTTTGGCGGGGCCAAGCGCAATCGGCTGTTCATGGCAGCCAGCCATTCTTTGTATGCGCTTTATGTCAACACGCAGGGTGCCGTGGCCTGTTGATGCCATTGAAAATTAAAGCTTTCAAGGTCCCGGGCCGATACTGACACACCTGCCCAAGGTGCGCTTGTGAGGGCGTCAGCTTGGGGTGTTGTCGACAACCAGAGTGAGCATGGTCATGAAAAAGTATTTAAGAGTTGCGCTAGAAGTGTTATTGGCCGTGCTGCTGGTGGCAGCATTGGGTTTGGCTTATTGGAGCTTTGCCGGCAAAAAGCATGTGGTGCATGACCTGGCCGAACTGAGCGAGCAGTTGGAACAAGCCCAGGAGTCGTTGGAAAAAGCCAAAGAAGAAGCCAAGGAAGAAGCCGAAGCTTCCAAAGAAAAGATGGAGCGCCTGGAGTTTCAGTTGCATGAAACCGACGCTATCAAGTCTGCTTTTGCAAACGGGGTCGTGTTGCAAGACATTGAAACGCTTTACAAAGCGCAAAAGAGCCTGACGACAGAACGTCAAGTCGGTTTGGCGGCCATGCGTTTGTTGACCAAGGGCGCAGAAGACCCGGGTACTGTCGAGGCCTTCCAAAAGTCGCTCGAAATGGCCGAATGGACGTCTCGTCTGCAAACCGTTTGTGCCGCTCAGAATGCGCTGGTGGCCGCCGGCAAGAAAGTGGAGATTCTGTCTGAATGCCAGCGCAAAGCCGGTGCCAAAGAAGAGCCCGGCCATGGCAAGAAAGAAGGCGACAAAAAGGACAGCCACGCCAAAAAAGGCGGCGGGCATGATGTCCATTGGGGCTATGAAGGCGACAATGGCCCAGAGCATTGGGGTGACAATTTCCCCGTTTGTGCGAAAGGCAAAAAACAGTCACCGCTCAATATCGTGGGCCCGTTTGAAAAGTCCAAGGACGCTTTGTCAGTGTCCTACAAGGAAGGCCCGTTGAAAATCATCAACAATGGTCACACCATTCAAGTCAACGTTGAGCCTGGCAGTACCCTGACCATCAACAAGGAAGAGTACGACCTGCTGCAGTTCCATTTCCACCGCCCCAGTGAAGAGCAAATCGATGGCAAAAACTCGGCCATGGTGGCTCACTTTGTCCACAAAAGCAAAGCTGGTAAATTGGCCGTGATCGGCGTGTTGCTGAACGAGGGCAAGGAAAACCCCGCCATCAAGACGCTGTGGAACAACTTGCCCCCGAATGAAGGCGAGGAGCATGTCCCGCCGAAAGTCAAGTTTGACCCCAGCACGATGCTTCCGCAATCTTTGTCCCACTATGCTTATGAGGGCTCATTGACCACGCCGCCTTGCACAGAGGGTGTCAACTTCTACATTTTGAAGACACAGGTGGATCTTTCCAAAGCACAGGTTGCCAAGTTCCCCTTCAAGTTGAATGCACGCCCGGTGCAAAACATGAACGGTCGCAAGATCAGCGCGAACTGAGCAAGCACCGCCCATGAAAAAGGCCCGCATCGCGGGCCTTTTTTGCGTTTCTAGATGGCGCTTAAAGTGTTTTGAGCCGTTCCGTCGATGGCACAACCCGCGTCAGGCGGATGCCATAGCGGTCGTTGACCAACACAATTTCGCCTTGTGCGACCACGGTGTCATTGACCAACAGGTCCAGCGGCTCTCCCGCAATGCGGTCCAATTCCACCACGCTGCCTTGGGTGAGGCGCATCAAATCCTTGATTTTGATTTGGGCGCGACCAACCTCAATGGCCAAGGTCACAGAAATGTTTTGCAAGACCTCGGGGTTGATGTTGCCGGGGTGGCTGGACTGAAAGTCTTGCGCGCTCGGTGGGGTCGAGGTGTTGTCGGTGGTCGTTTCGGTGGTTTCTGACATGATGGATTCCTGTCTCAAAGTTGGCCGGGAATAAGTTGTTTTTCAATGCGAACGGCCACGTGCGAGCCACGTGTTCCCACGTTGACCCCAAATGACGGGACGCCATTGGTGACAAATTGGGCCAATTCGGGTTTCTTGAAATAAAGCAGGTCGCCTTCTTTCATGTTTTGCAAGTCATGCAGCGTGGTCTTGAGGTGGCCCATCAACACCTGGATGTCAATGTGCGCGTCTCCCACGGCCACCGCCAGGTCTTCGCGCCAGACTTTGTCGGACTCTTCGTTGCCGTCCCCGGTTTGAACACGGTTGCGCAGCAACTCGCGCAAGGGCTTGAGCGTGGCGTAGGGGTAGACCAGGTCCATGAAGCCTTTGTCGCCGGTGGCGGTCGCATCGGCCTCAAATCGGCTGAGTACCACCAGATCATTTTCATCTGCAATCTGGGCAAACTGAGGGTTGATTTCGGAGCTGACTTTTTCGCAGTCAATTTCCATCACCGGCGCCCAAGCTTCTTTCAAAGACTTGAAGAAGACATCCAGAATGATGTTGATGATGCGTGACTCTGTGGGTGTGAACAGCCTTCCCGGAGGAAGATCGCCGACCCCTTTGCCAAAGCCGCCAAAAAAACTGTCCAGCGAGCTGAACACCACATTCGGGTCAATGATGACCACCGAAAAACCACGCAAGGGGTGCATGCGAACGGTGTTGACCGCCAAAGGCGGCTTCAGCATCTTGAGGTAATCCCCAAACTTGAGAATCTGGACCCTGGAGGGGTTGACGCGGGGTGTGGTGCGCAGCACCTCCAAAAGTCCCAGTCGGAACATGCGGATGAATCGCTCATTGATCATGTCAATGGACGACACATTCACGCCCAGGCTGCTGTCCTCGCTGGCCAGATCATGTTTTCTCACGCGCAGCTTGGTATTGAAGCCGGTGTCGACCTCAATCGAGCCGTCCTTGACCCCTTCGGTCAGGGCCATCAGCTCTTCAGGTGAGAGAAGATTGGATCGGTTGGACATGGTTTATTGCATCACAAAGGAGGTGAAGAAAACATCTTCAATGCCCCCAAAATCCTCAAATTTTTCCAACAATTCATTCACTTCGGTTTTCAGTTTGGCCGCCAACTCCTTGCGGAAATCGGGCTTGGCAACATCCGCTTCGGTGGTCTGGCGCATCACATCCAGCATGGCCGAGCGCAAGGCAAACTCGTGTTTCTTCACGTTGTCAAAGACGCGCGTGTCGTAATGCGTCATCAAGGCCACCTGAACCACCATGACTTTTTTCGAGCCGGTGATATTGGTCATCAGCTCTTTGTCAAGCTGCAGGTAGTTCTTTTCAAAGCGAGTGGCCTCAGGCGCTTCTTTCTTGATTTTAGAAGGTGCTTCTACCTTGGCTTTGCTGGCGGCTGCTTCAAGCTCTTCCAGCTTGTCCATGGCTGCAAGTTCAGCTTTTTTCTCGAAATAGCCCGAAAAGTAAAGCGTGCCAAAGGCGACGGCCACCATGAGGACTATCGCACCCAGAACAAACAAGATGATTTTCAGGATGGGTTTCTTTTTCTTCGGCTGCTCTTCGCCTTCTTCTGCCGGTGCGGGTGCGGGTGCTGTTGCCATGTGGGGCTCCTCTCAGTGTCTACGCTCAAGCGTAAATGTCAAATTGTGAATCGCTGGCACGGCGGCGGCCGATGTCAGCAGGGGCGTTGGGGTCCAGGTTCTGTGTCTGGCCGCGATTGTCTCCAAATTTGGCGCTGTCAGATGAAGTCTGGCTTTGGCCTTGCGAATGGGACTGGGCTTGTCCCTGACCCACCAGCACAGATGTTTGTGTCATTCCCAAGTTGTGCAGCGCGTCTTTCAAGCGCTGGCTACCGTTTTGCAGAAGATCCTGCGTCAGGGGATTGTCGGCTTGAAACAGCGCGGCCAATTTGCCATCCCGCATTTCCAGTTGGATGTCCACGGCCCCCAGGCTGGCGGGTTTGAGGGCAAATTTCATTTTCCACTGGCCATCGCTGATCTGCTGGTGCAAGCGTGCCGCCAATTCTGTGGCCAGCTTGTCGCTTAATTTCTCATAGGTTTCCGCCATGTGGGTGGCTTGAGCCACCGCGCTCATCGCGTTGGGGGCCACGGTACCATTCGAATGGGCCACTTTGACGCCTGGGACGCCAAAGGAGGGTCCATTGCCTGGCGCTTCTTCGCCGATGGTGCTCGTCGAAGCTTCAAAGTCCTTTTGCAACGCATCGATGGCTTCGGGGGAGAATTGCGTGTCCAGCATGCTCAGGACGGCCAGCGTGCTGCTGGACTGTGCTGTCAAAACCTGCGCAGGACCGCTGGACGCAGCCATCGGCCCGATTTGAAGACTCACCAGATCCACCCCGTCCATCAGTCCAGAACGTATTTCTTGCAGGGGCTGGGCGTTGGCCGCAATGCCAGCAGAAGACAAATCAGCCAAGGGGTTGGCAGGCAATGCAAGCTTGCTGCTTCCCATCAGGCCTTGCAGCAGGGAGCCTGCAGGCCAAGCCGTGGTGGGCGGGATGATGCCAGCGGTGGGCGTCTGCAGCAGGTTTGTTTTATCGCTGCCAGGCGTCAACCCATGTCCGCCCCCCAAAAGTTGTTGGATGGTGCTGTCCGCCATGCCCATGCTGCGGGCAAAGGCTGCCAGACTTTCATCGGTGGTGGCCGGGCTATCAACCGTCAGAACTTGAACTTGCGGACCCAGTTGGATCGATTTCAATCCACTCCCATCTTCAGCCGAGATGTTCGCAATTTGCGCGGCGGCGTCATTGTCCAGCGACCCTGTGACTTTCTCTGATTCGTCTGCATTTTGTGCCCGAATTCTCTTGACTGCGCGTTGACCGTCGGCATTTTCCGTGCGTGAGGAAACCCTGTCATGCGCATCATCTTGTGAGTTTTGTTGTTCCTCGCCTTTTTGTGCGCTCCGCGGGGGAGCGTTGCGCGCTTTGGGCGAGTCAAATCGAGCATCCCTGGCGATCAAGTCGTGGCGCTCCGGGGCTTTGTCGTTGGTGCCCAGTGCGTGGGGGGCGGCAAGGTCTTGCCGCTGCATGTCCAGGGGCTTGGCCGGCGTTTTGGCTTCCAGCAACTGCCGAAAGTGTTTGGAAAAATCTGTTGAGCCCAGCTCGTATTGCTCCGCGCGCGCTGCCGCCTGGCCCAGGCTCGCAGCATCTGCGAGGGGTGACTTGGCGGCTGGTGCATTCACGATGTGAGAAAACAGATTCATGGTGTTCCAAGACTTCTATTCAGGTCAGACTTGAAGGGATAAGCAAAAATCGTGACAGGTCATAAGTTGCCGTTTACCTTCTTTCAACGGGTGCACGCCAGGCCAATGCAAAGAACCTGCCCGCCAACCAGCGTTCGACATGTCAGCTCTGACAGTGACTATAACTGGCACATCGATTGCTTGGTAACTGTACCGGCGCTTTCGAGTTGCCCAAAAAATGAAGTCTTAACGGTTCAAAAAAGTTTTAAACACGGCCATGACCACACTCACACTGTCAACGATTCGACAGAACTTGGCGAAATTTGACTACACCGGCCTCGGTATTCCGGCGCTGGTGTTGCTGATCATGGCCATGTTGGTGTTGCCATTGCCGCCACTTTTGCTGGACTTTTTGTTTACTTTCAACATCGTGGCCAGCCTGGTGATCATCATGATTGCAATTGGCACACGAAATCCCCTGGATTTTTCCTCATTCCCTTCGGTCTTGCTGTTTGCAACCATGTTGCGCTTGGGCTTGAACGTAGCCTCGACCCGTGTCATTTTGGTTCATGGACACCAGGGACACGATGCGGCAGGCAAGGTCATTTCAGCCTTTGGCGAGTTTGTGATCAGTGGAAACTACTTGGTCGGTTTCATCATTTTTGCTATTTTGATGATCATCAACTTCATCGTGGTGACCAAAGGTGCCGGCCGCGTGTCGGAAGTGAACGCCCGTTTCACCCTGGATGCCATGCCTGGCAAGCAAATGTCGATTGATGCCGACTTGAACGCCGGTGTGATTGACCAAGCCACCGCCAAGAAGCGCCGTGAAGAGCTGTCCCAAGAGTCTGACTTTTTCGGCGCGATGGATGGTGCCTCGAAATTTGTGAGCGGCGATGCCATCGCCGGCATGTTGATTTTGCTGATCAACATCATTGGCGGGCTGGCCATTGGCATTGCACAGCACAACCTGTCTGTCTCTGAAGCGGGCCGTTTGTATGTGTTGCTGACCATTGGTGACGGCTTGGTGGCACAAATTCCATCGCTGCTATTGTCCTTGGCAACAGCCATCATCGTGACGCGCGTGACCACCTCGGAGTCCATGACAGAGCAAGCCAAAACCCAGCTGGCCAATCCGGCGGCTTTGTTTATTTCCTCCGGCATCCTGATGATTTTGGGGCTCGTGCCCGGCATGCCGCACTTGGTGTTCATCACATTGGCTTTGGCCACAGCCGGTTTGGGCTTGATGGTGATTCGACAAGAAGTTCAGGTCGAGGCCGAAGAGCAAGCCAAGCAGGACGCGCCTGTGGCGGAGGGCCCGAAAGAGCTGGATTGGGACGACGTGGATCAAGTGGATTTGATTGGCTTGGAGATCGGCTATGGGCTGATTCCGCTGGTCAATCCCGAGACCGGCGGCGAGTTGATGAGCCGGGTGAAGGGCGTTCGCAAAAAGCTCTCGGCGGAGCTCGGTTTTTTGGTTCAACCTGTGCGCATTCGCGATGATTTGAACATTGACCCTGACAGCTACAACATCGTCCTCAAGGGCGTGGTGCGTGGCAAGGGTGAGATCAAAGTCGGCCGTGAGTTGGCCATCAACCCTGGCCAGGTGTATGGCGAGCTCAAGGGGATCCCGACCAAAGAGCCGGCCTTTGGCTTGGACGCTGTCTGGATCGAACCCTCGCAGCGTGACCAGGCGCGCGCTCTGGGCTACACCGTGGTGGACGCCAGCACAGCCATTTCGACGCATTTGAACAAGGTCTTGCGTGAAAACGCAGCGGATTTGTTGAGCCACGACGAGACACAGCAACTGTTGGACAAACTGTCCAGCAAGTCGCCCAAGATTGTGGAAGACCTGGTACCGGGTAAGCTCTCCTTGGGCGCGCTGACCCGCATTCTGCAAAACTTGCTGCAGGAGTCGGTCTCCATTCGCGACATGCGCACCATTGCCGAGTCGCTGACCGAGGCCAGCAGCCGCACAACCGATCCCGAGCAGCTGACCGCCATGGTGCGACCCAAGTTGGGCCGAATGATCATGCAAAGCCTGGTGGACGAGAAAAACAGTTTGTCGGTCATGACGCTGGAGCCTGGCCTGGAGCAATTGCTGCACAACGTGCTACAGCAAAGCCAGCCTGGCCAACCTGTGGTGATGGAGCCCAGCCTGGCGGAGAGCTTGTTTGCCGCGCTGCGCGATGGCACCCGCGTGCTGGAAGAGGAGGGCCTCCCTGCCGTGTTGGTGGTCTCCCCCATGATCCGCGCCTGGCTGTCCAAGGCGGCGCGTCACCGCGTGAACGATTTGACCGTGCTGTCCTACAGCGAAATTCCAGATGACCAGGCTGTCAAGGTGATTCACACCGTTGATGCCCAGGCCAAGAAATAAATTTGCGAACACCTACTTAAGAACCGAGATACGTCATGGAACTCAAGAGAATCCTAGCCCGAGACGCCCGTGCGGCCAATGAAAAAGCCATCGCCATGTACGGGCCCGATGTGCTCGTGATTTCGAGCTGCCAAGTCCGTGGGCAAACCGAGTTGATCGTGGCGGTAGACATTGATCCGCTGACCCCGGAAGAGGCGGTTCAGGAAGAGTTTGTCCCCACCCCATCGCCAGCGGCGAAGTCCGCCAAGGCAGGGTTTGGCGAGGTGCTGGGCGAGACCTTGGGCCAGCAGAAAAAAGTTGAAAAGCCTGTGGCCATGCAAGAGCAAAAGCTGCAAGAGCAGCATGATGCATTGCGCGGTCGCGAAATCGTGGACATGGTTCGCGATGAGCTCGCCGCCCTTCGCAAAGAGTTTCGCATCAGCCAACAAATGACCATGTGGCAAGCCGGTGGCGCTTGGGCCCCTGCATTGCAACCCCTGCGCACGGCCTTGCAGGAAACGCCGATTCCGGCCGCGTTGCGCGCCCTGTTGATGGACAGCGTGCAAGGCTTTGAGGCGATCGAGCCCGCGCTGAGTGAAATTCGCAGCCAACTGTTGCACGGCATTCAGTCCTCGCCCGCCCGCAGCTTTGACAAAGGCATTCATGTGATTGCGGGCGCCTCTGGCGCTGGCAAGACCGCCATGGTGGCCCGCTGGGCTCAGCAAGCCGCATCGACGCTGGGGCATGAGCAAGTTGCGGTGGTGAGCTTCAATGATTTGCGCCCAGGTGCCTGGAATCAAACTCAGTTGTTGTGTGCCCAGTCTGGCGTGGATTGCTTCCGTGCCGCCAACCAGGCCATGTTGCAACTCTTGCTCGACGAGTTGTCTGCGCGCACCCTGATCTTGATCGACACACCGGGTGTGCAGATGCATGAGCGCTTGAAGGAAGTGGCAAACGCCGCGCCCAAAGCCGAGTTCCATGCCGTTGTGAGCGCCGATGCCTCTGTGACGACGCTGCACCGACTGTTGCAAATCCAGGGGGTCACTTGGCAAAGCCTGATGATCAGCAAGCTGGATGAAGCAACGCAACCTTGGGCCTTGCTGCAATTCCTGACCGAGGGACATATGCCGGTCAGTGCGGTGAGCCGTGGTGACCGCATGACAGATTGGCAAAGCCAATTTGACGCCAGCGAATTGGTTCATCTGGCGGTTTCGAACCTGCCGTTGCCGGCGGCCGATGCCGCGGCAGCCGACTTGCATTTTGCGATGGCGCGCGCTTCGGCCCGCATTGCCCAATTGACCTCTTCGCAGACAGGCGGTATTGCATGAGCCAAGCCAGCAAAACAGAAGTCATCGGCGTTGCCAGCGGCAAGGGCGGCGTGGGCAAGACCACGGTCTCCATCAATCTGGCCACTGCGCTTTCGCAGCAGGGTCACCGCGTCATGCTGTTTGACGCCGACTTGGGTTTGGCCAATGCGCAAATTGCCTTAGGCGCGCGTGCCGAATACAACCTGAGCCATTTTTTGAGTGGCCAAAAAACTTTGACCGAGATTGTGCTGACCACGCGCCAAGGCATTCGTTTGATTCCTGGGGCCTCCGGCATGCAGGAGTTGGCGGGCTTGACGCCGGTTCAGGCGGCCAGCATTGTCCAATCCTTCAGCGATGTGGCCGACGATGTCGATTATCTGATTGTGGATGTTGCCGCAGGCATCTCGCCTTCGGTCTTGGCGTTTTTGGCGGCTTGCCAGCGGCGCTTCATTGTGGTCAAGGACGACCCTTCCTCCATTGCCGATGCCTACGGAACCATCAAGGTGCTGAGTCAACAGATGGATTTGGATGAGATTTACTTGTTGCCCAACATGGTCGGCAGCCAAGCCGAAGGCTGGAAGCTTTACCAGCGCTTGAACGATGTGTGTGTGCGCTTCCTTGGCAACACCATCCATTACCTGACTTCCATCGAGGCGGATGAATTGGTTTTGTCCGCATTAAAGAAGTACCAATCCGTCTTGGAGATGGCGCCCGGCACGGCGGCTTCCCGGGACTTCCGACGCCTGGCCGAGGTGTGCACCCAGTTGCGCCCCATTGAGCATGTCTCAGGCGGCTTGCAATTTTTCATGGAGCGGCTGATTCAAAGCAGACCGGATGAATCATGAGAGCCTTATCCCCAATGAAGCTGTACCAGCAGAATCGCTCTCCCGGCGAGGACTTGGTTTTGGCGCATTTGAGCCTGGTGAAACGCGTGGCTTTGCACCTGAAGGCGCGCGTGCCCGCATTCATGGATTTGGATGAATTGATCCAGGTCGGCATGATTGGTTTGCTCGAGGCTGCGCGCGCCTACGACCCGACCAAAGGGGTGGACTTTGAAAACTTTGCCCACAGTCGTGTGCGTGGTGCGATGCTTGACGAGGTGCGTCGCCTGTCTTTCTTGCCGCGCTCTGCAGTGGCCTTCAACAAATCGCACAACGAAACCGTCCATGCCCTGGCCTCGGAGCTGGGACGCACGCCCACGCAAGCGGAAATTGCAGACTTCATGGGCAAAGACCTTGAGGACTTTCACAAAGAACGCGGCAAAGCCTGGCAGTTTGAAACCTATTCGCTGGAAGTCGTGACCGACGAGGTCATGAGCATTGCAGACGACACCTCACAACAACCGGAGGCAATCGTCGAGCATGCCGAGTTCATGGACGCGGTGACTTCTGCCATTGGCGAATTGCCTGAGCGCGAGCAATTGGTGATGCAGCTTTACTATGTGGAAGAGCTCAACCTGAAAGAAATTGGCGAAGTGCTGGGTGTCAGCGAGTCGCGCATCAGCCAGATTTTGTCGACCGTGGTCAAAAAATTGCGCGCCACATTGAAAATCGAGAATGAGCCCGTGGCTTCCGGAAAAAGGAAGAAATTATGAGCAACTTTTTCCAACTCTTCGTCGCCTGGGGCGTGCTGTTGTTGGTGCTGCTCAGCTTGTATCTGATAGACAAGGTCAACACCTTGTACCGCAGCCAAATTCCTGCGGAATTGCCGCCCACTTATTCGGATGGCCTGTTTGCTGAACTCAGTGGCAAAAAGTTGTGGGATGCCATGAGTGGCATCCCCATGGCCGGCGTGGATCCCCAAACGGTGGTCAATCTCAAGCCCCACTATGAGCCAGTTTTGCGTCAGCACATCGAGCAAACTTTTTGGGAAGGTTATCAGGCTGGCAAGCAAGGGCAGAACAGCCCGCCGCCCAACAAAAAAATGATTCCCACCCCGCGTGGCTCCCTGGAGTCATGGATGCCTTTGCACCACTTGACCACCCTGTACCAGGCCGGTGTGGAGTTTGCGAAGGCCGACGAAGCGGACTTGCTGCGTTTGCAGCAGACGGTGGATCAGGTCACAGCCATGTTGTATGCGCGCACTTCCTTGGATTTGGTGACGCCGTATTCCCAATCTCTGTTGGTGCATCCCGGTGTTGCAACGGCCATTGATGAGCCTGTGCAAGAGACAGAAATGCCCGCTTTGGCGGCACCGCAAGAGCCAGCGATGGATCTTGCCGAAAAGCCCTTGGAAGCCGAGGCAATGCATGCCAAGCCCGCACACGCCTGAAAGACCTTGTATGCACAGTTCATTGACTTTCCCTCTCAAGTTCATCGGCCCGGTACCGATTCCAGGTAGGTCTAAGATTGAATTTGGGAGCCATTGATCATGCGAGCCAACCAACGAGCCATTGAGAGCTATGGAGATGTGAAGGTCAGCACGGGTGTGGCCAAAGCCAGCAACATCGAGTTGATTCAGATGTTGTTTGATGGTCTGCTGGAGAGCCTGTCGGCGACCAAGGGTCACATCCAGCACGGCGCCATTCAGGAGAAGTCCAAGTGCATCGCGCGTGCCAGTCGCATTGTGTTGGGCTTGCAAGGCGCACTCGATTTTGAAAAGGGCGGCGATTTGGCCGCGAATCTCAACGAACTTTATGGTTATGTGACGCGCCGCTTGTTTCATGTCAACGCGCGCAACGACCTGGAAGCTTTGGAAGAAATCTACGGTTTGATGAGTGAAATTCGAGAGGCATGGGAAGGCGTGCCATCCCTGATTCCGGCATCTTCGCGTGCTGGCATGCTGATGAATTGATCTTTGAAGGGATGAAGTTCTTGCCAAGCTCTCTGGGCGGGCCGAAATTTCAGTTAACCTTCAAGGATTTCGTGATGGTTAAAAAGCGACGGGACTGATTCAGTCCCGTTGCTCTGACATTTGGAGTCATACATGGCAGCAGTTGGCCTGGTCTTACTTTTTGTATTCGTCTTCGGCGGCTACATCATCGCTGGCGGCAAGATGGCGCCCATCATCAAAGCGGCGCCGATCGAAATGTTCATCATTGGCGGGGCCGCTGTGGCCGCCATGTTGATCAGCAACAGCTCGGGCATCATCAAGGGAGCCATGGGCGGCCTGGGCAAGGTCTTCAAAGGCAGCAAATACAAAAAAGACGATTACCTGGCGGTGATTTTCTTGGTTTCCAAAATCCTGAAAACCCTGAAAGCCGAGGGTGCTGTCGCACTGGAGGCCCACATTGAAAACCCTGAGTCGAGTGCCATTTTTGCGGAATATCCGCCCATTTTGCATGACCACTCACTGTTGCATTTGATCTGCGACACCATCCGATTGATGGTGGTTTCCTCCAGCAACCTTAGCCCTTACGCTGTGGAAGACGTGATGACGGCTTCCATCAAGTTGCACCACCACAACGAACTCAAGCACGCCGAAGCCTGGGCTGGCATGGAAGGCGCCCTGCCTGCGCTGGGTATTGTGGCCTGTGTGTTGGGTGTGGTGAAAACCATGGCGGCCATTGACCAACCCCCCCCTGTGCTGGGTGGCCTGATTGGCTCCGCGCTGGTGGGTACCTTCCTTGGGGTGTTTTTGGCTTATGGTATTGTGGGTCCTTTCGCGATCCGACTCAAGCAAGTGATTGACGAGGAAGGTGAGATGTTCAAAATGGTTCAGCAGCTCATCGTGGCCAACCTCCATGGCCATCCAATGCCGCTGGTGATTGAAGCTGCACGCGTGTGCATCAGCCATCACAACCAGCCCAGCTTCGCTGAAGTGTTTGACGGGATGCGAGGCAAATAAGCATGGCTGACGAAAAGGACGCTGCGCCAGCTGCGGCCGAGGCCGCGCCCCCGGCAGATGCCCCCGCGGCAGAAGCACCACCCGCAGAAGCAGGGCTTGCGCCTGTCATTGTCATCAAGAAGGTCATCGATGATGGCCATGGTGGCGCGCACGGTGGCGCTTGGAAAATTGCACTGGCCGACATGATGACGGCCATGATGGCCTTCTTTTTGTTGATGTGGTTGTTGGGCGCCTCCAACGCTGACCAGCGCAAAAGCATTGCCGATTATTTCAAACCGAGCTCGCACAGCATGACGCCCTTTGGCCAGTTGGCAGGCTCCAACGGCGTCTTGGGTGGGCGCTCCATCATCGACCCCGATGCTTTTCCTTATGCAGCACGCCAGACCGGTTTGCTCGAGCGGTTGACGCCACGCTCTGAAGGCGGCCCCAATCCTGACACCGATCCTGGACCAGAAAACGAAAATGAAGCGCCAGATCCAGACAAGTTGACGCCTGAGCAAAAAAAGAAAATTGCCGCTGAGGCGGACGAGGCGAATTTCCAGAAACTGGAAAAAGAACTGAAGCAAAAACTCTCAGAGAACAAGCGTCTTGAAAACCTGAAAGACCAAGTGTCGATATCGCGCGACAAGCAGGGCTTGCGCATTGAAATCATCGACAAGGCCGACTTCGCCATGTTCCCCAGTGGTACCAACTCCATGCAAGGACGTGCCCAAGCACTGATCGGTGAGGTTGCGGCCTCGCTGGCCACCATGCCCAACAAAATTGCCATTCGTGGCCACACCGACAGCGTGCCCTTCCAGAATCCGGATGGGCGCAACAACTGGTCTTTGTCTGCCGAACGTGCGGAAGCAACGCGTCAGATCTTAGAGAAAAAAGGCATTCCCGAGAGCCGTTTCACGCGCATCGAGGGCGTGGCCGACACCGATCCGATGAACCCCAAAGATTCACGCGATCCACGCAACCGCCGCATGAGCATCACGGTCTTGAATCAGGATGCCAATTAAGGGGATGGCGCTTGCCCCCCTGAGGTTGGCTTGCCGCTCAAGCCGACCTTAAGTCGTATTTGTTGATTTTTTCAATCAACGTGGTGCGTTGCAGGTTCAACAACTTGGCGGTGCGAGACACATTGCCTTGCGCACGTTCCAGAGCTTGTTCAATCATGCTGCGCTCAATTTCTGCCAGCCTGTCTTTCAGTGAGATCCCCTCGGGAGGGAGTTGAGGCATGCCTTGCGCCAGCATGATGATGTCTTCCACATCGGTTTCCAAGGTTTCGCCGCTGTCGCCAAGCTCGGCCAAAACTTCAGGAGGGGGCGTGATCGCCTGAGGCCTCACCACAGGATTTTTTGCCAGCAGTTCCGCCTGCAGTGGCACCAGTCCTTTGGGTAACAGGGTTGCAGGGATGGCCCGCAAATCCAGGCGCTGGCCTGCATACAGTGTGCTGAAACGGTCCACCAGGTTGGAGAGTTCGCGTACGTTGCCTGGCCATTGGTATTTTTGCAGGGCTTCAATGAAGTCGGCATCAAATCGAATAGGTTCTGATCCTGGATTGGCAAATCGCTGGCCAAAATGACGCAAGAGGTCTGGAATGTCCTCGCTTCGCTCTCGCAATGGCGGTGTCACAACCGGTAAAACATTTAAACGATAGTACAAATCTTCCCGGAAGCGGCCGGCAGAAATTTCTTCCTCCAGGTCACGGTGTGTGGCGGCAATGACACGAACATCAATGGTCACCTGGCGATTGCCACCAATAGGGTCGATGGTGCGCTCTTGCAGGACACGCAGCAATTTGACTTGCATGTCCAATGACATATCACCTATTTCGTCTAAAAACAGGGTGCCCCCATGCGCCAGCTCGAAGCGGCCCACGCGGTCATTCACGGCCCCAGTGAACGCCCCTTTGCGATGACCGAAAAGTTCACTTTCTAGTAAATCTTTTGGGATGGCTGCACAATTAATAGGTACAAAATTGGAGCCTGCGCGCAAGGATTGCTCGTGCAAAGCCCGCGCCAGCAACTCTTTTCCAGTGCCACTTTCACCGGTGATCATCACGGTGGCATTGGAGTTCGCGATGGTCGCCAGCATGCTGCGCAAGCTTTGCGCAGCGCTGCTGGCACCAATGTATTGGGAATGTGTTTTCATGCCGATAAACTGTTCAATGCATTGTCCGGAATGCATTGCCAGAGGCAAGACCACAAAAGTATTCTATTTTTGGATGGTTCATCTGCCCAGACATTTTTCGCTATCAAGAAGTCCGCCATGCGGTCGAATCAAAGACAGACCCACCACGAGTTGCCATGCAGTGTCTGTTTGTCATCGGCGACTCACCGTTTCAAGAGGAACATGTCATGAACCGTCACGCCCTTTACGCCGTTCTGAGTGGCGCCATTTTGCTCAGTGCTTGCCAAACACAGCCATTGAGCACCAGTGCTGCTCCTGTGGCCTCAGCGCCAGCCAATGCGGCAGCGCCAGCCCCCGCGCCTGCCGCATCGATGATTGCACCGATGGTCGAGAAGCGTGAAACTTTTGTGGCGACGGGCTACGCCGTCATCAGCGTGCAAAACCACAAAAACCCGGCACAACAGCGCTTGCTGGCCATTCGTGCTTCCAAGCTGGATGCCTACCGCTCTTTGACCGAGCAAGTCTATGGGCAGCAATTGGATGCGAGCACCACCGTGGCGGACATGACGGTCATGAACGACACCTTTCGCACACGCGTGGAAGGTGTGATTTATGGTGCGCAATTGGTCAGCATCACCCCCGTGGGGGAAGACACCTACGAAACAACCTTGTCGCTTGACCGCAATGTGGTTCAGGATTTGCGTAGCCTGTATCTGAGCCAGATCGCTACACGCGTTCGTTGAGATTGGCTTAGGGTGTGCCCGTGAGCGTTCGTCTGATCCCTTGGTGTGCGGCCATCGTTTTGTTTTTTCAAGCGATGTTGGCTGCGGCGCAAGCCTTGCAGCCAGAAGAGCAACTGCAGGCCATTCGCCAGTCCTTGGTGCAAGCCGCCTTGGAGGGACCCACTGAGGTCCGTGCGACCTCTTGGGTGGATGGGCAAGGCGTCTTGCATGACAGCAGCAGTTTCGCGTCGGGTGCGGTGGTCCGAGGCGTTCGTGTGCTGGCCTACAACAAGCCCCTGAACCAGGAGCCCATTGCCGCGTTGCACCTCGACCATCGACAAGCCGTTGGCACGCCATTGTCCTGTCGCTCTGCATCCCATGACCGGGCCCAGCCCTGGCACCAAATGCAATTGGACATCCAACTTTCCCCGCAACTGCCGATTGCTTTGAGGCAGTCCGCACACCAGTCCTCTCAGGTGATCCGACAATGGCTGCGACAACGCAGCGGCAATGGCGCGCTGTGGCGGGTGATGGAGCCCTACCAGCCGTCGAACCGTTACGAGCAAGCGTTGTTAAGTCGCGGAGAGCAACACATTCCTTGGCGCTTGTCTTTGCGCCTCGAGCCAGGGCAAGATGCCTATGGGACGACCAACGCTGTGTTGTTGCGATGGGATGTTTCACGCCGATTGGACCGCGTGGTGTTGCTTCAGCAACAACAGAGCTTGAACATTGAACTGCCAGAGCTCAGCGGAGTGCCGCAACGCCTGTCCTCCGCCATGCAAGAGCAATTACAGTTTTTGCTGCAAAGCTTTGCCCACAGCTTGGAGACCAAACTGTCATGCATCCCGCCCCAGTTTGAGGTGTTGACAGCCGCCACCCACAGCCTGCGGATTGCAGGCGGGGAGATGAGTGGTTTGCGTGTGGGCGATCAATTGGTCGTGGCCGATCGCCACAAGCTTCCTTCACGGATCTTGGAGGGCAAGGCCCTTGACCAACTGGCCTTGGCTGAAGTGCAATCTGTGTCTGGTTACTACGCCGAGCTCAAACAGATTGCGGGCCCCAAATTGTCAGGCGCTGCGCAGTGGGTCGCGGTGCCATACAGCCCTTGAAATGAAGGAGATTTTCATGAATGCCCGTTTTTTTGCCGACTTCCTCTCAGGGAACACCTTGAAGCGCGCCTCGCTGGCCTGGGTTGTGGGCACTTTCGCAGTTTTAGCGCAAGCTGCAGACCCTGATGGAAAAGGAAAAACCTATACCGTCAAGCCTGGGGACACGCTGGACAAAATTGTGCGGACCCAAATGGCAGACAGCCCTTTGCGTGCGGATCTCCTGAAAGAGGCTTTGATCAGTCAAAATCCTGGCGCTTTTACCAAGGGCTCTGCCAAAACACTGATGGCGGGTGCAAGCTTGCAATTGCCTAACCAAGAAGCCATTGTGCGCAAGCATTTTGGCAATGTACAGGCAGCCTCGGAAGGCGCGACAGTTTTCGACACAAACCAGGCGCGCAGACACTGGGTCCGTTATCCCTGAGAATCGGATGTTCGGCCCGGAAAGCGTGCTCGGTGTCGCCAGAGCCCCAGCCGTCCATCTGGACAGCCGGCCTTTGTGGGTTGAGGCGCGCACAGCTGCGCAATTGAATTTGCGCGACGGTCAAGTGATCCAGGCGGTGGCCAAGACACAAGATGGTGTGGTGCGGCTCTGGCTCAAAGATTTTTCTTTCGGCATTCCCAATGGCTGGAATATTCGCGAGGGCGACAAGCCTTTTTTGCGTGCCAGTTTGACGCCCAGCGGATGGGGCCTGCTGATACAGCCGATGGCTCAAGGCGAAGGACAGCCCGTACGCCAAGTGGCCATGCCCACTGGTTCGGAAATCAAGCCCACGGTGGCTGAGCTTTTTCAAGGCGCTCGCTTGAGCACCTTGTTGTTGCAACCCCCTGGTTTTGCCTCTTTGTTGCCATGGCTCCAGCCTGGCGTGCTGGAAGTCCTGGCTCGTAGCATTGGTGCCAATGACTGGCTCGCACAATACAAGGCGGCTTCTCTGGTGATGGCCAAGTTAAATCCCGAAGCGCTGCGGCGCGCCGTCTTGGCGCAATCTCGCAGCGTCGAGCACGATCTGGGCTTGCAGCGACAGGCGCAGGACGATCCCAAATCGCTGCTGCGCAAACTGTTGGTGGCCTTGGCCAGGGAAGAGGGGGAGGCCCTGGTCGACAAAGTGTCGAAAAATTTGCACCGCGCTGTGGATGAGTTGGAAGCGTCGCAATTGCAGACGGTTCAAGACATGGCGCGTGGGCAATTTGCCTTGCATGTGGTCTTGCCTTTTGTGGATGCGGACCCGGTGGAGCTTTTTTTCCACCGACCGGCTCGCTCGAGCGAGCAAGAGGCCCCACCCTTGAGCGTTGACATTCACTCGCGCTCAAGGCGTTTGGGTGAAATTTGGCTCAACACCACGATCACAGGCGGGCAGCAGGTTGACTTGATGATGTGGGCCCTTCAAGCCGAGACCGCACAGATGGCCCAGCAAAATGCCTCAGAATTGCAATTCGAAATGGATGCCTTTAACCTGAAGCTGCGCTCGTTTCAAATTTTCAACGCAGCGCGCCCCGGGCAGCCCGAAGAGTGGACACCGCCTGCACGCGGCTCTGTGGTCGATGCACGCGCGTAGGAGAGCCTCATGAAGTCATTGGAAGCCATTGCGATCGAATATGGCAGAAACACCACACCACGGGTGACCGCCAAGGGGCAAAATGCGCTGGCGCAGCGCATTCTGTATGAAGCCCAAAAGCAGGGCGTGTACGTGGCGGAGGATCCCCAGTTGCTGGCGCTGTTGAGCCGTTTGGACGTTGGGGAGGAAATACCCCAGGACATGTACACCGCTGTGGCGGTCATTCTTTCCTGGGTTTATTGGCTCAAGGGGATGCAGCCAGGCGATGAGAAAAAACCAGCAGATCAGGCCTCGCTGTAGCCGCGACCTCTTCGCATGCGGTTGACACGGCCTAGACGATCATAAACATCGACAGAGCTGGTCGGATCCGTGATTTGAAGGCTGTCCAAGGCCCCGCGAATCGCATCCAACTTGCGCACAATCAAAATTTCATTGCGGCGATGCATGTCTCGGCACGCCAGCATTTGCGAGCGAAACTCTGCCCATTCCTCGCCAAGCTTGTCGGCATCTTCGGGCTGACGAACGCCGGTGATGTCGCTCAACTCTTGAAGCAAGCCCGTCTTCTGATCCAACAGCTGTTCAAAGCGGTCCAAGTCCTGTACTTTGAGAGCCGCGAATTCATCTTCCAAGACCAGGGAGAGCGCTTGTACGCGCTCCAAGGCCAGCGCCAAGCCGGGCACCGCCTCCGTCTGCGTCGCTGAAAGAGTGGCTTCCATGGACATCAGCCCTGGATCATTTGTTCAATGGCAACAAAATTCTCAGCAATCCGGCGTGGGTTCAGCGGGTAGTTACCGTCTTTCAACGCTGATTTGATGGCTTCAACCTTGGCACGGTCGAAGTCAGGCTGGTCTTTGACCTTTTGATTGACATTGGTCAGGCTGACGGAGTCAGATTCGGCTGCGGGCTTTTCGCGCGCAATCTTGGCCTCTTCCGGCTGTTGTTGCGCCAGCGTGCCTGATTTTTTATCGACTTTGTCGAGGGCATTGCGAACCGCCGTATTGGATTGGGCGACACGAGCCTGGTGCGAAATGGCGTCAGTCATGGTCTTATCTCTTTCAGTTAAAGGAAGACGAATCTTTCCTTGGCTTTGTGAGGATCGGCATCAGACTTTACATCTTGAGCCGCAACTCGGAAAGATCTGCAAAAAACTGGGAATGAATGCTTTTGAATCATTTCACAGCCCCTTTGCAGTGCTAAAACCGGTGACCACTGCTGACAATGATCGACCGGACTCGGTATTTTTCAACCGAATTTGCTCACCCATCAACCCATCTTGCTGGGCTTCGGCGCGAACCGTGATGGAAAATCCCTTGCCCTCGCCCACCGACACCAGCACTTGCTGGCCGCGGCGAACCATCAAGCTGGCCTTGACGTCATAACTTCTGAGCGGTGTGTTGGCAGGCAAGTCACGCAACAGTTCCATGTTGCTGACGTCTTTCAAATCCAGGACCACTTGGTTTTCGCTGGCAGGCAAGGGCATTTCGGTGAGCTTGAGCAAACCTGGGTGAATGACCGTGCCGCGCTTGAGCAATTGGCTGGAGACCCAGACTTGGCGGTTCACCATCTGGGCAGTGCCAGGCATGACCGTACCGCCAGGGGCGCTGCGGTTGATCACTTGCAGATAGTGTTGCCACGCAGGTTGCTCGCAGCGGGCGCGCAAAGTCTGACGATTGCTGAAGGGGTGGTCAAAGAGAATGGCGCGCTGACACGGTTCGAATTTCAGCCGCGCATCCATGGGCGCAAATTGAAGTTGGTCCGAAGATACGCCTTGTGTCTGCCCCAGCCATTGCTTGGCTTTTTGCTGCAAGTCTTCAGCGCCATTGGGTTGTGCCCTGCTTTGGAATGAGGCCACCACCGACAGGGCAAAACAAAGCCAAAGGCTGAGTTTGCTGCGCTTGGCCAGAAGGCTGCGCAGGGGTTGGAAATGACGGCACAACATTTGCATTTGAGTTATTGAAGCTGTTTGGGTTTTGACGGTTTTTTGTCAGATACCCAGCTTCATGCAAATTTGATACCAACCCAAAACAATCTTCGCTGAGCGCCTCATGTCACTGAATATAGATTCAAAAGCACTCACTTCCAGCGCATTCATAGACCAAAGAAATGATGTTCTGGGCTTGCGCTCGCCTGCGACGAATCCGCCAGGCACTGGGAATTTCTCAAAAATTCTGTCCAACACGCAACAAAGTTTCCGTGTCAATTCCCCGACGACTTTGGCCATCCCGCAGGTCACTGTCAAGCCTGGCGACACTCTGAGCAACATTGTGAAGACTTTCATGGGAGAGCGCGGGGTTCAAATTTCTCATAGCGACGCGCTTCGAATGGCGCAAGACGTTGCCAAAGCCAGTGGCATTCAAAATCCGGACCGCATTTTTCCCGGGCAACGACTGAATATGGGCAGCCTGCAAGCGGCCGTGATGGGGCAGTCCGCGGTGGCGCAGTCAACTGCCCCCAACAATGCGCCGATGAGCCTGGATGAAATTGCAGCCTCGGCCACGACACCGGTGCAGTTGTTCACCAAGGTTGACTCTCAGGCCCATCCCATTCTGCAAAAAACCCTGGATCGTGCCGTTGACAAGGGGTTCATTCCTGCCAACGAGCGTCAGGCCGTCCATGACCGTATTTTGCAAATGGCTTCTGAATACAAGTTTGCGCCAGACGACTTTGCGCGCATCACGCTCATGGAGAGTGATGGCATGAACCCCAAGGCCAGCAACAACCGATGCCACGGCATCATTCAATTCTGCGATGGCCCTGACCGTGGTGCGGCCAGTGTGGGTTTTGGCGCCAATCCCAAAGCGATTTTGAAACAAAGTGTTTTGCAGCAACTCGACATGGTGGCCAAATACTTTGACGATACGGGTTTGAAGAACTTTGGTCCTGCCGGCCTGGACGACCTGTATTTGACTGTTTTGACGCCAGCAGCGCGTCAAGAAGCGCGCACGCATGTCGGCCTCAACATTGCTGGAACACAGGCGCCTCATTTGTATGTCAACAAAGACACGCGCCAGGGTATTACCCGACAGTCCATCTTGCAAGGACTGCATCAATTCGCCAACGAGCGACTCGGCCTAGACAACAAGCCCATGGCACAAGCCTCCGCCCCATTGCCGCCAACGCGCGCGCAATTGATGCGGGTGAGCGCCTATTTCAATCCCAACGGGAACTCTGTGCGCTGAGCGGCAAACTGTTGCCGCTGCAGTGAGGTCACGGAAGCGTCTTGCCGATCCAGAGCGCATCAACGGGCTTCCAACTGGCGGAAAACCATCGGCACGCTTTTTGCAGTAATCGACCCGAGACTTTTTAACTTGAGAGTCGGGGCCTGAAAAGGCAATGTGTTTTTACCAGGAGCGAACATGAATTTGTTTTCAAACGCATTTGGCATCCATGAGCAGGCGCTGCAAGTCAGAAGCCAGCGACTGGAGGTGCTGGCGCGCAACATCGCCAACGCAGACACACCCAACTTTAAGGCGCAGGACCTTGACTTCAAGGCCATGCTGAAAGAAGTCAAAAAAGATGTTCTGACCGCGACCCATGCCAAACATTACGCAGCTGTGGCGGAAGCGCCGGACAACGGCATGCGGTACCGCATGCCTTTCAACAGCTCGTTTGATGGCAACACGGTGGAAATCAGTGTGGAACAAGCGCAATTCGGTAAGGCCGCGGGCGACTACCAGGCCACTTTGCAGTTTTTGGAAAACCGCATAGGCGGTATTCGCAAGGCCTTGAAAGGGGAGTAATAAAACATGAGAACCCTTGACAGTGTCTTTGGCATCGCAGGCACAGCCCTCAATGCGCAATTGGTGCGAATGAACACCACAGCTTCCAACTTGGCCAACGCCACCACGGTGGCTCCCAGCGAGAAAGAGGCTTTCCGCGCCAAACGAACCGTGTTCAAAGCCTTGGTGTTGGAGGAAATGACCAATGCCGGTGCGCCTCACCTGGGCGGCGTCAAAGTGGACCAGCTGGTGGACGATCCCACCCCCATTCGAAGCCTGCACGACCCTGGCAACCCAATGGCTGACAAGGACGGGTTTGTGTACTTGTCCAACGTCAATGAAATGCAGGAAATGGTTGAAATGATGGCCGCTTCCCGCTCCTACCAAAACAACGTCGAGGTGGTGAACACGGCGCGTCAACTCATGATGCGCACGCTGGACATCACCAAGACCTGACCAGGAACCTGAACCATGACGGCCGTCACAACCCCGAATTCTGCGCTGCCCAACGGCATTGTGCGCTTTGAAGATTACATCGCCCAGAAAAAAACAACGCCCCAGACGGAAACCATGGGGCAAAGCCAGTTTCTGACGTTGTTCACGACGCAGCTTAAAAATCAAAACCCGCTGGATCCCGTGAAAAACGAAGCCTTTGTGGCTCAGCTTGCACAGTTCTCGCAGCTCGAGGCGACCACCGCCATGAAGCAAAGCCTGGAGAACATGGTGTCGAGCATGCAGGGGGACCGCATGCTGGCCGGGTCTGCGCTGATTGGCCGTAAAGTGGGCGTGCCCAACGGTCCTGCCATATTGTTGAATGGCCAACCCGTGAGTGCCAGCATCGACTTGCCCACAGGCGCCGAGGGCCTGAAGCTCGAGGTGCAAAACGACAAGGGCCAAACGGTTCGCACCCAGATCTTTGGTGCGCAAATGGCCGGCAGTGCCAGCCTGAGCTGGGATGGCTTGGACGATGCCGGCAACGGCATGCCCGATGGCAATTACCGCTTTGTGGCCACGGTCACCAGCGGCGGCAAAACCACCCAGCCCGCCGTCAACACCTTGGCCACGGTGCGCAGCGTCAGCAGTGCAGGCACGGCCGACAACACCTGGCTGCTTGAGGTCGATGGCGGCAAAACCGTCAGCATGAACGACGTCAAGCGCATTGGCTATTGATTTTCTATTTGACCGTTTCGGAGATTTCTCACCATGTCCTTTTTTACAGCACTGACAGGCTTGAATGCAGCGACGGCTCAATTGGGTGTCACCAGCAACAACATCGCCAACGCGGGAACCATCGGTTTCAAGCGGTCGCGCACCGACTTCGGTGATATTTTCGCCACCTCGCCCTTGCAAAAAGCCACTTCGACAATCGGTCAGGGTGTGTCGCTGAAACGTGTGACCCAAGAATTCAGCCAGGGTAACGTGAGCTTCTCCTCCAACACCCTGGACCTGGCCATCACCGGTGACGGTTTTTTCCCGCTCAAGTCTGCCGACGGCTTTCAGGACATTTACACCCGCAACGGATCGTTCATGATGAACGACCAGTACAACGTGGTCAACTCCGCGGGGCAGCGACTGATGGCGGCCTCAGTCGACAGCTCGGGCAAGGCGAATTTGACCGACATGAACGTGCTGACCATCCCTCAAAAGACCACAGGGCAAGCCAAAGAAACCACGTTGGTGAAGCTGGGTTTGAACTTTCCTGCCGATGCCCAGGTGATCACAGAGTCCTTCAACCGAAACAACCCCAACACCTACAACAAGAGCACCGCCTTGACGGTGTATGACAAGGGGGGCAACGGGTATTTGGCTACCGTTTATTACGTCAAGACCCAAAACGCCAGCGCCAGCCAGCCCACCAACAAATGGCAAACCTATGTGTACATCGGCGATTCCTTGGTGAGCGCCTCTTTGCAGCAGGCCACCAACGATTCCAACGAGAAAATGTATGTGAACAAGTACGGCCAGCTCAAGCCTGAGAGCGAGGTCAGCGATTTGCTGGTGAACGCCAAAACCAAAATGTTCTCCCTGGATGACTTGTCTGACGTGCGTACGTCTGTGCCCGCGAGCATTACGGGTAACAGTCTGGCCAGCTTGTACACCAACGCAGACACCAAGATCGATTTCACCGACTTGAGTGATGCACAGAAGCTGAGTCTGACCAACTTCATGGAGGTCAGTGTCGACGGTTCTGAGCCGGTCAATCTGGACATGACCAATTTGATTGGTCAGCAACTGACTGGCTCGCAAATCGCTAAAGCTTTGACCAACGAGTTGAACCGTCAGTTTGGCGACGAGCGTTACTTTGACGTCTCCAGCATGGTGTCTTCACAGCCTTTGACCTTGGTGCACGATCCGGACGCGGAAGGCGTGGGTACAGAGCTGAACATCGATTTGAGCGACCTGACCACGTTCACATCCAGCTTCACCAACGGCAACAAGATCACCGACTCTAGCAAGGTGCAGATCAGCCAACTGGTTTACGCCATGCAAAAGAAAATCGATGCAGCCATCACGGCTGCGGGCAACAGCTTGCCCGCAGGGACAGCGGTCACGGTCAGCTACGACCCCTACACCCGCGGCTTCAAATTCAAGGAGGCGGACGGGACCAACATGGGCATCCGCTCCAACGTCAACAGCAACAGCATTTTTGGCTTGACCACTTCACTGGAATTGTTGGATGCCAATGGTGGCTATTCTGCCTTGGTGGGCCCCAACGGCGATTTCATTCGCCCACTTACAGAGCAGCGCTATGGCTTGAAGGTGGAGTTCGATAACGTGAAGCAAAATTTCCAGATTTCATCAGGCACCACTGGTGATGCTTCGACGATTAAGGTGACAATCCCCTCCTTAGAGACCGTGGATGGTGTGACGACTTTCTACAATGATTTCTCAAACTTGGACGCCATTCCCTCGACTGCCACGGAAGGGTATGCCAAAACCTTGTTGGGCATCTCCAATACCGTTGAGGTGGTGACCAAAGAGGAGGCCATTCGTGGCGTTGCCTCTGCGCCGGCCTCTGTCACCGGCTCGCCGGTGCAGATCAACGTCAACAACAACTTCACCGTTGACGCCACCAACTACAAGTTTGTGGTGGCCGTGGATGACGTCAAGGGTACGGTGGAGTTGCCCTTTGGTAACACATACACCTTGGACAGTTTCAAGGCCGAATTGGAAAAGCGCATCAACCAGCTTGCCAATGAGACTGGCAGCACTGTGTCGGGCGTGAAAGTGGGCTTTGACCGAGCCAAAAACTCTTTCACTTTCACAACGGGCACGGCTTCCACCAACTCCTTCATCAAGGTCTCGGGCAGCAGCACCTGGGGCTTGGCCAACCTGGATGCAGGCCGAGGTGCTACCTCCACCTGGATCAAGCCCACCCAGTTCACCGAACTGATCGACGGCGTGCCGGTGGCCAAATACATTGACGAATTTGGCAATGAAACCAGCAGCGCCGATGGTTTTAAGAACTTGCCCGAGTGGTCTCCCATCTACCTGGACAAAGGCGAACTGACTTTTGACACCGGCGGTAACTTGGTGTCGCCCAAAGCCGGCTCACAATTGGACACCGTCTATCTGGCAGACGGTAAGGGCGCTTTGACCATCAACATCGACTACTCCAAATCTACCCAATTTTCATCTCCTTATGCCGTTTTGTCTCAGTCGCAGGACGGTGCACCCGAAGGTGACCTGGTGGGGGTGAGCATTGGCGATGACGGCTTGGTCAATGCCAGCTATTCCAACGGCTCGCAGCAATCGCTGGGCAAGGTCGTGCTGGTTAACTTTTCCAACCCGTCGGGATTGCGACAGATTGGTGACTCCAGCTTTTACGCCAGCTCTGGTTCGGGTGTTCCCAAAACCGGTGAAGCCGGCTCGGCAGGTTTTGGAACGGTGCGTTCGGGTGCCACCGAGCGTGCCAACGTTGATTTGACGCAAGAACTGGTGGACTTGATCACCGCGCAGCGTAACTTCCAGGCCAACGCCAAAGCCATTGAAACCAGCACCACGCTGACCCAAACCATCATTCAGATTCGGGCCTGATGACAGTCTTGAATTAAGGAACTGACATGGACCGTCTTGCATTCAACGCCGCCGCTGCCATCAATGAGCAGCGTTTGGCGCGCCAGGTTTTGGCGCATGAAATGGCCAACATCAACACCACGGGCTTCAAGCGAAGCTACGAAGTGTCGCTGAAGGCTTACAAGGCGGATGGCGATGGCTTTGATTCAAGGCACCAGCCACAAGCGGTCAACAAAGACCTGATCCAGTTGCGACCCGGTCCGCTCATGGCCACCGGTCGAGAACTCGACATTTTGATGAACGATTCAACGGTGATGGGTGTCAACGCGCCCAATGGCCAGTTGGCCTTCACACGCCGGGGCGATTTGCGAGTCAATGCCAACGGCGTTTTGGAGACAGGCGTCGGTCATGTGGTGCGTGGTGAGGATGGACCGGTGACGGTACCGCCCGGATTCAAGGTCAGCATCAGTGAAGATGGCGGCGTTTACGCGGTTGATCCCGCTCAACCAGGCGTCCAGCAGCCTGTGCTGATCACCCGTCTTTTGTTGCGCGATGCCAGCCAGACCCCCCTGTCACGGCGCGAGGATGGCTTGTTCAAAGTTGACGGACAACCGACTGGCGCGGATTTTGCAAGTGGTCCTTTGCCGACATCTGTGACCACCAGAGCGCTGGAAGGCAGCAATGTGAATCCGATGGAGGCCATGGTCAAGCTGATCGAACAAAGCCGCTCGTTTGAGCATCAGGTCCGCATGGTCAAGGAAAGCAAGTCAAACGATGAGTCTGGGGCGTCCATGTTGCGACTTCCCAGTTGACATGACGGACCCTGAGTCCGTTGAAGAGAAAGAGCAGAGGTAATCGATGGACGCATCATTGTGGGTATCCAAAACGGGTCTGGACGCGCAGCAGACCCGAATGAACGTCATTTCCAACAACCTGGCCAACGTCAACACGACGGGCTTCAAGCGCGATCGCGCGGTTTTTGAAGACCTGCTTTACCAAAACATCCGTCAAGCAGGCGGGCAGACCACCGCCACCACCCAAGCGCCAACGGGCCTCATGCTGGGAACGGGCGTGAAAGTCACGGCCACCGAGAAGCTTCATGCCCAGGGTAACCTGATCAACAGCCAAAACCCCTTGGACGTGGCGATTCTGGGTGATGGCTATTTCCAAATCGCGCAGCAAGACGGAACGATTGCCTACACACGCGATGGCGCCTTCAAGTTGTCTGCCACGGGTCAACTGGTCACATCGACAGGCTTTTTGCTGCAGCCAGAGATCGTGATCCCTAACAACGCCTCCAGTTTGACGGTGGGGCGTGACGGCTCCATTTCCGTGGAGCTGGTGGCCGGCGGTGGTCAGCAAATTCTGGGTCAAATTCAAATTGCCAAGTTTGTCAATCCAAGCGGCCTCAAGCCGATGGGCAATAACTTGCTCGCAGCCACAGCATCCAGCGGCGCTGCGCAAATTTTGCAGCCCGGCGTCAACGGCGCCGGGATATTGAACCAAGGATCGTTAGAGGCTTCCAACGTGAACGTGGTGGAAGAAATGGTCAACATGATCGAAACGCAACGTGCCTATGAGATCAACTCCAAGTCGATCTCTGCGGTCGACGGCATGCTGAAGTTCCTCAACCAAAACATGTAAGGCCAGACCATGCGTTTGCTCATTTCAGGGTTGACCCTTTTGTTGTTACAGGCTTGCGCCAGCGTCGATGCGCCCCCGGCTGCGTTGGCGCCATCGCCCGAGTTCGCGCCGGTGTACCCGCTCGCATCCGACCGTGCGCGACCTGTGACGGGCGGCATTTACAGCAATCGCCCAAGCGACTCATGGTTCGGGCGTGGCCGCAATTACCAAATCGGCGATTTGATCACCGTGTTGTTGAACGAGTCCACGCAGGCCGCACGCACACAAAACACCGACGTCAGCCGCGAGTCTAAAAACACGGCCACGCCCCCGGGGCTGAACACACAAGTTGGCAAATTGAATCCCATTTTGAATGGCATCAATCTGAATGAATCCAAGGTGGACAGCAAAGGCTCAGGCACAGCGGATCAAAAAGCCAGCTTGAGCGGCTCGGTGACGGTGACCGTGATTGAAATTCTTGCCAACGGCAACCTGGTGGTGCGTGGCGAGAAAAAACTGGGCCTTGCAGAAGGCACCGAGGTGATTCAAGTCTCGGGTGTGATTCGTCCGCAAGACGTGGGCCCGAACGGCACAGTGCAATCGCTGCGCCTGGCCAACGCCCAAATCGCATACCGTGGTACGGGTGACCTGGCCAATGCCACCAAGGTGGGTTGGGGAACCAGCATGTTGCATAAATTTTGGCCTTTCTGATGGCGACAACGATGTTTTTGAACAGACTGAAACGGTGGACTTTGCTTGGGTTGTTGGCCGGCGTGTGCGGCGCTGCTTGGGCTGACCGTGTCAAGGATTTGGCAACGGTTGCAGCGCAGCGCCCCAATCAGCTGATTGGCTTTGGTTTGGTCGTCGGTTTGCAAGGGACAGGCGACGATGCGTCCGTGCCTTTCACGACACAAAGCATGAAGGCCATGCTGGCGCAACTGGGGGTGCGAATCGATGGCCCCATGTCAGACTTTGAGCAAGTGGCTGCTACCAGTCGAATTGACATCAAGAACTCGGCTGCGGTGATGGTCACGGCCGACCTGCCTGGATTTGCCAAGCCTGGCCAACGCATTGACGTGAACGTCTCTGCCATTGGCAAGGCCAGCAACTTGCGCGGCGGCAATTTGGTGATGACGGCTTTGCGTGGCGTCGATGGCGAAATTTATGCCTTGGCGCAAGGCAATTTGACAGCAACGGGCATTGATGCCGCTGCTGCTGGCTCGAAGGTGGCGATTGGCGTGCCTACCTCGGCACGTATCCCCGGCGGCGCCATTGTGGAGCGCATTGTTGACACCCCGTTCGACAAGTCTGACAACCTGGTCTTGAACCTGCGTGACAACGATTTCTCGACATCTACAGCCATTGTCAATGCGATCAATTCAAAATTTGGCGGTGACGTGGCGCAAGCTCTTGATGGCATATCGATATCGGTACGAACCCCTCAAGACTTGAATCAAAAAGTGGCTTTTTTGAGCATGCTGGAAAATTTAGAGGTGAAGCCCGGTGAGCCGCCAGCGCGCGTGGTCATCAATTCACGCACCGGCACCGTGGTGATCAACCGCGCGGTCCGGGTGACGGCAGCCGCCGTCTCGCATGGCACGATTTCAGTGGCGGTGTCGGCCACCAACGAGGTCTCACAACCCAATGCGCTGGCGCAAGGGCAGACCGCCGAAGTTCAAAACGCACAGATCAACGTCAACGAGCCCAACAAGCCCATGTTCTTGTTTCAGCCAGGCGTGGACTTGCGTGACATCGTCGACGCTGTGAACCAGGTGGGCGCCTCACCCTCGGCCCTGATCGCGATTCTTGAAGCCCTCAAGAGCTCTGGCAGCCTGCGCGCCGAGCTGGTCATCATTTAAGGACGCACTGTGAACGACGCCATCGCATCTTCCACCGCCAAGTCCTACATGGACTTTTCGGGCCTGGGCGAGTTGCGTGGCAAAGCCCAGCGCAACGACGACCAAGCCTTGCGTGAGACAGCGCAACAGTTCGAAGGCCTGTTCATCCAAATGATGCTCAAGTCCATGCGCGACGCGAACAACGTCATGAAAAGCGACTTGGTGCAATCGGACGCCATGGAAACCTTTGAAGGCATGTACGACAAGGAAATGTCGGTACAAATGTCTAAGCGCAATACCTTGGGGCTGGCCGACAGCCTGGTGCGCCAAGTCAGCCAGATGCAGGCCCAACCCAGCACGGCGGATATTTTGAAGTCACATGGCCAAAAAGGCATGCCCTTGAACCCGCCTGCCAAGCCCATGGACTTGCAACCGGATGTGCGTCCCATGCCTTTGCTGCGTCCTGAACTGAAAGCCCTGCCGGGTGCGAAAAGGAGTGCGTCATGAGTGACATGCTCAGCATCAGCAGCACAGCGGTCTCTGCCTACCAGCGCGCTCTCAGCACGGTCAGCAACAACATTGCCAACGTCAGCACCGATGGCTATTCGCGCCAAGATGTGGCGCTGGAGTCCAACAGCCCAGCCAAGGTGGCCAGCTATTTCATGGGCACGGGTGTGGCGTTTGGCGCGGTCAAACGGCAATTCGATGAATTTGCCGAATCCAATTTGCGCAAAAGCACCAGCGATTTGCTCAGCCAAGAGCCGATGGTGGACTACACCCAGCGGGTCATGGACATCATGGGTGACAAAAGCGTGGGCTTGAGTTCTGCTTTGGATCAATTTTTTGGTTCTGCCCGCAGCCTGTCGGTTGATCCCGCCTCGACCGTTCAAAGGGCCAGTTTCTTGCGCAGCGCACAAGGCTTGGCTTCGCGGTTTGCCGAGTTGTCTGGGCAGCTTGATTTGATTGGCACCGAGACGCGGCAAGCCCTGGAAGCTGCTGCTGGCCAATTCAACACACTGACAGACCAACTGGCGCTGGTCAACCGCCAGCTCAACAAGTCCTCTAAGCTTGACAACCAGCCTTCCGAACTTTTAGACCGCCGCGATTTGCTGTTGCGGCAAATGTCGGAATTTGGCGGCCTGAAAACCAGCTTCGAGCCCAATGGCGTGGTTTCCGTGAGCTTGGGCTCCACCATCAACCAAAGCCGTGTGGTTGACAAACTGAGCGCTCGCCCCATCGGCATCGACACCGCCAACGGCAAGTTCGACTTTGTTTTGGACCCTTACGGTACCACCGAGTCCCTGCCTGGCATCAACAGCGGGAAAATGGGCGGCTTGACCAATTTCATGAGCCAGGTTTTGGACCCGGCACAAAAAAGCTTGAATTTTTTGGCCAAAACCTTGGTCAAAGAGGTCAACACCATTCAGGCCAACGGTATTGACGGTTACGGCCAAGTGGGGCAGGACCTGTTTCGCCTGGACGCCACTTCAGCCAACGAAGCTGCAGGGATTCGGGTGGCGCTGAACGACGCAATGCGAATTGCCACAGCCGCGCAATTCCGGGTGAGTGAGAGTGTCTCCAACTCGAGCACGGTGCAAGCGACTTTAAGCTACACCCCTTCAGCCACACCGCCTGGCATCAGCAACCCTTTGCTGGGCAACAATGCCAACCCTGCGGCTGGCGTTCCGGTCAAGGTCGAGGGTGTCAAAATTTTCGCGCCCGTCACCTCGGTCGCGGCTGGCATTGAGTCCCCAACTTTTTATTTGGACAACGCCACGGGCGACCAGCAATTGCAAGTCATGACCCGGGATGGCCGACATCTCTTGGGACGTTCTTTGTCGCTGGATGAGCAGTTTCAGGTGATTGACCCCGAGAACGGCTTTCCTGCCGCGACCACCTACAGCGACCAGTACATGAACAAGTCGGACGAGTACGGTTACCGCGACATGAATGTGCTCTATGGTGCCAAAGCCTCTGTCCAGTACAAGCAGATGTTTGACAAAGACGGGGTGCCCACCACCAGTGTCCCCGTTCCTGCAGTGCTGGAAACTGGCCGGGTGACAGCGAGCGGCAGCGGCTTGCTGATTGGCGACCAAGACATCATGATCAATGGCTTCTCTTTGAGCCCCTTGGTGCTCGAAGGCAATGAACAAGACATGGCCCAGACGATGGCAACGTGGCTCCAAAGCTCAGGCCTGACGGACATCACGGTCCAAGCTTACAACGACATCACCATCTCGCCATCCAAGCTTCAACTGGATCAGCCCTTGCAGATCAATGGCCAAGAGATCGGGCCGTTCACAAACTTCAAGGGCTTGGTGAAGGCCATTCAGGACAAGTCTGGCTTGACGGGTGTGACCGCGCGCGTGAACGAGCGAGGCGAATTGCTGCTGGAAAATTTGCCCTCGGCCGGTGGCTTACCCATCACCATCGGCACCTCCGATCCTGTCAAATTCCCCGACAATGCCTTGGGCGCTGACCCAGGTACCTACAACGGCAAAATCAGGATGACGCGCCAGCTCAATTCTTTGAGCCCTGAAAACTCAGACATTCGCATTTCATTTGGCCCCAACGGTACGCCCGCTGAATTGGCCAAACTGGGCATTCGCACCGGCGCGTACATCGAGGGCAAAGTGCCCGATGATCTGGTGGTGTTTGTCACCGGACAAGGCAATACCGCCTCTGTGGCGGCCAGTTACGCTGGTGAGCCCCTGTTACCGCAAGAGAATTTGCGCCAGCAATCCTTGGAAATTCGTTTCACGGCCAACAACCGCTATGTGATTGTGGACAGCAAGACCGATACCGAATTGGCCAACCGAACCTATGACCCGTCCGTGCTGGAGCCGACCATCGAATACCAGGGCCTCAAGGTCAAGCTGAACTTTGCCCCCAATGTGGGAGACAAGTTTTTGATTGATGGCAACAAAGACGGCATCGGCAACAACGAAAACATGCTGGCCCTGGCCGATTTGTCGAAAAAGCCGATCATTGAAGGCAAGACCCTCTCCAACACCTACATCGACCAGGTCAATGACATTGGCAACTTGGCGCAGCAGGCGAAGATCACGCAGCAAGCGTTGACGGTGGTGAACGACCAGGCGATTCAATCCAGAGACAAAGCCTCCGGCGTCAATCTGGATGACGAAGCCGCAGAGTTGATCCGCTTCCAGCAAGCCTACCAAGCCTCTGCCAAAGCCATGCAAATTTCCAGTCAGTTGTTCGATTCCATCATTCAGGTGCGCTGAGGCTGAAAGAGATTCATCATGAAAGTGTCCACCAACCTTTACTTTGATCGCGCCAGCACCCAGTTGGCCACTGTGCAGTCGAGCCTGTCCAAGACCCAAGAGCAGCTCTCCACCGGCAAGCAAATCACCAAGCCCAGCGACGAGCCGGACAAAGCCTCCTTGGTGACCCGATTGGAGTCGGAATTGGCTCGGCAGGAAAGCTATCAAAGCACCTTGTCAACGGTTGAAATCAAGCTCAGCACCCAGGAAACGGCGCTGCGCAATGTCAGCGATGTGATGTACCGCATCAAAGAATTGACGGTGCAAGCCAACAGCGACACCATGGGCAAACTCGACCGCGAGTCGATTGCCGTGGAAATCGAGTCCTTGCGCGACCAAGTGCTCAGCTTGGCCAACACGCAAGACACCTCTGGCAACTACATTTTTGCGGGTAGCCGCGTCACAGAGCCCTCCTTTGGCCTCAACAGCCAGGGCCTGATTGATTACCAAGGCGACCAAAGCCGCATGCAGGTGGCCGTGGGAGACAACCGCTTGATGAACGTGAACCGCCCGGGTTCAGACGCCTTTGTGCGTGTGGTGCGCGATGATGGCAAGGGCGGCAAGGTGGGCATCGGGTTTTTCCAGGCGTTGGGCGATTTGGCCAAGGCCGTGCGCACCTCGGACCGTGCCGCCATGCAGCGTGGCATCGGTGAAATCGATGCCATGCAACAAGGTGTGAGCGAGGCGACCGCTCAAGTGGGCGCCGATTTGAACGTGGTGGATGCGCAAAAGAATGTGCTGGATGAAGTGAAGCTGCGCCTGAAAACCACCTTGTCTGCGGTGCAGGACCTGGATTACACCGAAGCCATCACTCGCATGAACCGCGACCAACTGGCTTTGGAGGCTGCCCAGAGCAGCTTTGCCAAGATTTCCAAATTGAGTTTGTTCAACTATTTGAACTGACACCTTCATTTTTTTTGCTTGATGCCGATTCAGTGCTTGATACGCCCCTGATTTTTATTTGATTCACCATGGCCACCTCTGCTGTCAGTTCTACATCCACCTCCACAGCTGCCACTACGCAGGCTGCGGTGGCGGCCAGCAACAAGGCGAATGCGCAAAAAATCATGACCTCTTTGTCTGCGGGCTCAGGGGTAGACACGGCGTCTTTGGCGCAAAACCTGGTGGATGCCGAACGCATTCCGCGTGAGAACGCGATCAATGCCAAGATCGGCAAAAACGAATCCAAAATCACGGGTTTGTCCGCGGTGATGTTCATGGTCTCTGAGCTCAAAACCAAAATGGCGGCGCTCAAGGATAAAGGCAGCTTCAGCAGCTTGACTGTCAACAACAGTCAGACGGCGGCTTTTGGTGTGACGACCAGCACCAGCGCTGCGGTGGGCAGCCATGATGTTCAGGTGACGGCCATTGCCAAGGGCAAGCGCGTTCTCACACCTGACAATAAGGCTTTTGCCACGCCGACAACCGCATTAAGCAGTCCCTTCAGTCTCACGCTCAAAAGTGACAACGTGGGCGTGTCTGGCGGGCTGCCGCTTGCGGTAGACTTGGCGGCCAACCCCGGCACCGCTTCTGGTGCAACCCTGTCTGACATTCAATTTTCAGCGGGCACCTACCCCTTCAAAGGCTTGACCTTCACGGCGGACGGACAACCCGTCACGGTGGCCATTGACGCAGATGCAGTGGTCAGCGACATTAACTCTTTGAAAGATGCGTTGGATGATGCGCTTTCGGCTGCCGGTGTGACAGATGTCACTGTCAGTTTGAATGGCGCCAATTCACTGAGCTTGAGCTCAGCCACACGTGCGATTGCCAAGCCAGGCTTGAGCACGGCGGGTATCTCCGGTGTTTCGTTTGGTACGACAACGCCGGCGACCACCGACTTCAAAAGCTTTCAGGTGACTGTGGCTGGCGTGCCGCATACGCTGACGCCAGCCCCTGCATCCGCCACCTTGGCGTCTTTGGCTTCTGACTTACAGTCACAGTTGCAAAAGCTGGATGGCGGAACGGACCTGCGCATTCTGGAAGTGGGTGATGGTTTGCAGGTGTTCTCTGCATCGGGCCGGGCCATCACCAATGTCAGCCTGAGCAATGAAATGCAAATTGGGATGACCAATGATGCTGTCACTGGCACATCGACCGACTCTGTTGGCGCTACACCAGCGCGATTGGATGGCGTGACCTTTTCCACCAACGCCACCGTCAACGATTTCAAAGAGTTCTCCATCAGCATTGGCGGGACATTTCAACGGGTGATTCCAGCACCAGGTGCTGCCACCT
The DNA here is from genome assembly GCA_964442645.1 of uncultured Bordetella sp. Taxonomy (GTDB): domain Bacteria; phylum Pseudomonadota; class Gammaproteobacteria; order Burkholderiales; family Burkholderiaceae_C; genus Limnohabitans. The sequence goes on along the minus strand of CAYTZZ010000008.1, from coordinate 17,324 downwards.
TGTCCGATTTGGCCGCCAATCTGCAGAGCCAGTTACGGGCCTTGGACGGAACTTCCGATATTTCAGTGATTGCTTCCGGCGGCAATTTGCTGTTTTCCTCAGCCTCAGGCCGCGCCTTGACTGCGCCTTTGCTGACCCAAAACAGCTACGCGCAAACGCCTGAAGGCGTCGTGGCGGCGATCAACGCGAAAAATGCCGGCGTGAAAGCCGAGTTGGTCAGCACAGGCAACGCATTGAAGCCCTACAAAATTTTGGTCACGGGGGCCACAGGGGCAAGCCAGGACTTTACGTTGACCAGTGCGACCGCCGATCTGGCGTTTTCAGGGGTGCCGGGGTATGCCCAGGCCAGTGATGCCTCGTTCCTTGTGAATGGCATCGCGATGACCCGCAGCTCCAACACGGTCACAGATGCCATTGCCGGTGTCACCTTGAGCTTGCGAGCACCCACCTCAGGAACGGCGACATTGGACCTGACGCGTGACACAGCTTCGCTCACAACCAAGATGACCGAGTTGGTCACGGCCTACAACGATGCCAATGATTTGCTGAACCAAGTTTCAGATCCCAAATCGACTTTGGATACCTATGGTGCGACCTTGGTGGGTGATTCCACGGTCAGGATGGTTCGCCAGCAATTGCGAAGCTTGTTTCAGGGCACCTCTTCAACGCCCGGAACGGCCGTCAGTGCTTTCTGGCAGCTGGGTGTCAGCGTCGATGAGAAGGGCATGATGAGTTTGGACAGCGCCAAGCTTGACAGTGCCCTCAGCAATAATTTCAGCGATGTGGTGAAGTCTCTGACGGGTAACTATGACAACCTGAGTGCTTACTCCAAAGCACCCGCGGGCTTGATGGGGGATGCGGTTCGCAAACTGAGCAATTTGCTGGACCCCAAAGGCACTTTGATGACCCAAAGCGAGTCGGCCAGCAGCCAAAACACCAAGTACCAAAAAGACTTGACCGATTTGCAAACCCGCATGGATTCGCTTTTGGCCCGCTACACCAGGCAATTTGCCGCCATGGACAGCTTGGTGGGCCAGGTCAACAGCCAAAAAACCAGTTTGAAATCCACCTTTGAAGGCATGATGGCAGCCTACACCAACAAGTAAGCGCCTGATTTGGCTTGTTTTTGAATCCTTAAGGATTCAAAAAAATTCTTTGCACGAAAACGCTCAAGTTGTTCGTGCCCCTTCCGATTCATGTTCCACACAGCCCCAGATGAGCTGGGGTGTATTTGTTTGTTGGTGCGTGGATGACAGGAAAGGACGGTGATCCATGATTTCAGAATTGCAAGCGGGGGTGCGCGCCTCCATGCCACAAGCGGCGGCCTCACCGGCTGCTGTGCCTGCTGCGCATGGGGGCGACGTGGCCAAGACCCCATCAGCCAATACCACGCCGATCCCTAAGGCGGAGATCAAGGTTGACACGGAGCGCATGAAGCAAAACCTCCAGGAGGCCATCAGTCGTTTGAACGACATGGTGCGCGACGGAGGCCGAGGCCTGAGCTTCTCTATGGACGACAAATTGGGTCGCCCTGTGGTGTATGTCAAGAATGCAGAGACCGGTGAAGTCGTGCGTCAAATTCCCAATGAAGTGGTTGTTCGCCTGGCGCACAGCATTGAAAGCTTCAAGGGCATTTTGCACAACGATTTGGCATAAATCTTTGCATTGGAAACTCAAGTAATTTATCTGGTGGTCGATTCTTCAATCATCAGGAACTCTTTCTGAATTTTGTTTGAAATCTTTGTGATGGACTTTGTAGGAGAAACATCATGTCCGTGATTAATACCAACGTGAAAGCTCTGGGCGCCAGTGCCTCTTTGAGCAAGGTTGAAAAATCGTTGTCGCAGGCCATGGAGCGACTCTCCACAGGCCAGCGCATCAACAGCGCGAAAGACGATGCTGCCGGGTTGGCCATTACCAACCGCATGACGGCGCAGATTCGTGGCTATGCTGTGGCAATTCGCAATGCCAATGATGGCTTGTCGATGGCGCAGACGGCTCAGGGCGCTTTGGGTCAAGTGTCTTCGATGCTTCAACGAATGCGTGAATTAGCTGTTCAAGCCGCGACAGGCACGATGTCTGCTGCTGATCGTAATTCATTGCAACAAGAAGTGGTTCAACTCAACAGTGAAATTGACAATATTGCAACAAAGACTAATCACAATAACATCAAGCTGTTAGACGGGTCTGCAGGCGATATTCAGTTACAGACGGGTGTCTTCGCCTCTGACAGCATGAATATTGGTTTTGATTCTGTGCAAACCAAAGACATTGGCATCGGCTCAAAACCATCGCTGACCTCTAATTCAGTTTCAACAACTGCCCTTAGCGCAGGTGATCTCTTGATCAATGGAGTGGCAGTTGGTCGGTCAGTGGCTGAAGATGACAAATTGTCTTATGGCGATGAGGTTGCAGGCAGCGCAATTGCCAAAGTTGCTGCGATCAACAAGGTTTCCAATCTAACGGGGGTAGTGGCAACTGTTGGACAAACCGTTGCCTATGGCGCCAGCATGGAAGCTACTGCTGCCTCTGGTAAAACTATCACGATCAACGGTATCACCACAGCTGCCTTTGATTTGACCGGTACATCCAATGAAGCCAACCGTAAAACAGTTGCCTTGGCGATTAACGATATCTCTGCACAAACGGGCGTAAAAGCCATAAATACCGAAGCAGATAGCCAAGGTATTGTTTTGATTGCAGAAGACGGACGCAACATTGTGATCGATTTGGCAACTGATGGCTTGACCCAGGCGCAGACAGGTATTTCTCTTGGAACAGCCATTGGTGCTGGCAATAATTTCGATTCAGGCACTGGAACTGGAACCTGGGTCGGTAATTACTCTCTTACCAATTACAACGGTAAGGACATCACTATTTCCACCAACGAGGGCAATACCTTGTCTGCATTGACGCATGCAGGTCTTTCGGCTGGAGTTTACAGTTCCAGCAAAGCCCAAGTTGTCACTGCACAACGCGATCACATCAATGACGGCCAAGACCAGGAGTTGGCTGGTATGTTGGCCGGTAATACCATGACGATCAACAACGTAGCAATTGACGCTGCCTCAGCCAACGATGATTCAGCTTCAGTCGTTGGCGTGGATGGTGGAGCTTATCCAAACAGTTATCGCGCCTCCAGTGCAATTGCAATTGCTGCTGCCATCAATCGAAAAGAGTCCTTGACTGGTGTGCACGCAACCGCTGAAGCTAACGTGATCTATGGAACGGGATTTTCTGCCGGCGCCGTTGGCTCAATCTGGTTGAACGGCATCACGATTGACACATCTAACGGCATTGACTCGGTGGAGGCTGCCATCAGTGCAATCAATGCTCATCAGGGTGCAACTGGTGTGGTGGCCTCGCAATACGGTACGGGCGTTAAGTTAACGGCTGCTGATGGCCGCAACATATCGATCGCTGTGGATGGAAATGCTTCTGCGATTGGCTTGGATGGTGTCGATGTAGGAGATGCTGCTGAGACTGCGTCCACTTACTACGCCTCACTGCGTTTGACCTCAGACAAACCTTTTGAGCTTAAAAGTGGTTCCGAGGGCAACGATGGCGCAGGCTCTAGCTTCGAGGCTCTTGGCTTCAAGCGTGGAACGTTTGGAGGAAGCGATAACGGCTTAAAGGTTGGTTCAGTCGATATTTCTTCTGCCTCAGGTGCGACTGCGTCCATTTATGCCTTGGATGCTGCGATTGAAACGATCTCTGCTATGCAGTCTCGTGCTGGTGCCTATCAAAACCGTCTGGAGGCTGTGGTGAGCAACTTGACCGAGTCCAACCAGAACATGTCTGCCGCCCGCAGCCGTATTCTGGACACCGACTACGCGACGGAAACCACCAATCTGGCCAAGTCCCAGATCATTCAGCAAGCGGCAACCGCCATGTTGGCGCAAGCCAACCAGTCGGCGCAAACCGTGCTGGCACTGTTGAAGTAATTCAAAAGTGTTCCATTAAAAGCCTGGCTTCGGTCAGGCTTTTTTTATGGGTGTAAGCCGCATGGCTTGAAAATTGCATTCTGACTGCCGAATGCCATCTTTTTGACAGAAATTTGGCATCCGTCCCAAGGTCGGCCATCTTGGGTTTTTGTCAGAAATGTGATCACCATGCGCGCAAAAAAATCAAAACCGGCAGCATCTTCGCCACCCCTCTTGACAGTTCCCAATGTCAGCTTGGCTGAGCTTTTGGAGCAAGCCAATGGCCTGCAGGCGTCTGGGCGGCCAGACCTTGCCGCTGTTATGTACGAAAACTGGCTGAAACAATCTGCTCAGCCGATGGCCCATGTCGCTTGGTTCAATTTGGGTGTTCTTCGTGGCGAGTTAGGCCAGCGCGAGCCTGCGGCGGATGCCTACCGACGGGCTATCGAGATTCACCCTCCATTCTTAGAGGCGCGCCTGAACCTGGGCAGTCAGCTGGAAGCATTGGGTCAAGCAGATGCTGCCATCTCGGCATGGACCGATGCCACCTTGGCAGGACAACCCATTTCAGACATGACGCGGCCGCTGGTTGTCATGGCCTACAACAACTTGGGCCGCTTTCAAGAAAAACTTAGACGCTATGAAGCGGCAGAGCTTGCCTTGGAGGAGAGCCTGCGCTTGAAGCCGCAGCAGCCGGATGCTTTGCAGCATTGGCTGCATTTGCGCCAGCGTCAATGCAAGTGGCCCGTGCTGAAGTCTTTGCCCGGGCTCAGCGCACATGATTTGCTGATGTCGTTTTCACCCTTGGGTATGTTGGCGCACACTGACGACCCTGCCATGCATTTGATGGCCTCCCGCAATTTTGTCGGAAGGAAATTGGCGAACTCGCCTGCACCCATGCGCTTGCCGACGAAGCGGCGCGCTGGGCGGCTGCGTTTGGGTTATCTGTCAGGTGACTTGTGCATGCATGCAGTGGGTTTGCTGCTGGCCGAAGTACTGGAAAACCATGATCGCAGTCGCTTTGAGACTTTTGCATTTGACTACAGCCCCGAGGATGGCTCACCCTATCGTGCGCGCTTGTTGGCCGCCTTTGAGCATGTTCACAAAGTTCATGCCCTGAGCGACGCCGACGTGGCGCAATTGATTGCCTCACAAGAAATTGATGTGCTGATTGACTTGCAAGGACTCAGCAGTGGTTTGCGCCATGGCATCTTGTCGATGCGGCCTGCGCCGGTGCAAGTGACGTACTTGGGTTTCATTGGGCCCACTGCAATGCCTTGGATTGACCATGTGCTGGCCGACAAATTCTCTTTGCCAGAGGCTTTGCAACCTTATTTCAGCGAGACGCCGCTGTACCTGCAATCCTCTTTCCTGCCCGCTGACCGTCAACGCCAGATGGCAGAACCCACCACGCGGGCTGCACAGGGCTTACCGGAAAAGGGCTTTATTTTTGCGTCATTCAACAATTCCTACAAAATCACCGAAGAAGTTTTTGGCAGTTGGATGCGCATCCTGCAGCGCACCCCCGATGCTTGCCTTTGGCTGGTGGACGACAACCTTTGGGCCACGACCAACATGCGGCAAGCCGCACAATCCTGCGGCATTGACCCGGCCCGATTGGTGTTCAGCCCGCGCGTGGGCAAAGAGCAATACCTTGCCAATTTGCAGTTGGCCGATCTGTTTTTGGATGGTTTTCCTTACAACGCGGGCTCTACCGCTCGCGATGCCTTGTCCGTAGGCTTGCCCATGCTCACCCTGAGCGGACGCACATTTGTGTCACGCATGGCCGGTAGCTTGTTGCATTCCCTGGGTTTGACGGAATTGATCACCCATGACCTCGCCAGCTACGAACAACGCGCCGTGGACTTGGCACAAGATGCCGTGGCTTACAAAGCCATCCGCACCCGCATGAACGCGCTGGTTGCCACTGGCGGCGTGTTTGACGCACCCGCTTTCACGCGCGATCTGGAGAATTTGTTAGCCCAAGCTTGGCAAGAACGCCAGCCCAGGCCGATGGCGGATCTGCCGATGCCTCATGTCGACATGACGCCAAGACCGGCGCTTTGGATGGCTCAGTCTGACGCTGTTGGGAAGATCGACCCCCAAAAAATTCAACTCCTGCACATTGCCTATTCGCCAGAAACTTTTGCGCAGGTGTCGCCAGGCATGCAGGTGCTGGACAACCGTGCCAACCCACGGCCAGACTGGCAGGAATATTGGCCCATTCGCCAGTTTTTGCTGAACACCCCCTTGGATGAGGAGGGTTACTATGGTTTTTTCTCACCCCGTTTGCGTGAAAAAACCGGCTTGGATGGGGATGCCATTCGCGATTTTGTCTCGAATTTGACAAAAGATCACGAAATAGTCACATTCAGTCCTCAGCCTGATTTTGGCGCTTGTTTTCTCAACGTGTTTGAGCAAAACGATTTCCTCGACCCGGGCTTTCGCGAAGTCTCCCAGGCCTTTTTGAACCAAATGGGCTGGCCTGTGGACTTGTACAACCTCGTCATGGATTCCCGCCAAATTGTGTTCAGCAATTTCTTTGTGGCCAAGCCGAATTTTTGGCGACAATGGTTGTCGCTCAATGAGCAATTGTTTGCGTTTTGTGAGCATGGCGCGGATACGCCTTTGCGGCAAAAGCTGCTGGAGCTGACGCATTACAAAAATGGCGTGCCACGCAAGGTTTTTCTGGCGGAACGCATGGCCAGTCTGATGTTGGCAACCCAAGCGAATTGGAAACTGCGTGCCTATGACACCTTCAAGTGCGCATGGTCGGGTTTGACGCTCAGCAAGTACCCCCATGAGGTGGTTTTGAGCGATGCCCTGAAGATTGCAGCCCGGGAGCAGGGCTTTCCAGAATACCTGCAAGCCTATGGCAAGGTGCGAGACACCTTCCGTCAAGGATGAATTCAAAGTCATTGAATCAATTAAAAAAGATTCATTCTAAAAATATCTGAATACTTAAGATAAAAATCTGATCGGCCTTCAAAATGATTTCAAAAATATCTCAAGATTATTTTTTTCGTGCCGATTGTGAGAAGCCGGTACTGCGCTCAAGGTCTGAGCGTGGTCGCGGCGTAGCGAAAGCGAGCAAGTAATGTCACTGACAACACAACAAATCAAAGCCTTGAAGACATCGGGTACTGGCACGGACAGTATCCTGGCGCTGACAACGGCAGACATTGATGCATTCACGGCGTCTGACCTGGCCGTGCTTTCTGCAACCCAGCTCGCCGCTTTCAGCTCTGAGCAAATTGCAGCTTTGAATGATTTGGCCGCACAAAATTTCAGCCTCGCGCAAATCAAAGGGCTTCGCTCCCATCAAATCAGCGCTCTGGAAACGCAAGACATCGCAGCCTGGACCACTGCGCAATTTGCGGGTTTGAGTTCCATGCAGGTGGCTTCGCTGACCACGACACAAGTATTGGCCATGACGTCTGAAGATGTGCAAGCGCTGTCTTTGGCCCAACTCAAAAGCCTGCGTACAGACCAGGTCGCTGCACTTGAGACAGCGGACGTTACAGCCATCAGTTCCAAGCTGATCAGCGGCTTGAACAGCGCTCAATTTGCTGCCTTCACCACCGCCCAGATTGCCAGTCTGAGCACCGCACAGCTCTCAGCCTTGGCGATGCAACTTCCCAACATCAGCCAGGCTCAAGCCAGTGGCTTGACCACCGCACAGATCCATTCCATCAGTACGGCCAATCTCAAGAAGCTCTCCTCAGCCGCCTTGAGTGGCTTGAACACGGAGCAGTTTGGGGTGCTGGACACGGCCGATTTGGCCGTGTTGACGTCCACTCAGCTGCAAGGCCTGACCACGGCGCAACTTCAGGTGCTGACAACCCAAGCCATTCGCGCATTGCAGTCCAGCCAGGTGGCCGCGCTGACGACAGAACAACTGACTTCCCTGGAGGCAGCGCAAGTGCTTGCCATGACCTCCACGCAGGTCAGAGCGCTGGGAGCGAGTCAAATCGCTGCTTTGACGACCGCTCAAGTCCAAAATTTGAGCACAGCACAAGTGGGCGCGATGAGCTCGCTACAAGTGGCCGCCTTGCAAACCGACCAGGTTGTGGCCCTCAGCACACAACAGGTTGCAGCGCTGAATTCAAGCCAAGTACGTGCATTGACCACGGAACAGCTTCAAGCGCTGGAAGCCAGCGACCTGGCGGTCATGAGCACCGTTCAACTTGGCGGCTTGACAGCTGCGCAGGCGAGCGTTTTGACCACGGCCCAGGCGGCAGCGCTCACGACCACGCAAGTCCGCGGGTTGAGTGCCGGTTTACTGAATGGTCTCACCACCCAAGCGTTGCGAGAACTTGAAATCGCGGATATCCGCGCCTTGACGACCGACCAGCTGCAAGGGCTGGGCACCGTCCAAGTGGTGGCGCTGACCACGGCGCAAGTGTCCGCGCTGGCGACCCATCAGGTCAGGGCTTTGGGGTCTGGCAGTGTCAGGGCGCTCAGCACGGGACAAATTCAATCTTTGAGCACGGCCCAGGTGGCTGCGCTGAATTCCTCGCAACTGGCTGCCTTGGCCATCCCCCAGGTGGTTGCGTTGGGTACTGATCAGGTGACTGCACTGAACGCCGCCGAGCTGGGTGGTTTGTCATCTTCACAGATCCAGGCGTTGACCACCGACAAGCTGTCGCTTTGGGGTGCAACCCAAGTGGCATCCTTGAAAATCGAGCAAATCAAAGCGCTGTCGACCGCTCAATTGGCGGGTCTCACGACAGCCCAGGTCGGCGCTCTGACGTCGTCCCAAATGTTGACGCTGAGCACCGCGCAAGTGACTGCTTTGCTGACAGAACAAGTGGCGGCGCTTGGCACGGAAGATTTGGCGGCGATGAACAGCAGCCAGTTGGCAGCCCTGAAAACAGACCGCATCGTGGCCTTGACCACTCAGCAAGCGCAGGCCTTGACTTCCAACCAAATCCGGGGGTTCACAACGCAGCAAGTGCAGGCTCTGGAAACCCTTGACCTGGCGGTGCTGCGCACGTCCCAGTTGTCAGGCTTGACCTCCGCGCAAATGCGCGCTTTAGGTACAGACCAGGTGATGGCACTCAGCACATCCCAAGTGCGCGGCCTCACAGTGGACCAGCTGAACAATTTGTCTACCCAGGCGTTGCGGCAACTGGAGACCGCGGACATCAAGGCGTTGACATCGGCCCAACTGCTGGGTCTGAGTTCTGGCCAGGTGTTTGCGCTGGCGACGCAACAAGTTGCAGCGCTCGATGTCGCCCAATTGGTGGTGCTGGACTCCGAGGCCGTCAAAGCCTTGAACACCTCGCAAATTCAGGCGCTGTCAACTGCATTGATCAGCAGCTTAAGTTCTGTCCAGCTCTCTGCTTTGAGTACCACTCAATTGGTGGCGCTTCAAACAGACCAAGTCCTGGCCTTGAGCACAGCGGGCATCAGAGGCCTGTCGGTCGCTCAATTGCAGACGCTAAGCACGGACAAACTCTCATTGTTGAGCGAGGGCCAGATCACGGCCTTGAACTCACAGCAAATTGCAGGGCTGCAAACCGCACAAATTGCAGGCATGCAAGCGCAACAAGTGACGCAATTGACGGCAGCCCAGGCCTTGGCGCTGACGACTGCGCAGATGGCAGCGTTGCGAACGGATCAGGTGGCCGCGATGGACCCCGGCGATCTGACCAAGCTCGACAGCCGTCAGATAGCCGTTCTGGCCACAGACCGCGTGGTCGCTTTGACCACTGAACAAGCCGGTGTATTGACCTCCGCCCAATTGCGGGGAATGACGACTCAACAAGTACAAGCCTTGGAAACCCAGGACTTGGCCGTGATGAGCACGCAGCAGCTCGCAGGTCTGACGACGGTCCAAATGGCGTCGTTACAAACCATTCAACTGGCGTCTTTCAGCACCGATCAAATTCAAGGCCTGAATTCAGCCCAATTGCAAGCGCTCAACGATTCGCAGATCAAGGCGATTGAGCTGGTTGACTTGCAGGAGATGACATCAGCGCAAATTCGCGGCCTGAGCACAAATCAAGTCGCAGCATTGACCACGGCCCAGGTTCAAGCCCTGCAAACAGAGCAAGTGGCGGCATTCTCACTGTCCGGCGTCGCCAACTTGCAGGCGAGCCAATTGGCCGTGATGTCCACAGACCAATTCGTTGCATTGGGCTCTGCCCAAGTGCGTGCATTGACCACAGCCCAACTGGACGGGCTGGCCACAGACAAATTGGTGGCCATCGAAGCAGCAGACCTGAAAGCCCTGAGCAGTTCGCAGTTGGCGGCAATGCGTGCATCGCAATTCGCTGCAATGACCACCGAGCAGGTGGCAGCGCTCACCTCGCAGCAGATTTCAGCGCTGACCACAGAGGATGTTCGTGCCTGGAGCACGGCACAAATCGCGGCCCTGAAATGGTCGCAAATGGCCGGGTTCACCACGGACCAACTGACAGCCTTGAAAACCGAACAGGTGGCGGCGCTCCAAACGGACAGCATCAAAGTCCTGTCGTCAGCGCGCGTTGCAAGCTTGCAGACCAGCCAGTTGCAAGCCTTGACTGTCGAGCAATTCAAAGCCATGACGCCAGCGCAACTGGCCGCCTTGCCCGAGGCATCCATTTCAGCCATTGAAACCGCGGACCTTGTGTCATTGAGCGCGGATCAAATCAAGGCCCTGAGCTCCACACAATTGACGCAATTGAGTCAAGGGCAAATCGCCTCGTTGACCACCGCCCAATTGGCTGCCTTGACCGCCAACAAACTGGCGTCGCTGGAGACCGCCCAAATCACGGCCATGTCAACCCAACAGTTGGCGAACCTGAGCAACATTCAATTGGCCGGCTTGCGGACAGATCAGGTCAGCGCACTGGAAACCGCTGATGTGGCTGCCCTGGCGTCCTCGCAAGTGGGAAGCTTGACCGCAGCGCAGCTACAGGTTTTTGACACGGCGCAAATCAAGGCCTTGCAGAGCCAGCAAGTCGCTGCCTTCAAATCGACCCAGCTCGCGGTGCTAGACACCACGCAGTTGCAGGCCTTGGACACGCAAGACATTGCGGCCCTGAGTTTGGCCAATTTCAAAGCCTTGAGCACGCAACAAGTCCAGGCCTTGACCACCGATCAGTTCCGAGCCGTGACCACAGCGCAACTGGCGGGCATCAGCTCTGCCCAATTGTCAGCGCTGACAACGGACCAAATGCTGAGCATGAACACGGCCCAAATTGCCTCGTTCAGGATGGGCGGGACCCAGCTATCGGCCATGACACCCGCGCAACTCAGCGTTCTGGCCACCGACCAAATTCGGAGTTTCTCTTCGGCGCAAATTTCTGGCTTCACGACGCAACAAATCATGGGCTTCACGACGGCACAAGTGGCCGCCATGAGCACCCTGAATTTGGCAGGCTTGTCGTCCATTCAGTTGGGGGCGCTTGCCACCGATCGTCTGTTGGCCCTCGGTACTGAGCAATTTGTTTCCTTGAGGGCCAACCAGCTTGTTGGCATTGATGCTGAAAAACTGGCGGCCTTGCCCGAGGGCTATGTCTCCGCGCTGGATACGGTGCAAGTGTCAGCGCTACTGTCAGACCAAGTGGCCGCCCTGGGCACCAGTGCGCTGCGATCGTTGGGGACGTCGCAATTTGCTGCGCTGAAATCCGCTCAGGTCGCCGCGCTGACGACGGGCCAAGTTGCCGCCTTGGAAACTGCAGACTTGTCAGTGCTGAACTCGCAACAACTGCGTGCTGTCTCTACCCAATGGATTCAAGCCCTGGGAACAGAGCAAATTCGCAATCTGACCAACGCCCAGGTGGCGGCACTCCGTTCGGACCAGGTGTCTGCATTGACTGCGAGTCAATTGCTCGGTCTCGACACGGCCAAGATCGCTGCGATGGACTCTCAGCAGGTGAGCTCTCTCACGACCGCGCAGATCAGCAATTTGAGCACGGCACAAGTGCGCGCCATTGAGACAGGTGACCTCACAAGGTTGAACTCAGCACAAATTCGGGCGCTGGGAACCGAGCAGGTCGCACAATTGACGACAGGACAAGTGAGTGCTTTGTCAGCTGTGCAGGTTGCAAGCATTTTGACCTCGCAATTGAATGCGCTGACCACCGAGCAAATGTCTCAGTTGCTGCCAGGCCAAGCCATGGCACTGACGACCGCACAAGTGAGGTCGCTGGAGGAGGCGGGCTTGGTGGCACTGTCGACCAGTGCCATCAGCGCCCTGGGTTTGGCCCAACTTCGCGCTTTGGACACAGCGCAAGTGGCCAACCTTTCTACGGCACAAGTGCGGGCTCTCTCTGAGACGCAAATGCCACAGCTGAGCACGTCACAAATACAAGCACTGGAGACGCAGGATTTGGCCGTGCTCACGACAGTGCAAATCGTCAAGATGACAGCAGATCAGGTCAAAGCCCTGACTACAGCACAAATTCAAAGCCTCAGCACAGGACAAGTCGAAGGCTTGAGTTCAGCACAAGTCATGGCCTTGCAAACCCACCAGGTCATGGCGTTTGAGACGCATCAACTCGCAGTGATGGGGTCGGCCCAGTTGGGTAGCATGACCACTGCGCAGATCCAATCCCTGAGCGCTGATCAAATCAAGTCCTTGCAGGCTGATCAGCTGGATGGCTGGTCGGCAGATGACATGCGAGCGCTGGGCACGGATAACGTCACAGCTCTGACGACGGCCCAAGTGGCAGCGCTGACTTCAGCACAAGTCAATGCATTGACCACCCATCAATGGGCGACGCTGGAAACGCAGCAAATCTTTGCATTGTCGTCCGACAAGTTCGCAAGCCTGACGACGCAGTTGTTGGCAACGCTGACCACACAGCAAGTTCAAACCTTGACAACCAGCGATGTGCAGGCGATCAAGGCGACTAACATCAGCGCACTGGCAACATCACAAATCCAGGCCTTGCGCACCGAGCAAGCCTCTGTGCTGCGCTCTGATCATGTCCGGTCTTTGAGCACTGAGCAGGTCAGGGCAATTGAGACCGCCGATTTGGCGGCGTTGACGACCGCAGCTTTTACCGGTTTGACATCGGCGCAGATGCAATCGCTGAGCACATCTCAGATCGAAGCGCTTCAAACCCAGCATGTTGCCGCCATGAGTGCGGCTCAAGTCGCAGCTCTCACCACCGAACAAATTGCAACCGTCGATGTGGCGGACTTGAACGCCATGTCTGCGACCCGCATGGCTGGCTTGTCCACAGAACAAATCAAAGCACTGACCACTGCGCAGGTGGCTGGCTTGTCAACCACGCAAATGTCTGCGCTCAGCTCTGCCCAATTGCGCGGGCTGGAAACGCGCGATTTGGCGGTGTTGGATGCCGATCAAATCGGTGCTTTGGTTGCCAAACAGTTGATTGGGTGGACCACCGATCAATTCTCTGTCCTGACCACGACGCAACTTGGCGGCTTGACCACTGCCCAAGTGGCTCAACTGACGGCTGAGCAGTTGAAAGCACTGGCGACTGACAGGGTGGCAGCACTCTCAACTGAGCAATTCACTGCATTGAGCTCACTGCAGATTTCGGCCTTGCTGACCTCACAGGTGGCGGCCATAGAAACCCGCGACTTGGCGGCATTGAGCGATTCGCAGTTGACCTCGCTCACGACAGCGCAGATTGCCAGCTTTACAACGGCCCAATTGAGCAGTTTGTCCACGGTGCAGATCCAATCGCTGGACTCTGAGCAAATTGCAGCTTTGGGACCTGACCAACTCAGCGGGCTTGTGCAAAGTCACATTCAGGCACTGAAGCCAGCTCAAATTTCGGCACTCGCCACAGCCGCCGCCGCGCAATTGAGCACCCAGCAAATAGCATGGCTTGACACCCAACAAGTCAAAGCCTTGAGCTCCCAGCAGGTGGCGGCATTGGGTGCCTCACAGATACCGATCCTATCGACAGACGAGTTGGCTGTGATGCCATCATCGGCGTTTGCAGCAATTGGCACTGCCGCATTACAGGCTTTGCGGACTGATCAATTCCGTGCATTGACCTCCACGCAGGTTCGTGGGCTGACCACCAGTCAAGTGGCTGCGGTGGAAGCGGTTGACCTGGTCGCACTGGGAACGGCTGCGCTGGGCGGGATGACTGCCAATCAAGTGGCTTCCCTGACAACCGCTCAGGTTCGTGTTTTGACGGCTGACCAATTGGCATCGATGGGCAGCAAACAGGTGGTCATGTTGACCACCGAGCAGGTGGCCGCACTGACGACCGAGCAGGTTCTTACTTTGAACTCGCTGCAGATCGCAGGCCTGACCAGCAACCAAATCGTAGCGTTGCAAACCGAGCAGTGGTCTGCGCTTAGTACCAGTGCCTTGAGAGGACTTCAAGCTGGTCAGGCGCTTTCCCTGGAAACAGCAGATCTGCGTGCCTTGCAGACACAACAAGTGGCGGCACTCAGCTCTGGGGCATTGTCTGGGCTCTCGACCGCTCAGGCCAGCACGCTGAGCACGCAGCAATTGGCTGCCATGACAACCGCGCAAATTCAAGCCCTGAGCTCCTTGCAACTGAGGGCCTTGGGAACCGACTTGATTGTCAGCTTGACGACCCAACAAGTTGCCGCTTTGCGCGTCGAACAGCTCAACGGGCTGAGGACAGAGCAAATTGCCGCCCTTGAAACAACGGACGTGGTCAGCTTGACGGAAAGCCAGTTCACATCGTTGAATTCTGCGCAAATTCAGGCCTTGAGCACGCTGCAATTCGCCAACTTGACCACCGCTCAAGTGGCTTCTTTGACCGTTGCGCAAATTCCTTTCATCGAAACCCGTGATCTTCGCGCTTTGAGCACCGGCCAGATTGGGGCGCTCAACGCCACACAAACCACCCGACTCACAACAGCGCAGCTGACTGCGTTGGGCACCGATCAAATCGCTGCCGTGGATTCCGCCAACATTGGCAAAATGACCAGCTCGCAGGTGGCTGTGCTTCAAACGCAGCAAGTGGTGGCATTGACCACTGCGCAAGCTGCTGAGATTGTGGGTACCCAGGTTCCTGCGCTATCCTCTGCGCAATTGGCTGCCATGCAAGTAGAGGATTTCAAGGCCTTGAACAGTGGTGCCATCCGTGCCATGAACAGCACGCAGATTGCTGCGCTGACCACGGCGCAAGTAGCTAACCTGGAAAGCGGTCAAGTCTATGCGCTTGGCAGTGCGCAATTGTCCGCCATGGAATTGGCAGACGTTGTCAAACTTTCAGATGCCAGCATGGGTGTCTTGCGTGGCGTGCAAGCGCCAGGCCTGACCTCGGCGCAAATCAATTTGCTGGGCACGGCACAGATTGCAAGTCTGAACACCCTTGCATTTGCAGAGTTCAGCACGGCCCAAATCCAAGCCATGCGCACAGACCAGGTGGTGGCTTTGACCACGGCCCAACTGGCGCAATTGGACAGCACGCAGCTCACTGCCTTCACAGAAGCTCAAGTCTCTGCTTTGCAAAGCCAAGATTTGGGGGCCATCTTTAGAACGGCCATTGCGGCCATGACCACCAGCCAGATGGCCGCGTTGTCTGGCGGCCAAGTGGTTGGTTTGACCACGGCGCAAATCAAGTCCTTGTCTGAGCAGCAAGTGGCGGCGCTTTCGACGCAAGCCCTGTCCAGTTTGACCACGGATCAGGTGCCATCGCTGAGTTCGCAGCAGTTGAATGCCTTTGCGCCTGAGGTTTTCGCCGCGCTCACCACTCAGCAAGTGGCCGCAATTCCTACCCCGGTTGTCAAAGCGATTTCCACAGCGACTCTTTCAGGCCTGACCACAGGCCAAGTTCAGGCCTTGACCACCGAACAAGTCCGTGGGTTGACGGTGGGGCAGTTGAATGCCTTCACACCCGAGCAATTTGCATCGCTTGAAACAGACGACGTTGCCAGTTTGACCACTGCGCAGGTTTCTGCGTTCACAACAGCGCAACTGTCGAGCATGACCACGACCCAAGTGGCGGCCATGGTCACCGCGCTTGTCAGCGGACTCTCCACCGCACAACTTCGTGCGCTGAGCACCGATCAAATGGTGTCTTTGACCACAGCCCAAGTGGTCAGTCTGACCACCGCCCAAATGGCTGGCTTGGGAACCGATCAAGTCAGCGCGATGGAGACCAGAGATATTGTCAGCCTGACGGTCGCACAGGTCAGGAGCCTGACCACAGCGCAAGCCAACGCCCTGACGACGGCACAGGCCAGCGCTTTGACGACAGGGCAATTTGTCTCAGTGATGCCAGAAGACATCCCGGCGATTAGCACGGCATCCGTACAAGCTTTGCGCACCGACCAAGTGGTGGCATTGACAACGCAGCAAGCGACCACCTTGACCACGGCGCAACTTCAGGCGCTTCGCACCGACCAGATTCAGGCGCTTGAAACGGTGGATCTGAATGCCTTGAATTCAACGCAATGGCGATCGCTGTCGACAGACCAAATTGCTGCGCTGACCACGCAGCAATTGGCAACACTGGCTACGGGCTTGCTTTCGAACTTGACGACCAGCCAGTTGGCAGCCATTGAAACAGTGGATCTAAAAACCCTCAGTGCCAGCCAGATGAAGTCGCTGGGCACCGATCTCATTGTTGCCCTCGCAACATCGCAAGTTGCGAACCTGACGACTTCGCAAATCTCGGCTCTGACTGCAGCCCAATATGCCGCAATGGAAACAGCAGATGTGGCTGCTTTGACCACGGCACAAACTGCTGTGATGAAGACTGATCAGATTGGTGCTTTTGGCACCCTTCAGTTGGGTGCCTTGAACCCGGCCAGTTTGGAGGCTTTGACACCGTCGCAATTCGGCGCTTTGAACTCTGCGTATGTCCTGGCGATGACCACGGACCAAGTTGCCAGTTTGACCACAGCGCAAATTCGTGCCTTGTCGACGGGCCAGGTTTCGGCCTTGTCCACCGCGAACATCGCTGCGCTGCAGACAGATCAGGTGGCTGTTTTGTACAGCAGCCAAGCTGTGGCGGTGACCACGGCACAGATCTCTGCATTGTCAACGTCCAGCCTGGTAGCGCTCAGCACCGACATGCTTCAATTGCTGGGTACCGCTCAAATAGCAGCCTTGAGTACTCAGCAAACGGCCGCTCTGTTGACGAATCAATTGCAAGCCTTAGGCACTGAGCAAATCATGGCCATGGGCACGGAGGACATCGTCAGCTTGACCCTGTCGCAGGTGCCCACGTTGTTGACTCAACAAGTGGCTGCGTTAAGAACGGCGCAAGTGGGTGCCATGGAAACACAAGATTTGATTCAGTTGACAACGGATCAAATTCAATCCCTCATGGATGTGCAAATCCAGGCGCTGACAACGGGCCAAGTCGCAAGTCTGTCGACCGATCAGGTACAGGCGCTGACGACGAGCCAAGTTCAAGCACTGACCACGGCGCAGGTACCGAACCTGCTGACCGCACAAGTGGCGGCCTTGCTGGACACGCAAGTGGCGGCGCTGCAGAC
>CAYTZZ010000007.1:0-107837 GCA_964442645.1 uncultured Bordetella sp. | reverse complement strand
AGATTCCCACTTACTCGACCCACCTCCGGACATCGGGGCTTGGGGTCACTTCGCTTCAGTTCGTCTGCCTGACGAAAGGAAGCACCTTGGATTTCAAGAATTAAGCCTTCTTGGGACGCTTGGCACCGTACTTGGAGCGCGACTGCTTGCGGTCTTTCACGCCTTGCAGGTCGAGCGAGCCACGCACGATGTGGTAACGCACACCGGGCAAGTCTTTGACACGACCACCGCGCACCAGCACCACAGAGTGCTCTTGCAGGTTGTGGCCTTCACCGCCGATGTAGGAAATGACTTCGAACCCGTTGGTCAGGCGCACTTTGGCGACTTTACGCAGAGCGGAGTTCGGCTTCTTAGGCGTCGTGGTGTACACACGGGTGCACACGCCGCGACGCTGCGGCGAGTTTTGCATCGCAGGGCTTTTGGACTTGGTCTTTTCGACCTCGCGCCCCTGACGCACCAATTGATTGATGGTTGGCATTTAAAAAACGTCCCTAAACGTGAATTAACGTGAATAACGAAAACGTGAAATCCTTCTCGGAAATTCCGAAAAGCCTTCTAGTGTAACAGTTTTCTTCGACGCATCAATGGCTTGCAGGTGAAACCTTTGGTTTTCCTCGCACAGCCAGCGGGTTTCACTTGATCCACAAGCGCACGGCATCCCAGGCCCGGCCCAGCACGCCCGACTCGTCCACGGCGGTCAGGCTGACCAGGGGGATGTTGAGCAGGGGCTGCTCACCCAGAGACACCTTGAGGGTGCCCACTTCCTGGCCCTGCTTCAACGGAGCCACCAGGGGGTCGGGGCGGGCCACCTCGGTTTTCAGGCGGGATGCCTGGCCAGCGGGCACCGCCACCACGATCGGCTGCACGCGCCCCAAAGAGGCCGTGGGGCTGCGCCCCTTCCAGACCGTGGGGGTCACCACCGCCTGGCCGCCATCGAACAGCTTGACGGCATCAAAGGCGGTGTAGCCCCAGTTCAGCAATTTCTGCGACTCCACGGCACGCGCATTCTCACTGGTTGCGCCCAACACGATGGAGAGCAGGCGTCGGCCCTTGAGGCCGGTCACATCGCGCTGGGCGGTCGCCACCAGGCAGTAGCCTGCCGCCTGGGTGTGACCGGTTTTCAAGCCATCGACCGAAGGGTCGCGAAACAACAACAGGTTTCGATTGGTGTCGTTGGCTGCAGGCGTGCCGGGATAACGGTATTTCTTGAGGGCGTAATAGCCCACATAGTCGGGGAAGTCACGTAACAGGCGTTGCGCCAGCGTCGCCAGGTCGCGGGCGGTGGTGGTGTGGCCGGGCTCGGTCAGGCCTTCCGGGTTCTTGTAGGTGGTGGCGGTCAGGCCCAAGATTTTGGCCTGGTCGTTCATCAATTCGACAAACCGCTCCACGCTGCCGGCCAAGCCTTCCGCCAAGGCCACAGTGGCGTCGTTGCCCGATTGCACAATCATGCCCTTGATCAAGTCTTCCACCGGCACTTGCATCTTGGGGTCGATGAACATGCGTGAGCCGGGCATTTTCCAGGCCCGCGGGCTGACGGAAAAGGTTTGCTGCAATGTGATTTTCTTGCTGCGCAAGGCGTCAAAAACCACATAGGCGGTCATCAGCTTGGTCAAGGAGGCCGGCTCCACCGGCGTGTCGGCCTGGCTCTCGGCCAGCACCTGTTGGGCCGACACATCCACCAGCAAGTAAGCCCTTGCTGCTACCTCAGGCGTCTGTGGCGCTTGCGCCCGGCTGGCAAAGGGTAACAGGCAGCCCGCCCAAATGGCGAGTGCAACACATCCAATTTTTTTCAGTGACATAGGCGTAGGGGGTTTATCCAGCGCGTAAATGACGCGCGATCAAGTTCTTCAGCAAGGGCAATTGTCCGTGAAAGAAATGGCCGCCTCCCGGGATCACCAGCACCGGCAGGCTCTGTGGGCGGGCCCAATCCATCACCGCAGAAAGGGGGACGGTGTCGTCGGCCTCGCCATGGATGGCCAGCGTCACCTCGTGCAATTCGGGCGGCACCGGGGCCACCTCAAAACGAGAGGCCGCGGTGCCCACCAGCACCACGTGGCGCAGCTCGCGCTGGCCCGCCAAACGGGCGACAGCATGGCTGGTGACAAAGGCGCCGAACGAAAAACCAGCCAACGCCAACGGACCGCTTGGCGCCATCTGTTCCACGACGCTGAGCAAGTCCTCGAGTTCGCCACGGCCTTCATCGTATTGACCGCCACTGGCACCGACGCCCCGAAAGTTGAAGCGCACGGCTTGCCAACCGCATTGCACAAAAGCGCGCGCCAAGGTCTGCACCACCTTGTTGTCCATGGTGCCCCCAAACAAAGGATGGGGGTGTGACAACACCGCCACCCCAAGGGGGCGCTCAGCAGGGGTGTCCACCAGCAACTCGATCGTGCCGGCCGCACCCGCGATGTGTTGCTTCTGGGTGTTGGCGTTCACGGCCTCATCGCCCCAGGTGGGCGGGGGTGCGCAAACGCTCGACCACTTGGCCCTTCTTCAAATGGGTCTCCACAATTTCATCGATGTCGGCCTTGTCCACAAAGGTGTACCAGACCGCCTCGGGGTACACCACCATCACCGGCCCCCCGGCGCAGCGGTCCAGGCAACCGGCCTTGTTGACGCGTGCGCCGCCGGGCCCCGCCAGCCCCGCGGCCTTGACGCTGGCCTTGCAATGGTCGAAGGCCTGTTGTGCCCCCTGGTGCGCACAACAGGCCTCGCCGTTGCTGCGCTCATTCAGGCAAAAAAACACGTGGTGTTTGTAATAAGAGGGATCTGACATGGTCGCCATTCTAAGGAGCGGGCTTGCCCGAAGCCGGTTGTGACAAGCGGACCAGGGCTTCTAGCAACACGGCAAAGGGCCAAAGCCAGCCCAACCACTGCGCCAGCCCGTGAAACCGGATGAAGCGCCCTTGCTCCCAGGTTTGCAGGGTTTGCGCGAAATAGGCACTGGCGGGCGCTTGGTTCAACAAGCTCAGGTGCAACATGCCGACCAGCAACAACAAAGCCAAACAGGTCCGGTGTGGCAAGGGCACCAGCAACACGGCCACCACCGCACCCAAGCCCAGGCCAAGCAGGGCGGGCAAATCCAGCCAGGTCCAGGCGTTGCGCGGGCCATAGCTGAGCGTGGCAGACAGGGCACTCAAACACACGCCGACCAGCAGCAGCAGCAGCACAAACTTCAGGCGCAGCATGCGCCGGCGAATCAAGGAAAAGCCCAACAGACAGGGCACCAGCAAACCCAGCAAGACGCACAACAATTGCCCACCCGGCAGCAAGGGCTGCAACTCGACCGGACGCAATGGCAGCCACTCCAAAAATGGCGTGTGCCGCAGGGCTTCGCCCAAGGCGCTTTCCAAGCGCTCCATGACCTGACCCAAGCCCAGGGGCACCGCCGCAGGAAACAGCAAGGCCAGGGGCCACAACATCAACAACGCCAAAGCGCCATGGGCCTGCGGCACAAACCAGCGCGCGCGAAAGCGCGCCCAACGGTCCAGCCAACCCCAGCGCTCCAGGGTGCTGGCCAGCACCGCGCCCAACGCCACGCCCAGCGTGTTGAGCACCCAATCCAAAGTGGAGGGCACCCTTGCGGGCAAATAGCTTTGCAAACTTTCCAGCGCCAACGACAGGGCCATGCCCACCAGCACGCTGGCACGAATCGCCCATTGGCGGCGTCCTGTGCGCAGCGCCGCCAAGGTCAACCAAAAACCCAACGGGGCGTAACCCCATAAATTGGCGAGCACATCAAAGCCGCTCCAGTAGCGGGTGATGGGCGCGGCCAGGAAAGACCACGGCGCCAAACCCTGATCGCGCCAGTTGTCAAAAGGGTAGAGGCTGGCGTAGACAATCAGCGCCGCATAGACCCAGGCCAGGGGCCAGGCGGAGGTCTTTCGCATGGCTCAGCGCCCGCGCAGTTTGAGAATTCCCACGGTGACAGCGATCAACAGTCCCAAGCCCGCACCGATGGTCAGGGAAAATTCGCCCAATTCGGCGGGCTTGACCACCACCAAACACACGGCCAAGACCATCAAGATCACCGGAATTTCGTTGAAAACCCGAAACCAGACATGGCTGCGCGTGACCGTCCGCGCTTCCCATTGGCGCAGCATGCTGGCACACACATGGTGGTAGCCGATCGCCAAGACCACCACCGCCAGTTTGGCATGCATCCAGCCCTGGCCGGGTCCCCAGCCAATGCCGTAATGCACCCACAAGACCAGGCCCAGTCCCACAGCCGGCCACAGCAGCAGGTTCATGAAGCGCATGAGTTTTCGGGCCATCAGCAACAAACGCGTGCGCTCGGCCTCGGATTCGGGCGGCACCATCGCCAGATTCACAAAGATTCTTGGAAGGTAGAACAGGCCGGCAAACCAGCTGGCGACAAAAACGATGTGGAGCGATTTAACCCAGAGCATGCGGTCAGTGTAGTGCCATGCGCAGCCAAAAAAAAGCCCGACCAAAGTCGGGCGGCAACACCTTCGGCCCAAAGGCCAAAAGCGCCCGCTCAGGGAGGTCAGCGGGGAGTGCAAAGCACTCGACCCAAAATCTAGCAAAGCGTGCGCAGGCGGACAAGCTCCAAAACCCGAAAACCCATCCCAGGTCGCCTTGGCGAAAGAAAGAACTGGTCAAACGTGCGCGTCAGGTGCACAATTTTGGCCATGACGATCTCTACCCAATTCCCCGCGACCCGACTGCGCCGCCTGCGCAGGGATGATTTCACACGTCGCCTCGTGCGCGAGCACTCACTGACGGTCGACGATTTGATTTACCCCGTTTTTGTCCTCGATGGTCAAAATCGTCGCGAGGCCATTGCGTCCATGCCCGGCGTGGAACGCCTGAGCCTGGACTTGTTGCTGCCCGTGGCCGAGCGCTGCGTGAAACTGGGCGTGCCGGTCATGGCTTTGTTCCCCGTCATCGACACCCGCCTGAAAACCCCGGACGGCCGCGAAGCCATGAACCCCGAGGGCTTGGTGCCGCGGGTGGTGCGTGCCTTGAAAAAAGAGTTCCCCGACCTGGGCGTTCTGACCGACGTGGCACTCGACCCCTTCACCAGCCATGGTCAAGATGGGCTGCTGGATGACACAGGCTACATCCTCAACGACCCCACGGTGGAAATTTTGGTGCAACAGGCGCTCGCCCAGGCCGACGCGGGCGTGGACTTTGTGGCCCCCAGCGACATGATGGACGGCCGCATTGGCGCGATTCGCCAGGCCCTGGAAGCCAAAGGCCATGTTCACACCCGCATCATGGCCTACAGCGCCAAGTACGCCAGCGCTTTTTACGGCCCCTTCCGAGACGCCGTGGGCTCGGCGGGTAACCTCGGCAAGAGCAACAAGAAGGTCTACCAGATGGACCCGGGCAACACAGATGAGGCCTTGCGCGAAGTGGCCATGGACATCGAAGAAGGCGCCGACATGGTGATGGTCAAGCCCGGTATGCCCTATCTGGACATTGTCCGCCGCGTCAAGGAAAGCTTCCAGATCCCCACCTTTGTTTACCAAGTGTCGGGAGAATACGCCATGCTCATGGCCGCAGCGAAAAATGGCTGGCTCGATCAGGAAGCCGTCATGCTGGAAAGCCTCTTGGCTTTCAAACGCGCCGGTGCCGACGGCATCCTGACCTACTTCGCCCTGGATGCGGCCGAGCATTTGAAACGCACGGCACGCTGAGCCTCAGCGACGGTCAACCCACGTGCTTGGCGAAAAACGCCAAGGCACGCTCCAGCGCCAGATGGGCTGCCGGCTCGTTGTAGGAACCCCGGTGGTCGCAGTTGAAGCCATGGTCTGCTTCATAGACATGCACTTCCACTTGAGGCTGGGCGCGCTTGAAGGCCTCCACGGTCTCCAGCGGAATCCAGTGGTCCTTGGTGCCAAAGTGGGCTTGCACCGGGCAGGCCGGCACACGCTGGATCTCGGCCTCGGAAGTCACACCGCCGCCGTAGTAAGGCACGGCCGCGCTCACGCCTTTGACAGCGCCGGCCGCGCGCCAGGTCAGCAAGCCGCCCCAGCAGTACCCGACCACACCCACTTTGCCGCCCGAGGTTTGGGCTGCATAGTCCACCGCCGCTTGAATGTCGGCCAGTACGCCCGGCGCGGGTAAGGCTTCGACCGCGGTTTTCAAAGCAAAGCCTGCATTCATGTCTTCCGGCGTGTAGCCCAGCTCGACGCCGGTTTTGACGCGGTGAAAAGTGGCGGGCGCAATGGCCAGGTAGCCTGCCAGCGCATAACCATCGGCGACGGCACGGACATGGGCGTTCACGCCAAAAATTTCTTGCAGCACAACAATGGCGCCGCGCGGCTTGATGCTCGGCTGGGCCACATAGGCTTGGCTCTCGAAGCCGTCGGCCGCTTTCAAAACAACCAGATGTCCCATGGTGATTGCTCCTGTGAGGGTGAAAATGTTCAGGCGCTTGCGCCCTTGAATTTGAAAACTGCAGTGCCTGCGCGCCAATTCGGCATCCAGCGAACCTCATGCTCATCCTGAAGGCCAAAGGCTTCCAGGACGTGAAGGCCGTTTTTGCGTGCCAACACCTCAAAATCATCAAAGGTGCCCACCCGGATGTTTGGGGTGTCATACCACTGGTAGGGCAAGCGCCGCGTGACCGGCATGCGGCCTTTCAAGATGCTCAGGCGGTTGGGCCAGTGGGCAAAATTGGGGAACGCCACAATGCCCATGCGCCCCACGCGTGCGGTTTCTTGCAACATGGTTTCAGCATTGCGCAAATGCTGCAGGGTGTCGATTTGCAAAACCACGTCAAAGGACTGATCGGCAAACAGGCTCAGCCCCTGGTCGAGGTTCAACTGCAACACGGGCACGCCGCGCTTCACACAGGCCAGCACATTGGCGTCGCTCAACTCCACGCCATAACCCGTGCAGGCACGGTGCTGCTGCAAATAGGCCAGCAACGCGCCGTCGCCACAGCCCAGGTCCAACACCCGACTGCCCATGGGAACCCGTTCGGCCAGTTGGCGAATCATGGCGTCGCTCATGCGTGCAACTCCAGCGCAATGCGCCCGAAATAAGAACGCACCAATTCCAAATAGCGGGGGTCATCGAGCAAAAACGCGTCATGGCCATGCGGCGCATCGATTTCGGCGTAACTGACCTCTCGGTGGTTGTCCAACAAAGCCTTGACCATCTCACGGCTGCGGGCGGGTGAAAAGCGCCAGTCGGTGCTGAAGCTCACCAGCAAGAATTTGGCTTGTGTCTTGGCCAGGGCGGCGCTTAAATCGCCCTGATGGTGACGCGCCGGGTCGAAATAGTCCAAGGCACGCGTGATCAACAGGTAAGTGTTGGCGTCAAAGTACTCGCTGAATTTGTCACCCTGGTAGCGCAAATAACTTTCGATCTGAAACTCCACCTCTTGCGTGGAGTAGCGGTAGTCGCCCACATCGGTGGTGCGACCTTGGGCATCCACCACCGCCGCGCGCAAATCGCGTCCGAATTTTTCATTCATGACATCGTCGCTCAGGTAGGTGATGTGGCCCACCATGCGCGCGATGCGCAAGCCTCGCTTGGGGATGACGTCGTGCTGGTAAAAGTGCCCGCCATGAAAATCCGGGTCGGTCACGATGGCGCGGCGCGCCACCTCGTTGAACGCAATGTTTTCAGCGGTCAGGTTGGGGGCGCTGGCCACCACCACCGCATGGCGCACGCGCGCCGGGTACTGAAGCGTCCAGCTCAGGGCCTGCATGCCCCCCAGGCTGCCGCCCATCACAGCCGCCAGCTGTTCAATGCCCAAAGCATCCAGCAAACGCGCTTGGGCGTTGACCCAGTCTTCCACGGTCACCACTGGAAAGTCTGCACCGTACACACGCCCGGTATCGGGGTTCACATGCATGGGGCCCGTGGAGCCAAAGCAGGAGCCAAGGTTGTTGACGCCAATCACGAAGAAACGTTGGGTGTCGACCGGCTTGCCCGGGCCAATCATGTTGTCCCACCAGCCTTCGCTCTTGGCCTGGCCTTCATAAGTGCCTGCCACATGGTGCGAGGCGTTCAAGGCATGGCAAATCAGCACCGCGTTGGAGCGCTCGGCATTCAACTCGCCATAGGTTTCATAGGCCAAGGTGTAATCGCGCACGCTGGCCCCGCTTTGCAAAGGCAAAGCATCCGGAAAATGCATGAAACGGGGTGTGGCAATCAAGGACATCAACAAACCTGGCATCGCTGACCACGAAGCCAGATGTGGCCTCCGTGTTTAGCAGTACTTTTTTCAAGCGCCCGCAAGCTGGAGCAAATCGGCGCGTGTTTCAGTATAGCCAATCCTGGGGGGTTCAGGAAAGCCAAAGCCCCAAGCCCAGACCGGCAAAGATCAAGGCACTGACGCGATGCACCCACAGCAGCGGAATGTGTCGCGTGATGCGCTCGCCCAGCCAAACCACCGGCACATTGGCCAGCATCATGCCCAGCGTGGTGCCCGCCACGACCCAGGCCCATGATTGGTAATCGGCCGCCAACATGACGGTGGCAATTTGGGTTTTGTCGCCCATTTCGGCCAGAAAAAATGCCACCAACGTGGTACCAAACACCCCCCAGCGTGGTGCTTGGGGCGCGTCTTCGTCATCGATCTTGTCGGGGATGAGCATCCACACCGCCATGGCCAAAAATGACACGATCAGCACCCATTTGAGCGCCACCGGTCCCAACCATTGCGTCACCCACGCTCCCACGGCGCCTGCTGCGCCATGGTTGGCCAAGGTGGCCACCAGAATGCCCCAAACGATGGGCCAGGGCTTTTTGAATCGCGCTGCCAGCAAAAGCGACAGCAGTTGGGTTTTGTCCCCCATTTCCGCCAGTGCCACGATGCCTGTCGATATCCAAAATGCTTCCATGGTCTGATGCTAACGCCTGCGGTTGCCCAAGCCATGCACAGCCTTGGGTTTGGCTTTTTTGGTGCGGGTTTTGCTTGCAATTGGTGCAGCCCTGAAAAACAGGGCAAAAACGCACCAAAAAAGAACATTTTTCCAAGGAAGACTCATGGACGCACACAAACAGGGCGCGGATGCCTTGTTCATCATGCTTGGCGCCATCATGGTTTTGGCCATGCACGCCGGTTTTGCATTTTTAGAACTGGGCACAGTTCGTAAAAAGAACCAGGTGAATGCCTTGGTGAAAATCCTGGTGGACTTCAGCATGTCCACCCTGGTTTATTTTTTGGTGGGCTATGGTGTCGCCTACGGCACGAATTTCTTTGTCGGCGCAGAAACCCTGGCCGAGAAAAATGGCTACGAGCTGGTCAAGTTCTTCTTTTTGCTGACCTTTGCGGCCGCCATTCCGGCCATCATCTCAGGCGGCATTGCCGAGCGTGCCAAGTTCTGGCCGCAATTGATCGCCACCGCGGTCATTGTGGGGCTGCTCTATCCGCTCTTTGAAGGGGTGGCCTGGAATCAAAAATTTGGCATTCAGGCCTGGATCAAAGATTTCACAGGCGAGGAATTCCATGACTTTGCCGGTTCGGTGGTGGTCCATGCGGTGGGCGGCTGGATTGCCCTGCCCGCGGTGATGTTGCTGGGCGCAAGGCACAACCGCTACCGCAAGGGGGGCGTCATGTCGGTGCACCCACCCTCCAGCATTCCCTTTTTGGCCTTGGGCGCCTGGATTCTGATTGTGGGTTGGTTTGGCTTCAATGTGATGAGCGCACAGACACTGGACAAAATGTCTGGCCTGGTGGCGGTCAATTCTTTGCTGGCGATGGTCGGCGGCACCTTGAGTGCCCTGATCTTGGGCCGCAATGACCCTGGCTTTGTACACAACGGTCCCCTGGCCGGCTTGGTGGCGGTGTGTGCCGGTTCGGACCTGATGCATCCGCTGGGCGCGCTGGCAGTGGGCGCCATTGCCGGGGCCTTGTTTGTGGTCATGTTCACGCTGACCCAAAACAAATGGAAAGTGGACGATGTGCTGGGCGTTTGGCCCTTGCACGGCCTTTGCGGCACCTGGGGCGGCATTGCCGCAGGCCTGTTCGGCAGCAAAGCGCTGGGAGGCCTGGGCGGGGTGACGCTCACCGGCCAGTTGATCGGCACCGGATTGGGCGTGCTGTGGGCCGCTGTGGGCGGCTTTGTCGTGTATGGCGTGATTCGGGTGCTGGCCGGTGGCCTGCGGCTGGACCAAGAGGCGGAATACATGGGCGCGGACCTGAGCATTCACAAAATTGGTGCAACCCCAGACCGCGAGAGCGATTGGTGAGCACGAGCTTAGGTGTGGTTTTTAAGCCTTAAATTGCAAAAACTAGGATAAACGCTTGGTTTGTCAAGTAAATCCTGTTTCATAATGGTCCAGCCTCTCCCTTTCTTGTGTTGACGAGCGGGACAGGCGAGTCTGGTGATCGGTCAGTTTCGCGCCCCCGCTTTCTTTTCTGGCGTTGTGCCCTGGGACCCCATCGCTTCGTTAATGTGTTTATAGGAGTCCCTTTCATGGGCAACAAGCTTTACGTGGGCAACCTGCCGTACTCGGTGCGCGACAGTGATTTAGAACAAGCCTTTGGCCAATTCGGTGCCGTGACCAGCGCCAAGGTGATGATGGAGCGTGACACCGGCCGCTCCAAAGGTTTCGGCTTTGTGGAAATGGGCAGTGATGCCGAAGCCCAAGCCGCCATCGAAGGCATGAATGGTCAGCCCCTGGGCGGCCGCAGCCTGGTGGTGAATGAGGCCCGTCCCATGGAAGCCCGCCGTCCTCCCCGGACCGGTGGCTTTGGTGGCGGCGGCGGTGGTTATGGCGGCGGTGGTGGCGGTGGCTACGGCGGCGGCGGTGGCCGTCGTGAAGGTGGTGGCGGCTACGGCGGTGGTCGTCGCGAGGGTGGCGGCAACGACGGCAGCTTCCGCAGCCCCTACGGTGCAGCACCCCGCAGTGGTGGTGGCCGTGGCAGCTACGGCGGTGGCGACTCTTATTGAGCACCACGCGAACCGCGTTTTTTCAAAAGGCCTCCTCGGAGGCCTTTTTCATGGCTTGTGCACTTTGCGGGTCAGCGCTTGGGATGTAATACCCCGCGCACTCGCCCCGACAGCTCCACCCGTTGGTCCAGGTTGTCATAAGTCAAGCGATCGGCCGTGAAGCGATCTTGACCCCGCAACAGTTCCACGGGGAGATGTGTTTGCACGCGGTCGGTGTCCACAAAAAAGTGCAGAAACTCGCTGCGCAATTCAAAACGCGGTTGTGGGGCGCTGTCTTTACGCGCAAAAGCTTCACGCACCACCATGGCGCGACCTATGAGTTGAACTTCGGAGCCGTCGGCATTGGAGATGCCTTTGTCGGCTTGCGCCACGGTCACTTGCCCCTGTGGCCCGGTGCGACGAATGCGCGGCTGGTCCATTTCCAATGTGTCGGTGTCTGGGTAATGCCGAATTTCGAGGCCTTGGATTTCGGACCGAAAGCCGCCATTGGCGCCAAAGGTTCTGACAGCAAACTCACGCATGAAATAGTCGGGCACGTGGCGCGCTTGCACGTGCGGCGTCTCCTGCGGCGGTGCCGGGGTGTTGCGAACCAGCCAATATGTCAACATCGCCAGCAAGCCCATCAGCAACACGGGGAAATACAACAACACAGCATCCAGGCTTTGGCGCAAGCGGCGCCAGAAGGTTAGGGCACGTTGGGCGAAAACCGGCGCTGGCAAGCCAACACTCATGCCCAATATTCCTGCAACAGCTGGGCATAGCGTGCGTGGGCCACCAACAACAAGTCACAGACCTCTCGCACGGCACCCGCACCACCATGGCGCGAGGTCACAAAGTGAGCGCGCGCCACCACTTCGGGATGCGCTTGAGCAGGTGCACAAGCCAAGGCCACGCGCTTTAAAACGGGCAAGTCCGGCCAGTCGTCGCCTACGGCAGCGGCCTGTGACCAGGTGAGTTGGAGCTCTGCCAATATTTTTTCGGCGGCGGGGCGTTTGTCTTCGGTTCCGAACACGGCGTGCGAAATGCCCAAAGCCTTCAAGCGCAGGCGCAAAGGTGCGCTGTCTCGGCCCGTGATGACGGCTGGCGTGATGCCAACGCGTTGCAACATCTTGAGGCCCTGACCATCCAGGGTGTGGAAGCGCTTGAGTGTTTCTCCCTGCTCCGAAAAATACAGCCCGCCATCGGTAAACACGCCATCGATGTCAAAAAAGACCACCCGAACCGGCTGCGCGCGCAAGAGCAGCGCCGGGTCATGCTGCAACACGGGGGCCATCAAATCACCTTCGCACGCATCAAATCGTTGCTGTTCAACGCGCCACACAAACGCGCCTGCTCATCGACCACCAGCAAACTGGTGATGCGGTGGGCCTCCATTTGCTCTGCCGCTTGCGCGGCCAGGGCGGTGTCGCGCAAGGTTCGGGGGTTGGGATGCATCACGTCTGCGGCCGTCAAGCTGCGCAGCGCTACGCCTTTCTCAATCAGGCGGCGCAAATCCCCATCGGTAAAAATGCCGAGAACGCGCCGCTGGTCATCCACAATGGCCGAGGCGCCCAAGCCCTTGGCGCTCATCTCGCGCATCAGTGTGCTGAAGTCGGCCGAGGGCAGCACACAGGGGACGGCTTCGCCTTGGCGCATGATGTCGCGCACATGCGTCAGCAGGCGGCGGCCCAACGCGCCCCCTGGATGGGAACGCGCAAAGTCTTCGGCCTTGAAGCCGCGGGCATCGAGCAAAGCCACGGCCAAGGCATCGCCCAAGGCCAGTTGGGCTGTGGTGCTGGCGGTAGGTGCCAAATTCAAGGGACAGGCCTCTTTGGCCACGCCGCTGTCCAACACAATGTCCGCATGCTTGGCCAAGGTGGAGTCAAGACCGCCGGTGATGGCGACCAGGGGAATGCCCAAGCGCTTGAGCACCGGCAAAATGGCCGTCAACTCATCGCTCTCGCCGCTGTTGGACAAAGCCAGCACCAAATCCTGGGCTTGCACCATGCCCAAGTCACCGTGACTGGCCTCGGCCGGATGCACGAACAACGCAGGCGTTCCCGTGGAGGCCAGGGTGGCGGCCATCTTGCGACCGACATGACCGCTTTTGCCCATGCCCATCACCACCACCCGCCCCTTCACGGCCAACATGCGCTGGACCGCTTGCACAAAGCTTTCTGACAAGCGATAGGCGAGTTGTTGCACCGCCGAGGCTTCTATTTCCAGCGTTTCTCTGGCCATCTGAAGAATGCGCTCGCCATGGAAGGTGGTTGCGCTTTGGCCAGAGGTTGCGTCGGGGACTGTGTTCATGCCTAGATTTTATAGACCCCTCAGCTGTCCGTGTGTTCCACAGCCATTACCATGTCAGCATGACCTCTCTTGACCTGGCCTTGTTGTATTTGCTGGCTGCCGTGTTGGGCGTGGTGGTTTTTCGCTTCATGAAACTGCCAGCCATGCTGGGCTATCTCCTGGTTGGCATTGTCATTGGCCCCAATGCCCTGGCCCTGGCGCGCGACTCTGCGGGCATTCGTTATCTGGCCGAGTTTGGCGTGGTCTTTCTGATGTTTGTCATTGGCCTGGAGTTCAATTTGCCCAAGCTGCGCAGCATGCGGCACTTGGTGTTTGGCCTGGGCTTGGGGCAGGTGTTTCTCACCATTTTGGGCGCACTCTTGGGCAACATGGCCTTGGTGATGGTGTTCTCTTGGGTTGGGCTGAGCTGGGATTTGTCGTGGCAAGCTGCCGTCGCCTTGGGCGCCGCGCTGGCCATGTCCAGCACCGCCATTGTGGCGCGCCTGATGGCGGAGCGATTGGAGCTGTCCTCCGAACATGGACAGCGTGTCATGGGCGTGCTGCTGTTCCAGGATTTGGCGGTCGTGCCATTGCTGGTGCTGATTCCAGCCTTGGCCATGCCCTCTGGCAGCGATGTGTGGTGGGGCCTGGCCGTGGCGCTTTTGAAGGGGGCGGCACTCGTGGGCTTGCTGCTGTGGGGTGGGCCACGCATCATGCGCTTTTGGTTGACCGTGGTGGTGCGGCGCAAGAGCGAAGAGTTGTTCATGCTCAACCTGCTGCTGATCACGCTGGGCCTGGCCTGGTTGACCGAGCATGCGGGCCTGTCATTGGCCCTGGGCGCATTTTTGGCGGGCATGTTGATTGCCGAAACGGAATACAAACACCAGGTTGAAACCGACATTCGCCCTTTCCACGATGTATTGTTGGGGCTGTTCTTCATCACCATTGGGATGAAACTGGAAGCCTGGGCCGTCATCAAGAACTGGCCATTGGTCTTGCTGCTCACCCTTTTCCCGCTTGTCGCCAAGGCCGCCTTGGTGGCGGTCCTGGCCAAGCTTTTGGGTGCCGCGCCAGGCGTGGCGCTGCGCACCGGCCTGTACCTGGCCCAGGCGGGCGAGTTCGGTTTTGTGCTGTTGTCCCTGGCCGCCGAAAAGTCTTTGATTTCTCCCGAATGGCTGAGCCCGGTGCTGGCGGCCATGGTGTTGTCCATGCTGGCCACACCGTTCATCATTTTGTACAGCGACCGCATCGTCATGAAATGGGTGGCCAGCGATTGGTTGATGCAATCTGTGCAGTTGACCAGCATTGCCAAGCGCTCGATTCGCAACGAAGCACATGTGATCATTTGCGGCTACGGCCGCTGCGGCCAAAACCTGGCCAGCCTGCTCATGCAAGAAAACATTCCTCACATGGCCCTGGACCTGGACCCTGATCGCGTTCGCCAGGCGGCGGCGGCCGGTCAAAGCGTGGTCTTTGGTGATGCGGCGCGCTTGCCCAGCTTGATGGCCGCAGGCTTGGCGCGTGCGGCAGCGGTGGTGGTGAGCTACCACGACACCCCCTCCGCCCTGCGCGTGCTCGCGCATGTGCGCGACCATGCGCCTCAAGTGCCCGTGATCGTGCGAACGCGCGACGACCGAGACCTCGATTTGCTGCGCCAAGCAGGCGCCACCGAAGTGGTGCCCGAGGCCATTGAAGGCAGCCTGATGCTGGCCAGCCACGCGCTGGCGCTCATGGGCGTACCCATGCGGCGCGTGATTCGCGTGACACAAGAGCAACGCGAAGCCCGTTACAACTTGTTGCGCGGCTATTTCCATGGGGCTGATGACGACGACATCGACGAGTTGGAACATGAGCGACTGACCAGCGTCACTTTGCCCTTGGGCGCACGCTCTTTGGGCTGCACACTGGACCATCTGGCTTTGCACGGCGTGGGCGTGCGCTTGGTGCAACTGCGGCGCCACCAAGGGCATGCAGCGCCCTTGCGCGATGACACGTTGCTGGAAGAGGGCGACACCCTGGTTTTGTCTGGCAAACCAGAGGCCTTGGCTGTGGCCACCGAGAAAATACTGAAAGGCTAGCGGGTTTATTTGCCGATGCAAAAGCGCGAGAAGATCACGCCCAGCAATTCATCGGCGCTGAACTCGCCAGTGATCTCGCCCAAAGCGTTTTGCGCTTGTCGCAACTCTTCGGCCAGCAAGTCGAGCGCCGCATTGGCGTGGTTCAGTATTTGATGGGCTTGCGCCAGCGCTTGCGCCACGCGGTGCAGGGCCTGAACATGTCGCTCGCGGGCCATGAAAACGCCATCCCCTGCGCCCGCTTGCCATCCCGCCAGTGTCAACAGGCGTGCGCGCAAGGCCGCCAATCCTTCACCGGTCTTGGCAGACAAATACAAAGCCTCTGAAGGGGTCAGGCCCTGCGGAGCCGCATCGGCCTTGTTCCAGACTTGCAACACCGGAATGTCGGGATCAATGTCGCTGGCCAAGGCGGCTGCAATGCGCGCATCGCCCTCTTGATAAGCCGTTTCATGGGCGCGCGTGAGGTCGTGCAAAAAAACCACCGCATCGGCTTGGCGAATTTGGTCCCAGGCCCGCGCAATGCCTATTTTTTCAACTTCATCCACCTGCGGATGTTCCAGCGGCCGCAAGCCTGCGGTGTCGACCACATGCAAAGGCACGCCGTCAATTTGCAAAGCTTGGCTGACGACATCACGGGTGGTCCCCGCAATGGGCGTGACAATGGCCAACTCGGCGCCCGCTAAGGCGTTGAGCAAGGAGCTTTTCCCGGCATTGGGCTGGCCCGCGATGACCACGCGAATGCCCTCGCGCAGCAACGCCCCCTGTCGCGTGCGCTGCTGTATCGCGTGAAGCTGCGTTTGCAAGCGGTCCAGTTGGCCACGCGCATCGGCCTTTTCCAGAAAATCGATGTCTTCTTCGGGGAAGTCCAGGGTCGCTTCGACCAGCATGCGCAGATCAATCAAGGCGTCACGCAAGCCTTGAATTTGTTCGGAGAACGCCCCCGCCAAGGAGCGGCTGGCGCTGCGTGCCGCCAAGGCCGTGCTGGCGTCAATCAAATCAGCCACCGCCTCGGCTTGTGCCAGGTCGAGCTTCTGATTGAGAAACGCACGCTCGGTGAACTCACCCGCACGCGCCAGGCGCAAACCCGCCAAGCAAGCGGGTGCGTCCAAATCCTCCGACGTTTTTTCCTGGGCGACGGCCAGACACCGGGCGACCAGCAGTTGCAACACGATAGGACCGCCGTGCGCCTGCAACTCCAGCACGTCTTCTCCGGTGTAGCTGTGCGGCGCTGGAAAATACAAGGCCAAGACTTGGTCAATGGCTTGCCCCTGCGCATCCTTCAGGGGCAGGAGGGTGGCCTCTCTGGGCTTGAGCGTTCGCCCGCAAAGGCGCCGTACCCAAGGCCCCAGTCTGAGTCCGCTGATGCGCACGATGCCCACGGCACCCCGGCCCGGGGCGGTGGCGATCGCGATGATGGGGGCCGCTCTGTCGTGCATGTCTGCGCTTTCAGACTCGGCCCATGGCGCGGATCAACGGCCCAGCACGCCCAACTGCTTGTTGATCAGCCACTGCTGCGCAATCGACAAAATGTTGTTGGTCAACCAATAAAGCACCAGGCCGGCGGGGAAAAAGAAGAACATCACGCTGAAGGCCAGCGGCATGATCCACATCAACTTGGCTTGCATGGGGTCCGGCGGCGTGGGGTTGAGCCAGGTTTGCAGCAGGGTTGACAAAGTCATCAGCACGGGCAGGATGAAGAAGGGATCGGGGGCAGCCAAGTCATGGACCCAGCCAATCCAGGGCGCATTGCGCATCTCCACTGTGGACAGCAACACCCAGTACAAGGCAATGAACACCGGGATTTGAATGGCTATGGGCAGACAGCCGCCCATGGGGTTGACCTTCTCCTCGCGGTAGATTTTCATCATCTCCATTTGCATTTGCTGGGGATTGTCTTTAAGGCGCTCGCGCATTTCCATGATGCGGGGATTGACCGCTTTCATTTTGGCCATGCTGCGGTAGGCCTGGGCATTCAGCCAGTAAAAACCAATTTTCAGCAGCACCACCAGGGCCACGATGGACCATCCCCAGTTGTGCAAGTAGCCATTGAGCTTGTCAAGCAACCAATACAGGGGCTTGGCCAAAATGGTCAACCAGCCGTAGTCTTTGACCAACTCCAGGCCCGGGTAGAGTGCTTCCAGCTTTTTTTCTTCTTGGGGTCCCGCAAAGAAACTGGCTTGCACTTCTTTTTTGGCTCCGGGCGCGATCGGCTCCAAAGGCACGATCATGCCCACTGCAAACAAGTTTTGATCCACTTTGCGGGCAAACAGGTCGCGGCGCAGGTTGTCGGGCAGCAACCAAGCACTTGCAAAGTAGTGTTGAACCATGGCGATGTAGCCATCGTTGGATTGTTTCTCGAATTCTGCTTTGCCTTTTTCAATGTCTGTGAATTCGAATTTTTGGTATTTCTTGGCACCGGTGTAGACGGCGGGGCCGGTGAAGGTGGAATAGAAAGAGGACTCGCCTTCGGGCTTGTTGCCATCGCGTACCAGTTGCAAGTACAGCTGCGGCGCCACGGGGGCGTTGCTGCCGTTCACCACTTCGTGCTTGACGCTCATGTCATAGGCACCACGCTTGAAGGTGAAGGTTTTCAGCAGTTTGACGCCATCCACGGCCGTGGACTCAAACTGCAGCGTCATGCTGTCTTGCCCATCTTGGAGTGTTCGCTCGCCCGCCAGCACGCGCATGGCGGTTTTATGGGTGGGGAAGTTACCGCCCGCAGGGCCCGCAATCAACCCACTTTGGGCGAGGTACACACGCTCTTTGCTTTCATCGAGCAGCGCCACAGGCGCGCCTTGGCGATGCGCATCCTCGTGCTTGAGGAATTCTGTTCGAACCAGTGAGGCGCCTTCGCTGTCAAAGCTGAGCTTGAGCACATCGGTGCGGACCTCGATCCGTTCTCGCGGCGCTGCCGTGCTGGCTTGTGCACTGCCAGGAACCGCCGTGGCCTGACCTGCCACCGGTGCGGCTGCGGGCACGCCGCTGGCATTGGCGGGCGGCGTGGTTCCTGCCGCAGAGGGGGCCGTGGCCTCGGCTTTGGGTGGCGTCGGGAAGAAGGTCGGCTTGTGGCCGTTGTAAATCTGCCATTGGTCCCAAAGCAAAACCATGGAGAAACCAAAGATCACCCACAGGATGGTGCGACGAATGTCATTCATGTTGTTGTTTTCGCAGGAGAGACTTCAGGCAACGTACAGGCTGCCACCGAAGGGATTGGAAAAAGGGCGCCGGGTACGGGGTCGTGTCCCCCTGCGCACCAGGGATGGCAGCGGCCGAGCCGGCGCAATGTCAAATAGCTGCCTTTGGCCGCGCCATGAAGCGTCAAGGCTTGCAATGAATAGGCCGAACACGTGGGCTCGAAACGGCAAGCAGAACCCAGCCAGGGACTGAGCATCAGGCGATAGCCTTTGACAAGACCGATGAGCAGGGATCGAATCATGGCCTGGGCAGTTTCTCAAACAATTGTTGCAATTCCACGCGCAAGGCAAGCTTTAATGATTCGGAGGTGGCACTGTTGAACTGCTTTGTGTCAAAACTGGCTCGTAGCCGCACCACATGCGCCGCCGCTGGCAACCGCTCAGCCCATTGCGCCATCACGCCATAAATTTGTCGCCGAATGGCATTTCGAGTGACAGCCCTTTTTGCCCACCGCTTGGGGATGAGCGCACCGATTTTGCCGTTGCAGGGTGCACTGGACAGGGCCCGGTGCAGCGCAAAATGAGGCGTTTTCGAAGCAACGCCCGCGGCCATGACCGCCTGAAAGTCGGCCCGGGTCTTGAGTCGTTCCACAGCCAGGCAGTGCAGTGGATCGGGCCTGTGCTGGGTTTAGACCGCCAGACGCTTGCGGCCTTTGGCGCGGCGTGCATTGATCACAGCGCGCCCACCACGGGTTTTCATGCGAACCAAAAAGCCGTGGGTACGGGCGCGGCGGGTCTTGGAGGGTTGGTATGTGCGTTTCATCGTGGTTCCAATCTAGAGGGGTCCCTGAATAACAAGGGAAACCCGAAATTATCGCAAATTTTCCGAACTTTGGATAGATGGGTCTTTTTTGCGGCTTGCGTCGGTGTTGTGACCCTGTGGATAATTTTTTGATAAAGTCCGTGTTTCGGGGTTTCAAAACCTATCTATCCACAGAACACAACAACAATGACCCTCGGTTCTACTTCTTCCTTGCCCGACGCCGATTTACCCTCGGACCTGGGTTCCAGCCTCTGGCAAGGATGCGTGGAACAGCTGGCCCAGGAACTGCCAGAACAACAGTTCAACACCTGGATCAAACCCTTGCATGCCGTGGCTGCCAGCGACCTTTCCAAGTTGACCATTCTGGTGGGAAACCGTTTCAAACTGGACTGGATTCGTGCGCAATATGCTGCCAGAATCACCGCACTGGTCGAGCAATTGAATGGCCAACCCATCACTGTTGAGTTAGCGCTTGCTCCCAAAGAGCCTATTGTCAGATCGTCTTTCTCCAGAATTTCAACCGAATCTGAAATTTTGCCTGAGCGGTTTCAGGTGCCTGAGGAGCCGATGAGCACGGGCTTTCGCTCACGTCTGAACTCCGCCTTGACTTTCAGCAGCTTGGTGGAAGGCACGGCCAACCGCATGGCACGCGCGGCTGCCATGCATGTGGCCAGCATTCCCGGGCAGCTCTACAACCCCTTGTTCATCTATGGCGGCGTGGGTTTGGGCAAAACCCACTTGATGCACGCAGTGGGCAACAAGTTGCTGGAAGACCGCCCCGATGCCAAAGTTCTCTACATCCATGCTGAACAATTTGTTTCGGATGTGGTTAAAGCGTATCAGCGAAAAACCTTTGATGAATTCAAAGCCCATTACCACTCGCTGGACTTGTTGCTGATCGACGATGTGCAATTCTTTGCCAACAAAGAACGCACACAGGAAGAGTTTTTCAACGCCTTTGAAGCCTTGCTGGCGAAAAAGTCACACATTGTGATGACCAGCGACACTTATCCCAAAGGCTTGAATGACATTCATGAACGCCTGATTTCCCGCTTTGATTCGGGCCTGACCGTGGCCATCGAGCCACCAGAACTCGAAATGCGGGTGGCTATTCTGATCAGCAAAGCACGTTCCGAAGGCACGGAAATGCCTGAGGAAGTGGCCTTCTTTGTGGCCAAAAATGTCCGTTCCAACGTGCGCGAGTTGGAAGGTGCCTTGCGCAAAATTCTGGCTTATTCGCGTTTCAACCAAAAAGAAATTTCGATTCAGCTGGCACGTGACGCCTTGCGTGATCTGTTGTCCATTCAGAACCGGCAAATTTCTGTGGAAAACATACAAAAGACGGTGGCGGACTATTACAAAATCAAAGTCGCTGACATGTATTCCAAAAAGAGGCCAGCTTCCATTGCCAGGCCACGTCAGATTGCCATGTACTTGGCCAAAGAACTGACCCAGAAAAGTTTGCCAGAAATTGGTGAACTGTTTGGGGGAAGGGATCACACCACAGTCTTGCATGCGGTTCGGAAAATCACCGCA
Organism: uncultured Bordetella sp.; assembly: GCA_964442645.1. Taxonomy (GTDB): domain Bacteria; phylum Pseudomonadota; class Gammaproteobacteria; order Burkholderiales; family Burkholderiaceae_C; genus Limnohabitans. The sequence goes on along the minus strand of CAYTZZ010000007.1, from coordinate 87,118 downwards.
GAGCGTCAGCAGCTGAGCGAACTGAACCAACAATTGCATGTGCTCGAGCAGACTTTGAAGGGCTGAAACAGATGAAGGACAACCCTGTGTATGAAAAAAGGATAACTGTGGACTTATCCACAAAAGCTGGCTGTTTTCAAAACTTGTCCACTTTGGCGAGACAGCAGAAAAGCACAGTTGCCAACAAGCTTGAAAGTGTCTCAAGTTGTTGAAAAAAAAGAGGAAAATGACGTTTTCCACAGAGTGGCAGCGTCCTTATCTACTACCACTATTTAAATTAAAGAAATCAAGAGGTTGACATGATCGTTCTGAAAGCGACACAAGAGCGTGTTTTGTCGGTGCTGCAGTCTGTTTCTGGCATCGTTGAAAGACGTCATACGTTGCCCATTTTGGCGAATGTGTTGATTCGCAAAACGGGCAGTAGCTTGCAATTCACAACCAGCGATTTGGAAATTCAAATTCGCACCGAATCCGAACTGGATGGTGATGCCGGCAATTTCACAACCACCGTGGGCGCACGCAAGCTGATCGATATTTTGCGTTCCTTGCCAAGCGATCAAACTGTCAGCCTGGAGTCGAGCCAGAACAAACTGATCCTGAAAGGTGGCAAGAGCCGCTTCACGTTACAAACCTTGCCTGCCGAAGATTTTCCTTTGGTTCAAGAGTCCGCCAGCTTTGGGCCTGTGTTCAGCGTTCCGCAAAAAACACTCAAGGACCTGTTGAACCAGGTCTCGTTTTCCATGGCAGTGCATGACATTCGCTACTACCTGAATGGCATTCTGTTTGTGGCTGAGGGTAAGCAATTAAGCCTGGTTGCCACCGATGGCCACCGACTGGCTTACGCCTCGGCGTTGCTGGACGTGGAAGTGCCACGCCAAGAAGTGATCCTGCCACGTAAAACTGTTTTGGAAATGCAACGCCTGTTGAATGACAAAGAAGGCGCCATTGAAATGCAATTTGCCAACAACCAGGCCAAGTTCAGTTTTGAAGGCATGGAATTTGTCACCAAATTGGTGGAAGGGAAGTTTCCAGACTACAACCGCGTCATTCCCAAGAACCATAAAAACACCGTCACCCTGGGTCGCACCTCGTTGTTGGCCTGTCTTCAGCGCACGGCCATTTTGACCAGCGAGAAATTCAAAGGGGTTCGCCTGAACCTGGATCCTGGCAGCTTGCGTGTGGCTTCCAGCAATGCCGAGCAAGAAGAAGCGGTGGACGAACTCGAAATTGATTACGGTGGTGACAGCATTGAAATTGGCTTCAACGTGACCTACCTGATCGATGTGCTGAGCAACATGGACCAAGACATGGTGAAACTTGATCTTGCCGACTCCAACAGCTCGGCATTGATCACCATTCCGGACAACACTACGTTCAAGTACGTGGTCATGCCCATGCGCATCTGAGCGCATTTTTTTATTAAAGCATTCAAGCCCTGAGCTTTGACCCTTTGCGGGGTCGATGAGAGTATTTATGACTGAACCGACAGAACAAGCCAACCTTCCTGCGCCATCTGAGGCCTATGGGGAAGGTTCCATTCAAATTTTGGAAGGATTGGAGGCGGTTCGCAAGCGACCCGGCATGTACATCGGCGACACCTCTGATGGTACGGGCTTGCACCATTTGGTGTTTGAGGTGGTGGATAACTCCATCGATGAAGCGCTGGCAGGGCATTGTGACGACATCGTGGTCACCATTCACACCGACAACTCCATCAGCGTCACCGACAACGGCCGTGGCATTCCCACCGGCGTCAAGATGGACGACAAGCACGAGCCCAAACGCAGCGCGGCTGAAATTGCATTGACCGAACTTCATGCGGGCGGCAAATTCAACCAGAACAGCTACAAAGTGTCGGGTGGCTTGCACGGCGTGGGCGTGTCCTGTGTGAACGCCTTGTCCAAGTGGTTGCGTCTGACGGTGCGCCGCGAAGGCAAAGTCCACACTTTGGAATTTGCCAAGGGCTTTGTGCAAAACCGACTGATTGAGCAGGTCGATGGCTTTGAAGTTTCGCCGATGAAAATCAGCGGCAACACCGAAAAGCGTGGCACCGAAGTTCACTTCCTGCCCGATGTGGACATTTTTCAGCAAAACCACGACTTTCATTATGAAATTCTCAGCAAGCGGCTGCGCGAACTGAGTTTTTTGAACAATGGCGTGCGCATTCGCCTCATTGACGAGCGCAACGGTAAGTCCGACGATTTCTCGGGTGCGGGCGGTGTCAAAGGCTTTGTGGAGTTCATCAACAACGGCAAGAAGATTCTGCACCCCAATGTCTTCCATGCCGTGGGCGAGCGCCCAGCGGACACTTACGGTGGCATTCCCGGCACCAGTATTGGTGTGGAAGTGGCCATGCAATGGAACGATGGCTACAACGAGAGCGTGCTTTGCTTCACCAACAACATCCCGCAGCGCGATGGTGGCACCCATCTGACGGGTTTGCGCGCGGCCATGACGCGTGTCATCAACAAGTACATTGAAGAAAACGAATTTGCCAAGAAGGCCAAAGTCGAAATCAGTGGCGATGACATGCGCGAAGGATTGTGCTGCGTGCTTTCCGTCAAAGTGCCCGAGCCCAAGTTCAGCAGCCAGACCAAAGACAAGCTGGTGTCCAGCGAAGTGCGTGCCCCCGTGGAAGACATCGTGGCCAAGGCACTGAACGATTATTTGCAAGAGCGGCCCAACGACGCCAAAATTTTGTGCGGCAAGATTGTGGACGCTGCCCGCGCCCGCGAAGCTGCCCGCAAAGCGCGCGAAATGACGCGCCGCAAGGGCGTGCTCGATGGCATGGGCTTGCCAGGCAAATTGGCAGATTGCCAAGAAAAAGACCCGGCCCTGTGCGAGATTTACATCGTCGAGGGTGATTCCGCAGGGGGATCTGCCAAGCAAGGCCGTGACCGCAAATTCCAGGCCATCTTGCCCTTGCGCGGCAAGATCCTGAACGTCGAAAAAGCCCGCTACGAAAAGCTGCTGACCAGCAACGAAATTCTCACGCTGATCACAGCACTGGGCACGGGCATTGGCAAAGCCAGCGCGGAATCAGGCAAGTCAGCCACTGACGATTTCAATGTCGACAAATTGCGTTACCACCGCATCATCATCATGACCGATGCCGACGTGGACGGTGCGCACATTCGCACCTTGTTGCTCACCTTCTTCTACCGCCAAATGCCGGAACTGGTGGAGCGGGGCCACATCTACATTGCGCAGCCACCGCTTTACAAAGTGAAAGTGGGCAAGGAAGAGCAATACCTGAAAGACGCCTCAGCGCTGGACACTTTCTTGTTGCGCATTGCCTTGAAAGACGCCAGCATCGAGACCGGCGGCGCGGCACCCCAAACATTGAGCGGCGACACTCTGGCTGAGTTGGCGCGCAAGCACCAATTGGCCGAGGCCGTGATCAGCCGCCTGAGCGGCTTCATGGACGCCGAAGCCTTGCGCGCCATGGCCGATGGCGTGGCGGTCAATCTGGACAGTGTCAGCGATGCCGAAGCTTCTGCCCTGTCTTTGCAAGCCAAATTGCGTGAACTTGGCAGCGGCTCAGAAGTCGCCGGCGAATTCGATGTGCGCACTGACAAGCCGATTTTGCGCATCAGCCGTCGCCACCATGGCAACGTCAAAAGCAGCATCATCACCCAAGACTTTGTGCATGGCGCCGACTACGCGGCCTTGGCCGAGGCCGCACAAACCTTCCGTGGTTTGCTGGGCGAGGGTGCCAAGGTCAAGCGCGGCGAAGGCGACAAGCTCAAAGAAGAAAAAGTCCAAGACTTCCGCCAGGCCATGCGTTGGTTGATCGGCCAAGCCGAACATGCCACCGCGCGTCAGCGCTACAAGGGCCTGGGGGAAATGAACCCCGAGCAGTTGTGGGAAACCACCATGGACCCGAATGTGCGCCGCTTGTTGCGTGTGCAGATTGACGATGCGATTGAAGCCGATCGCGTCTTCACCATGCTGATGGGCGACGAAGTGGAGCCGCGCCGTGACTTCATTGAAACCAATGCCTTGCGGGCGGCCAACCTGGACGTTTGAGTCTTGGAGAGGGTCAGATCCAACGCCCGTCAGGGCTTGATCAGGCCATCCGCCCCGCCCGAAAGTCGTCTACGGCCTGCATCAGTTCCTGGCGCGTGTTCATGACAAAGGGGCCATACTGAGCAATCGGTTCATGCAGCGGTTGGCCCGCCAGCAGGATCGCCCGTGTGCCTGCTTGGCCACGCACTTCCAGCACATCGCCATCGTTGCGCAAGATGCCCATGCGCTGTGCATCGATGGTTTGCAGGCCTTGCGATGACGCAACGTCCAGCTGCCCACGGTAAACATAGACAAAGGCATTGTGTGTGGCCGCCAGGGCCTGCACAAAGACCGAGGACGCCTCAAAATGAAGGTCTAAAAACAAGGGTTGCGTTTCGGCACGCGCAATGGGGCCCGTCACTTCCTGGCATTGACCTGCAATTACCCGCACAGACACGCCCCCCACATGCACGCGCGGAATTTGTTCGGGCTGAAAATCCTGGTAGCTCGGATCACACAGCTTGAGTTGCGAGGGCAGGTTCAGCCACAACTGGAAACCTTCCATCACGCCTTCTTCCTGTTCGGGCATTTCGCTGTGGGTCAGGCCCCGCCCCGCCGTCATCCATTGCACGCCGCCGTTTTCGAGCAGACCCTCATGCCCGCGGCTGTCGCGGTGGCGCAGGCGTCCCGCAATCATGTAGGTGATGGTTTCAAAGCCGCGATGCGGGTGGTCTGGAAAGCCGGCAATGTAATCGTCGGGGTCATCGCTGCCGAAGGCATCGAGCATCAAAAAGGGGTCCAGCCGCTGTTGCAAGTCTTGCGTCAACACCCGCGTCAGCCGCACGCCTGCACCGTCTTGTGTGGCTTGGCCGGCGACCCAACGCTCCACCGAGCGCAGCTTGGGCTCAGCCATGCGACACCGTGTAGCCTTCCTCGGCAATGGCCTGGGCCAGGCTTTCTCGCGCTTGCGAACTGACAACGTCTACTTTGTTGTGCGCACGGTCAATGGTCACTGTGGCTTGAGCGTCTACGCGCAAAATGGCGCGTTTCACCGCCATTTCACAATGGCCACAGGTCATGCCTTGAACTTCTAAGTGGTGTTCCATCCGGACTCCAGAAAATAATGCCACATGCACATCATAAGAAGGTTTAACCTAGAGGCATGAATTCAGTGTCGACGTTGCCGAGCACCACCACCGATCTGGGCATTGGGGGCATGACCTGTTCTGCGTGTGTGAGCCGCGTGGAGCGCGCTTTGGAGAAAGTTTCCGGCGTGGCCCAGGCCAGCATCAACCTGGCCTCTGAATCGGCGCGTGTGACGTGGACCGCGGATGCAACAGGCGACCTGGAGACACGCGAGGCCCAGTTGCGGCGTGCCGTGCGCGAGGCCGGCTATGAGCCGCTGGCACGCGAACAACAAGAAGCCTTGCAGGCCCATCCTTGGCAAGGCTTTGCGCCCGTTGCTTGGGGCCTGTTGCTCAGTGCGCCACTGGTCTTACCCATGCTCGGCAGTGTGTGGGGTCAGCATTGGATGTTGCCTGCGCTTTGGCAGTTCTTGTTGGCCACGCCCGTGCAGTTCATTTTGGGTGCTCGCTTTTACAAAGCGGCCTGGCATGCCCTGCGCCAAGGCAGCGGCACCATGGATTTGCTGGTGTCTTTGGGCACCACCGCAGGATGGGCCCTGTCGGTCTGGCTGTGGCTTCAAACCCCAGCCGGCGCGATGCCCATGCTTTATTTTGAAGGCTCCGCGGTGGTCATCACCCTGGTGCTGTTGGGCAAGTGGCTGGAAGCGCGTGCCAAGCGACAAACCACGCAGGCCATTCGCAGCTTGCAGGCCTTGCGGCCACTCACTGCGCGCATTCTGACGGCCCAAGGCGAAGAAGACATTCCCGTTTCGGACTTGCTGGTGGGTGATCGGGTGGTGGTGCTGGCGGGTGCCCGCATCCCGGCCGACGGCCCCGTGCTGGAAGGGCGTTCGCAAGTGGACGAGGCCATGTTGACCGGGGAGCCTCTTCCCGTATTGAAAGAGGTCGGCGATACCGTTCGCGGCGGTACGCTCAATGGCGAAGGCCGGTTGGTGGTTCAGGTCAACGCGGTGGGCGCGGACTCTCTGTTGTCGCAAATCATCCGCTTGGTGGAAGACGCACAGGCGGCCAAAGCCCCAATTCAACGACTGGTAGACCAGGTGTCGGCCGTCTTCGTGCCGGTGGTCTTGGTGTTGTCGCTTTTGACGGGCCTGGGCTGGTGGCTCAGTGGCCATGGCCTCGAGCCTGCATTGATCCACGCCGTGGCCGTGCTGGTGATTGCTTGTCCGTGTGCCTTGGGGCTGGCCACGCCAGCCGCCATCATGGCCGGCACCGGTGTGGCGGCCAAGCACGGCATCTTGATCAAAGACGCCCAAGCACTGGAGCGTGCGCACCAGGTCGGTACGGTGGCATTTGACAAAACAGGAACGTTGACGGTGGGTCGCCCTCAGTTGTTGTCTTTGCAATGCTTGGCCGCTGACGATGACGCGCAGGCGGCGCATTGGTTGGGCGTTGCGGCCGCTTTGCAGCGCGGCAGCGAACACCCGTTGGCGAGCGCCGTGAAAGCCGCCGCTGAGCAGGCCGGCTTGACCGTGCTGACACCGCAAGCGGTGGTGGTTGAAACGGGCTACGGCCTTCAAGGCCAGGTCGGCGAGCGAATGGTCCTGCTGGGCAGCCTGCGTTGGTTGCAGCTCTTGGGCGTGCCTCTGGCGCCATGGCTGGACCGCGCAGCGGCCTTGCAAGCGCAAGGTGCGACCGTGTCTTGCCTGGCTGAGCGCGTCGCAGAAGATTGGGTGCCACGCGCTTTGTTGGCCTTTGGCGACGAGCCCAAGCCCGGTGTGGCGCAGGCTTTGCAAGCCTTGCGCGCACAAGGCTTGCGCCTGGTGCTGATTTCGGGGGACAACGCAGGCGCCGCACACCACATGGCGCAGCGCCTGGGTTTGCGACCCGACGAGGTGCATGCCGATGTGTTGCCCGGCGACAAGGTGGCCTGGGTTCGACGACTGCAGGCGCAAGCACGCAGCGCGGCGCATCCCGCCGTCGCCTTTGTGGGGGATGGCATCAACGACGCCCCGGCCTTGGCTGCGGCCGATGTGGGCATGGCAATGGCCGGCCTGCAAGGTGGTGGCACCGATGTGGCGATGAATGCCGCGGGCATCACCTTGATGCGCGGTGACGTGGCCCTGGTGGGGGCCGCCTTGGCCATTTCCAAACAGACGGTGACCAAGATTCGACAAAACCTGTTTTGGGCCTTCGCCTACAACGCCGCCGGCATTCCCTTGGCCGCCTTGGGCTACCTCAGCCCCGTGATGGCTGGCGCCGCCATGGCGCTGAGCTCGCTCAGCGTCATGGCCAATGCCTTGTGGCTCAAGCGCTGGAAGCCTTGATCAGGCAGGTTCTTTGTCCCCGGCGCCAGGTGCATTCTTGGGCGAAAACCAAGCCACATACAGCGCAGGCAACAGAACCAGGGTCAGGAAGGTTGCCGTGACCAAGCCGCCAATGACCACGATGGCCAGCGGCCGCTGTGTTTCGGCGCCAATGTCATGGCTCAGCGCCATCGGCAGCAAGCCCAGTGCGGCCAGCAGCGCGGTCATCAAGACGGTGCGAAGCCGTTGCTCAGAACCCTCACGCACAGCCTCCACCACGCTGTAGCCGGCATTGCGCAGCTGCTGAAAAACCGTCAGCATCACCACGCCATTGAGGACCGCCTGCCCCGACAAAGCGATGAAGCCGATGGCCGCCGAAACTGACAAAGGAATGTGAAACAACCACAGGCCAATGAACCCGCCAATCAGGGCCAACGGGACATTGACCAAGATGAGCACCGCGGTTTTCACGGAAGCAAACGCATCGAACAGCAACACAAAAATCAGCAACAGCGAAATCGGCACCACAATGCTCAGGCGCTGCATGGCGCGTTCCTGGTTTTCAAACTCACCCGACCAGGTCAAGGTGTAATTGGGTGGCAGGGGCACGCTTTGTGCCACGCGGGCCTTCATGTCGGCCACGATGGAGCCCATGTCCCGGCCTTTGATGAAAATGCCAATGGCCATCGTGCGTCGGCCGGCCTCGCGCGCAATGTTCATCGCGCCGCTGGTCTCGCGCAGAGAGGTCACCGCGCCCAAGGTGGTGAAGCCGCCATCGGGCGTGGGCACGGGCTTTGCCGCCAGTTGGTCCAATGTGCGCCGCTCTGCCGGCAAGCGAACCGCCACCGCAAACCGACGCTCCCCTTCCCACAACTGCGTTGCCGCTTTGCCCGCCAGGGTGGTCTCAATCAGGTCCTGGATGTCGCCCACGTTCAAGCCATAGCGCGCGGCACGGGCGCGGTCGATGTCGATCAGTAACTGGGGCAGCTCCCCAAGCCGGTCAATTTCGGCTCGGTAGACGCCGCGCACCTGCTTGATCTCGCGCTCAATGGCCTCCGTGGTGCGTCGCAGGGTGGCCAAATCGTCACCGGCCACCTTGATCACGATCTGCCCATCAATTTGAGAAATCGACTCCAGGACGTTGTCTCGAATGGGTTGTGAAAAAGTGGGCTCCATACCGGGCAGGTCAGAGACCGCGCGGTCCATCTCTTCGATCAGCTGTTCACGTGTCAAGCCCGGCCGCCATTCGTCAGGTGGCTTGATGTCCACAAACACTTCGGCCATGCTGATGGTTTTCGGGTCGGTGCCATCTTCCGGCTGGCCCGCTTTGGACACCGTGGTGCGAACCTCCGGGATGCGAAGCAAGGCCTGGCGGACGTTGCGCAAGGCGCGCGCGGCTTCATCGTTCGAGATGCTGGCGGGCAGCCGCAAGTTCACCCAGATGGTGCCTTCGTTGAGTTCCGGCAAAAATTCCGAGCCCAGTCTGGAAGCCAACCCCATGGCGACGGCAAACGCCAAAACCGACAGCGCCACCACAGAGCGGGTGTGCGCCAGCGACCACGCCAAGATGGGGCGATACAGGCGCTTGGCGCCCGAGACCAGTCGGTTGTCATCGTGGGGCAATTTGCGCCGCAGCATCCAGTACGCCAGCAAGGGGACCAGCGTCAGCGAGAAAATAAGAGATCCCACCAGGGCCGTGGTGACCGACAGCGCCATCGGCTGAAAGATGCGCCCCTCATGCCGTTGCAGCGCAAAGATGGGAATGTGGGCGGCAATGATGATCAGCATGGAGAACAAGGTGGGGCGGCCCACTTCGTTGGCCGCTTGCGTGATGACCGCGCGCCGCTCCTTGTCGTTCATGCCTTCGCCCCGCTCGGCCAAGCGGTGCATGATGTTTTCAATCACAATCACCGCGCCGTCCACGATGATGCCGAAATCCATGGCTCCCAGGCTCAGCAAGTTGGCGGGCACTCCCATGATTTTCAAGCCCAAAAAAGTCGACAGCAAGGCCAGGGGAATGACCACCACCACCGCCAGGCTGGCGCGCAAATTCGACAAGAAAAGGTACAAGACCAAGGACACCAGCAGCGCGCCTTCGACCAAATTGCGAAACACGGTCGAGAGCGTTTTGCCCATGAGCCAGGTGCGATCATAGAACGGTACGATCTTGACGCCCTCGGGCAGCAAGCGCGAATTCAACGCTTCTATTTTGTCTTTCACGCCCTTCAAGACCACGCTGGGGTTCTCGCCCTTGCGCATCACCACAATCCCTGTGATGACATCATCGTCCAGGTCTTGGCCCACCGTACCCAGCCGTGGGACCGCGCCCACTTTGACTTGCGCGACATCGCGAATCAACACCGGTGTGCTGTTGCGCGATGTCAGCACCACATTGCCGATGTCATCGGCGGACTGCAACAGGCCCAGGCCTCGAATGGCGTATTGCTGCGTGCCTTGCGCCACATAGCTTCCTCCCGCATTGGCATTGCTGCGCCCCAGCGCGTCCAGCAAATGTTGGTAGTTCAAGCGGTAGGCACGCAGTTTTTCCAAGTCGGGCTGCACTTCGTATTGCTTGATGAAGCCGCCCATGGCCACGACATCTGCAACGCCTGGCACTTGGCGCAAGTTTCGCTCGACGGTCCAGTCCTCCAGGGTGCGCAACTCGGTGGTTGAAATGCCGTCGCCACGCAGCCGGTAGCGCATGATTTCGCCAACGGGCGTTGCGTTGGGTGCGATGTTGGCTTCGACATTGGGGGGCAAGGCCACGCCGCGAAGGCGCTCATTCACCTGTTGGCGCACCAGGTTGACGTCCGCATTGTCGTTGTAGGTCACCACCGTGAACGACAGCCCAAATTGCGTGTGGGAAAAAACCCGAATCGCATTGGGCATGCCAGAAAGCGCCACTTCAATGGGCAGCGTCACTTGCTTTTCAACCTCTTCAGCCGCGCGTCCTGGATACAACGAGATCACGGTGACCTGGGTGTCGGTCACATCGGGAAAGGCCTCCACTGACAGGTTTTTGAAGGCGATCACCCCGGCCATCACAAACAGCAGCGTTCCCAGCACAATGAACAGTGGCTGATTCAGTGCGTACTGGATGATTTTTTTCATGGCGTCGCCTTGCCGGCGTTGGCCGCGGGGCTGCTGCGCTGTGCGGCTTCGCGCGCAATCCGAAATTCACGTGCCAGCAGCAAAGCGTTTTGGGTGACCACGGCTTCGCCCGCCGCCAGCCCTTGGCCGACAAAAACCTCTTGTGGCCCTTCATGGAGCAAGCGAACATCGCGGCGCTCATACACACCGGTTTGCGGCTGGATGAACACACTGTGTTGCGCGCCTTGCAAGAAAACCGCGCTGGCGGGAATGCGCACACCGGCGCCCATGTCGCGTGCGATGCTGACATTGGCCAGCATTTCCGCTTTCAGCAAACGCTTCGGATTGCGCACGGTGGCCCTGACTTTGAGGGTGCGCGTGACGGGGTCGATGAAGTCCGCCACCGCAGAAACCGTGGCCGTGAAACGCTCGCCAGGCAAGGTCGCCACCGTCATCTCCACCGCTTGGCCCTTTTGCAGTGCCAGCAAATCACCCTCGCGGGCATCGATGAGCAGCCACAGGCTTTCGGGATCCGTGATCACAAACAGCGGGGGCGATCCCGGCGCCGTCATGTCCGGGCGGACCTCTTGGTGCGGGTTGAGGTTGCGCTCCACGATCCAACCCTTCAGGGCGGCCGTGAGGTGCAAGCGTTGCGAAACCTCGGCCTTGCCACCGTAGAGTTGGGTGCGCGAAGAGGCTCGGTGGGCCTCGGCTTGCGCCCGTTGCGCTTCGGCCTGTGCTTGCTCTAACTCTTTGCGCGCGCTAATCCCCGCCTCAAACAAGGTTTGCTGGCGTGCCAAACTCTTTTCGGCCAACTGCAAATCTGCGCGTGCGCGCGCGGCATCGGCTTGCGCGGCCCCAAACTCAGGCGATGCCATCTCTGCCAGCAGGCTGCCGACCCGAACTTGTTGTCCCACGTCGGCATGAAGTTGCGCGACCCGGCCGGAAAAAGCCGGGTAAATGCGTTGCGTCCGGCTTTCGTCCCACACCAGGCGCGCAGGCAGGCTGGCGGGAACTTTGCCGGCCACGACCGCGTTTTCCGTTTTCAAAAGGCCCAGCTGTGGATGACCTGAGGGAAAGCGAAGCTGCTCGCCTTGCAAGATGGGTTGGGGCGTGGATGCCGCAGGCGCAGGCGCTTCGCCGCAGCTCGTCAGCAGGCCAAGTGCACTGAGGCAAATCAGCAAAAGGTGTTTGTTACTCATAGGGCGTTGGTGTTGAGTTGCCACAAGCCTTGGGCTTTGGCGTGCTCCAGCTTGGCCATCAGGCCTTCAAGGCGGGTCGCGCGCAAGGTCCGGCGCGCTTCCAGCAGATCGGTCAGTGGCAGGGCGCCTTCTTGGTAGGCCAGCTCTGCCTGCGTTGCCACCTGCTGTGCTTTGGGCAACAGTGTTTGCTCATAGATCAGCATCTTGCTGTGCGTGGCGCGCCAAGACTGGTAGAGGCTCATGAAGGCGTGCCGAGCGGTGTGCAAGGCCTTGGCGACCAGGTTTTCAGCTTGTTCGTTTTGCGCTGCGGCGCGCCGGATCTCACCTTCATAGCCATACCCCCATTGCAGAGGCATTTGCAGCCGAAACTCCAACATGCGCGTGGAGCTCCCGGGAAAATGATCGAATGAGCTGCCCCAGGTGATGTCACTTGTTTTTTGGGCCTGCGCCAACGCCAGGGCCGACTTGCTGGCCTCCAGCCGATCTTGCGCAGCTTTGACATGGGGGCGTTGTTCAAGCCAAGCATTCAAAGCATTTTCAAATGCCGGCTCGCTCAGCACAGCCGCTGAAGCCTTTGGCCAAGAGCCCATGGCTTGCGGCAGGCCCTGCCCAGGGCCCGCCTGTCGCATCAGCAAGGCCAATTGATGCGCTGCATGCCAGCGCGCCAAATAAGCCGACTCGGTCTCGGCGCGCGCGCGTTCTGTTTCAATGCTGATGCGGTTAAGGTCTTGCGCGGAGACGTCACCCGCTTGCAAGCGCTTGCGTGTTGCGATCAGCAGTTGCTCGTAGCTTTGCCAAAGGCCGACCAACGCTTGTTGGCGCTCCTGCGCGGCCAACAAGTCGTAGAAAGCCTCCAAGGCCATTTGCTTTTGTTGAAGCTGGATGTCCAGCACATCGGTCTGTGCGGCTTGTGCCAGGCGCTCACTGGTGCGGGTGCGAAGCTGTCGTTTGTCCGCACGCTCCCAGGTCCAGTCCAGTCCCACCGACTTGTCGATTCTTTTTTGTTGCCAGAGCGAGCCCGCACCGATGCCATTTTGCAGGTCAATCGCGCTGGTTTTGGCAGAAAGGATGGGCAACGGCGCTCGGTTGGACGCCACAACGTCGGCTTTTGCCGCCTCGGCTTCCTTTTCAGAAAGGGCGACTTCCCAGTTGTCGCTTGCGGCTTTCAGCACCTCGGCCAATGCAACAGGGCGGCTCGCTTGGGGTTGCGCGGCCAAGGGTCCCAGCAGGCTCAGGCAGGCGCCCAAGGCCGCCGCGCGCCTGGACCAAAACAAGTGTCGTATGCTCATGCATGGTTTATCGCAGACACTGCCTGACCGCCGCCTGACCAACATCTCTCCTTCTTGTCGTTGCCGCCATGCGCATTCTTTTGATCGAAGACGATGCTGTCTTGCAAGCCGTCATGTTGCGCAGCCTGAGTGACGCAGGGCACCGGGTGGACGCGGCCTCGCACCTGGAAGAGGCGCGGCATTTTTGGCGGATACAGTCATTTGACGCGGTGTTGCTGGACTTGAATTTGCCCTTGCATGGGCGCGCCAGTACCGCCTCGGGCTCTGGTTTGACGCTTTTGCGAGAGGTTCGCGCCCGTGGTGACAAGACCCCGGTGTTGGTCTTGACCGCCAGAGGCCGAACCGAAGAGCGCATAGCCGGGCTGGACGCTGGCGCCGATGATTACCTGGGCAAGCCCTTTGACCTGGCCGAAGTGGAGGCCCGTTTGCGCGCACTGGTGCGGCGCGCGCAAGGAACGCAGGAAGTGGTTCAAGTGGGGCGTTTGTGTTTGCACCGCCAACACCGACGCTTCTCCTTGGGGGATCAGGAACTGGCCTTGCCGGCCCGGGAGTTTGAGGTTTTGTGGGAATTGATGACCCCGCCAGGACGCGCTGTGAGCAAGCGCTCGCTGTCTGAAAAACTCTCTGATTTTGATGAGGTACTGGGCGACAACGCCTTGGAGGCTTTCATCTCCCGTTTGCGAAAAAAACTGTTGGAAAGCGGTGCCAGCATTCGAACACTGCGCGGCATCGGCTATGTATTAGAGGAAGAGCAGCGGTGAGGCGCGCCAACGCCACCCAACCCTCCTTGCGCGACCGCTTGTTGCGGCATGTGCTCATTCCCTTGGCGGCAACCTGGGTGCTGGGCGTGGGCTTGATGACCGGTGTCGCCAGCTATTTCACCCAACAAGCCTATGACCGCGCCTTGTTGGACGATGCCTACCTGGTGGCCAGCCATGTCCACTTGCAAGAGGGTCCTGCGGGCCCACGCTTGTTCCTCCAGCTTTCCGCGACGGAGATGACCACGGTGCTGTTTGACCAGACGGAGTCTCTTTTCTTTGCGGTCATCGATGCCCACGGCGAGTTGCTGGCCGGCCATCCAGGCTTGGCGCCCGCTGCCCCTTTGACGCCTGGCGCACCACAGTTTGCGGACCTGACGTACCAGTCTCGGCAGCTGCGTTTGGTCACGCTGCACAAGCGCCAGCCACAGCCCTTTTATGTGGTGATGGCCCAAACCACCACCAGCCGGGAGCGTTTGCTGCAACGACTTTTTCTGTTCTCCTTGGTGCCGCAGGTGGCGCTCTTGTGGCTGTTGGCGGCCGCATTGCGCCGCTGGATTGAAAAAGACCTGCAGCCCCTCTCTGACCTGGAGCAAGCCTTGCATCGGCGCGACGCGCGCGACTTGACGCCCATCCACGTCGGCACGCGCACACGCGATTTGCAACGCTTGAACGAGGCAGTCAATGACCTGTTGGCCCGCATCGGGCAAAGTGTGCGTGCCCAGCGAGAGTTCTCGGGCAATGTGGCGCATGAATTGCGCACACCGCTGGCCGGGATTCGCGCCCAAGCGGGCTACGGTTTGGGGCAACAGTCGCCGGATGTGTGGCGTGAGCAATTGCTGGGCATCGCTCGCAGCGAAGAGCGCGCCAGCCATTTGGTGGATCAGTTGTTGGCCTTGGCGCTGGCCGATGAAGCGCAAAACTCTTTGCCTTTGGCGCCGCTGGCCTTGGATGAGGTGGTGCAGGACACGCTGATGCGGTTTCTGGCGCGCGCGGACAGCTTGGGCGTAGACCTGGGCGCACGCGGCTTGGAAAAGCCCGTGCGGGTCATGGCGCACCGCGCACTGGTGGAGGGGGTGTTGAACAACTTGCTGGACAACGCACTGCGGTATGGGCGGCCGCAAGTCGGCGCGCCGCAGGTGACGGTCTCGGTGGAGCAAAGCCATCCACATGTCCTGCTCAGCGTGCAAGACAACGGCCCTGGCATTTCCGCGGATCAGCGACAGCGGGTCATGCAACGTTGGTCGCAAGGCCAGGCCGGGGAGGCCCTCAAGGAAGGGTCTGGTTTGGGCTTGGCGATTGTGTCGGAATACGCCCGCCTGATGGGGGCCACGCTTTCTTTGCAGCCCGGTGATGGCGGTGTGGGCTTGAAGCTGACCCTGCAGTTTGTGCAAGTGGCCAGCGGCGAAGGTGAGGCATGACCTTGGCCGCCCGCCCCGTCTTGCTGGCGGCCATTTTGTCACTGGGTGCGGCGGTGTCTTTGGGGATCACGCGCTTTGCCTATGGTTTGCTGCTGCCCATCATGCGGGAAGACTTGGCCTGGACCTACACCTTGGCCGGCGCGATGAACACGGCCAATGCCGTAGGGTATTTGTTGGGCGCGTTGAGTGCGCCGATGTTGCTGCGCCGTCAGGGGCCTGCGCGCCTGATGCTCTGGGGGGCCGTCTTCGCCACCGTGTTCATGGCCGCCAGCGGTTTTTTTCGCGAGCCGCTGCCTTTGCTGTTGCAGCGCCTGTTGGCGGGGGTGGCCAGTGCCTGGGTGTTTGTGACGGGAGGGCTGTTGGTGGCACGCCTGGCCTCGCGACATCCTGAACGCAGTGGGTGGCTGTTGGGCTTGTATTACGGCGGCACCGGCTGGGGCATTGCGGCCTCAGCACTGTTGGTCCCGCAAGCGCTGGCATGGGGTGGCCATTGGGCGCATGCCTGGTGGTGGCTGGCGCTGTCCTGCGCGCTGGCCACGCTGGTGTTGTGGCGGCCGGTTCTGCGACTGCACGAGGCGCCGGCGGCAGCAGCGACCTTTGCGGCTGAGGCCCAGCAGTGGACGCCTTGGCGGCGTTATGCCCCGGCGTTGGCCGGCTATGGGTGTTTTGGGGTGGGTTACATCGGCTACATGACCTTTGTCATCGCCATGCTGCGCGAGCATGGTGTTGGCCCGCAAGGCCTGACGCTTTTCTATGCCTGTTTGGGTTTGGCGGTGGTGGCCTCGTCCCGAATTTGGGCCGGCTTGTTGGATCGATACCGGGAGGGGCAGGCCCTGGCCTTGCTCAATGCCTTGCTGGGGGTGGCCACCGTGATCCCTGCGCTGACCCCTCACCCACTGGCGCTGATGGTCTCCGGGTTGTTGTTCGGGGGTGTCTTCTTGTCCGTGGTGGCCTCGACCACCGCATGGGTGCGTCACAACCTGTCGGCCGCCGAGTGGGCGCACGGCATCACGGTGTTCACCGTGGTCTTTGCGGTCGGCCAAATTTTGGGACCCACTTGGGTGGGGTGGATTGCCGATGGTCCGGGCGGCTTGGCCCGGGGCCTGCTGGTCTCGGCAGCGGCGTTGTGGTTGGGCACCGCCTTGGCTTGGCGCCAAAAACCGCTGGCCTAACGCTCCCGCCATCGCGAGCGAAGCGTGGCGATCTCTTGCGCCAGAGGGAAGTTGCCGCGGCCCCTTCGGGGCCTCGCAACGACGGGTCAGGTTTTGTAGCTGGGGTCGAGCCGATCGAGTTTGCGCAGCAAGGCCGGCCAGGCAATGGCGGGGCCTTGCCCTGCGGTGGCAATGCGCATGACCTGGGGCATGTCACGCATGATCTCGGGGTTCACCTCAATCAGTTCGCCACAGGCTTGCGCGGTCACCTGAATCTGGCAGGTGTTTTCAAAGGTGTACATGTTGAGGAAGGCCGCCGGAATGGAGGCGCCGACTGTCAGCAGGCCGTGATTGCGCAACATCAAAAAGTTTTTGTTGCCCATGTCGGCTTGCAAGCGCGGGATCTCGTCTGCGCGCAGGGCCACGCCCTCGTAGTCGTGGTAGGCCAGCGAGGACACGACGAAAGTGGATTGCTGGCTGATGGGGAGCACGCCGCATTTCAAGGCGCTGACCGCCACGCCGGCACGGGTGTGGGTGTGCAACACGCACTGTACATCGGGGCGCGCGGCATGCAAGGCGCTGTGGATGGTGAAGCCTGCAGGGTTCACGGGGAACGCGGACTCTTGCAATTTGTTGCATTGCATGTCCACCTTGATCAGGCTAGAGGCCGTGATTTCGTCGAACATCAGGCCATAGGGGTTGATCAAGAACTGATGGTCATGGCCCGAGACCGACTCCGGCAGCCGCACGCTGATGTGGGTGAAGACCAGGTCGCTCCATCCAAAAGCCGCCACCAGCCGGTAGCAAGCCGCCAAGTCACAGCGCAAAGCCCACTCTTCTGCGCTGACCAATTCTTTCAATGAAGGGATGTGCATGCATGTCTCCTGTTTTTGTAGAAATCATTGTGTCACGCCAGGGCTTGAGATGCCAGTCTCGGGGGCGCTGACGCCCTGGCGATAAAATGTACAAAACCATCCATTTGTACAAAATGCAAGTTCTTCCTTTGAGCGCCTTGCGCGCGGACATCGCCAGCATGATCGACCTGGTACAGCAGGGCGAGACGGTGCGCATCTTGCGGCACGGCAAGCCTGTGGCCGACCTGGTCCCCGTGCAGGACGCACCTGTGGCCAGACAACCCAGCTGGAAGCAGCCCTTTGAGCCGGTCGCCTTGCCGCCACAAGCCTCGTTGGCCCAAGCCGTGCTGCACGAGCGGGAGGCCGAAGCATGATCGCTGCCTCGCCCGCCCAGCCCCTGCGCGTGATGTTCGATGCCTCCGCGTTGACACCCCGTTATGCGCAAGAGCCAGGCCACGACCGTGTTCAGGACTTGTGCGCCCGCGCCACCGAGTTGCTGGTGGCCTCCCATTGCAAAGCTGAATTGGCGGCGGCCCTGTCACGACGCCACCACGAGGGCGTGCTGTCGGCGGCGGACTATCAGCGGGTGAAAGCCCGTCTGGCGCAAGACTTTGCCGACATGACCCTGGTGCCCTTGGACGCACGCGTGGAGCGCCAAGCCCTGGAGGCGTTGGAGCGCCAGCCTGTGCAAGGCTTGGACGCGATTCAGGTGGCGTCGGCCCGTGTGGCCCGCGCAGATTTGTTTGTCACGGCCGATCGGCGCCAAGCGCGCCTGGCCCGTGACATGGGGGTGCCGACCGAGTGCCTGCTGGAAGAACTGAAAGGACCCGTGTGATGTGGTATCCCGAAGCATTTGACATCATTGTGGTGGGCGGCGGCCATGCCGGCACCGAAGCGGCGCTGGCGGCCGCGCGCATGGGCGCGAAGACCCTGTTGTTGAGCCACAACATCGAAACCCTGGGGCAGATGAGTTGCAACCCCTCGATTGGTGGGATCGGCAAAGGCCATTTGGTCAAAGAGATCGACGCCCTGGGCGGCGCCATGGCCTTGGCCACCGATGAGGGCGGCATCCAGTTTCGCATCCTCAACAGCTCCAAAGGCCCGGCGGTGCGCGCCACCCGCGCGCAGGCTGACCGCATTCTCTACAAAGCAGCGATTCGCCAGCGCCTGGAAAACCAGCCTAACCTGTGGCTGTTCCAGCAAGCCGTGGATGACTTGATCGTCGAGGGTGACCGCGTCGCTGGCGCCGTCACACAGGTGGGCATTCGTTTTCGCGCGCGCGCCGTGGTGCTGACCGCGGGCACCTTCCTGGACGGCAAGATCCATGTTGGCTTGAACAACCACCCTGGAGGGCGTGCGGGCGATCCCCCCGCCGTTTCCTTGAGCGCACGGCTGAAGGAGTTGAAGCTGCCCCAAGGGCGCTTGAAAACCGGGACGCCGCCACGCCTGGACGGTCGCACCATTGACTTTTCGCAATGCACCGAGCAGCCTGGCGATGGCATGCCTGGGGGCTTGCCGGGCGAGGTGCCGGTGTTCAGTTTCTTGGGACGACCGGCCATGCACCCGCAGCAGGTGCCGTGCTGGATCACCCACACCAATGAGCGCACCCACGAGATCATTCGCTCCGGCTTTGACCGCAGCCCCATGTTCACCGGGAAAATTGAAGGTGTGGGCCCACGCTATTGCCCCAGCGTGGAAGACAAGATCAACCGCTTTGCCGACAAGGAAAGCCACCAGATCTTCCTGGAGCCTGAGGGCTTGAACACCCATGAGGTCTACCCCAACGGCATCAGCACCAGCCTGCCCTTTGACATTCAGTATGCGCTGGTCCGGTCCATGAAAGGGCTGGAGAATGCGCACATTTTGCGGCCGGGTTACGCCATCGAGTACGACTATTTCGACCCGCGCGGGCTGACCTCACATTTCGAAACCCGCGCCATTCAGGGCCTGTTCTTTGCGGGCCAAATCAATGGCACGACCGGTTACGAAGAGGCGGCGGCGCAAGGGCTGTTTGCCGGCATCAATGCCGCATTGCAGTGCCGAGGGGACGGTCCCTGGGTGCCCTCGCGTGACCAGGCCTACCTGGGCGTGTTGGTGGACGACCTGATCACCAAGGGCGTGACCGAGCCCTACCGCATGTTCACCAGCCGCGCCGAGTTCCGCCTGCAATTGCGCGAAGACAACGCCGACATGCGCTTGACCGAGGTCGGCCGCCAAATGGGGCTGGTCGATGACGCACGCTGGGATGCGTTCTGTCGCAAGCGCGATGCTGTTTCACGTGAAACCGAGCGCTTGAAATCCATCTGGATCAACCCGCGCAACTTGCCCGCAGAAGAAACCGAGCGCGTGTTGGGCAAAGCCATTGAGCGCGAGTACAACCTGGGCGACTTGCTGCGCCGACCCGGCATCCGGCATGCCGACCTCATGAGCCTGGCGCAGGGGCGCTTTGTCAGCACCGAGTTGCAGGCGCTGGACCCTGTTTCACGTGAAACCGTGGTGGAGCAGGTCGAAATTGCCGCCAAGTATGCAGGCTACATTGGGCGGCAACGCGATGAAGTGCAGCGCGCGTCTTATTATGAAAACCTGCGCTTGCCAGAAAGCCTGGATTACATGCAGATTTCGGCCCTGAGCATCGAGGTTCGGCAAAAGCTCAGCCGACAGCGGCCCGAAACCTTGGGCCAGGCTTCGCGCATTTCCGGCATCACGCCGGCGGCCATCTCCTTGCTGTTGATTCATTTGAAGCGGGGCCGCTACAGCGGCTTTGCAACCGAAGACACCCAGGTGGCGGCGTGACGGCCGAGTTGGAGCGGGGTCTGCGCGAGGGCCTGGCCGATTTGGGCCTGGTCTTGGCGGGTGCGCAAGTTTCGCAGTTGTTGGCCTACCAGGCCTTGATCGCCAAATGGAACCAGGTTTACAACCTGACGGCGGTTCGGGACCCCCGCAAGAGATGCTGACACATCATCTGTTGGACAGTCTCGCGGTCGTGCTGCCACTGCGCCAGCACTTGGCGGGCCGCACCACGCTTTTGGATGTGGGGTCGGGCGCCGGACTGCCGGGGGTGGTCTTGGCCATCACCTGTCCTGAGCTGACCGTGACTTGCGTGGACACGGTGGCCAAAAAAGCCGCCTTCATTCAGCAAGTGGCGGTGAGCTTGGGCTTGCCGCATCTGAAAGGCTTGCATGCCAGGGTGGAAACTTTGCCAGGGCCCTACGACGTGATCAGTTCGCGCGCCTTTTCTTCTTTACCCGATTTTGTGAGTGGCTCACGCCAAGCCTTGGCGCCCCAGGGCGTGTGGATGGCCATGAAAGGCAAGCATCCACAGGAAGAACTGTCGGCCTTGCCCGCCGATGTGGATGTGTTTCACGTGGAACCGTTGACCGTTCCGGGCTTGTCGGCAGAACGTTGCATTGTGTGGATGCGTTTGGCGGCGCAAGACAGTTAAACTCTGGGCTCTGCCGCTGAAAGGTTGTGATGCTCGGGGTTTCAGATTACGCTGCATTTGTGCTGGCCATCGTGGTTTTTCTGGCGATTCCAGGCCCCGGCAATTTGGCGTTGTTGACCTCCACCGCCAAGGGCGGTGTGCGCGGTGGTTTGGCCTCCACCTTGGGCATCATGGCCGGCGACCAGGTCTTGATGTGGCTGGCCGTTGCCGGTGTGGCCGCCTTGTTGACGGCAGCACCCGCCCTCTTCTTTGCGGTGCAATGGCTGGGCGCACTGTACCTGGCGTACTTGGGCTGGCGCATGTTGCGCGCGCAGCCCGGTGAGGCGCCGGTGGTGAACATTGCGGTCGGACAATACTTTCGGCAGTCCATGCTCATCACCTTGCTCAACCCCAAGGCGATTGTTTTTTACATGGCTTTTTTCCCTTTGTTTGTGGATCCGCAGCAGCACCAAGGCGGGCTCACCTTCGCCTTCATGGCGCTGACCATTGCGGCCCTCACCTTTTTGTACGGCTTGGTGCTGGTGTTGCTGGCGCACCGATTGGCGGCGCGCATCCAAGCCCAGCCTTGGATGGCGCGGGTGCTGAACAAAATCGCCGGCAGCCTGCTGATTGCTTTTGGCCTGAAACTGGCCTTGTCCAAATAAACCGATCACGACACCGAAAGACCTGAATGGCCCACATTTTTTGCATTGCCAACCAAAAAGGCGGCGTCGGCAAAACCACCACCACGGTGAACCTCGCCGCAGGCTTGGCCGCCGTGGGTCAACGGGTGCTGATGATCGACCTCGACCCCCAGGGCAACGCCACCATGGGCTCCGGCGTGGACAAGCGGCAACTGACGCTCAGCGTTTACGACGTGTTGCTGGAGTCGGCCTCGGTCGCCGAAGCCCGCGTGCGCAGCCAATGGGGCGAAACGCCCTCGCAAAAAGTCAAGCCCACCTACGACGTGCTGGGTGCCAACCGTGATTTGGCGGGGGCAGAGGTGGAGCTGGTCGGCTTGGAGCGGCGCGAAAAGCGATTGAAACAAGCGCTGGCCGAAGTCGATTCGGAGTACGACTTTGTTCTTATCGACTGCCCTCCCTCCCTGTCCATGCTGACCCTCAATGGCCTGTGTTGCGCCCATGGCGTGGTGGTGCCCATGCAATGCGAATACTTCGCCTTGGAAGGGCTGACCGATTTGGTCAACACCATCAAGCAGGTGCATGCCAACCTCAACCGAGACCTCAAAGTGATTGGCTTGCTGCGGGTGATGTTCGACCCGCGCATCACCTTGCAGCAGCAGGTCAGCGACCAGCTCAAGGCACACTTCGGCGACAAGGTGTTCAACACCATCATTCCGCGCAACGTCCGTTTGGCTGAGGCGCCCAGTTATGGTTTGCCGGGTGTGGTGTTTGACCCTTCGGCCAAGGGCAGCCAAGCCTTTGTGGCCTTTGCCCAAGAGATGGTGGAGCGCATCCCCACCTTGCGAGGCTAAGGGCATGTCATGGCATGTCTTGGGTCTGCCGGATGGGCGCGGGGGCATGCCCAGTCCCTGGCTGCTGCACTGGGCGCAGCGACATGGTGTGGAACAAGTCCGGCAACACGACTGGCAACGCCCCCTGCGCGGCGACTGGATGATGCAGCTGGAAGAGGCGGTGTTGCGCCATCCGCGCGTGACGCTGGTGGCGGATCAACTGGCCTGCCATTTGGTTGCGGCCTGGGCCGCACACTCCCGGCTCACGAACCGGGTCCTGGCGGCGTGGTTGGTGGCAACGCCGGCCTTGGCGCGCCCCGAGGACAAGGCCCTTTTGCCGAGTTGGTTCCCTGTGGTGCGAAAGCCTTTGCCTTTTCCGGCTTGGTCGATTGCTGCCGAAGCGGACGCGCCGGTACAAGACTGGGGCGCGCAGATCGTGCCGCTGGCCGGCCCCAACAGCGACGAGCCGGCTTGGCAGGCGGGCTGGGACAGCTTGCAGTCCCAAACCGTTGAACTCATTGAAACGAACTGAAAAAGAAAGACATTCGATGGTCACGAAAAAACCCAAAGGCCTGGGCCGCGGACTGGAAGCCCTGCTCGGACCCAAAGCCGAAGAGGTGTCTGTTTCGGCAGGCGCCGCCAATGGACAACCGTCTGTTTTGGCATTGTCGGAGTTGGTGCCCGGTGTGTACCAGCCGCGCACCCGCATGGATGAGGGCGCCTTGTACGAGCTGGCCGAGAGCATCAAAGCGCAAGGCATCATGCAGCCCATCCTGGTTCGCCAATTGACGAAGGGCGAGAATGCCGGCAAGTACGAAATCATTGCCGGTGAGCGCCGTTTCCGCGCCTCGCGTCTGGCCGGTCTGGATGCTGTGCCGGTGCTGGTGCGCGATGTGCCCGATGAGTCCGCCGCCGCCATGGCGCTGATTGAAAACATCCAGCGCGAAGACCTGAACCCCTTGGAAGAAGCGCAGGGCCTGCAGCGCTTGGTCAAAGAGTTTGGCTTGACCCATGAACAAGCCGCCCAAGCCGTGGGGCGCTCACGCAGCGCCGCTTCCAATTTGTTGCGTTTGTTGAACCTGACCGAAGCCGTTCAAACTTTGTTGATGGCGGGCGACCTTGACATGGGCCATGCGCGCGCCCTGCTCTCTTTGGACAAGGCCGCCCAGATCACCGCAGCCCATCAAATTGCGGCCCAACAAATGTCGGTGCGCGATGCCGAGCGCTTGGTGAAAAAGCTAAGTGCAGAGTTTCAGCTCGTGTCACCCAAACCCAAGAAAGAAAAGTCACGCGATTTGCGGCGCGTGGAAGAAGAGCTGTCAGACCTGCTCACCGCAGAGGTCGACGTGCGCATCAAAAAGCGCATGAAGCGCTACGGTCGTGTCGAGGAAATAGGCGAAGTCGCCATCCAGTTCGGCTCCTTGGAAGAGCTCAATGGCCTGATCGAAAAACTCCGCAACGGCAACTGACCCGTGCACGTCTTCGCGAGCGAAGCGTGGCGATCCCTCTGCGCTGCAAGATCGCCGCGGCCCGTTGGTCCTCGCGATGACCTTGTTTAGAGCGTGAAAATTTTTCCGGGGTTCATGATGTTGTGCGGGTCGAGGGCGCGCTTGAGGGTGCGCATCATCTCGACCGCGCCAGCACCGGCCTCGTTCACCAGGAAGTCAATCTTGTGCAGGCCGATGCCGTGCTCACCGGTGCAGGTGCCCTCCAGGCTCAGGGCGCGGCTGACCAATTTGTGGTTGAGCGCTTCGGCGGTGGCGCGCTCTTCGGCGCTGTTGGGGTCGATCAGGTAGCCAAAGTGGAAGTTGCCATCGCCCACATGGCCCACCAGGAAGTAGGGGATGCCGCTGGCATCGGCTTCGGCCACGGAGTCGAGCAGGCAGTCGGCCAATCGGCTGATGGGCACACAGGTGTCGGTGCTGATGCAACGGCAGCCAGGACGGGACTGCACCGCAGCGAAATAAGAGTTGTGACGCGCCGTCCACAAGCGGGTGCGCTCTTCAGGGGTGGAGGCCCATTCAAACGACTCGCCACCGTTGTCCGAGGCTATCGCTTGCACCGTTTCGGCTTGCTCTTTCACGCTGGCGGGCGAGCCATGGAACTCCATCAGCAACAAAGGCTGCTCTTTCAGCGTGAGCTTGGAGTAGTTGTTGACCAGGCGCACGCTGTTCACATCGATCAACTCCACACGCGCAATCGGTACGCCCAATTGAATCGTCTGAATCGTGGTGTGAACCGCTGCTTCCAAAGAGGGGAAGGAGCAGATTGCGGCCGACACCGCCTCCGGCAAGGGGTACAGTTTCACCGTGACTTCGGTGATCACGCCCAGCGTGCCTTCGCTGCCCACAAACAGGCGCGTCAGGTCATAGCCCGCGCTGGATTTTTTGGCGCGTGAGCCTGTGCGAATCACTTCGCCGCTGGCGGTGACCACTTCCAGTGCCAGCACGTTGTCACGCATGGTGCCATAACGAACGGCATTGGTGCCACTGGCGCGCGTGGCACTCATGCCACCGATGGAGGCGTCAGCGCCAGGATCGATGGGGAAAAACAGGCCCGTGCTTTTGATCTCTTCATTGAGCTGCTTGCGGGTGACGCCAGGCTGCACCGTGACGGTCAAGTCTTCGGCATTGATGGACAGCACTTTGTTCATGCGGCTCACGTCCAGGCTGATGCCCCCCTGAACGGCAAGCAAATGTCCTTCCAGTGAAGAGCCCACGCCAAAAGGAATCACCGGCACGCGGTGCTGGTTCGCCAGCGCCACAGCGGCAGCCACATCGGCCGTGCTTTCCGCGAACACCACCCCCGCAGGCGGGGGCACTTGAAAGGAAGACTCGTCGCGGCCGTGCTGCTCGCGCACCGCCATGGCGGTTGAAAACCGGTCACCAAATTGAGCTTGGAGCGCTGCGATCAGGGCAGCAGGAACCTCACGTTGCACAACGTCGGGCACCAAATGGTTCAAAGCGGCGGGGGCGTTCATGGGGATCTCCAATCCAGAGTGAAGGCTGATTCTACGAAGACCGGCCCAGGCTTGCATGGGCCACTTGTGCCAGCAGCGACAGGCCGCTGAGAATCAGCAAGCCCAAGATGGCCTGGCGCAACTGGGCGGCCGGCAAGCGGTGCGCCAGCCGATGGCCGAGCAACAAGCTGATCAGGGCGGTCAGCGCCAAACCGGGAAGCCAGGCGCCAAGTTCGGGCGACGACAAGCGCCCGGTCAGCCCCATCACGATGCTGGCCAATCCGGACAACAGCAACAAGGCCGCCGAAATGTTCACCCGCAGGGTGTGTGCGTCGCGGAAGCGTGTCACCAAGTGACCCACCATCACGGGGCCGGAGGTGCCAAAAATCACTTCAATCAAACCTGCCAAAAGACCGCTGAATATGGGGCTTTTGAAGAGTGAGTGCTGGCTTGTCGTGGTCTGTCGCAAGCCACGCACCCCCACCCAAATGACATAGCAGCCCAAGACCAGCAACAAAAACGGGCTGTTGGCCCAAGCCGGTTGTTGCATCACCAGCCAACCCAAACCTGCACCGCCCAACAACCAAGGCAGCAAGCGCAACAACAGGCGTGCCTCGATGCGCTCCCATTGCAAGCCACCCAACAGCAGGCAGCCCGCGAAATCCAGCAACAACACCAGGGGGACCACCTGGGCCAGTGGCCATTGCCAACTCAACAGAGGCACAATCACCAACGCCGAACCAAAGCCTGTGACGCCCAACACAAAGAAGCCCAGGGCGATGACGGCGACGGGATAAATGATTTCAAACATGAGGCCTCAAGGTCAGCACAAGACTTGGGACAATACTGCATCTTGAAGGAGAGAACTCATGGGCAACCGCTTGACCCAAATTGCAACCCGAACCGGGGACAACGGCACCACTGGCCTGGGCAACAACCAGCGGGTGTCCAAGAACAGCTTGCGCGTGCACGCCATGGGCGAGGTGGACGAGTTGAACTCCAACATCGGTGTCCTGCTCTGTGAAGACATGCCGCAGGAGGTGCGTGACTTGTTGGTGGAAATTCAGCATCAACTGTTTAACTTGGGGGGCGAGCTTTCCATTCCTGGGTTTGAATTGCTCAAGACAGATGCGGTGCTGGCGTTGGACGAAGCCTTGGCGCATCACAACGAACAATTGCCTCGATTGGAAGAGTTCATCTTGCCCGCGGGCACGCGCGGGGCCGCGCTGTCGCATGTGTGCCGCACGGTGGCACGGCGTGCCGAGCGTGCGGTGGTGGCCTTGGGCAACGAAGAGGCCTTGCAAGACACACCGCGCCAATACCTGAACCGCTTGAGCGATCTCATGTTTGTGCTGGCCAGGGTGTTGAACCGGGTGAACGGTGGCGACGATGTGTATTGGCGCAGCAAGCGCATGAAAGGCCAAGCCGGCGACGCCGCTTGACGCCTCAGGCGCTGCTGGCGTTGAGGGCTTCGTCAAAAATGGCGACCGCGCGCGTCCAGCCCGCCGAGGCGCCCCGGATCTTGTGCGGGAAACAGCTGATGTAAAAACCGCTGGCGGGCAGCGCTTCCAGGTTGTGCAGCTTTTCCAGGTGGCAGTAGCCAATGTCACGGCCTGCTTTGTGGCCTTCCCAAATCAGCGAGGCATCCTGGGTCTCGCCGTATTTTTTGGCGGTGTGCACAAACGGGGCATCCCAGCTCCAGGCGTCGGTGCCGGTCAGGCGCACGCCGCGCTCTAACAGGTACATGGTGGCCTCGTAGCCCATGCCACAGCCGCTGGCCACGTAGTCGGACTGGCCATAGCGCTGGCCCGCGCGCGTGTTGATGACCACGATCTCCAGGGGCTTGAGGGTGTGGCCGATGCGTTGAAGCTCTGCTTCGACATCCGCTGCGGTCACCACATAGCCGTCGGCGAAATGGCGAAAGTCCAGTTTCACGCCGGGTTGAAAACACCACTCCAGCGGCACATCATGGATGGCGATGGCGGGCTTTTTCTCGCCCAGGGCTTTGTCCATGGTGGAGTGAAAGTGGTAAGGCGCGTCCAGGTGCGTGCCGTTGTGTGTGGAGAGTTGCACAAATTCCACCGCCCAGCCTTCGCCGTCGGGCAGGTCGCCTTTTTGCAAGCCCGGGAAAAAGGGCTCTATTTGCGACACGGTGTTTTCGTGCGTGAAGTATTCGATTTTGGGGGCGAAGGCCGGCGGGTCACTGACCACGTCGTTTTCGAGAAAGATGGACAGATCGACAAATCGGCGTGTCATGAAATCTCCGGAATCAACAGGGTTGAGAATCAGCTCTGGGGCCAGTGAACCATGGGCAAACCCGCCACAGGGGAGCGAAAAGATGGCAAGGTGGTGCCCATGAGGCTGCCGATGTACACCGTTTTCAGGTCGGGCCCGCCAAAGGTGATGCTGGCCATCCAGGGCGCCAGGGTGCCGCGCGCTTGCAGCATGTCTTCGGTGGTCAGGGTGCCGGCCGCCATTTTGCTGAGCAGCTTGCGCGAGGCCTCGGGGTTGCCATCGTCGAGCAGCAGGCGCTTGTCGCCTTGTGGCGTGAGGGCGATCAGCTGATCCACCATGATCAAGGTGCACCAGAGGTTGCCGGCGCTGTCGAAGGCAATGCCATCGGGAAACCCGCCCAGGTGCGTGGGGCCAAAAATTTCCCGGTCCACCAGTTGCACGCCCTGGGGCCCTTCTTGCAAGCGCATGCGGCTGATGCGCGGTCCCGTGGTTTCAACAATGTAGAGCCACTCCTCGCGAGCGTCCAATCGAATTTCGTTGGTGAAGTAAAAGCCGTCGGCGACCACGCGCAGGCCGTGTTCGTCCACCACGGCGACATAGCCATCGCAAACGCGGGAACTGGCGGCAGCTGTCCAGGGGTTCATGCGGGTCGAAATCGTCAGCCAGATGCGGTTGCGCCGATCGCGCAACACAAAGTTCACCTTGCCGATGGGTTGGCCATCGATGCGGTCATACAGCGTGCGGGTATGACCATCTCGGGTCATGACCTCGAGCACATCGGTGCCAAAGTTGGAAATCAGGATGTCACCGTTGGCGGCAAACGCCAAGCCATTGGGCAGGGTGCCGGTGGTGAATTTGGCTTCCACAGCATCGTCGCTGGTTGTGGGCGCTGTCGCAAAGTGCGGGTCGGCCTGTTGGCCAATGAAGTGTTGCAGGCCGTCGGGATCGATGCGCGTGACGCCACCGCGCGCATCGGCCACCCACAGGCAGCCATTGGGCTCGGCCAGAATGCATTCGGGGCGTTGCAAGTCGTGCCCCACCATTTGGATGGCCGCGCGAGAAACTTCAAAACCATCGAGAGGATTGGGTGCTTGCATGCCTTGGATTGAACCGGTTTCGACGGGCCCGCAACAAGCGGAGTAACCCTAGCGCTGTCACTCACGAAACGCCCTGCATTGGCAGCAGCGAGCGACGCTGCTAATCTTGCAGCATGAATGCTGCAAACCTCGCCGACTTCGCTCCCCCCTTCGTGCCGCAAATGCGCTTGTACACCCAGTGGCTGGCAGAAAAGCACGGCCTGCACTTTGAAGATTACCAAGCCCTTTGGCGATGGTCCGTGACCGAGCTGGACGCCTTTTGGCAAAGCATCTGGGATTACCTGGATTTGCAGTCACCCACGCCCCACACCGCGGTGTTGGCCCGCAACACCATGCCCGGGGCCCAGTGGTTTCCTGGCGCGCAGGTGAACTATGCGCAGCAAGTCTTGCGGCATGTGGAGGCGGCACATGCCGCCGGGCAGCTGGCCATCATCAGCAACAACGAGCGGGGCCAGCGACGTGAAATGACCTGGCCGCAATTGCGACGCCAGGTCGCTGCCATGGCCCGCCACCTCCGCGCACAAGGTGTCCAGCCCGGTGACCGTGTGGCCGTTTACTTGCCCAATATTCCAGAAACCATGGTGGCTTTTCTGGCGGTGGTCAGTCTGGGCGCGATCTGGAGTGTGTGCGCGCCCGACATGGGCACGAATGCCGTGCTGGACCGCTTCAAACAGATCACGCCCAAGGTGTTGATCGCCTGCGATGGCGTGACCTATGGCGCCAAAGACCACGATCGCACCGGCGTGGTGGCCGAGTTGCGCGCCGCCTTGCCCAGCGTGACCCATGTGGTTGTGTACCAAAACCTCAAGGGCTTGCCTGCCTTGCCAGACACCGCAGACTTTGAGGCCATCGTGCAACAGCAAGACCCGTCGATGGACGCGTTTGAGCCGCAGTGGTTGCCCTTCGACCACCCGCTGTGGATTGTGTATTCCAGTGGCACCACCGGTTTGCCCAAGCCCATCGTGCACACCCACGGCGGCACGGTGCTCAACGGCATGGCCCACAAGTCACTGCACTACGACGTGGCCTGCAGTTACGAGCCCAACTCTTTGGGCGAGCGCTTTCTTTGGTACAGCTCTACCGGTTGGGTGATGTGGAATGCCCAGCTCAGTGGCTTGCTCAGTGGCACCACCTGTGTCATCTTTGATGGCAACCCGGGCGGCTCCAAGGACAAGCCTGACTGGGGCACGCTGTGGCGCTATGCCGCCGAAGAAAAGGTGACCTTCTTTGGCGGTGGCGCCGCTTTCTTTGCCAATTGCATGAAGGCAGGCGTTACGCTGACGCCCTACCCCGGCTTGTCCCGGGTGCGTGCATTGGGGACCACGGGCTCGCCCCTGAGCGCCGAAGTGCAGCAGTGGGGCACCGACGAGTTTCGCAAGGTCTATGACCAGGCCGGCGTGCAGGCGCCGGACATTTGGTGGTGCAATATTTCCGGCGGCACCGATGCCGGTGCGTTCGTGGGGGGCTTGCGTGACTTGCCCATGGTCGCGGGTGAAATGCAATGCCGTTTGTTGGGCGTGGCCGTGGAGGCTTGGAACGAACAAGGCCAACCGGTGGTGGACGAAGTGGGCGAGTTGGTGGTCACCCAGCCCGTCCCGTCCATGCCGCCTTTCTTTTGGGGCGATGTTGACCATCAGCGCTACCTGGGCAGCTATTTCGACATGTTTCCAGCGGGGCAAGGTCGCAAGCCCGGTGGCGGTGACGCTGACGCGGCCTATGGCGCGGTGTGGCGCCATGGGGATTGGCTCAAAGTGACGCCCGAAGGCCGCTGTGTGATCTATGGCCGCAGCGATACCACCATCAACCGCCATGGCTTGCGCATGGGCACCAGCGAGTTGTACCGCGCCGTCGAGGCCTTGCCAGAAGTCCTCGACTCGATGGTGGTCGACCTGGAGTATTTGGGGCGTGACAGCTACATGCCTTTGTTTGTGGTGTTGCGCAGCGGCGTGGCCCTGGATGCGGCCCTGAAAGAGCGTTTGAATGCGGCGGTGCGTGTGGCGCTGAGCCCGCGCTTCGTGCCTGATGAGATTTTTCAGGTCGCCGAAATCCCGCGCACCTTGTCGGGCAAAAAGCAGGAACTGCCGATTAAAAAGTTGCTCTTGGGCCAGCCCATCGACAAAGTGCTGAACCGGGACGCGATGGCCAACCCGGCGTGTCTGGACTGGTACATCGCACTCGCTCAGAAGCGGCTGGCGTCGGCCGCCTCCTGAAGCACCCAGCTCCGAAAACGCTCCAGCACGGGGTTGCCTGCAGAGGTTTCCGGTGTGATCAGGTAGTACGCGCGCTCATCCCCCAAGGGGCGCGGGCAGGCCACCACCAACTCGCCGCGCGCCAACTCGCCGCGGATCAACAGCAAGGGCATCAAGGCCACGCCCATGCCGTGGGTGGCCGCCATGGCCAGCATGGAAAAAAGCTCATGGCGCGGGCCGCGACCGGCTTGGGGTGCGTCAACCTGTTGCGCATCAAACCAGTGCCGCCAGCCATCGGGTCGGGTGGATTGTTGCAGCAGGGGCAAATCGCGCAGACCTTCGGGTGTCAACGCTTGACCCTGCGGCAACAGCGCAGGGCTGCACACCGGCACCACCGTTTCGTCCATCAGTTTGTCGGCACGGGTGCCCGGCCAGTTGCGAATTTGTTCGGGGGTACCGGTGTAGAGCGCCGCGTCAAATGCGCTGTCTGCGAACAGAAAGGGCCGGGTTCGGGTGTCGATGTGAACCGTGATGTCGGGGTGCTGTTGTGCCAACCGCCCCAGTTTGGGAATCAGCCAGTGGGTGGTGAAGGTGGGCACGGCGGCCAGGGTCAGGTGCCCGCCGCTGCCTTGTTGCGTCACCACTTCCAAGGCATCGCGCTCCAGCCCCTCCAGGCGTTGGCTTACTTGGCGCGCATAGGCCTGCCCGGCCGGCGTCAGGCTCACACCATGCCTGGTGCGACGAAAAAGTCGCAAGCCAAGAAAACCCTCCAACAGGCTGATTTGCCGGGATACCGCACTTTGTGTGAGCGCCAACTCTTCGGATGCCTTAGTGTAGCTCTCATGTTTCGCTGCTGCTTCAAAGCAAATCAGGGCTTGGGTGGAGGGGATTTTGCGGCGCATGAAGAAGCAGAAAAAATCTTGATTTATCAAATTTTCTCATATCTAAGTGTGAAATCACCGTTTGCCGTCAGGGTCGAAACCTCTGTAACATGCCTCTTTTGTTTCGAATTTCAGGAGACGCTGCAATGGCCCACGCCGCATTTCAATGGCAAGACCCTTTTCTGCTCGACCAGCAATTGACCGAAGAAGAGCGCATGATTCGCGATGCGGCCCAGGCCTATTGCACCGACCGCCTGATGCCGCGCGTGCGCGATGCCTTCCGCCATGAGTCCACCGACCCGAGCATTTTTCGTGAGATGGGTGAGTTGGGCTTGCTCGGCCCCACCATCCCGACCCAGTACGGCGGCCCTGGCCTGAGCTATGTGGCCTATGGCCTGATTGCGCGCGAAGTGGAGCGTGTGGATTCTGGCTACCGCTCCATGATGAGCGTGCAGTCTTCGCTGGTGATGGTGCCCATCAACGATTTCGGCACCGAGGCCCAAAAGCAGAAATACCTGCCCAAGCTGGCCACCGGTGAATGGATTGGCTGTTTTGGCCTGACCGAGCCTGATCATGGTTCGGACCCCGCCAGCATGGCCAGCCGCGCCCAGAAAGTGCCCGGCGGCTACAGCCTCAAGGGCAACAAGATGTGGATTTCCAACAGCCCGATCGCCGACGTGTTTGTGGTCTGGGCCAAGGAAGTCAGCGAGAGCGGCCAGGTCGGCCCGATCCGCGGCTTTGTGCTCGAGAAGGGCATGAAGGGGCTGAGCGCCCCGGCGATCCATGGCAAGGTGGGCTTGCGCGCCTCCATCACCGGTGAGATCGTCATGGACGGTGTCTTCGTGCCCGAAGAAAACGCCTTCCCTGAAGTGCAAGGCCTCAAGGGCCCCTTCACCTGCCTGAACAGCGCGCGTTACGGCATTGCCTGGGGTGCCCTGGGGGCCGCCGAGTACTGCTGGCACACCGCCCGCCAGTACACCCTGGACCGCAAACAGTTTGGTCGCCCCTTGGCGGCCAACCAGCTGATTCAGAAGAAGCTGGCCGACATGCAAACCGACATCGCCCTGGGTCTGCAAGGCTGCTTGCGCCTGGGCCGCATGAAAGACGACGGCACGGCCTCGGTGGAAGTGACCTCGATCCTCAAGCGCAACTCCTGTGGCAAGGCGCTGGACATCGCGCGCGTGGCGCGCGACATGATGGGTGGCAACGGCATCAGCGACGAGTTCGGCGTGGCGCGCCACCTGGTGAACCTGGAGGTGGTCAACACCTACGAGGGCACGCACGACATCCACGCCTTGATATTGGGCCGCGCACAAACCGGCATTGCCGCGTTTGCCAACTGATCGTTGACGGCGATCCGCTGCCTGTGCACACCTCACAGGCAGCCAGCTTGCGCGCGCGGGATAATCCAGCCATGGCAAGCAAACAACGTGTCGTCGTCGGACTCAGTGGCGGAGTGGATTCTGCGGTCAGCGCCTGGCTGCTCAAGCAGCAGGGCTACGAGGTCATCGGCATCTTCATGAAGAACTGGGAAGATGACGACGACAGCGAATACTGTTCATCCAACATTGACTTCGTCGACGCCGCGGCGGTCGCCGACGTCATCGGCATCGAGATCGAACACGTCAATTTTGCGGCCGACTACAAAGACCGCGTGTTTGCCGAATTTCTGCGCGAATACCAGGGCGGGCGTACGCCCAACCCCGACATTCTGTGCAACGCCGAAATCAAGTTCAAAGCGTTTCTCGACCATGCCATGCGGCTGGGGGCCGAAAAAATTGCCACCGGCCATTACGCGCGTGTGCGCGAAAGAGAAGGCGCCTTTGAGTTGCTCAAGGGGCTGGACCCTGGCAAGGACCAAAGTTATTTCTTGCACCGCCTGAACCAAGCGCAACTGAGCAAAACCCTTTTTCCGGTGGGCGAGTTGCACAAAAGCGAAGTGCGCCGCATTGCCACCGAGATCGGCTTGCCCAATGCGCGCAAGAAAGACTCGACCGGCATTTGCTTTATTGGCGAGCGACCGTTTCGCGAGTTTTTGAACCGCTACATCGCCCAAGCGCCAGGCCCCATCAAGGACGAGCGCGGCCGCGTGCTGGGGCGCCATGTGGGCCTGAGTTTCTACACCCTGGGCCAGCGCCAGGGCTTGGGCATTGGCGGCGTCAAGGAAAAAGGCGCGCAGCGTGGCGGGGGCGAGCACGCACCCTGGTTTGTGGCGCGCAAAGACTTGGCCAACAACACTTTGTATGTGGTGCAAGGGCACGATCACCCTTGGTTGCTGTCGCACGAGGTGAGCGTGGATGACCTGAGCTGGGTCGCTGGGCAGCCGCCAGCGCCGGGAACCCTGGCCGCCAAGACACGCTACCGACAAACCGATGCGCCTTGCGATCTGAAATACCCCGCGCCGCAAACGCTGGCACTGCATTTTCCCGATGCCCAGTGGGCTGTCACCCCGGGCCAGTCTGCCGTGCTTTACCAGGGCGATGTCTGTCTGGGCGGGGGCGTGATTGCTGCCGCGCAAACCCTTGATCTTGAGAAAGCCACCGCATGACTCTGACCCGGCGCGCGTTTCAGCGACAACTTCAAGCGGGTGCCCTGGCACTGGCCTTGGCGCCTTGGCAGCGGGCGTTGACCCAGCCTGCAGACCAAGCCCGCACCTGGAAAAACAATCCCTTCAGTTTGGGTGTCGCCAGTGGCCGACCGCGGCCCGATACCATCATGCTGTGGACGCGCCTCTTGGTCAGTGATGAAGACCATCGCCTGAGCGCCCAAACCGAGGAAAGCCTCAAGGTCGAGTGGGAAGTTTTTGCCGACGAGGCCCTGCGGCGACCGTTGTTCAAGGGACAGCAAGTCACGGATGGCACCCGGGGCCACAGCGTGCATGTGCATTTGCAGGGCCTGGCACCGGCGCGCGATTATTGGTACCGTTTTCGCTGTGGCGATGCCCTGAGCCGGGTGGGCCACACCCGCACCGCGCCGGCGGCAGACGCTGCTGTCAAACAACTGCGCATCGCGCTGGCGTCCTGCCAGCATTTCGAACAGGGGCACTACATTGCCCACCGCGACATTGCGCAGCAGTCGCTCGACTTTGTGCTGTTTGTTGGCGACTACATCTACGAGAGCTCCAACCCACGGTATGCGATTCGGCAGCACACGGGCGGCGAGCCCATGACCTTGCCGGCCTACCGTGACCGTTATGCGCTGTACAAGAGCGACCCCTTGTTGCAGGCCTCGCATGCGGCCCATCCCTGGGTGTTGATGTGGGATGACCATGAGGTGGTCAACGATTACGCCAACAACCAAGATGCGCGCTACACCGACCCGGCCGTTTTCCTGGCCCGTCGCGCCGCAGCTTACCAGGCCTATTTCGAGCATCAGCCCTTGTTGTTGGGCCCCGACCCCGCCAGCCCGCAAAAGGCGTCCATGCGTTTGCATGAGCGCTGGGCCTGGGGCCAACTCGCCGATTTGTGGACCCTCGATTGCCGCCAATACCGCGACCCCCAAGCTTGCCCCGACCCGCTCAAAGGTGGCGGTCGTGTGGTGACCACCTGCGCCGAGCTGGACAATCCCGCCCGCAGCATGTTGGGCCATGCGCAGGAGCGTTGGCTGTCGGAGGGCTTGAGCAGCTCCACCCGACGTTGGAAAATTCTGGCGCAAGCCACCCAAATCAGCTCGACCCGTGTGGACACGCCCTTGGGCCGCACCACTTACACCGATGCATGGGATGGCTACCCGCTGGCACGTCAGCGCCTGCTGCAAACCATTGCCGATGCGCGCTTGCAAGACGTGGTCACCCTGGGCGGCGATGTGCACATGAACGTGGCCGCGCCACTGCGCATGCAAGCCAACGACCCGCAATCCCCCGCTTTGGCGTCAGAGTTTGTCACCACCTCCATCACCTCGCGCGGCTTGGCGGAAGGGCCCTTGTCCATGATCCGCAGCAGCAACCCGGATTTGTTGCATGCGCGCTCCGATGAACGAGGCTACACCTTGCTTGATGTCAGCCCTGAAGCCATGCGTGCCGAATTTCGAACCACGCCCTTCCCGGCGGGCACGCGCGACAGTTTGTCGACCCAAGCCGTGTTTCAGGTGCTGCGGGGTCAGGCCGGCCCGCTCAAGGCTTGAGCCCAGGCGCCCCGCGAGGCGCGCAGCACGGCCTGGCGCAACCACAGGTGGGCGCTGGCATCGCGTGTGTGTCGCCGCCACAGCATGTCGATGTGAATTTTCGGCACATCAAAGGGCAGCTCTTGCACGTGCAAAGACTCTGCCATGCCCGTCACGCGCAAGAAATGCCTGGGCAAGACGGTCAATAGGTTGGATTGCGCCACCACGCGTCCTGCAGTGGCAAATTGGTTGACGGTGAGCACAATCTGGCGCTGATGGCCCAAGGCGCCCAGGGCCTCGTCGACAAAGCCAAAAGGGCGACCTGAAAAACTGACCAGCAAATGGCGTGCTGCGCAGTAGGCCTCCAGCGTCAACGGACTTTGGGCCAGCGGGTGATCGCGCCGCATGACACAGACGTATTCGCCCTGGAAAAGCCGCAGATGGTCAAAGCCGATTGGTTCGCCGGCCTGTGCTTTGGCCGTCAGGTCGGCCAACACGGCGGGGAAATAGCCGATGGCCAGATCGACGCTTTCTTGCGCCAGCAAGTTGCGTGGATCGCGCGTGGTCAAGGGCAAGACCCGCAAGGCCACGGCAGGCGCCTCTTTTTCAAGAATGTCGGACAAGCCGGGGATTAACTCGGCTGCGGTGGCATCGGCCATCGCGAGCACAAAGCTGGAATGGGCAAGCGCTGGGTGGAACTCACCGGGCGTCAGCGTCAATTCCAACTGCTGCAGGGCCTCGCGCACCACCGGCCACAGGGCCAGCGCCCGGGGTGTGGGGGCCAGGCCCTGCCCTT
Source organism: uncultured Bordetella sp. (assembly GCA_964442645.1). GTDB lineage: Bacteria > Pseudomonadota > Gammaproteobacteria > Burkholderiales > Burkholderiaceae_C > Limnohabitans. The sequence goes on along the minus strand of CAYTZZ010000007.1, from coordinate 50,801 downwards.
GGCGTTGCAACAAAGGGTCGCCCAAGGTGTCTCGCAAACGCCGCAAGGCATTGCTGACCGCCGGCTGAGTCAGGGCCAGCACGCTGGCGGCCCGGGTCAGGCTGCGTTCCGACATCACCACATCAAACACCCGGAGCAAATTCAGATCCAGGGTTCGGAAGTTGATGGGACGTGAACTATTCATTGATTTCATGAATGATACACATCATCAAACATAATTTGAAGAATATCAGTGATAACCCTATATTCAAAGCCTAGCAGCCTGGCTGCGCAGATTTTGAAAGGACTTCACATGACCACCTTTGTTCACACCGACTTCCCCGTCCAGCACCCCGGCGTGGTGCGCGCAGAACATGCTGTGGAGAGTTTCAAGCAAGCCACACAGTCGTTTGACGGCGCGCGCGGCGTGGCTTCCCTGTTGTTGGCTGCCCTGGTCTCCGCCTTGGTGGTGGTGGCCAACCAGGTCATTGAAACCTGGTCCGATGGCCACTTGCTGGTGGCTTGGATTGCGCTGTGGCTGGTAGCCTTTGCCGGCATCGCGTTTCTGGCCCAGCCCGTGCGTCGTTTCTCGCATGGCTTGCGCCCTCCCTTGTTGCGCTGGCATCAAGCCCGCGAGGAAGCCCGTCAGACGGCCTTGATGTGGCAATACGCCCAAATCGATCCCCGCGTGATGGCCGACATTCAGCGCGCCTTGAGCGCCAAAGAAGCTTAAAGAAGTTTTCCCCGCACCATGAAAAACGCCCACAGCTGTGGGCGTTTTTCATGGTGCGGCGCAAGCCCTTGTCAAAGGGGCTTGCAAGCTCAGGCTGCCAGACGCTTTTCCAATTCGGCTTTGGTGGCCGACAAGGCGCTGGGCAAATGGTAGGCCAATTGCTCGAAGAGTTCGCTGTGCAGTTTCAACTCGGCTTGCCAGGCGGCCTTGTCGATGCTGGTGACGGTTTTGAACTGGTCCGCTGTGAAATTCAGGCCGGTCCAGTTGAGTTCTTCGTAGGACGGGCTGATACCGAAAATATGCTCCTGGCCCTGGGCCGAGCCTTCAATGCGGTCGATCATCCACTTCAGCACGCGCATGTTCTCGCCGTAGCCGGGCCACACAAACTTGCCGTCCTCGCCTTTGCGGAACCAGTTGGTGGTGTAAATGCGCGGCAGCGCAGCGCCAGACTTGGACAGCTGTTGGCCCAGGTTGAGCCAATGCTGGAAGTAGTCGCTCATGTTGTAGCCCGCAAAAGGCAACATGGCGAACGGGTCACGCCGTACCACGCCTTGGGCGCCAGTGGCTGCGGCAGTGGTTTCCGAACCCATGGTGGCGGCCATGTAAACCCCTTCTACCCAGTTGCGGGCTTCGGTGACCAGGGGCACGGTGGTGGAGCGGCGGCCGCCAAAAATGAAGGCGTCGATGGCCACACCTTTGGGGTCGTCCCAGGCGCTGTCCAGGGCCGGGTTGTTCACGGCAGCGACGGTGAAGCGGGCGTTCGGATGGGCTGCCTTGGCGCCCGTTTCCTTGGCAATGGCGGGGGTCCAGTCTTTGCCTTGCCAGTCGATGCAGTGGGACGGGGCGTCGCCCATGCCTTCCCACCACACATCGCCATCGTCGGTGAGGGCGACGTTGGTGAAGATCACGTTCTTGTCCAGGCTGGCCATGCAATTGGGGTTGGTCAGCGTGTTGGTGCCAGGGGCTACGCCGAAGTAGCCGGCTTCAGGGTTGATGGCATACAGGCGGCCATCGGCGGCAGGTTTGATCCAGGCGATGTCGTCACCAATGGTGGTGACTTTCCAGCCCTCGAAGCCTGCGGGCGGAATCAGCATGGCGAAATTGGTTTTGCCACAGGCGCTGGGGAAAGCCGCGGCCACGTGGTATTTCTTGCCCTGGGGGTTGGTCACGCCCAGGATCAGCATGTGCTCGGCCAGCCAGCCTTGGTCGCGGCCCATGTTGGAAGCGATGCGCAAGGCAAAGCACTTCTTGCCCAACAAGGCATTGCCGCCGTAGCCTGAGCCATAGGACCAAATTTCACGGGTTTCCGGGTAGTGGACGATGTATTTGGTTTTGTTGCAGGGCCAGGCACTGTCTTTTTGACCGGCTTGCAAAGGTGCGCCGACGGTGTGAACACAAGGCACGAACTCGCCGTCGGTACCGATCACGTCATACACGGCTTTGCCCATGCGGGTCATGATTTTCATGTTGACGGCCACGTAGGGGCTGTCCGACAACTCGATGCCGATGTGGGCAATCGGGCTGCCCAGCGGGCCCATGGAGAAGGGCACCACATACAGGGTGCGGCCCTTCATGCAGCCATCGAACAGGGGTTGCAGCGTGGCACGCATTTCTGCGGGCGCCATCCAGTTGTTGGTGGGGCCAGCGTCTTCTTTTTTCGCAGAGCAGATGTAGGTGCGGTCTTCCACTCGGGCCACATCGCTGGGGTCCGAGCAGGCCAGAAAGGAGTTAGGGCGCTTGGCGGGGTTCAGCTTTTTGAAGGTGCCGGCGTCGACCAATTGCTGGCACAGGCGGGCATATTCTTCCTCGCTGCCGTCACACCAATAGACCGCCTCTGGCTTGCACAAAGCCACCATGTCGGCAACCCAGGCGATCAGCTTGGCATTCTTCACATAAGCCGGCGTGTTCAAGGCAAGGCCTTGCATGGCGGGTGCGTTCATCGGGAGCTCCTAAGTCAAAAATTGGTTGAGGTCAGGCCCCGCAAGCACCATGGCAGGCGCCTGACCTCAACTCACTTTTGCCGCACCAACTTCACCCTTTGACGGATGGCAGAAGACGCAGGATGACAATTTTATGAATCGGCCCACAAAGTTACCTGACGATTCCATGCAAAACTTGCATAGTTCTATACGATATCAAGTTTTGGGCGCCCAAAGCGTTGGTTGTCGAGCTTCGCTTGGCACCTAGGCGACTGCTTCCACCTGCAGGTTCAAAGCCTGGACCCAAGGGGCAAAGTAATCGGGCAGGGCTTGTTGCAAGGTGGACAGGTCGTTCGTGCTCATGCGCTTGATGCTACAACCCGCAAGACTTCTTCGCCATAGGCGGCCAGTTTTTTGGCGCCGATGCCGCTGATGTCTTGCAAGTCACTTAAGCTCTGCGGGGCGCGTTGCGCAATGGCCTCCAGGGTGGCATCGTGAAAGATGACATAGGCGGGCAAGTTGTGCGCGCGGGCGACCTCGCTGCGCCAGGCCTTCAAGGCCATCATGCGTTGCTGCCCCTCAGGGTCCAGCGGCAGCGTTTGTCGGGCGGCGCCGGCGTCACGTGACTTGCCGGTGCGGGGCGTGCGCAGGGCCTCGCGCAAAGACACTTTCAACTCGCCCTTGAGCACCGCTTTTGACTTTTCCGTGAGGTACAGGGTGTTGAAGGCTTGCGCGTCCAGCCCCAGCGCGCCGATGGCCAGCAGCTGCCGCAACACGCCTCGAAGCTGCACTTCGCTGTACGCTGCCCCCAGCCCAAAGGTGCTGAGCGCATCATGGCCATGTTGCATGACTTTGTCGGAGCGCTTGCCGCGCACGATGTCCATCAGGTGAGCGGCGCCAAACTGCATGCCATGCATGCGATGGATGCGGTAGATGGTGGACAAGAGCTTGAGCGCTGCGTCGGTGCCGTCCCAAATCGCAGGCGGCTGCAAGCAGTTGTCGCAGTTCATGCAACGCAGCACTTGCATGCCTTGGGCAGGTTGAGCTTCGCTGGGGCAATAGGTCTCGCCAAAATACTGCAGCATGCGAACCCGCCGACAGTCGGTGGCTTCGGCCAAAGCCAACAAGGCGTCAAGCTTTTCGCGCAGGCCTTGCTTGAAAACCTCGTCCGCCGGGCTCTCGTCGATCATGCGCCGTTGCTGAACCACGTCTTGCAGGCCGTAGCACATCCAGGCATTGGCGCTCTGGCCGTCTCGGCCCGCGCGACCGGTTTCTTGGTAGTAGCCTTCCATGTTTTTGGGCATGTCCAGGTGCGCCACAAAGCGCACATTGGGTTTGTCGATGCCCATGCCAAAGGCAATGGTGGCGACCATGATCCAGCCCTCTTCGCGCAAGAAGCGGTCCTGGTTTTGTTGGCGAAGTTTGGCGTCCATGCCGGCGTGATAAGGCAAGGCACGCAAGCCTTCTTCGCGCAGCTGTGCCGCAACATCTTCGACCCGCTTGCGGGACTGGCAGTACACGATGCCGCTGTCGTGGCCTGCAGGGTCCTGGTGTTCAGAGGCGATGAAGCGCAAAAGCTGCTGAAACGGCTCGCGCTTCTCAACAATGGTGTACCGAATATTGGGCCGGTCAAAGCTGCTGACAAACTGTGCGGCCGACTGCAACTCCAGGCGCTCGATGATGTCGGCACGTGTCACCGTGTCGGCCGTGGCGGTCAGCGCCATGCGCGGCACGCTGGGATAGCGCTCGTGCAGCAGCGTCAACACACGGTATTCCGGGCGGAAGTCATGGCCCCATTGGCTGACACAGTGGGCCTCGTCAATGGCAAACAAACTCAATTGGCCGCGCGCCAACAAGCTGTCCAGAATGGCCTGGAAGCGCGGCGTTGTGACACGCTCGGGCGCGGCATACAACAAGCTGATGTTGCCCTGGCGCAGTTGCTGCTCGACCGCATAGGCTTCCTCGCCGCTCAGGCTGGAGTTGAGGAAGGCCGCTTCGACCCCAAGCTCATGCAGCGCGCCGACCTGGTCGTGCATCAGGGCGATGAGCGGGGAGATGACCACGGTCACACCCTGACCTGCCTGTTGGCGAACCAGGGCCGGAATTTGGTAGCAAAGCGATTTGCCCCCGCCCGTGGGCATGAGCACCAGGGCGTCGCCGCCCGCACACACATGCTCAATGATGGCTTGTTGCGGACCGCGAAACGCAGGGTAGCCGAACACCTGGTTCAGCGTGCGCAATGCGGGAGAGAGGGCGTCAGACAAAGTCATGCGCCGATTGTCACGGTCATCCTGGTTTTCCAAATGTGCGCCAGTGCCACAGCGGCCGGCGCAAAAATTACATTTGCTCCCAGGGGAGTTGGTCAAAGCGCCAGCCATTCACGCTCGAGCGGTGAAACTCGGCGTTCAAGTCGCCTTCAAAACCGTGAAGGACATTGATCACCCGCTTGAACCCCGCGGCTTCGAGCGCGTGTGCGGCATCGACGGAGCGCTGGCCACTGCGACACAACAGCAGGATGGGGCGCGTTTTGCCCCCAGCCTCGGCTTCCACGCTGGCACAAAAGCCACTGGGGTCAGGCGTGAAGTCTGGGTATTCGTACCAGGGAATGTTGTGCGCACCGGGCGGGCGGCCGACATACATGGATTCAATTTCCATGCGGATGTCGATCATCAAGACCTCGGGGTCGGCTTGCATCAAAGCCCAGGATTCGCGGGGAAGCATGTGTTGCATGGAGTGCTATTGTCCATCTTCTTACAATCACCCCTATGACTGCCTCCTATACCCGCGCCAAAGAACTGCCCCAATTGCTTGCGCACCGCATCCTGGTGCTCGACGGAGCCATGGGCACCATGATTCAGCGCTTCAAGCTGACCGAGGCCCAATACCGGGGCGAGCAGTTCCAGGCTTTTCACAAAGACGTCAAGGGCAACAACGAGTTGTTGAGCCTGACCCGCCCGGACATCATTCGTGACATCCACGAGGGCTACCTGGCGGCTGGCGCCGACCTGATTGAAACCAACACCTTTGGCGCCACCACGATTGCCCAGGATGATTACGACATGGCGGCCTGGGTGCGCGCCATGAACCTGGCATCTGCACGTTTGGCCAAGGCGGCCTGCGACAAATTCTCCACCCCCGACAAACCGCGTTTTGCGGTGGGCGCCTTGGGCCCGACCCCCAAGACCGCCAGCATCAGCCCGGATGTGAATGATCCCGGCGCACGCAATGTGGATTTCGAGCAACTGCGCCAGTCTTACTACGACCAGGTGCAAGCGTTGGTGGAAGGCGGCGTCGACGCCTTGCTGGTCGAAACCATTTTCGACACCCTGAATGCCAAAGCCGCCTTGTTTGCGATTGACGAATACTTCGAGGCCAGCGGCGAGCGCCTTCCCCTCATCATCAGCGGCACGGTCACCGATGCCTCCGGTCGCATCCTGTCGGGCCAGACCGTCACGGCGTTCTGGCATTCGGTGCGCCACGCACAGCCCTTGGCAGTGGGCCTGAATTGCGCCTTGGGGGCCGCGCTGATGCGGCCCTATTTGCAAGAGTTGGCCAAAGTAGCGGGGGACACCTACATCAGCTGTTACCCCAACGCCGGTTTGCCCAACCCCATGAGCGACACCGGCTTTGATGAAACGCCCGAAGTCACCAGCCGCTTGCTGCATGAGTTTGCGGCCGAGGGCTTGGTGAACATCGTGGGCGGGTGTTGCGGCACGACGCCCGAGCACATTGCGGCCATTGGCCAGGCGGTGCATGGCTTGCCGATACGGGCCTTGTCGGCGGGCCCGTTCTACCGCGAAGCGGCCTGAGCCGCTGTTAAAATCGGCTTTCCCAAGGAGCGTTGCAGCCCGGTGTTCGACACGGGTCAGGCTTGGGGCTTGTTTTGCAACGACGCTCGCCTGACGTGACTTTTCCAGGTGAGCCCATGACCCAACCCGCCCTGCCCCCGATGAAACTCTCTGGCCTCGAGCCGGTGACGCTTGGCGCCGACAGCTTGTTTGTCAACATTGGCGAGCGCACCAATGTGACGGGCTCCAAAGCCTTTGCTCGCATGATTTTGAACGGCCAGTTCGAAGAGGCTTTGGCCGTGGCCCGCCAGCAAGTGGAAAACGGCGCGCAGGTGATTGACATCAACATGGACGAGGCCATGCTCGACAGCCAGGCCGCCATGGTGCGCTTCCTCAACCTGATCGCCTCCGAGCCCGACATTGCGCGCGTGCCCATCATGATCGACAGCTCCAAGTGGAGTGTGATTGAGGCCGGTCTGCGTTGTGTGCAAGGCAAGGGCATCGTCAACTCGATTTCGATGAAGGAGGGTGTGGCCGAGTTCAAGCGCCAGGCCCGATTGATTCGCCGCTACGGCGCGGCCACCGTGGTCATGGCTTTTGATGAGCAAGGCCAGGCTGACACCTTTCAGCGCAAGATTGAAATCTGTGAACGGGCCTACCGCATCCTGGTGGATGAAGTGGGGTTCCCGGCGGAAGACATCATTTTTGACCCCAATATTTTTGCCATTGCAACGGGCATTGAAGAGCACAACAATTATGCGGTGGACTTCATTGAGGCCACCCGGTGGATCAAGCAGAACCTGCCGGGCGCCAAGGTCTCTGGCGGCGTGTCCAATGTGTCCTTCAGTTTCAGGGGCAACGACCCGGTGCGCGAGGCCATTCACACGGTCTTTCTCTACCATGCGATTCAGGCCGGCATGGACATGGGCATTGTCAACGCCGGCATGGTCGGCGTCTACGACGACCTCGAGCCCGGCTTGCGTGAGCGTGTCGAAGATGTGGTGCTGAACCGCCGCCCTGACGCCGGCGAGCGGCTGGTGGAAATTGCCGAGTCGGCCAAAGGCGCGGCCAAAGACGAGAGCCAAAAATATGCCTGGCGCGGCACGCCCGAGGCGCCGGTGTCGGTGTCGCAGCGTCTGGCCCATGCCCTGGTGCAAGGCATCACCGAATTCATTGTGGAAGACACGGAAGAGGCCTACCGCGAAGTGCTGGCCAAAGGGGGGCGCCCCTTGCATGTGATCGAAGGCCCCTTGATGGACGGCATGAACATCGTGGGCGACCTCTTTGGCCAGGGCAAGATGTTCCTGCCGCAAGTGGTCAAGAGCGCGCGGGTGATGAAGCAGGCCGTGGCCCACCTGATCCCCTACATCGAAGAAGAGAAGCGCCAGCAGGAAGCCGCCGGCCAAGAGGTGCGCACCAAGGGCAAGATCGTGATTGCCACCGTCAAGGGCGATGTGCACGACATTGGCAAGAACATTGTCACGGTGGTGCTGCAGTGCAACAACTTTGAAGTCATCAACATGGGCGTGATGGTGCCCTGCCATGAAATTCTGGCGCGCGCCAAAGTGGAAGGTGCCGACATCGTCGGCCTGTCAGGCTTGATCACGCCCAGTTTGGAAGAAATGCAGGTGGTGGCCTCCGAGATGCAAAAGGACGATCACTTCCGGCTGCGCAAAATTCCGCTGCTGATTGGTGGCGCCACTACCAGCCGCGTGCACACGGCGGTGAAAATTTCGCCGCATTACGAAGGCCCGGTGGTCTATGTGCCGGATGCCTCACGAAGCGTCAGCGTGGCGCAGAACCTGCTGTCCGAGCAGGCCAGCCAGTACATCGCCGACATCAAGGCCGATTACGAGCAGGTGCGACAACTCCACGCGAACAAGAAGCAAACACCCATGCTTAATCTGGCGCAGGCGCGTGCCAATGCCACGCCCATGGAATGGTCAGGCTACGCACCGCCCGCACCGAAGTTCATCGGCCGCCGCGTTTTCAAGAACTTTGATCTGGCTGAACTCGAAAAATACATCGACTGGGGGCCCTTCTTCCAAACCTGGGACTTGGCAGGACCTTACCCCGCCATTTTGAAAGACGAGGTGGTGGGGGCCGAGGCCGTGCGTGTGCTCAGCGATGGGCGTCGCATGCTGAAACGACTGATCGAAGGCCGCTGGCTGACGGCCCAAGCGGTCATCGGCTTGTACCCTGCGAACAGCCAGGGCGATGACATCGTCTTGTGGCAGGACGCGCAGCGCACCACGCCGGCCTTGACCTGGCATGGCCTTCGCCAACAAACCGAGAAACCTGCTGGTCGACCCAATCGCTGCTTGTCCGATTTTGTCGCACCCATGGGCGTGGCCGATCATGTGGGCGTGTTTGCGGTGACGGCGGGCATCGGCGTGGAGGCCAAGGAGAAATACTTCAACGACGACCACGATGACTACAGCGCCATCATGCTCAAGGCCTTGGCCGATCGTTTGGCAGAGGCCTTGGCCGAATGCATGCACGAGCGCGTGCGCAAAGACCTCTGGGGCTATGCCGCTGATGAAAACTTGAGCAACGAAGCCTTGATCAAGGAGGCCTACCAAGGCATCCGGCCGGCGCCGGGCTACCCGGCTTGCCCAGACCACAGCGTCAAGCGTGACATGTTCAGCTTGTTGCGCTGCGAGGAGATCGGCATGTCGCTCACCGAAAGCCTGGCCATGTCGCCGGCGGCCAGTGTCTGCGGCTTTTATCTGAGCCACCCACAGAGCACTTATTTCAATGTGGGGCGCGTGGGGGCAGACCAGGTCAAAGATCTGGCCCTGCGCCAAGGCGTGGCCGTGGATGATTTGCAGCGCATGCTGGCGCCCAACCTCTGAGACTTACTGCCTGCGCAGGCGCAAGGCACGGGATTGCGCCCACCACAGCGCCGCAACACCCACCAGGCAAGCCAGCAGCAACACGGCCAAGCCCAACGAATAGCCCGTCTCCGCTGACCACAGCAACCCCATGATGAGCGGCGCACTGGCGCGCGACAGCGCCAGCGGAAGACCCAGCGCACCATTGAGGCTGCCCATGTGGGCGCGGCTCACGTATTCCGCCATGGCGGTGCCCTTCACGATGGTCAGCAAGCCATTGCCTACGCCGTACAGCGCCACAAACAGCAAGGCCCCCGCCAAGTGGCCGTTGCTGACCAGCAAGATCAGCAGCCCCAAAGGAATCAGGCAGGGAATCCAGCGGTTGGCTTGGTGCACATCGAGGCGGCGCTCGTAGACATAGAGCCACAAGCGCCCGAGCACTTGCAAGATGCCGATGCTGGCGGGAATGGCGATGGCCCAGGCCTCACTCAGGCCGGACTCGCGCAACAGGCTCACCATGTGCGGCGGCAAGGCCGAAGTAACGCCCAGCAACATGACCACAAACACGCCCAGCATCCAGAAGGTAGGCTCGCGCAAATACCGCCCCAGGGGCTCGGCCTCGGCCTCGCCTTGCACACGCAGGCTGGTCTTGGGGGCGTGCTTGAGCAAGTGGGCATGTAGCGGGGCGCAGACCAACAGATGAAGGGCGGCCAACACCCACAGGGCATGCCGCCACCCCAGCGCATCGATCAGCCACGCCATCAGGGGAATGAAGACAGTGCTGGCCAAACCACCTAAAAAGGTCATGGTGATGATGGCGCGCCGGAAATCCGTGGGAAAGCGGCGCGTGACCACGGCAAACGCAGGGGTGTACAACGTGGCGGCCATGCCCACCCCCAGCAGCAGCCAAACGCCATAGAAAGCCAGCGTGTGTTGAACCAGGCTGTGCAGCCACAAGCCCAGGCCCATGCACAAGGAGCCCAGGGTCATGACGGCGCGCTCATGGCCCTGGTCGATCCAGCGGCCGATCGCAAACGCCATCAGCCCCTCGGCCAACAGCGCCAAGCTGAAGGCCACAGAAGACTCGGCGCGCCCCATGTCCAGCGCTAGCTCTACCGGCCCGAGGAACACCGCAAACCCATAGAAAACGCTGCCCCAGCTGATCAGTTGGCCAAGGGAGAGCCAGAACACCAAAGAGGCATCGTGCGCTGTGTCGGGAGATGCTGTGGGCCGAACCATGCACCCATTATCGGAGCATGGCCTCAGGTTGTATGCGTTGGCGCGGGCCGGTACTGCAGCGCCTCGGCCAGATGCGTCCACTCGATGATCTCGCAGTTGGCCAAGTCGGCGATGGTACGTGCCACTTTGAGGGTGCGGTGGGTGCTGCGACTGGACCAAGCCCATCGGGTGGCGGCCTGATGCAAGCCCTGGCTGGCTTCGGGGCTGAGTTGCAAGTCATCCAATTCACGCCCCACCAGGGCACTGTTGGGTTTGCCTTGGCGCTGGAGCGCCCGATCGCGCGCCGCCGCGCAACGGCGCTGGGTGGTGGCCGTGTTGTCACCCGCTGGGCTTTTCATCAATACCTCCGAGGGCAGCAAGGGCACCGTGACATGCAAGTCGATGCGGTCCAGAAAGGGGCCACTCAAGCGGCCCTGGTAGCGTGCCACTTGGTCGGGCGTGCACCGACAAACGGGTCGAGTGGCGCCGAGGTAGCCACACGGGCAGGGGTTCATGGCCGCAATCAGCTGAAATTGGGCGGGAAACTCAGCCTGGCGCGCAGCCCGCGAAATCGTGATGTGGCCGGTTTCCAGAGGCTCGCGCAAAGCCTCCAAGGCAGCGCGGGGAAACTCGGGCAATTCATCCAGGAACAGCACGCCGTGATGAGCCAAGGAAATTTCTCCCGGGCGCGGAGGCGAGCCACCCCCAATCAAGGCTGCAGCGGTGGCCGAATGGTGCGGGCTGCGTGTAGGGCGTCGCAACCATTGCGACAGAATTTCGCGACCCGCCAAGCTGGCGATGGCAGCCGAGGCCAAACCCTCCTCCAAAGACATGGGAGGCAGCAGACCTGCGAAGCGCTGCGCAAGCATGGATTTGCCCGTCCCGGGTGAGCCCATCAGCAGTACGCTGTGACCCCCGGCGGCGGCGATTTCCAGTGCGCGCTTGGGCAGACATTGGCCTTTCACGTCGGCCAAGTCCAATGGGTCGGTCACGCTCGGTGGGGTTGTGGGGGGTGTCAGTCGGCACCAGCCAGGAGCCGATTCGCTGGCGAGTGCGTGACCTCTAAAGTGATTGACCACATCTTTCAGATGCGATGCTTTGTAAACCTTGGCGGTCGGGACCAAGGCAGCTTCTTCAGCGCTTTCGGGAGGGAGTACCCAATGCAGCTGAGGAGTCTCGGCATGCCTTGCCAAGCTCATGGCCAGTCCGCCGCGGATGGGGCGCAGGTCCCCTGCCAATGACAACTCTCCCGCAAACTCATAAGCCGCCAACTTGTCGCTGGGCAATTGCCCGCTGGCTACCAGGATGCCCAACGCCATCGGCAGATCAAAGCGACCTGAGTCTTTGGGCAGGTCAGCCGGTGCCAGGTTGACCGTGATGCGTTTGTTGGCTGGAAAGTTCAGCCCTGAGTTTTGAATGGCACAGCGCACCCGCTCTTTGGCCTCACGGACTTCGGTGTCTACCAGACCAACCAGCGTGAAGCTGGGCAAGCCGTTGGCCAAATGCACCTCCACACGCACGCGCAACGCTTGAAAGCCAACCAAGGCTCGACTCTGGAGGGATGCAAAGCTCATGAGGTTCCCTTTTTGGTGCATTCCAGGGCTGCCTCATGCAAACGACATAGAGATGCACCATACTAGTGCGTTGAAGATGCCCCATTTTCAACACTAACGCGCTAAGTGGCCGCTCCGGCGCCTAGCAAAAGCACCTAAACCGATTGGCACGAACCCTGCTAAAAGGTTTAGAGCCTATTGATTTACTTTCCTTGGAGAAACTCATGAAACAAAATTTGTCTACCCTGATCGCTTTGGCCCTGGTGTCCGGATCTGCGCTTGCTCAAACGGCTGCGCCTGCTGCGCCGGAGCCGGCGTCTACCTTGGCTTACAACGTTGGCGTGGTCAGCGAATATCGTTACCGTGGAATCGCTCAATCGCATTTCAAGCCTGCATTGCAAGGTGGTGTGGATTACGCAGATAAAAGTGGGTTTTATGCTGGGGCTTGGGCTTCAACGATTCGATGGATCTCTGATAACCAGACGGCTGATGGCCAAGGGGCCGACGGCCCGTTGGAGGTAGATCTCTATGGTGGCTACAAGTGGTCGATGGGTGACGTGGCATTTGATGCCGGTTACTTGCGATACGAATACGTTCGCAACAAATTGTCCAGTGTTCCCAACTACGGCAATGCCAACACCGATGAGGTCTATGGCGCAGTGACCTACGGCCCCTTTACTCTGAAATACTCCTACGCCTTGAGCAACCTTTTTGGAAACTTGAACACCAAAGGTAGCCACTATACGGACCTGAGTGCGACCTTTGACCTTGGCAATGGATTGACTTTGACGCCGCATGCAGGCTATCAATACATGAAAAATCTGCCGCAAATGTCTTACGCAGATTACTCGTTAACTGTGACCAAAGACCTTGGCAATGGTTTGTCTGCATCTCTGGCAGCCATCAATACAGATGCCAAAGTTGAAGGTTATTACATTCCCTTGGAGCCAACAAAAAACACGGGTAAATCATCCGTCGTTGTCGGCTTGAAGTACACCTTCTGACAAGCGTGTCATTCACAAGGAGATTCCATGAAACTCATCACGGCCATCATCAAACCGTTCAAGCTGGACGAAGTGCGTGAAGCCCTGTCGGCCATCGGTGTGCAAGGCATCACTGTCACTGAAGTCAAGGGGTTTGGCCGCCAAAAAGGCCATACCGAGCTGTACCGCGGTGCCGAATACGTTGTCGACTTTCTGCCCAAAGTGAAGATCGAAGCCGCCGTCGCGGAAGAGCTCGTGGATCGTTGCATTGAGGCGATCGAGGGCGCTGCGCGCACCGGCAAGATCGGTGACGGCAAGATTTTTGTGTACGACCTGCAACAGGTGGTTCGCATCCGCACCGGTGAAACCGGCCAGGAAGCCCTCTGAATCGCCAAGAGAAAGACACACATCATGAAAAAACTACTCGCCTCCCTCGCATTGGGATTCAGTTTGCTTCTGGGAACCAACGCTGCCATGGCACAAGCCACACCCGCGCCTGCCGCTGCGCCTGCAGCAGCAGACGCCAAAGCCGCTGCCCCTGCCGCCGCACCCGCGGCTGCCGCGCCTGCAGCGGCTGAAGCTGCGCCGGCACCCGTGCCCAACAAAGGCGACACCGCCTGGATGACGATCGCCACCGTGTTGGTGATTCTGATGACCATTCCCGGCCTGGCCTTGTTCTATGGCGGTTTGGTCCGCAGCAAGAACATGCTGTCAATTTTGATGCAGGTCTTTGTGGTGACCTCGCTGATTTACGTCTTGTGGGTGTTGTATGGGTACACCGCGGCCTTCACCGCTGGCAACCCTTTCATTGGCTCGCTCGACAAGTTGTTCTTCAAAGGCATCACCCCTGACTCGATTGCTGCAACCTTCAGCAAAGGCGTGGTGATTCCGGAGTACACCTTTGCAGCCTTCCAAGCCACTTTTGCGGCCATCACTTGCACACTGATCGTGGGTGCCTTTGCAGAGCGCGCGCGCTTCTCGGCGGTGCTGCTGTTCTGTACCCTGTGGTTCACGTTCAGCTACCTGCCGATCGCCCACATGGTTTGGTACTGGGACGGCCCTGACGCCATCACCGATGCCGCCTCTTTGGACAAAGTGACGGAAGCCGCAGGTTGGTTGTGGGCCAAAGGCGCTCTGGACTTCGCAGGTGGTACCGTGGTGCACATTAACGCGGCTGTGGCTGGCTTGGTGGGTGCTTATGTGATCGGCAAGCGCACGGGTTATGGCCGCGAGTCCATGGCGCCTCACAGCCTGACCCTGACCATGGTGGGCGCGGCCCTGCTGTGGGTGGGCTGGTTCGGTTTCAACGCCGGCTCCAATCTGGAAGCCAATGGCGTGACCGCCCTGGCCTTCGTCAACACCTTGGTTGCCACCGCCGCTGCCACACTGAGCTGGATTGCCGGTGAAGCCCTGAGCAAAGGCAAAGCCTCCATGCTGGGTGCCGCTTCGGGTGCCGTGGCCGGTTTGGTCGCCATCACGCCTGCTTGCGGTTTCGTGGGCCCCATGGGTGCCATCGTGATTGGTTTGCTGGCCGGCTTCCTCTGCTTGTGGGGTGTGAGTGGCCTGAAGCGCCTGCTGGGTGCCGATGACTCCCTGGACGTCTTCGGCGTGCACGGCGTGGGCGGCATTTTGGGTGCCTTGCTGACAGGTGTGTTTGCTGCCCCGTCGCTGGGTGGCACCGGTGTCTACGATTACGTGGCCAATGCCGTCAACCCTGACTACTCCATTGCGGGCCAGGTCTGGATCCAGTTGCAGGCTGTGCTCACCACCGTGGTGTGGTCGGGTGTGGTTTCCTTCATCGCCTACAAAGTGGTGGACCTGCTCCTGGGCCTGCGTGTCAGCGAAGAGGAAGAGCGCGAAGGGCTGGACATCAGCTCACACGGCGAAAGCGCTTACAACCGCTGATTGACAGATCAAGTTCTCCCTTGGATTTCAGCCCACCGAGCCACGGCTCTGTGGGCTGTTTTTTTGGGCGCACAATCGTGGTCCATGCAAAGGGAAAAGCAATGACGACCTTGACACTTGAGAGCACCCAACTGCGATGTGACATTCGCCCAGACTTGGGGGGCTGCATCGCAGGTTTATGGTGTGGCGCGTTGCCGGTGCTGCGCTCTACCGCAGGCGAGGCGCTGACGCAGGCTCGTCAGTCCGGCAGTTATCCCTTGGTGCCTTTTTCCAACCGGATTGGCCAAGCCACCCTGCAATGGCATGGCACCAGTCATCCCCTGGTGCGCAACAATGGCAGCGAGCCGCACGCCATCCATGGTGTCGGTTGGCAAAGGCCTTGGGCGGTGCTGGAGCAGTCGGCTCACTTTGCCTTGCTGTCGTATGAGCATCGGCCAGACAGCAGCTGGCCTTTTGCGTTCGATGCTTCGCAGACTTTTTCGCTAGATGACACACGCTTAAGCCAGACCTTGTCCATCACCAACCAAGACAGCAAGCCTGCACCGGCGGGCTTGGGCTGGCACCCCTATTTTGTGAAACGCGCGCGCAGTCGCATTGCCATGGCCGCCACGGGACGTTGGGAAATGGGCGCGGACAAATTGCCCACGCACAGACAGTCAGTGTCAGGCCTGGACGCCGATTGCAATTTTCTGGAGGTGGACCATTGCTTTGACGGCTGGAGCGGCGTGGTCCATTTGCGCGATGAGCAATTGCACACCGAGCTTCGCGCCAGCGTGAGGCACCTGGTGGTCTTCACCAACGACACCCGCGATTTTGTGGCGATAGAGCCCGTGAGCCACGTCAACAATGCCATGAACCTGTTGAACGCAGGCAAGGGCTACCGAGCGCAAGACCTCGGCTTGAGGGTGTTACAGCCAGGTGAATCCATGACCATCGACATGAGCATTCAGGTCACGCCAGTTCATGCCTGATGGCATTCGATCTGCGCCTTAGCCTTTCAGCCCGCCTTGCGTGAGGCCGCCAATGACGCGCTCTTGAAACAGGGCAATCAGCACGGCCACAGGCACAATCGTGATCACCAGTGCGGCGCTGATCAAGGGCCAGGGGAAAGAGTATTCGCCCTGATACAGGGCGATGCCTACGGGGGCCGTGCGCATGGCCGCGCTCGCGTTCAAGGACAGGGCCAGCAAGAACTCATCCCAGGCATTGACGAAGGCCAAGATCCCCGCGGTGAACACCCCTGGCGCACTCAAGGGAATGACCACGCGCCACAAGGCGCCCAAGCGGGAGCAGCCATCGATCATGGCGGCGTTTTCCAAATCTTTGGGAATGCTTTGAAAAAAACTGACCAGCACCAGGGTGCACACTGGCAAGTTCAGCACGGTGTAGGGCAAGACCAGGGCGAGGTAACTGTTCAGCAAGTTCAGGCCGCGCATGGTTTCAAAAATGGGCACCAACAGGCTGATCAGGGGGAACATGCTCGAGGCCACGATGGCCGTCAGAATCCATTGCCGGTAGCGCAAGTTCAGGCGCGCAATCGCGTACGCCGCGCACGCGGCCACGAGCAAAGAAAGCACGGTGGACAAGCTGGCCACTATCAGGCTGTTGCCCAGGTAGTGCAGCAGGGGCTGCGCTGTGAAAGCATGCACATAGTTGTCCAGCGTGGGTGCATGCGGCAACCAGGTGATGGGCTTGCGAACCAGTTCGGATTCGCTTTTCAAAGAGGTCAGCAAAATCCACAAGGCGGGGAAAAACCCGTTCACCACAATCAGCGCCGCCGCCGCCATGCGCAAGCGCTTGCCAGACCAAAGAGCGGCGGTGGTGGTCACGCTGTTTGTCCTACGCGGCGAAGGTACACAGCCGTCACCGCCATGGAGATCAGGAACATGAACACCGCCAGTGTGGAGCCGTAGCCCAGGTCCAGGTAGTCAATGGTGGTTTTGTGAATCAGCATGGCCAGGGTTTCCGTGCTGTTGCCGGGTCCGCCCTTGGTCATGGTGTACGGGATGTCAAAGGTTTGCAGGGCGGTCAATGTTCTGAAAATCAGGGCCACCACGATGCTGGGCATCAGCAACGGCAAAGTGATTTGCCAGAACTGTTGCCAGCGGGTGGCGCCATCCACTTCGGCCGCTTCGTACAAGGAGCGCGGAATCATTTGCAAGCCGGCCAGCAGGATCAAGGCCATGAAGGAGCTGGTTTTCCAAATGATGGTCAAGCAAATGGCCGCAAAAGCCCAGTTCGGTCGAAGCAACCACATGGTGGTTTCTTGCTGGCCCAAGCGGCGCAACACATCGTTGACGACGCCGTAATCGGTGTTGAAGAACCAGGCGAAAATCAAGCCGCAAAAACTCAGCGGCAAAGCCCATGGTAAGAGCAAAGCCAGCCGCACCGGCCATTTGCGCTGAAACGGCAGGTTGGCCAACAGCGCCAGACCCAAACCGACCAGCAAGGCGCCAGGAACAGTGATCAGCGTGATCCACAGGGTGTTTTGCGTGGCATGCCAGAAGTCTGCGTCTTTCAACACATCCTGGTAATTGAGCCAACCGACAAACTGCCCCAGGTTGGCGCCACCGCTCAAACGCAAGTCAAAAAAGCTGTTGTAAATCAGCTTGACCACAGGGTAAATGACGATCAGCGCGATCAACAAAAAGGCTGGCGTGAGCAGCAGCCACGCCAGCACTTTTTCTGAAGGGTCGCGCAAGGCTTTGAGCATGCCCAGGCTCAGCGCATGAGGCGGTTCAGGCGGCCTTCAATGTCGTTGACGGCTTCTGTCGGTGTCTTGGTCCGTGCCAAGGCCGCATTGGTGTTGGTGCGCACCACGTCGCTGACTTGTCCATATTGGCTGCTGATGGGGCGAGCTTGTCCAGCAATGATGACGTTGGCCGCATCCTTGAACCACGGCGCCTGCTTGAGCACGTCGGCATCGGTGTAGACGCTTTGGAACACAGGCAACAGCGAGCCTTCACGCGCCAGGAATTTGCTGGCTTCCGGGGTGCTCATGTACTTGACCAATTGCGCGGCAGCAGGTTTGTTTTTGCTGAAGGCGCTGACCGCCCATTGCCAGCCGCCCACACATGTAGCGCTCTTGCCCCCGGCCACGGCAGGCAAAGGCATCACGCCGACTTTGCCTTTGACTTGGCTGTCGGCGGCATCTTTGAACACGTCCCAAGCAAAGCCCCAGTTGATGGCAAACACCACTTGGCCGGCCTTGAACTCATTGACCGTGACCGGTGTGGTGACTTCGGCAATGTTCTTTTTCAACACGCCGGCATCGACCATCTTCAGCCACATGTCCAGGCCCTTGGTGGCCGCTTCTTTGTCCAGCGTGAGCTTGCCGTTGGCATCGTTGAATTGCTTGCCTTGGCTCCAGTAGGGCAGCAAGAAGGTGCAGACAGCGCCTTCAATGGGGGCGCCCTGAATGCTCAAGCCTTGCAGGCTCGGATTTTTTTCGGCCTCGGTGATCTTCTTGGCGGCGGCTGTCAGTTCGTCCCAGGTTTTGGGCTCTTTCACCCCATGCTTTTCCAACAAGTCTTTGCGGTAGTACATGAACATGGCGTCCGCAAAAGCGGGCAACGCGGCCACTTTGCCGTTGACCAGATTGGCCTGCGAGTAAACCGGCAAATAAGGCTTGAGGGCGGCGGCGCCCCCCACATAGCTGTCCAGCGGCTCCAGCCAGCCGGCGTTGAAGTACTGTGAAGGGTTGACGATGTCGATCATGTAGATGTCAATCGCCGTGTCCTTGGCGTTGAGGACCGTGCTCAGGTACTGCCGCTGCAACTCACTCGTGGCGCCACCTGTTTCAATTTCAATCGTGGTGCCAGGGTTCTGCGCTTGGTAAGCATCGAACAACTTGCGCATCAGGTCAGGGCGTTGATTCTGGCCGCCCGAAAAAACACGAATTTTGGTGTCGGCCATGGCCGCTTGGCCGCTGAGGCCGGCCACCACCACGGCGGCGGACAGCCACTGGGTCAGAGTTCTACGCTTCATCACAATCTCCAGGTGTTTTGTGAAAGAGGGCCTGTTGGTTCTCAAAGTGCCTGGCCCGTTGCGGCATCAAAGAGGTGAAGGTGATCGGTGTGGGTGTGCAGCGTCAATGCGCTGCCCACGGGCTGCTGAAAGCGCGCGGACAAGCGCGCCGTCAACTCTTGTGAGCCCATTTGAAACAAGCCCAGGGTTTCCGCCCCCAGGGGCTCCAGCAATGACAGTGAAGCATGGATGGCGATGTCATCGGCCGAATTGGCCTGCAACTGAAGGTTTTCCGGGCGGATGCCCACCACCACTTGTTGGCGGCCAGCCAAACGGGCCAGCAGTTGGCTCGGCAGCGCCAAGCGCTGATCGGCAATTTGCACGCCAGAGGGGGTGCCTTCGGCCTTCAACAGGTTCATTGGCGGAGAGCCCGTGAATCCTGCGACAAACACGGCGGAAGGATGGTTGTAAATGGCGTGGGGCGTGTCGTATTGAATTTTGTGCCCGCCCTGCATGACCGCAATTCTGTCGGCCAAGGTCATGGCCTCCACCTGGTCATGCGTGACGTAAATGATCGTGGCCCCCAAGCGCTGGTGCAGCTTTTTGATCTCGGCGCGCATCTCGCCGCGCAGTTGGGCATCCAAATTGGACAAAGGCTCGTCAAACAGGAAGACCTTGGGTTGCCGAACGATGGCGCGACCAATGGCCACGCGTTGGCGCTGCCCGCCCGACAAAGCGCCGGGGCGCCGATCCAGCAAATGTTCGATTTTGAGCAGTTCGGCCGCTTCCATCACGCGCTGTCGAATGATGTTTTCGGGCTCTTTTCGAAGTCGCAGGCCAAAAGCCATGTTTTCGAACAGGTTCTTATGGGGGTACAAGGCATAGTCTTGAAAAACCATGGCGATATCCCGCTGCCGAGGGGGCAAGTCGTTGACGCGTTGGCCATCGATCAAGATGTCGCCCGCCGTGACCGTTTCCAAGCCGGCCACCATGCGCAACAGGGTGGATTTCCCACACCCCGAAGGGCCCACCAGGACGGCAAACTCGCCATGGCGTATTTCCAGATCGACACTGTGCACAACGGTATTTTTTCCGTCGTAACTTTTCTGAACCTGTTTCAACTCAACGTGGGCCATGGCTCCCCTTTGCCTGCAAGACGCGCAAGCATAAGCGCAACCCAGTGCAGAATGACTGCGGGAGACTACTCATGGCACCTCTTGCCCCGTCGCCAGGGTCCAGAGCTCAAACCAAGTTTCGCGGTCCATCTTGACACGCCAAGCGTCGGAAAGTGCCCGGATCCTGGCGGGGTGGTTGGTGCCCATCACGGGCAAGATGCCCGCTGGATGCGCCAGCAACCAGGCCACCGCCACCGCGTCGGGGGCGACGCCAAAGGCGTTGGCCAGCCGCTGCAATGCGGGCTGCACCCGAAGGGCCGCGGCACTCTGGCCGAACAAGTTGCCACCCGCCAAAGGTGACCAAGCCATGGGATGCACTTTGTTTTGTTGGCACTGTGCCAAGGTACCGTCCAGAAACACAGTGCGTTCCAGCAGGCTGATTTCCAATTGCTGCGTGACCAGCGGGGTCTTCATGAAAGATTGCAGCAGGTTCCAGTCCCAAGCTTTGAAGTTGGACACACCCGCGGCGCCAATCTTGCCGGCCTGCACCAGTCGATCGAGGCAGTCACCGGTTTCGGCCGCATCCATGAAGGGGTCGGGGCGGTGAATCAACAACACATCCAGGTGCTCCACCCCCAGTTTGCGCAAAGAGCTGTCAACGCTGGCTTCGATGTGGGCGGCACTGGTGTCGTAGTACTTCACGCGCCGCTCAGGAAACTTGTCCGACAACAACATGATGTCGCATTTGCTGACCAACTGCATGCGAGATTTCAAGGCGGGCTTGAGCCGCAGCGCATCGCCAAACAGCTGTTCGCAGCTGTAGTTGCCGTAAATGTCTGCATGGTCAAAGGTGGTGATTCCCTGGTCCAGGCACAGCTCGATTTTTTCCAGCGCTTGGGCCGGCGTGCTGCCCGTGCCATCGTTCATGCGCCAGGCGCCATAGACAATGCGGCTGAAGGCGGGCAGGGAGGGGTGAAGTTGGACGGTCGTGTTCATGCTTAACGGCGAAGGCCTGTGCCCAAGGGCGTGGCCGGTGTTTGAGAAGGAACCCGCCCATACACTTCAGGCATGGAGCAGGTTTTGAGGTGAGGCAGCACCTTGGTGCCGAAAATCTCGCACTCTTGCAGATGAGGATAACCGGAAAAAATGAAGGCCCGAATGCCCATCTTCATGTAGCGCTCGATTTTGCTCAAGACCTGGTCGACGCTGCCTACCAGTGCCGCGCCACAGCCCGAGCGCGCCCGGCCAATGCCTGTCCAAAGGTGCGGCTCGATGTAACCTGCAGAGTCGGCCATCGCCAAATTTTTGGTTTGCAATGAGACGCCGAAATTCTTGGCGTCCAGCGCCCGCGCGCGGATTTGCCGTCCGATCTCATCGTCGAGTTGACTGACCAACTCTTCGGCATATTCCTTGGCTTCTTGCTCTGTGTCTCTCACAATCATGTGCACCCGCAGGCCATAGTCGATCACGCGGCCGTAGTGTTGTGCCCGGGCATGCACGTTGCGCATGTGGTTGGCCAGCGCCTCTTCGGTTTCGGGCCACATCAGGTAAACATCGCAATGGGCGGCGCACAAATCGACCGCCGCAGGAGAGTAGCCGCCAAAGTAGAGCAAGGGTCCGCCCGTTTGGTAAGGCTTGACCGGGTCCGTGGACAAGCCTTTGAAGTTGTAAATTTGGCCCTCGAAATTGATTTCGTCTTGGGTCCAGGCTTGCTTCAAGATTTCAACAACTTCCCAGGATCGTTGGTAGCGGTATTCGTTGGACGCTGTTTCACCCGGAAAGTCGGAGGAGATCACGTTCAGAATCAAGCGCCCCTTGAGCATGTGGTCCAGGGTGGCCACGGTGCGCGCCAGCATGATGGGCTGGACTTCGCCACACCGAATGGCGGCCAAAAAATTCATCCGGGTCGCCAGTGGCGCCATGCCCGCCACAAAGGTCAAGGTGTCCTGCCCGACTTGGTAGGACGAGGGGCACAGGATGTTGCGATAACCCAGCCGGTCTGCCATTTGCGCGATGGCTGATGTGTTCTCCCAGCTGCTGCGAAAGTCGCCCTCTGGCACGCCCAGGTGACGGTAATCGTCGGAGCACAAAGGCGCGAACCACGCCACTTCGGCGGCATCCAGTGCGCCACTCTTGATCGGGACGATGCTCATCGGGAACCTCCTGGATGCGGATCTGCGAGTAAAAAAGTAAGTGTAGGAATCATGTATGAATTCGTCAAGCAATCCTTTCTTTGCCGCAAGTTTCTGACTACACTGGTGAGCCGCAGCCCTTGTGCTGTTGGATGCCGTGACCGTTCATGACCGACAACAAGCTTTCCTCTGTGGCGATTCCTGCCAAGCCTTTGCCGCTGTACATGCGGATCACCGAGTTGATCTCGCGTGAGATAGCCGCCGGGCACTGGCGCGCGGGAGACCGCTTGCCCACGGAGTCAGAGCTCTCCCAGTCCTTGGACGCGGCTGTTGGCACGGTACGCAAGGCGCTGGCCGAGCTGGTGTCTCGCGGTATGCTGGAGCGTCGGCAAGGCTCAGGCACCTATGTGCGCGAAGGGGCGCTGGCCAAAGCCGCCGGGACCAGCATCTACGAATTTTTCAGGCTGGAACTGCTGCGAGGCGGCGGCTTGCCGACCGCACTGGTGCTGGACTTGCAGCGCATGCGACGCCCCGTGCGCTTTTCACCGTTTGCCGACGCGGGCAGCGAGCACTGCTACCGTTTAAGACGGCTGCGCTGCCTGAACCACCTGCCGGTCGCTTTAGAGGAAATTTGGTTCGATGCGCGCCACCGTGAGGGCCTTCAAATGCAAGATCTGGGTGAGGCGCTCTATCAGTTCTACCAAAACGAATTGGGTTTTTGGATTGCAAAAGTCGAAGACCATGTGGGGGTGGGCAGGGTGCCTTCATGGGCGCCAAGCCTGTTTCGCTTGTCGGCCGGCAGCAATTGCGCACGGGTTGAGCGTCAATCCTGGTCCATGCAAGGCGGCTTGGAGGAAGTGTCGACCACCTGGTTTGACCCCAGCCTTGCACGCTATACCGCACGCTGGTCCTGAACAGAGAAAGAAACAACGAATGAACAAAACACGTTATGGCATGGTGGGCTGCGGCATGATGGGCCAAGAGCATTTGCGCAATTTGGCGCTGCTGCCGCAGGCCGAAGTCACCGCCATTTTTGAGCCCGACAGCACCATGCGCCGTCGGGCGCAAGCCTTGGTACCGCAAGCGGTTTTCCTCGATTCATTGCAGGCCTTGCTGGCCTACCCGGCGCTGGACGCGCTGGTGATCACCAGCCCCAACCACTGTCATGCCGAACAGTTGGCCGAAATCGCCAGGACGCGGCCTTTGCCCATCTTGGTGGAGAAGCCGGCCTGCACCCACCTGGCGGCGGTTCGCGCTTTGCGAGAACTGGCGCTCACCTACCCTTGCCCGATTTGGACGGCGATGGAGTACCGCTACATGCCGCCCATCGCACGCTTCTTGACCGAGGCGCACGCTGAGCAGGAGACGGGTGGCTCGGTGATGCTCAGCATTCGAGAGCACCGGTACCCGTTTTTAGAAAAAGTCGGAGACTGGAACCGGTTTGCCAGCAATACCGGTGGCACCCTGGTGGAGAAATGCTGCCATTTTTTCGACTTGATGCGCCTGGTGATGCAAGACGACCCGGTGCGCTTGTTCGCCTCGGGGGGGCAAAACCACAACCACTTGAACGAGGTTTATCCACAAGGGCGGCCAGACATTTTGGACAACGCCTATGTGGTGTTGGATTTTCCGCGCGGGCGGCGCGCCATGCTGGAGTTGTGCATGTTTGCCGAAGGCGCGCGTTACCAGGAGGAAATCAGCTTGGTTGGGCCGAAGGGCAAGCTTGAATGCAAAGTGCCGGGCCCCACGCGATTTTGGCGAGAGGACGTGCTGGGGGCAGCGCCAGTGGCACAGGTGGTGGTGAGCCCGCGTCATCCGCCGGGGCCGCGCACCTTGGAGGTCCCCGTGGACCCTCAGTTGTTGGCCGCCGGCGACCACAACGGCTCCACCTTCTACCAGCATCAAAAATTCTTGGAGGTGGTGCGTTCTGGCGGCAAGGTGGAGGTCAGCCTGACCGATGGTCTCAAGGCGGTGGTCATCGGACTGGCCGCCGAACATGCCGCACAGACAGGTTTGGCTGTGGACCTGACCGCAGGCCCATGGGCATTGTAAAAAAACGGTTTCTTAGAACGGAATATCGTCGTCGAGGTCGTCAAACCCTGACTTGGCTGGTGCGCGGTTCTGGGCCGGTGCCGCAGCGCGCGGTGCCGGTGCACGTGCCGGGCTGCCGCCTTCATCGCCGCTCGAGGGTTGGCCCATGCCTTCACGGCCACCGAGCAACTGCAGTTCGGTGGCAATGATGTCCACGGTATTTTTCTCGACACCGGATTGGTCGGTGTATTTGCCGTACTTCAGGCGACCTTCTACATAAATAGGACGGCCTTTTTTGACGTACTCGCCAGCTATCTCGGCCAGGCGGTCGTAAAAAGTGACGCGGTGCCACTGGGTGTCTTCGATCATTTCGCCAGAATTTTTGTCCTTGCGGCGGCTGGAGGTGGCCACGCTGACATTGGCCACGGCTTGACCGGAGGGCAGGTAACGAATTTCGGGGTCGCGGCCGCAGTTGCCGACCAGGATGACTTTGTTGACGGATGCCATGATGTGCCTCGTGAAGAAGACTGAATTATGCGGCCTCAGCGGTCGAAAAGTTCAGGGTTGAGTGTGATCCGCTGCCAAATTCGGGGCGGTGGGTCGCGGCGGGGCCATACCCCAGGCCACCACCAGCCACAAGGCCATCAACAGGGCACACGCCATGAACAGGCCTTGCGCCCCCTGAGACTTGGCCAGCCAGCCGCCCAAAGCGCCGCCGGCAAAAATCCCGAGCGACTGAAGCGTGTTGTAGATGCCCAGCACGGTGCCGCGGGTGGCGGCGGGCGCCAAGCGCGAGGCCAGGCTGGGTTGGCTGGCTTCCAGCACATTGAAGCCACAGAAAAAGACAAACAGCAAGAAGCCAATGACGGCCAGAGAGGGTGAGCCCATCGTTTGCCAAATCAGGGCGGCCTGGACCAGCATGACCGAAGCAATGGACACCAAAAACAGGGGTCGCAAGCGGCCTCTGCGCTCCATCGGGAACAAGGTGGCACCCATGACCACAAAGGACAACAACACGGCGGGCAGATAGACCCAGCCGTGCAGCGACTTCTCCACGCCGGCTTGAATCAACAGGGCCGGCACGGCCACCCAGGTGGCCAGCTGAACGGTGTAAAGAATGAACACCCCTAAGTTGAGGCGCGCCAAATCGGGCATCCGCAAGACCGTCCAGACCGAGGCGTTGCTGCTGTGCGCCGTTTCGGGTGGGCCAGGCACTTCGGCGGGCGTCCACCACAAAACAACGGCGATGCCCCCGACGGCCAACACGCTGGTGATCCAAAAAATCCCAGGCAGCCCGCCCCAGGCGGAGAGCAGCGGCCCGACCACCAAGGACAAGGCAAACATCAGGCCAATGCTGGCACCAATCAAGGCCATGCCTTTGGTGCGAACGCTTTCACGGGTTTGGTCCGCCAACAAGGCCGAGACGGCCGCCGAAATCGCACCCCCTCCTTGCAAGGCGCGACCCCAGGCCAGCCCAGTCACGCTGGTGGCCAGCGCCGCGACCACACAGCCCAGCGCAAACAACAGCAAGCCGGCCACGATGACCCGTTTGCGGCCAAACCGATCCGCCGCCAGACCAAAGGGAATTTGCAACACCGCCTGCACCAATCCGTACAAGCCCAGGGCCAAGCCAACGGCCGTGGGGTCGTTGCCGCCTTCGTAGTGACGAGCTTCCAGCGTGAAGACCGGCAGCACCATGAACAAACCCAGCATGCGCAGGGCATAGATCAGCGCCAGGGAAAAGCTGGCGCGACGCTCCAGGGCGTTCATGCGATGGGATTCAACCGGGGTGTCGGACACAGGGAAACGAAAAGTCGAGGCAATGGCCTATTGTCGTCGATGCTTGGGAGGGTTTGGTAAAGCCGCGCGACTTGGCTATCATGGCAGGTTGCTCTTTTGACGCTTCAATTGTGAACGCACCCTCTGACGGCACTTATCTGGCCCAAGCCATGGCATCCCCCGCAGCGCTGACCACGCTCAGCATTCGGGGCGCGCGCACCCACAACCTGAAAAACATCGACCTCGATCTGCCGCGCAACAAACTGGTGGTGATCACCGGCTTGTCGGGCTCGGGCAAGTCCAGCCTGGCGTTTGACACCTTGTATGCCGAAGGCCAGCGCCGGTATGTCGAAAGCTTGTCCGCCTACGCCCGCCAGTTTTTGCAGTTGATGGACAAACCCGATGTCGACCTGATCGAAGGCTTGTCGCCGGCGATCTCGATTGAGCAAAAAGCCACCAGCCACAACCCCCGCTCCACCGTGGGCACGGTGACCGAAATCCATGACTACCTGCGCTTGCTGTTTGCGCGTGCAGGCACGCCCTATTGCCCAGACCATGGCTTGCCGTTGCAAGCCCAAAGCGTGGCGCAGATGGTGGATACGGTGCTGTCTCTACCCGAAGACACCAAGCTGATGGTGCTGGCCCCGATTGCCCGTTCGCGCAAAGGCGAGTTCAGCGAACTGCTGGCCGACTTGCAGGCACAAGGCTATGTGCGCTTTCGCGTGGGCCAGAAGGTCTTTGATTTCAACGACCTGCCAGAGTTGAAGAAAAACGAAAAACACGACGTGGATGTGGTGGTGGACCGTTTGAAGGTTCGCCCCGACATGCAGCAACGCCTCGCGGAAAGTTTTGAGGCCGCTTTGCGTTTGGCCGAAGGCCGTGCCCTGGCGGTGGAAATGGACTCGGGCAAAGAACATCTTTTCAACGCGCGCTTTGCCTGCCCTGTGTGCAGCTATTCCTTGAGCGAGTTGGAGCCGCGCCTGTTCTCGTTCAACTCGCCGGTGGGCGCCTGCCCCTCCTGCGACGGTCTGGGGCATCAGGACTACTTTGATCCTGCGCGCGTGGTGGCCTTTCCATCGCTGAGCTTGGCCAGTGGTGCCATCAAAGGGTGGGATCGCAGAAACGCCTATTACTTTGCCATGCTGGAGGCTTTGGCCAAGCACTACAAGTTCGAGCTGGACACGCCGTTTGAAGACCTGTCCCCCGCCATCCAGCACGCCATCTTGCATGGCTCGGGCGACCAAGACATACGGTTCAGTTATGTGATGGACTCGGGTCCCTCTGGCGCGCGCAAGCAAACCAAGAAGCATCCGTTTGAAGGCATCTTGCCTAACATGGCGCGGCGTTACCGTGAAACCGATTCGGTTCTGGTTCGAGAAGACTTGGCACGTTACCGCAGCACCAAGGCCTGCGAAGACTGTGGTGGCTCGCGCCTGCGGCGCGAAGCACGGCATGTGCGTTTGGGCGAAGGCGAACAGGCGCGCGGCTTGTACGACATCAGCCATTTGACCTTGGGCGAGTGCCAGCGCTACTTTCAAACTTTGAAGTTGCAAGGCGCCAAAGCAGAAATTGCCGATAAAGTGGTGCGCGAGGTGTCCGCACGTTTGAAATTTCTCAACGATGTCGGCTTGAATTACCTGAGCTTGGCGCGCAGTGCAGAAACCTTGTCAGGCGGCGAGGCCCAGCGCATCCGCCTGGCCTCTCAAATTGGTTCGGGGCTGACAGGTGTGATGTATGTGCTGGATGAGCCCAGCATTGGCCTGCACCAGCGCGACAACGATCGACTGATCGACACCTTGAAGCATTTGCGCGACCTGGGCAACACCGTCTTGGTGGTCGAACATGACGAAGACATGATCCGTGCCGCCGACTACTGTGTGGACATGGGGCCGGGTGCCGGCGTCCATGGCGGGCGCGTGACGGCGCAGGGCACGCCGCAGCAGGTGGAAGCGTCGGCAAGCTCCTTGACCGGACGTTATCTGAGTGGCGCCTTGCGCATTGCGGTCCCTAGCCAGCGCCACCCGTGGTTGCCTTTGAATGAGGCGACAGCCAAGTCACCCAAAGTTTTTCCGCGCTCTGTGTTCTCGCGCAGCGGCGCGAGCGACGCGGCCGCACCCGAAGCCTTTGATGCCTCAGGCTACCAGCGTTTGCACATCGAAAAAGCCTGCGGCAACAACCTGCGTCAGGTGTCGGTGGACATTCCGCTGGGCCTCATGACCTGTGTCACGGGCGTTTCGGGGTCGGGCAAGTCCACCTTGATCAACGACACCTTGTATGCTGCTGCGGCACGTCACATCCACCGCGCGCACGAGGAGCCCGCACCGCATGAAGCGCTGACAGGCTTGGAAGAAATCGACAAGGTCATCAACGTCGACCAATCGCCCATTGGGCGCACGCCCCGCAGCAATCCCGCCACCTACACCGGCTTGTTCACGCCGATTCGCGAATTGATGGCCGAAGTGCCCACCGCGCGTGAGCGCGGCTATGGCCCCGGGCGCTTCTCATTCAACGTGGCCGGCGGCCGCTGCGAGGCGTGCCAGGGCGATGGCGTGGTGAAAGTGGAGATGCACTTTTTGCCTGACGTGTATGTGCCTTGCGATGTCTGCCACGGCCAGCGCTACAACCGCGAGACCTTGGAAGTTCTGTACAAGGGACGCAACATTGCCCAGGTGCTGGATTTGACGGTGGAGGCCGCCCTGCAGTTTTTCAACGCGGTGCCCGCGATTGCGCGTAAGTTGCAAACCTTGATGGATGTGGGCCTCAGTTATTTGAAACTGGGACAGGCCGCCACCACCTTGTCAGGCGGCGAAGCCCAGCGCGTCAAGCTGGCGCTGGAGTTGTCCAAGCGCGACACGGGACGCACGCTGTACATCCTGGACGAACCGACCACCGGTTTGCACTTTGCCGACATCGACATGTTGCTGAAGGTCTTGCATCAGTTGCGGGACGCGGGCAACACGGTGGTCATCATCGAGCACAACCTGGATGTGATCAAAACAGCCGATTGGCTGATCGACATGGGACCAGAAGGCGGTGACGGCGGCGGCACTGTGGTCGGCGTGGGCACGCCCGAGCAAATTGCCGCGATGCCGCACAGCCATACGGGCCGTTATTTGAAAACAGTGCTGGCGCGCCAATGAGCGCGAACAGGCACGACACAGCGCGCTAGTGCGCGCCGCTCGACTTAGGCGATGCCGGCTTGTGCTGCTGCCTGCTGCAACACTTCGCGGGTCTTGAGCGCCTCGCGCCTGGCAGCATCGGCAAACTGGGCGTCCGAGGCGGCATAAAGAATCGCGCGTGACGAGTTCACGATGATGGGTCCGTTGGCGCGCAAGCCCGCTTTGACGGTCGCAATGGCATCGCCACCTTGCGCACCGACACCCGGAATCAGCAAGGGCAAGGTGGGGGCCAGGGCCCGCACACGGTCAATCTCCGCAGGGTAGGTGGCGCCCACCACCAGGCCGAGTTGACCATTCAGGTTCCAGGGGCCTTGCGCCAGGCGCGCAACATGTTCGTACAAAAGCGGCGAGCCTTCCACCGAGGACAGGCGCTGGTTTTGCAAATCGTCGCCGCCGGGGTTGGAGGTGCGGCACAGCAGAAAGGCTCCCTTGCCCTGGTATTTCAGGTAAGGCGCGACAGAGTCAAACCCCATGAAAGGTGAAAGGGTCACGGCATCGGCACCGTAGCGCTCAAAGGCCTCGATCGCATATTGCTCTGCGGTCGAGCCGATGTCGCCACGCTTGGCGTCCAAGATGATGGGCACGTGGGGAGCGACCCGGCGAATGTGCTCCATCAGCCGCTCCAGCTGCGACTCGGCACGGTGCGCGGCAAAGTAGGCAATTTGCGGCTTGAAGGCATTGACCAGGTCGGCCGTGGTGTCGACGATGCGGGCGCAAAAATCGTAAATCTTGTTGGCGTTTCCCTTCAGGTCGGCGGGAAAGCGGGAGGGTTCCGGGTCCAGACCCACGCACAGCATGGATTGGTTTGTCGCGCCGGCATCGCGCAGCATGTCAAGAAAGCTCATGCAGCCATTTTAGGACTGCTGCACAGGTGCCAGCCAGAAACGTCGAACCGCATTAACATGGCCCCATGCAGTCTTTGACCCGCCAGCAGTGGCTCCTCTTGGTTGTCCTGACCCTGATTTGGGGGCTGAACTGGCCCGTCATGAAGTTGGGCGTGACCGGTTTCCCGCCTCTGACCTTTCGCACGCTGTGCATGGCCCTGGGGTTGCCGTTTCTGGCCCTGCTGCTGTATGTGAAAAAAATCCCCTTCCACGTGCCCCGTGGCCAGTGGCGTGAGTTGGCCTGGCTGTCCTTTTACAACATGCTGGTCTGGCATGTGACCATCATCATTGCCTTGCAAGACTTGTCCAGCGGGCGCGCGGCCATTCTGGGTTACACCATGCCCATTTTCTCGGCAGTGCTGGGGGTGTGGCTGTTTCAGTCGGCGCTGTCGGGCCGGGCCTGGATGGGGGTGGCTGCCGCTGCGCTGGGCGTCTTTCTGTTGCTCTGGCATGAGTTCACCCACCTCAGCGGCAAGCCTCTGGGTGTCTTGCTGGCCTTGCTCGCCGCCTTGGCTTGGGCCCACGGCACTCAGCTGATGCGGCGCACCCGCATGACGGTGCCGACCCTGACCATTGCCTTTTGGATGGTGACGTTCACCCTGGTGTTCATGGCCTTGTTTGCGCTGGCCTTCGAGACCAGCCGCTGGAAAATGCCCAGCACCCCGCAGATGGGCGCTATTCTTTACAACGCGTTTGGCGTGTTTGTGTTCTCGCAAGCGGCCTGGCTTTCCTTGGCGCGCCACTTGCCGCCCGTGGCCTCCACCCTCAGCGTGATGTTCATCCCGATTTTGGGGGTCTTCAGCGGCGCCTGGTGGCTGCAAGAAAAGCTGCACTGGCAGGACTGGGCCGCCGTGGCACTGATCGTGGTGGCGATTGCCTCAGTCTTGTGGCCGTCGCGCCCGGTTGAGGGCAAGGCATAGGTCGGCCCAGGCCTTGGCTTTTTCTGCCAGGCTGCGCAACAGGTAAGCCGGGTGGTAAGTCACCACAACGGGGATGCCCCGGTAGCTGTAAATTTGGCCGCGCAGTTTGCCCAGTGGAATACTTTCTACCTGCGGCACGGTGTCTTTCAGCAGGGACTGCACCGCAAAACGCCCCATCGCCACAATGATTTTGGGCTGCAACAAGGCCACCTGTCGCTCTAGAAACGGGGCGCATTGCAGCAACTCTTCGGGCTGCGGGTTGCGGTTGCCGGGGGGGCGGCACTTGAGCACATTCACAATGTAGACCGAGGCCTCCGGAGCGCCCTGGGCCCGCCGCGACAAGCCCATGGCCTTGAGCATGTTGTCCAGCAAGCGGCCGGCTTGGCCGACGAAGGGCTCACCTTGAAGGTCTTCGTTTTCGCCAGGGGCCTCGCCCACAATCAGCCAGTCTGCGCGCGGGGCCAAGCCGGGGCCTGCAGCGGGCGCGCCCACGCCAAACACCGTGTTCTTGCGGGTTTTGCACAGGCCGCAGGCTTGGCACTCCCGGACCGACTGTTCCAATGCCTCCCAGCCCAGTTCGCTCACAGCGGTTGAGGCCAGGCTGGCCAGGGGCTGCGCCTGGGCCAACGGGATGCTGGGGGTTGGTGGCGTTGCCGCCTGAGCCAGGGTGTCGACCCTTTGCGCCGAGGCAGGGGCAACTTCGGCGGGCGCCCTGGCCGCATCGGCGTCGCTTGGCGCTGCTGGCAAAAAATCGGTGCGCACGCCCATCTCGGCCAGCATGGCGCGTTGACGGGGGTCCAGCAGCAAGCTCATAGGGGCAGGCTCATCACAATGGCATCCTCGCGTTTGCCGGTGGCCAAGGGGTAATAATTTTTGCGGTCGCCGACGCGGCGGAAACCATGGGCAGCATACACCGACAAGGCTCGGGCGTTGCTGGCCCGCACTTCCAGCCAAAGCCAGTGGGCGCCTTTGCCGCGAGACCAAAGCGCCAGCGCCTCCAACATCAGCTTGGCCCAGCCTTGGCCTTGGTGGCTAGGCGCCACCGTCAAATTCAATAAATGGGTTTCCTCTACCCCCAGCATGGCCACGAAATAGCCAATCAACTCATCGCCACCCCACAGGCCCTGGCAGTTGTAGCCAGACTTTATAGAGTCCATGAAGTTCGTTCGTGTCCAAGGGTGTGAGTAAGCACCTTTTTCAATGTCCAGCCAGGCCTCGACCCGGTCCTCGGTCAAAGCCTCAAACCGTGCTTCCAATGCAGGCGACAAGGGCATGGACTCAAGCTTTGGCATGTTGCAACGCAGCGCGTTCCGCCGTAGTTTGGGCCACCTTGTCGCGCAAATACAAGGGCAAAGCGCGTTGCGCTGGCATCGCCAAGCCTGCCGCCCATGCGGCAGGGGCCAGCGCAATCAAGCTGAGTGCGGAAGGTGAAGTTGCTTGGCACAGCCAAGGGCGCCGAAGTGCGGCGCTCAAGGCCTGGGCGTGTTCAGGCACGGGACTGCCCGCCAACACCACGGAGGGGTCGTCACGCCAATCGTCTGGCAATCGAACATCGTCCGGGTCGTACAAGCCTGGCGCTTGATCAATGTGCCAATGGCCGTCTTGCCAGTGGTATGCGGCGGCATAGAGTTGGCCCATGCGGGCATCCAGAACGGCCAGCACGCGCGCCGATTGACCGGGTGCTGGCTGGTGGGCTTGCGCGACAGCCAACAAGGTGTCCAGCGCCAACACGGGCACTTGGGCCCCATGCGCCAGGCCCTGGGCGACCGCACACGCTGTGCGCAAGCCAGTGAAAGAGCCCGGGCCGCGGCCAAACACAATGGCATTCAACGCCTGACAGGACAAGCCTGCTTGCGCCAGCAACGCGAGGGCGGTAGGGATCAGGGTGGTCGAGGCCTGTGCCCCCCCCGGCCCATCTTGGTGCCAAATTTGCTCACCCCGTTGCACCGCCACCGATAAAACGTCGGTGCTGGTGTCAAAGGCCAACCAGTTCAGGCTGGGCATGGCGGAGGGGGTCGTCTGGCGCATGCCCAGATTATCCGGATAATCCCGGCATGTCCGCTGCTTGCCGTCACTCCTTTTTATGGCTTTGTCTTGTGTGGCTCGGGCATGGCTTGGCATGGGCTGCCCCGGCGGGCGAGTTGCCAGCGGAGGTTTCGGCGGCGCTGGCGCGCAGCAAGTTGCCGCGCGAGGCTTTGAGCGTGCTGGTGCTTCCCGTGGAAGAAGCAAGCCGAGGCAAGAACCCGCCCCCGCCACGCTTGAACCACCGCGCCGACATGAGCGTGAATCCGGCCTCCTTGATGAAGTTGGTCACCACCAGTGCGGCCTTGGAACTGTTGGGTCCCTCGTTCACATGGCGCACCCCCGTGTATGTGGAGGGGGCGGTTCGCGAGGGGGTCTTGCAGGGCAATTTGTATGTTCGCGGCCAAGGCGATCCACGCTTAGGCGCAGAGAAATTGTGGCAACTCATGCGGCGCGTGCAAGGCCTGGGCATTCAACGCATTGAGGGTGACATCGTGCTGGATCGCTCGGCCTTTGAGGTTCCCTTTCGCGACCCGGGCAGCTTTGACGGCGAGCCCTTGCGACCCTACAACGCGGCGCCTGATGCGCTGCTGATCAATTTCAAGTCATTGCTCATTCATTGGGTGCCTGATCGCCTCGCCCAAGAGGTTCGGATTCACACGGAGCCGCCCTTGGCTGGGGTTCAATTTCCTACCCAATTGCCCTTGACCTCAGGCGAGTGTGGCGACTACCGCGCTGCAGTCAAGGCAGACTTTTCGGACCCCTTGAAACCGCGCTTCAGTGGGGCCTATCCTGCGTCATGTGGCGAAAAGGTCTGGCCCGTCGCTTACGTGGACCCTGCGCAATTTGCTCCGCGGGCGATTTTGGGCATGTGGCAGCAGTTGGGCGGTCAATTGCGAGGCGTGGTGCGCGACGGTGTGGTTCCGGCTCAACTCAAGCCCATTTTTTGGCATGAGTCGGCACCGCTGGCGGAAGTGGTGCGGGACATCAACAAATACAGCAACAACGTGATGGCGCAGCAGCTTTTCCTGACCCTCAGCCTGCAGCAACAAGGCCTGGGCAAGCAAGGCAGCTCGCAAGACATTGTGAACCGGTGGTGGCGTGAGCGTGTGGCCATGGCGCCGCCTCTTTTGGACAACGGTTCAGGACTCAGTCGAGAGGAGCGCATCACGCCAGCGGCGCTGGCGCGCTTGCTGCAAGTGATGTGGCGCTCGCCCGCCATGCCCGACCTGATGGCCTCCTTGCCGGTGGCTGGCCAGGACGGGACCTTGCGGCGCAGTCAGACCCAAAGCCGCGCCCATTTGAAAACGGGCAGCTTGCGCGACGTGATCGGTGTGGCTGGCTATGTGGATGGGCAGGATGGCCAACGCTGGGTGTTGGTGGCCATCGTCAATCACCCGCAGGCCTCTGCGGGGAGGCCTGTTTTGGAGGCATTGATGGATTGGGTGGGGCGGTGATGAGCCGTGGGTGAAGGACGGGTGCGCCTAAAGGTTTCCCCGAGAGAGGACGCTCACCACCCTTTGACACTTCGCAGGAAAGCGTAAGCCTGTGTGCCTAAAAGTCGATGGGCTGCAGGTGTGGGAAACTTGGTGTCCGCATAAAGGTATGTGTCATAGCTTGGCTTGAGGGTAGCCGCTGCTGTCGTGGTGCAGGCGACCCGCGTGCTGTTGTCGTCAGTCACAGCAGGGGTTGCAAAACTGCTACAGGTGCCCGTGCTGAGTCCCTCGGCGGTGATCCCAATGTTGTAAAGATTGGCGTTCAAGAACAATGTTTCCGCATCAAACAGACGAATGCCAGTGCCGCTGGTGAAAGTGCCAGCATTGCGAATCAGGGCGGTGTTAAAAGCGCGCGTCATGTCTTGTAAAAGCTGCTGGAAGGCGGCTCGTGTCAAGGCCGGATTCGCTGACAGATTGCGTTCGCTGGCGTAAGGGCTGTTTTTGAGGTCATAGGCATTGACGACCAAAATGTTCTTGTATTGGCTGAGTTGTCGCAACAAGATTGCTTGCAAATCCGAGCCGGCTGTTTCAATCTCTGAAAGTGCTTGTACGCTTGTCTTAGCGCCTGTTGCAACGGCTTCTGCCAGGGCGATGATGTCCGCCATCCCACCGTTCACCACCAGCATGTCACCGCTGCGAGGCGTGACCGTTGCAAGCCGGGCCTCCAGGTTCGACACTTTGTTGGAGACGGGGTCTGCCGTCCCCACCACGGCCGGGTTTGGGGCGCTCAGGTCGGTGCTCAGGCCATAGCTGGCAGCCAATTGCAAGACCCAATTGTTGGTGGCCGTGTCGCCGGCCAGGTTGTTCACGGTGAACCGATCGCTGTAAGCCGGCGCGAGCGCGCCATTGCCAAGATAGCTCAGTTGATCGCCGACCGAGACGATGCGTGTGGGAATGAATTCGTCGTATTTGGAGCTTGAACCGCAAGCTGCCAACAATGTGAAAGCCGTGGTCAGGCAGAGGCGTTGCGCCCACTGACACCCAATTTTCTTGATCATCGTTATCTCCAACAATTCTGACTAGTTTAACGAGCTTGTGTCCGCTTGTGCCTGTGTTGGCACGGCCGCGCGTGCCAAGCGGTCGCGGATGCCGTCCCATTCGGCAGTCACGGGCGGGAGCTCAACCCAGATTTCTGCAACCCCGAGGGCTTCAAATTCACGCAATTGGGCGAACAATGCACGGGCACAAGGCTGAGGGTCGTTTGGCATGACACGGATGAAGGCGCCTTGGGGAGGCTGGCTGATCGGTGATCGGACCCAAATGCCTACCTTGAGCCCAGGACCAGGCTTTGCCTGCTGCATGGCCAACGCGGTCAGCAATCGAACCTTGGCATTGGGTGCATAGTGCGAGGCCAACATGCCGGAGGCCCGAGGTGCCGAGCCCACAGTCTCTTGGCCTGCGTAGGCTGTCTGAGTCAAAACGGTTTGCCCACAGGCGAGGGAAAGCTGCGCTTGTGACAACATCCCCGGTCGCAACAACACAGGCACTTCGCGCGTGCAGTCCACAATGCTGGACTCGATGCCCACCGGGCAGGGGCCGCCGTCCAAAATCGTCAAGCCGGGATCAAACTCACTGGCAACATGCTGTGCTGTGGTGGGGCTCACGCGGCCAAACCGGTTGGCGCTGGGGCCCGAGACACCTAACACGCCCAACCCCCGCGCCGCCTTCAGCAGTGCCAAAGCCACGGGGTGGCTCGGACAGCGCACGCCAATGGCGTTTTGGCCACCTGCCGAGGCCAGTCCAATCCCTTCGCGCCGGGGCAAGATCAGGGTCAGGGGGCCAGGCCAGCACTGAGCCATCAGCTTGGTGGCGAAATCAGGAATGTCACAGGCAAAGTCGTGCACACCCTGGGCGTCGGCCACATGCACAATCAAGGGATGGTCGCTGGGACGTCCCTTGGCCGCAAAAATTTTGGCCACAGCGGTATCGCTCCCAGCATCCGCACCCAAGCCATACACCGTTTCCGTGGGAAACCCCACCAATTCACCATGGGCCAAAGCTTGTGCAGCTTGGGCAATGGATGCGGGTGCGTCGCCAGGCAGGATCATGGCGTTTTCAAAAAGGGGCGATGCCCAGCAGGGCGGCCGCTTGCAGCGCCGTCGCGCGAACGGCTTCAGCGCTATGGCCCGTGACATTCAGATGGCCCATTTTGCGACCGCGGCGAGCCGAAGTTTTGCCATAAAGATGCAGGTGTGTGCCCGGCAAGGCGAGAACACTGGCCCAGGCAGGTTCTTGGGGTGAATCGCTTGCACTGGAAAACCACAGGTCGCCCAACAGGTTCAGCATCAACGCCGGGCTGTGCTGGCGCGGTGCCGTCAAAGGCAAGCCCGCCATGCACCGCACCTGCAATTCAAATTGCGACACGTCGCAAGCGTCTTGGCTGTAGTGGCCACTGTTGTGCGGTCGGGGGGCCATTTCGTTGACCACCAGCGGGCCCAAGGCTTCGCGATCTGGGCCGGGTGCCAGCAAGAAAAATTCGACGCACAACACGCCCACATAGTTCAGGCCCGTTGCAACGGCTTGCGCTGCGGCAATGGCTTGCTGGCTGAAGGCGGGGTCGAGGGCGTCGGGAAACACTTCGGTGACGGCCAGAATGCCTTCACGGTGCAAGTTGCGTTGAACGGGCAGATGCACTTGTTGGCCATCGGCGCCGCGTGCCACGATGACGGAGCACTCTGCCGCCAGGGGCAACATTTTTTCAAGCACGCAGGTCACAGGGGTGGTGGCGTTGCCTTGAAGCGTTTGCCATGCCGCCGCCAATTCGCTGGCATGCGTTACCCGGATCTGGCCTTTGCCATCGTAGCCAAGCCGCGTGGTTTTCAAAATGCCGGGGAACAGCGAAGCAGGCACGCTGGCCAACTGATCGGCTTGCGAAATCACTTGGTGCGGTGCAACAGGCACGCCACATTTCAGGAAGTGCGCCTTTTCTCTGGCGCGGTCCTGGGCAATGGCAACCGCTTCAGCGCCAGGCGCGACGGGTCGCTGTTGCGCCAACTGCGCCAAAGCTTCGGCGGGAACATTCTCGAACTCGGTGGTGATGGCGCTGCACAGCGCGGACAACTGACGCAAGCCTTCGGGCGCCAAATAAGGGAACTGAAGATGTGTTTCGCTGACCCGGCCGGCCGGGCTGTCGGCATCCGGGTCGAGCACCACCGTGCGGTAACCCATGCGTTGTGCGGATTGCACGAACATGCGGCCCAATTGGCCGCCGCCCATCACGCCAAGGGTGTGGCCAGGCAGCAGGGAGGACAGCGCACTCATGCCTGGGGGGGCAGGTGCATGGCACGGGCCTGCTCGGTCTGGCGTGCGCGAAAGGCGTGCAACTGCGCACGCAATGCCGGCTGATCGTGGGCCAGCAAGGCCACGGCAAACAAGGCCGCATTGGCGGCGCCGGCTTGCCCAATGGCAAAAGTGGCGACCGGGATGCCCTTGGGCATTTGGACAATGCTGTGAAGCGAGTCGACGCCTTGCAGGTGTTTGCTGGCCACCGGAACGCCCAAAACGGGCACCACGGTTTTGGCCGCCAACATCCCGGGCAGGTGGGCTGCACCGCCGGCGCCAGCGATGATGGCCCGCAACCCCCGCCCTTCGGCCGCCTCGGCATAGGCAAACATGTCGTCAGGCATGCGATGCGCCGAAACCACACGGGCTTCAAAGGGGATGTGGAATTCCTGGAGAATCAGGGTTGCGTGCTGTAGGGTGTCCCAATCGGATTGGGAGCCCATGACAACACCGACTTGCGGTTGGGTCATGTGAAGGGCCTGCTCAAGGCTGCGAGTAAGCTTGAATTTTAAGGTTTCGCCCGGAGTTATGCCCCATGATTGATGTGACAGTTGAAAATTTTGAGACCGAAGTGGTCGCCGCCTCGATGACGACGCCTGTTTTGGTCGATTTCTGGGCGCCTTGGTGCGGTCCCTGCAAGTCTTTGGGCCCGGTCCTGGAGAAGCTGGAGGCCGACTATGGCGGGCGCTTCAAGCTGGTCAAGATCAATTCGGACGATGAACAGCAATTGGCCGGCGCCTTTGGCATTCGCAGCATTCCGACTTGCGTGCTGATGAAGGGCGGGCGGCCGCTGGACGGCTTCATGGGCGCCTTGCCTGAGGGCAAGGTGCGTGAGTTTCTGGACAAACACCTGCCGTCTGAGGGCGAGTTGGTGGCGCAAGCAGAAACCGCCGAAGCCGAAGAGTTGATGGCGGCCGGCGATGCCGAAGCGGCCCTTGGCAAATTGCAGGAGGCCTTGGCCATCAATCCGGCCAATGACGACGCCCGTTTTGACTACGTCAAGCTCTTGATTTCCATGGGCGACCTGGAAACAGCCCAGGCCGCCTTGGCGCCGGCATTGGCGCAAATCCCCTTGCAGCTTCGTTTTGATGCCCTGAAGCACTGGTTGCAGTCGCTGCAATTTGCCACCACCGACGAACGCGGTGGCTGGACGCTGGATCAGTTTGACGCCCTGATTGCGCAGAACAAGCGCGACTTCGATACGCGGTTTGCCAAAGCCCGGCTGTTGCTGGCGGCGGGTGAATGGCCAGCGGCGATGGATGAGCTGCTTGAAATCATCATGCGCGACAAAACCTGGCAAGAGCAAGCGCCCCGCAAGACCTATGTGGCGATTTTGGAGTTGATGACGCCTCCTAAGCCCAAGGCCTCAGAGGATGCCAGCGGAAAAACGGCCGGAGGCATCGAACTGGCGGGCGCCAGCCGTGCACAACAAGATCCGCAGGCAGAGTTGGTGTCTCAGTACCGCCGCAAGCTCAGCATGGCGCTGAACTGATCAGTCCTGGAGCCGCGTCCAGGCTTCTTGGTATTTGGCGGCGGTGCTTTCAATCACCGACTGCGGCAAGCGCGGTGCGGGGGGCGATTTGCTCCACGGCCGCCCTTGAACCTGGGCGGTTTCCAGCCAATCGCGCAGAAACTGTTTGTCAAAGCTGGGCGGGTTGACG
Source organism: uncultured Bordetella sp. (assembly GCA_964442645.1). Lineage (GTDB taxonomy): Bacteria > Pseudomonadota > Gammaproteobacteria > Burkholderiales > Burkholderiaceae_C > Limnohabitans. The sequence goes on along the minus strand of CAYTZZ010000007.1, from coordinate 11,422 downwards.
CCTTCTTTGTAAGTGTCTGCTGGCCAGTAGCGTGAAGAGTCCGGGGTCAGCACCTCGTCCATCAGCACCAATGTGCCCTCTGAGTCCAAGCCAAACTCGAACTTGGTGTCCGCAATGATGATGCCTTTTTCGGCGGCGATGTCGCGCGCGGTTTCATACAAGGCGATGCTGATGGTGCGGATTCTTTCGGCCAAGCGCGGGCCGATCATTTCCACCACACGCTCATAGGTGATGTTTTCATCATGCTCACCCACGGCCGCTTTGGCCGCAGGCGTGAAAATAGGCTCTGGAAGTTTGCTCGCGTTGCGCAAGCCTTCGGGGAGGGCAACGCCACACACCGAGCGCGAGGCCTGGTACTCCTGCCAGCCGCTGCCGGCCAAGTAGCCGCGCACCACCGCCTCGACCGGAATCGGTTGCAGCCGCTTCACCAGCATGGCACGTCCCTGCACTTGCGCGACCTCGTCTGGGGTGACCACGCTTTCGGGGGGCTCGCCCGTCAAGTGGTTGGGGCAAATGTGGCCCAGCTTGTCGAACCAGAACAAGGCCATTTGCGTGAGCAACCGACCCTTGCCAGGAATCGGCTCACCCATGATCACGTCAAAGGCGCTGATGCGATCGCTGGCCACCATCAGGATGCGGTCGGTGCCGACCGCATAGTTGTCGCGCACTTTGCCGCGGGCAAGCAGGGGCAAGGACTGGATGGAAGACGTGTGAAGGCTGCTGGGCATGGGGTCTCAATGCAAAAGGCCCGTTGCGTTCAACGGGCCTTGCATTATCGCTCTTGGATTTTTCTGCGGGGGCTTAATTCACCACCTGCGCCAGCGCGCCGCTGGCGTACTTGCCAGCCACCACTTGCAAGTTGTCACCCTTGATTTTGGCGCCCTGGCCCTCGCAGCCGAACTCCAGGTAGCGCTGCTTGCAAATGGCTTTTGCGGCTTCGCGGGCCGGCTTGAGGTATTCGCGCGGGTCAAATTTGGACGGGTTTTTCACGAAAAACTCGCGGATGGCCGCAGTCATGGCCAGGCGAATGTCGGTGTCGATGTTGATCTTGCGCACGCCAAACTTGATGGCGTGTTGGATTTCTTCGACGGGCACGCCATAGGTTTCTTTCATGTCGCCGCCAAACTCGCGAATTTTGGCCAGCAGGTCCTGCGGCACGCTGGAGCTGCCGTGCATGACCAGATGGGTGTTGGGAATGCGACGGTTGATTTCCTTGATGCGGTCAATCGCCAGGATGTCGCCGGTGGGCTTGCGGGTGAATTTGTAGGCGCCGTGGCTGGTGCCAATCGCAATGGCCAGGGCGTCGAGCTGCGTCTTTTTCACGAAGTCGGCGGCCTGCTCAGGGTCAGTGAGCAATTGCTCACGTGTCATGGTGGCGTCGGTGCCGTGGCCGTCTTCCTTGTCACCCTTCATGGTTTCCAGGGAGCCCAGGCAGCCCAGCTCGCCTTCCACGGTCACGCCCAGTTTGTGGGCCATGTCCACGACCTTGCGGGTCACGTCCACGTTGTAGTCGTAGCTGGCAATGGTTTTGCCATCGGCCATCAGGCTACCGTCCATCATGACGGAGCTGAAGCCCAGGTGGATGGCGCCTTGGCAGACATCGGGGCTTTGGCCGTGGTCTTGGTGCATCACCACCGGAATCTCGGGATAGGACTCGACGGCCGATTGAATCAGGTACTTCAGAAAGGTCTCGCCGGCGTATTTGCGGGCGCCTGCGCTGGCTTGCATGATCACGGGGGCACCGGTTTCTTTGGCGGCCTCCATGATGGCCTGGACCTGTTCCAGGTTGTTGACGTTGAAGGCCGGGATGCCGTAGCCATTGGCGGCGGCATGGTCCAGCAATTCGCGCATTGAAACGAGTGCCATGAGGAAAGTCCTATCGAGAAGTGGGTAACCGGTTTGTAACTTCCCGCGATTTTAGCGAGCGCAGTCCAACATCCGGCTGACAGGACGCGGGCTTGGCAAAAGCCGCTCAGGAAACCTGGCAGATCTTGAGCATGTTGGTGCCCCCAGGTGAGCCCATGGGCTCACCGCAGGTGATGGCATAGACGTCGCCCTTTTGCACGATGTTTCGTTTTTTCAAGTGGGTCTCGGCTTGTTCCAGCGCCGTGTCGCGGTCTGCGCTGGTGTCCATGAGCAGCGGGCGAACATTGCGGTACAGCGCCATTTTGCGTTGCGTGCTCAATTTGCTGGTCAGGGCATAAATGGGGATGTGGATGCGGTGACGGCTCATCCACAAGGCGGTCGAGCCAGACTCTGTCAGCGCCACCAAAGCCTTTGCGCCCAGGTGATGGGCAGTGAACAATGCCCCCATGGCAATGGTTTGGTCAATGCGGTTGAAATGTTTGCCGGTGAAGTCGGCGTCCAACTCCACTTGCTCGGCGGCTTCAGCCGCTTCGCAAATCTGGGCCATTTCGCGCACGGTTTCCAAGGGGTATTTGCCAGCGGCTGTTTCTGCGCTCAACATGACAGCGTCGGTGCCATCGAGCACGGCGTTGGCCACGTCACTGACCTCGGCGCGCGTGGGCACCGGGTTGGTGATCATGCTCTCCATCATCTGCGTGGCCGTGATGACCACTTTGTCGTGCTCGCGTGCCAGGCGGATCATGTGCTTTTGCAGTGCAGGCACGGCGGCATTGCCCACCTCCACCGCCAAGTCGCCGCGGGCGACCATGATGCCGTCGCTGGCGCGCAGAATTTGCTCCAACTGGGGAATGGCTTCGGCGCGCTCGATCTTGGCGATCAGCCCCGGCTTGTGCTTGAACTCGGCCGCCGCCACATTGGCCAGTTGGCGCGCCATCTCCATGTCGGTGGCGTTTTTGGGAAAACTGACAGCCACGTAGTCGGCTTGAAAACTCATGGCCGTTTTGATGTCTTCCATGTCTTTCGCGGTCAGCGCCGGCGCCGTCAAACCGCCGCCCTTTTTGTTGATGCCCTTGTTGTTGGACAGTTCGCCCCCGATGGTCACATGGGTGTGGACTTGCTCGCCTCGCACGGCATCGACCGTTAAGACGATCAAGCCGTCGTTGAGCAGCAGCACGTCGCCAGGTTTGACATCCTGCGGCAATTCCTTGTAGTCCAGGCCGACGCCTTGAATGTCGCCGGGCTCGGTGCGGGAGGCGTCCAGCACGAATTTCGCGCCCATTTCCAGCTGGACCTTGCCTTCAGCAAACTTTCCGACGCGAATTTTGGGCCCCTGCAAGTCCGCCATGATGGCCACCTCACGGCCGGCGCGTTGGGCCGCGTCGCGCACGCGTTGGGCGCGATCGATGTGGTCTTGCGCAGTGCCGTGGCTGAAATTCAATCGCACCACGTTGACACCCGCACGAATCATTTCTTCGAGCAAGGCGGGATCGCTGGACGCAGGGCCCAGGGTGGCAACGATTTTGGTGGAGCGGCGAGGGGGGCGGAGCGGGCTTTTCATGCCGAACATTCTCACATGAAAGCCGCGCAGCGGATACGGTGCAGATGCTCAGCCCTGATTTTCTGTGTCCAGCGCCCATTGAAGCTGCCTCAGGGCCGCTTGAAGGCCCGGATCGTTTTCGCTCACAGGCACAAAATCGGCAGCCCAGGCGCGACGTTGTAGGGCAGGCCGCGCGAGCGAAGCTTGGCCGGTGTCATCTTGCGAAGAAGGGGGAGGACAAGTGCTGCTCATGGAGGTTCCCAGTGTGTTCGAAAAATGTGCGCAGACCAACGACTTGCCATCACAAGTTTTGTGAGCACGGAACAACCCTGAGCCTTGAGAAGTGTCTCACCATGGTGCTTTATTGCGGAGTCCGCCATGAACCCAGCCAGATCAGAGACCGCCACTTTGTATTCCGCCATCACCGAACCGCGTCTGGAAGCGCTGGCGCGGCGTGGCGAATTGCGTGTTTTCAGGCGACACGCCCATTTGATGGAGGAAGACCAAGAGGGCGATGACCTGTTTATTTTGTTGGCCGGACGCGTGCGGGTGTATGCGACTTCGGGCGGCCGCAAGCCGCGTGAAATGACCCATGGCATTTGTGGCCCGGGCCAGTTTGTGGGTGAAATGTCTTTGCATCACAAAAGTCGGTCAGCCTCGGTGGAGGCCTTGCAAACAACGACCTGCGCCCTGCTCACACGAGAGAAAGTCATGGCTTTTATCCAGGAGGAACCGGAATTCGCCCTGGATTTGCTGCACCGCGTCACGGAAAGGGCGCGCCAAGCAAACCGAACCGTTCGTCAAGTTTTGTTCTTGGACACCTATGGGCGCTTGTGTGAGTTGCTCACGCGCAACACTCTGGCCTTGGCCGATGGGCGGCTACAGCTTCGCGATCGGATGACGCACGCCCAGATGGCGCAGCAAATTGGGTGCAGCCGCGAAATGGTCAGCCGCTTGCTGAAGGACCTGATCGTAGGCGGCTACGTTCAGCGAGAGGCAGAAAGGCAGTATTTTGTGTGCAAATCACTGCCTTTGCGTTGGTAATCACAGACAGCTGGGTGGCGAACCCTCAAATTTTCAGGTCCATTGAGTTGGATCATCAGTCAATTGCAAGCGTAACGGGGATAATTGGCGTTGTGGGGTAATTTCCCCCTTTTGAACCGTCCCTGACGCTTGCTCTTGATGAATACTTTCGATAAACCTATTCCTCCTGGTGAACCCCTTCCGCATCGCAAAATCATTCGCGAATGGCTGATCCCTCTGGCCGAGCGCACAACCGTTTATGCCATTGGTCTGATGCTGATGGACTTTGCCATCTGGGCCTTGCTGCTGGCAGGTACCGTGCTGCTGGAGGCCCTTTGGGCGAAGTTGCTCTGTGGCTTGGCCGCGGGATTCGTGATCGGCCGTTTGTTCATCCTTGGCCATGACGCTTGCCACCAAAGCCTGACGCCGCATCGCACCCTGAACAAGTGGCTTGGCCGCATTGCCTTCCTGCCCTCCCTGACCCCCTACAGCCTGTGGGACGTGGGGCACAACGTGGTGCACCATGGCTACACCAACCTCAAGGGCTTTGACTTTGTGTGGGCCCCCCTGACGCAGCAGGAGTACCAGGCTTTGACCCCGATGGGCAAGTTGTTTGACCGCGTCTACCGTAGCGGTTGGGCGCCAGGCCTGTACTACATGATCGAAATTTGGTGGAACCGCATGTTCTTCCCCAACCGCAAGCACATGCCGACACGCCGCCCCATTTTCATTCAAGACAACCTGTTGGTGTCCGCCTTTGGCTTGGTCTGGGTCGGTGTGATGACGGCTGCAGCGCTGGCCTTCGACCAGTCGGTTTTGACGGTCTTGTTCTGCGGCGTGGTCGTGCCTTTCTTGTTCTGGTGCGCCATGATTGGCTTCGTGGTGTACGTGCACCATACCCACGTGAAAGTGTCCTGGCATGATGAGCGCAGCGCCTGGTCCAAGGCGCAACCGTTCGTGTCGACCACGGTTCACCTGACCTTTCCGTTCCGCATTGGCGCTTTGATGCACCACATCATGGAGCACACGGCCCACCATGTGGACATGAGCATTCCGCTTTACAAGCTCAAGCAAGCCCAGGCCAAACTGGAAGATATGTTGCCCGAGCGCATCATCATCCAGCGCTTTTCATGGCGCTGGTATTTCCAGACAGCCCGCCATTGCAAACTGTACGACTTTTCTCGCCGCTGCTGGACGGATTACAAAGGGCGGGCGACCAGTCAGCCCGCCGCCTTGCCGACCTGAGGGCGCTCAGGCCTGCTGAGCCGCACGCTCGCTCAAAATCTGGAAGGCCGGCAAAGTCTTGCCTTCCAGAATTTCCAGAAAAGCCCCACCGCCGGTGGAGATGTAGCCCACCTCTTTCTCAATGCCGTATTTGGCAATGGCCGCCAGTGTGTCGCCGCCACCGGCAATGCTGAAGGCGTCTGAGGCGGCAATCGCCTTGGCAATGGTTTCTGTGCCTTGGGCAAAGGCGTCAAACTCAAACACCCCGACCGGACCATTCCAGACGATGGTGCCGGCTTGCTTCAGCTGGTCGGCCAGTCGCGCCGCAGTCTCGGGGCCGATGTCCAGAATCAGGTCATCGTCCCCGACTTGGTCGGCCCGCTTGACCTGTGCCGGCGCATCGGCGGCGAATCGCTGAGCCACCACCACGTCCGTGGGAATAGGCACTTCTGCGCCGCGCGCCTTCATGGCCGCCATGACCGCGCGTGCTTCGTCCACCAGGTCCACTTCCGCCAAGCTCTTGCCGATCTTCAAGCCAGCGGCCAGCATGAAGGTGTTGGCGATGCCGCCGCCCACAATCAGCTGATCCACTTTGCTGGCCAGGCTTTTCAGAATGGTCAACTTGGTGGACACCTTGGAGCCTGCCACGATGGCGGCCAACGGGCGCTTGGGCGCGGCCAGGGCGCGGGTGATGGCATCGATTTCAGCGGCCAGCAAGGGTCCCGCGCAGGCGATGGGCGCAAACTGGGCGATGCCATAGGTCGTGCCTTCCGCCCGGTGCGCCGTGCCAAAGGCATCGTTCACAAAAATATCGCACAAGGCGGCCATCTTGCGGGCCAGTGCTTCGTTGTTCTTTTTTTCGCCCGGGTTCACCCGGCAGTTTTCCAGCAGCACCAATTGGCCCGGCTGAACCTGCACGCCGTCCACCCACGGGCTCACCAGCGGCACATCGCGGTGCAGCAATTCAGACAGGCGGTGTGCCACAGGCGCCAGCGAGTCTTCCGGTTTGAACGCGCCTTCGGTCGGGCGCCCCAGATGGCTGGTCACCATCACGGCAGCCCCTGCGTCCAAAGCCATTTGAATGCAGGGCACCGAGGCGCGGATGCGGGTGTCTTCGGTGATGTGCCCTGCGTCGTCCTGAGGGACATTCAGGTCGGCACGGATGAACACGCGCTGACCTTTGACTTTGCCTTGGGCGCACAAATCGGAAAAACGAAGAACATTCATGATGGTTTGTGGGATGAAAATAAGAGTGGCTTGATTTTAAAAGTCATGACTTGCAAAGCCTGACAGCCGGTTGACGCTCACCAGCCCAGACCAACGTGCAAGGGCAGGTAGACGGTCATGCCCACCACCATCGTGCCCAGCACCGCTTGGCGATGATGACGGTGGGTCAAGAAATAGGTGGCGCCCACCAAGGCGGCGCAAAGACGCGCATCTTGCCAGGTGCTGATCAGGTGACCTTGTGTGACCACGATTTCGGGCAACACCACCGAGGTCAATGCGGCGATGGGCGCGTACTGCAAGCCGCGCTGCGCCCAGTGCGGCAAGTGCCAGGGTCGATCGGACAGGAAAAAGAAACAGCGGGTCAACACGGTGATGCCGGCCAAGGCCACGATGGTGAAGAGTTTTTCGGTTTCACTCATGGGGCGGCTCCGAGGCTGGGCGGGGGAGCTTCTCCAGCAACATGCACAGCGTGACCGCCACCGCAATGGCCACCAGCACATTGAGCTTCAAAGGCAGCGCAACCGCCGCCACACCTGCCGCCCCGGCGACCGTGCCGGCCACGACCCGTAATTTAGAGCTGGCCAGCGAGCAACTCAAACCCACCAGGGCCAGAATGCCGGCGAAGCCCAAGCCCCACTCGGTGGGAATCACCTGGGCCAGCCCAATGCCGATCAAACCCGCCGTGGTCCAGCTGAGCCAGTTTAGGCCAGTGTTGCCGGCCAGGTAGGCCAGCTGGTACTGCTGCTCTGCGGGGTCGCTAGCGGGATGTGGAAAGCGTTTCACGAATTGCACATAACTGAGGTCGGCGGTCATGTAGCCCAACACCAGCCGCTTCCAGCGGGGCCAAGGCATCATGTAGGGTCGCAAGTGGGCGCTGAACACGACAAACCGCAGGTTCACGCAAAAGCCGGTGGCCAGCACAATCCACATCGGCGCATCGGCCACCAGCAGGGGAATGGCCGCCAGTTGCGAGCTGCCTGCAAACACCAAGATGCCCATCAACACGGACTCTGTAAGCGACATGCCCGACTTCATCATGGTCACCCCGGTCATCAGCCCCCAGGCGGCAATGCCCAAGGCCAATCCAGAAAAATCTTTGACGCCTTCGCGAAAAGCAGGGTGGCGGTAGTTTTCAGCGAGAAAAAACATCGGGTTGTGTGCCCTTGTCAGGCCGCGAGCACATCAAAGCGCATGCCCGCTTCCAATGGCTGGCCGCGCAAGAACTCGGCGGCACTCAGACGCTTGCCACCCGGGCGTTGAAGTTGGGTCAGCCGCAGGACCCCTTCGCCCGTGGCGACATCCAGGCCTTCGGGCCCGATGTGAACCAAGGTGCCACACGCTGCCGATGACTTGGCATGGGTCAACACTTCGGCCGCCCCAATTTTCAAAACCTCGCCATTCAAGGCACTGTGGGCGCCGGGGAAAGGGTGAAAGGCACGGATGCGCCGATCCAGGGTGATCGCCGCCTGCGACCAATCCAGGGTGGCCTCGTGCTTTTCGATCTTGTGCGCATAGGTCACGCCCTCTGCGGGTTGGGGCGTGCGCCGCAGGCCTTCCAGGTTTTTCATCGCTTGAACCATCAGCGCACCGCCGGCCACGGCCAGACGGTCATGCAAACTGGCCGTGGTGTCGCGCGCCAGAATCGGCTCGGTGTGCACGGCCAGCATGTCACCAGTGTCCAGGCCCGCATCCATTTTCATCAGCGTGATGCCGGTGTGGGTGTCACCTGCTTCAATGGCCCGGTGAATCGGGGCCGCACCGCGCCAGCGCGGCAACAAGGACGCATGGATGTTGAGGCAGCCATGCCGGGGCAAATCCAGCACCCATTGCGGCAGGATCAGGCCATAGGCGGCCACCACCATGGCATCGGCCTGGGCCGCTTGCAGTGCAGCCTGCGCCTCGCGCGCGTCTTCGGGGTATTTGCCCTCCAGCCGCAAGCTCCGAGGCTGACTAACCGCAAGCGCATGGCTTTGCGCCCATTGCTTGACGGGCGAGGCTTGCAGCTTCATGCCGCGACCCGCCGGGCGATCGGGCTGTGTCAGCACCAGCGCGATTTCATGGCCAGCGGCATGCAGTTGGGCCAAGGCTTCGCGAGCAAACTCCGGCGTACCGGCAAAAATCAGGCGCATGGGCTTCAGCGCTCGGCGCGTTGCGCTTTGAGCATCTTGGTTTTGATTCGGTTGCGCTTGAGGGGCGACAGGTACTCGACAAAGACCTTGCCCAAGAGGTGGTCCATCTCGTGCTGAATGCAAACGGACAGCAGGTCTTCGGCCTCAATGGTGCGCAACTGGCCTTCGCCATCTTGGGCCTGGATTTTGACAGCGCGCGCGCGCTCGACGCCATCGTAAATGCCGGGGACGGACAAGCAGCCTTCATCGCCTCGAACACGTTCCGGGCTCTGCCAGAGCACTTCCGGATTGATCAGCACCATGGGCTGATTGCGCTCTTCGGACACATCGATGACGATCAGCCGTTCGTGAACATTCACCTGTGTCGCTGCCAGGCCAATGCCATTGGCTTCGTACATGGTTTCCAGCATGTCGGCAATCAGGGCGCGAATGCGGTCATCCACCGCCTTGACCGCTTGGGCGACGGTGTGCAGGCGAGGGTCGGGGTAACTGAGAATGGGGAGCAAAGCCATCCCCCTATTGTCCCCGTTTTAGGCCTCGATTGCTGCCCGGGTGCCACAAGCCCTTCCAGGGATTGGTGGCGTAACTCGCTCCCCAATGGCTGGACCCCGCCTAGCATGGAAGCTCACCAGGGGAGTGGGCATGGAAGATTTTCAGCAATGGCTGCGCTTGCAAATCACGCCAGGCGTGGGGGCCCAGACGGCAGCGGGCTTGTTGCGCCGGTATGGCTCTCCTGCGGAGATCTTTCGTCAGTCTGAAAGCGCATTGCGTCGCAACCTGCGGCCGGAGTTGGCGGCTGCCTTGCGAATGGTGCCGGCGGGGCTGGCACCTTTGCAGGCACGGGTCGCACATTGGCTGAGCCACCCCGACCCTGGCGTGTCGCACGCCATCTGGACTTGGGCAGACGACCACTATCCTGCCGCCTTGCTGACGTTGCCGGACCCCCCCTTGCTGCTGTATGTCCAAGGGCAATCAAGGCAAACAATGCCACCAGCCTTGGCATTGGTCGGCAGTCGCAATCCCACGCCGCAAGGCTTGGAGAATGCGCACGCCTTTGCTGGCGAACTGGTGCATGCCGGCTTTTGCATTGTGTCGGGCCTGGCCTTGGGCATCGATGCCGCCGCCCACCAAGGGGCGCTCGATGCCACCCCTTCAAACCCGCGTTGGCCCACTGTGGCGGTGGTGGGCACGGGCCTGGACCGTGTCTATCCCGAGCGCAATGCCGGGTTGGCGCAACAGATTGCACGCCAGGGCCTTTTGATCAGCGAATACCCGCCTGGAACAGCGCCCCTGGGGCATCATTTCCCACAACGCAACCGCTTGATCGCCGCTTTGAGTTCTGCTGTCTTGGTGGTGGAGGCCAGCCTGAAGTCGGGCTCCTTGATCACGGCCAAGCTGGCCCTGGAGATAGGAAGGGAGGTCATGGCCATTCCTGGCTCCATCCATTCGGCGCAAGCCCGCGGCTGCCATGCATTGATCCGTCAGGGCGCCAAGTTGGTGGAGACCACGCAGGACGTGCTCGAAGAATTGGCCCCCGCCCAACGCTCGAGCCCCCCCGTCCTGGCGCAGCCCGCTGAGGAGAGGGCACCTTGCGCCCTGCTGATGGCCATGGGGTTCGACCCCGTGACCCCAGAGGTCTTGGCGCAACGCACGGCCTTGGACATTTCAGCGCTGCAGGCGACGCTGTTGAACCTGGAGTTGAACGGCGAAGTGGCGCGCTTGCCGGGAGGCTTTTTCCAGCGCCTGAGGCGTCGAGGCTGAATGTCACATTCTGCGCTTGCACAGGCTTTGAAAAAGCAGTTATATTGGGACCCATGTTTGAAGTCCTCGTGTACGTTTACGAAAACTACTGGCGTGGGGATGCTTGTCCCGAGTTGCAGCAACTGGGACGCAAACTCAGCGCTGCAGGCTTTGAGCCCGACGAGATCGAGCAAGCGTTGCAATGGCTGGCGGGCCTAGACCTGGCCTCTCACAACACCCAACTCATTGACCTGTCGCAAGTCGAGGCGGCCGGCAGCGCCACGCATGCCCAATCAGCGCACAGCCTGCGTGTTTACTCTGTCTCCGAGCAAGACCACTTGGGTGCGGCCTGCCTGGGTTTTGTGAGCTTTTTGGAGTCTGCGGGCGTGTTGCCGCCGCACATGCGAGAAATTGTGGTCGACCGTGCGATGGCGGTGCCGGGTCACCCGGTGTCCATCGACGATTTGAAAATCATCGTCCTGATGGTCTACTGGAGCGCAGGCCTGGAGCCCGACGCGCTCATCCTTGACGAGTTGTGCGACGACTCGGACCGCGTCGCCCACTGAGCACCGACCGTCGTTGCGAGGCTCCAACAGGGGCCGCGGCAACCCCTCACCTGAGAGAGATCGCCGCGCTGCGCTCAATGGGATGGACGCTCCCACCTCTAACCGGCATC
>CAYTZZ010000006.1:78744-143480 GCA_964442645.1 uncultured Bordetella sp. | reverse complement strand
CCCAAAGTCAAAAAACAGTTTGCTTAACAGGGAGCGTCCATGTACGCGATGACGGCGGGCCTTAGGCTTCAACGACTTTGAGTTCGTTGTCGCGGGCGAAATTCATGACGAAATCCCAGGCCATGGGTTCGGCATCGCGCAAATCAGTGTGGATGATGACGCACTTGTTGCCATCGATGGTGTTGGGAACGCACCAGGGCGAGTAGCTCAGGTGGCTGCCAGGGACGGCGCCGCCGGGACGGAACGAGCTCATCACGCCGGCAAGGCGCTCTGCCCAGTCGCTGGGGCGAAAGGTGCGACCGTTTTGGGTGACACCCAGGATGAACACTTCTTTGGCAGAGGGAGAAACCATTGGATACCTGGCGGATGAGACGTGCGATGCGCCGAGGATCGCCCGGCGCGGCAGCGTTGAGGTATTGTATCTTATATAAGACTTACACCGATGCTTCGCAGCACCATGATGCCACGACAAAGAAGACATTTTTGTCATCCATCATGCAAAGACTGCGCCTAAAATCATGTTTCAACGGCTCAACCTCCGATCTTCGTTGTTGAGCCGCTTTCTTTTCTGGCTTCTTTCAGGAGATGTGATGACCTCGCCCGTACCCAGCTCACCCCACACCATGAACACGTATGGCCGTCTGCCGGTGGCCATGTCCCATGGCAAAGGCTTGCGAGTCTGGGACACGAATGGCAAGTGCTACCTTGATGGGCTGGCCGGCATTGCGGTGAACACTTTGGGGCATGGCCACCCCAAGTTGGTGCCGGCCCTGCAAGACCAGGTGGCGCGCATGATCCATTGCTGCAACTACTACCATGTGCCCGACCAGGAGCGTCTGGCCGCCAAGCTGGTCGAGTTGTCTGGTATGACCAATGTGTTCTTTTGCTCGACCGGACTGGAAGCCAATGAGGCCGCCATCAAGCTGGCACGCAAGTTTGGCCACGACAAAGGCATCGAGAAGCCGGTCATCGTGGTCTATGAAAAATCGTTTCATGGCCGCTCCATTGCCACCCTGAGCGCCACTGGCAACGAAAAAATTCAAAAGGGTTTCGGCCCGCTGGTAGAAGGCTTTTTGCGGGTTCCGCTCAACGACATCGAAGCCCTCAAGAAGGCCACGCAGGGCAACCCCAACGTGGTGGCCGTGTTTTTCGAAACCATCCAGGGCGAAGGCGGCATCAACCCCATGCGCACCGACTACCTCAAGGAAGTGCGTGCGCTGTGTGACCAGCAAGACTGGCTGATGATGATCGACGAAGTTCAGTGCGGCATGGGCCGCACCGGCAAATGGTTTGCCCACCAATGGGCAGGCATCGTGCCCGACGTCATGCCCTTGGCCAAAGGCCTGGGCTCGGGCGTGCCCATCGGCGCGGTGGTCGCGGGCCCCAAGGCCGCCCAAATTTTCCAGCCGGGCAACCATGGCACGACCTTTGGCGGCAACCCGCTGGCCACCCGCGCTGGCGTGGAAACCTTGCGCATCATGGAAGAAGATGGCCTGCTTGAAAACGCGGCCCGTGTGGGCGAGCATTTGCGCGCCGCCCTCCACCGTGAACTGCACAAGCTGCCTGGCTTTGTCGAGGTGCGTGGCCAAGGCTTGATGCTGGGCATTGAACTTGACCGCCCCTGTGGCGCCATCATGAACCAAGCGCTCGAGGCTGGGTTGCTGCTGAGCGTGACCGCCGACAGCGTGATTCGCTTGGTGCCGCCACTGATCATCACGGTCGAAGAAGCCGATGAAATTGTGGCCATCCTGGCACCCATCGTGAAAAAATTTCTGGCCAGCGCATGAAACACTATTTGCAATTCAGCGACCTCACGGCCGAGGAGTACGCCTACCTGTTCAAACGCGCGGCCCTGATCAAGCAGAAGTTCAAGGCCTACGAAAAGCACCAGCCTTTGGCTGACCGCACCCTGGCCATGATTTTCGAAAAAGCCTCCACGCGAACGCGCGTCAGCTTCGAGGCGGGCATGTACCAACTGGGCGGCTCGGTGGTGCACCTGACCACCGGTGACAGCCAACTCGGCCGCGCCGAGCCCATCGAGGACAGCGCCAAGGTGATCAGCCGCATGGTGGACCTGGTGATGATTCGCACCTACGGCCAGGACAAGATCGAGCGCTTTGCCGAGCACTCTCGGGTGCCGGTCATCAACGGCTTGACCAACGAGTTTCATCCTTGCCAGATTCTGGCCGACCTGTTCACCTTCATCGAGCATCGCGGCAACGCGCAAGACCCGCTGACGTGCTTGCGCGGCAAAGTGGTGGCCTGGGTCGGCGATGGCAACAACATGGCCAACACCTGGCTGCAAGCCGCAGAGTTGCTGGGCTTCACCGTGCATGTCAGCACCCCCAGTGGCTATGAGATTGACCAGTCGGTGGCTGGCCTGCGCTCCAACGACAGCTACAAAGTGTTCAAAGACCCGATGGCGGCCTGCCAAGGCGCCGACTTGGTCACCACCGATGTCTGGACCAGCATGGGCTACGAGGCCGAGAACGAGGCACGCCGGCTGGCCTTCGCCGACTGGTGCGTGGACAACGAGATGATGGCCGTGGCCAAGCCGAACGCCCTCTTCATGCATTGCCTGCCAGCCCACCGCGGCGAAGAAGTGCAAGCCGAGGTCATCGATGGCCCGCAATCGGTGGTTTGGGACGAAGCCGAAAACCGCTTGCATGTGCAAAAGGCCTTGATGGAGTATTTGCTGCTCGGCCAACTCTGAGGAGCGCACGCATGTCGGCCTGCCAACAATGCGGCGCCTGTTGCGCCAGCTTTCGGGTGGACTTCTCGGTCGAGGAGTTGGACGACAACGGTGGCAGCGTTCCCTCCGGCTTGACCGTCCCGCTCACCGACACCCTGTGCCGCATGCGCGGCACCGACCATTCCCCGCCGCGATGCGCGGCCCTGACGGGACAAATCGGCATGCAAGTGAGTTGTGGCATTTACGAGTGGCGCTCCTCGCCTTGCCGTGAGTTCAGCGAAGGCAGCGATGCCTGCGCCCGCGCACGCTTGCGTCAGGGCTTGCCCGCGCTCAGCTGAGCGCCATACAGCCAAGGAATGTCCATCAGGCGCGCACCCAAACTGCGCAGCGCCAGGTCGCGCCCCACGCGCATCACGCCGGTGCTGTGAAAAATCTGGCCATTGCGTTGCGCGCGTTGCTGAACGCGGGCATTGCGTTGCCAGCGCTGTCGCGCATAGTGCTGCAGGCGTTGCGGCACGGCCAAGGACCGCTCTGACCAAGCGCTGGCCAGCACCTGCGCATCCTCGATGGCCATGCCTGCGCCTTGCGCCAAATAGGGCAGCATGGGATGGGCCGCATCGCCCAACAAGGCCACATGGCCTTGTGCCATGTGGTGTGCCCCTTGCACGATGCCACGCTCGCACAAGGACCAGACACGCCAGCCTTCCATGTACCGCACCAAGTCTTGCAATGCGCTGCAGCTGCCACGCAGGGCCTTGCGCAAATCCAGGGCCACTTCGTCGGGGCTTCGCGGCAAGTCCCAGCCCTGGGCATCGGCGGGCGGGTGCGACTCTGTCAACACCACCAAATTCAGCCAGTCGCCGCCGCACACGGGGTATTGCACACCATGCATGTGCTCGCCCATCCAGACCCTGACCTCTTGGCAACGCAAGGCATGGGGCAGAATTTTTTGGGGCACCAAGACCCGGTAAGCCAGATGGCCGGTGGCACGTGGTGGCGCGTCGTTCAGCAGCAAGGTTCGCACACGGCTCCACAGGCCATCTGCGCCAATCAGCGCTTGCGCAGACAAGGACAGCGCCGCTGAGTCAGCGTCAACACAGCTCACCCGCACGCCCCTTGGCCCTTGCTCAAACGACTGAACCACCGATTGCAGCTGAAGGCTGGCCAAGCCCTCGCTTTGCACAGCCGCCAACAACAGGCTGTGCAAATCGGCGCGGTGGACTGTGGCGTAGGGCGCCCCATAGCGCTGCGCCATCTCGGCGCCCAGCGGCAAACAGGCCAGTACCTCGCCCGTCAACGCACTGCGCGCCTGCAATTGTTGGGGCCATGCGACCACGGCCTGCAGGGCCGATTGCAAGCCCCACCCTTGCAACACGCGCACCACATTCGGTCCTAGCTGAATGCCCGCCCCCACCTCCGTGAAAGCCTGGGCCTGCTCCAGCAAATGCACGGGCACGCCTTGGCGCGACAGGGCCAAGGCGGCCGCCAAGCCCCCAATGCCACCGCCAGCAATCAGCAACTCTGCCTGGGCACCCGATTCAGTCATCGTGTTCCACAAAGCTCTCAAAGCATTGCTTCAGTTCATGCAGCCATTTTTCACGCTGCTGTGGGGTCACGAAGCTGGCATCGAAGCTGTTGCGCGCCAGCACATAGGCTTGCTGCGCCGTGAGGTTCAGGGCTTCAAAGGTTTGCACAAAGTTGTCACCGATGTAGCCGCCGAAGTAAGCCGGGTCATCAGAATTCAGCGTGACGCACACGCCGGCATCGAGCATCTTTCCCAAATTGTGATCGGCCAAGGTGTCAAACACCCGCAGCTTCAGGTTGGACAAAGGGCACACCGTCAGCGGCACGCGCTCGGCCACCAGGCGCTGCATGAGGCGTTCGTCTTTCAAAGCCTGAACGCCATGGTCGATGCGTTGCACACCCAGCACATCGAGCGCGCTCCAGATATAAGCCGGTGGACCCTCTTCGCCCGCGTGAGCCACCAAATGCAGGCCCAGTTCTTTGCAACGCGCAAACACGCGCGCAAATTTTTCAGGGGGATGTCCTACCTCACTGGAATCCAAGCCCACGCCGATGAAACAGTCACGGAACGGCAGCGCCTGTTCCAATGTCTCGAGTGCGGCCTCTTCGCTCAAATGGCGCAAGAAGCACAGGATCAGGCTGGCATCGATGCCCAGCTGGGTTTGCGCATCCTGGCAAGCGCGGTGCAGGCCGTGGACCACGGTCTGCATGGCCACGCCGCGCTCGGTGTGGGTCTGCGGGTCAAAAAAGAGCTCGGCATGCACCACATGGTCTGCGGCTGCGCGCTCAAAATAAGCCCAGGCCATGTCGTAAAAATCTTGCTCATGCAGCAGCACGCTGGCGCCTGCATAGTAAATGTCGAGGAAGCTTTGCAGGTTGGTGAAGGCATAGGCCGCGCGCAAGGCCTCGACGCTCTCATACGGCAAGCTCACCTGGTTGCGCTGGGCCAGCGCGAAAATCAGCTCGGGCTCCAACGAGCCTTCAATGTGAATGTGCAGCTCAGCCTTGGGCATGGCCTTCAACAGCGCGGGCATGCGCTTGGCAGGAATGGCGTGAACTTTGAACATGGCAGACCCAAACAATTCAGTGCAACAAGCGTACCCCAGAAAAACAGCGAGCGCCACCGTGTCACGGCAGCGCTCGCGCCCATCAGCTCAAAGAATTACTTCTTGTCGCCGCCGGGAACCTTGCCTTCCACGCCCTTGACGTAGAAGTTGATGCCACCAAGGAATTTGTCATCGGCGACTTCATCCTTCTTCAGGACTACTTTGCCGGTGTTGTCCAGGATCGGGCCCTTCCAGATCGCGAAACTGCCTTCTTTCAGGCCTTTTTTCACTTCTTCGACCTTGGCCTTGGTGTCGGCCGGCACGTCTTCGGCGATGGAGACGATGTCAATCGCACCCTCTTTCACGCCCCACCAGGCGGCGGTGCCACCGGTCCACTTGCCCTCCAAGGCCTCTTGCGTGGCCTTGATGTAGTACGGGGTCCAGTTGATGACGGCAGAGGCCAAGTGGGCCTTGGGTCCGTAAGCCGTCATGTCAGAGTCCCAACCGAAGGCGCGCTTGCCTTTGTCCTGGGCGGTCTTGAGCACGGCGGGCGAGTCGGTGTTCTGGAACAGCACGTCCGCACCACCATTGATCAGCGACGTGGCCGCTTCGGTTTCCTTGGGGGGATTGAACCACTCGTTGACCCACACCACCTTGGTTTTCACTTTCGGGTTGCTCGATTGCGCGCCCATGGTGAAGCTGTTGATGTTGCGAATCACTTCAGGAATGGGGATCGAGGCCACCACGCCCAAGGTGTTGCTCTTGGTCATCTTGCCTGCGATCACGCCCGCCATGTAGGCACCTTCGTAGGTGCGGCTGTCGTAGGTGCGCATGTTCTCGGCTTGCTTGTAGCCGGTGGCATGCTCGAACTTGACGTCTTTGCTGTCGGCTGCCACTTTCAACATCGGCTCCATGTAGCCAAAGGTGGTGCCAAAAATCAGCTTGTTGCCCTGACCCACCATGTCGCGAATGACGCGCTCGGCATCGGCCGATTCCGGCACGTTCTCCACGAACGAGGTTTGCACCTTGTCGCCGAACTCTTTCTCTACAGCTTTGCGCGCGTTGTCGTGGGCAAAGGTCCAGCCACCGTCGCCCACCGGGCCCACATAGGCAAACGCAATTTTCAGCGGCGCCGGTTTGGCTTCTGCGGCCTTGGGGGCCTCTGCCGGTTTGGCCTCCTCTTTTTTGCCGCAACCCACCAGGGCGGCAGCGGCCACGGCTGTCAGCGCAGCCACCTTGAACCATGAACGTTTGGAGAGATCAGTCATGCAAATTTCCTTTGTTGAATGAAAGGGAGGTTGAGAAAAAAATCAGGACGAGCCTGGGAAAAAGGGTTTGCCAATGGCCGCGGGCATGTTGACCCGAATCCATTGCGGGTTGCGCGAAATCAGCGCCAGCACCACGATGGTGGCCAGGTAGGGCAGCATTGACAAAAATTGGCTGGGCACATCCATGCCCAAAGCCTGCAAGTGGAACTGCAGCATGGTGACGCCCCCAAACAGGTAGGCCCCCAACAAAACGCGCACCGGCCGCCAGGTGGCAAAGGTGGTCAGGGCCAAGGCAATCCAGCCTTTGCCGGCAATCATGCCCTCCACCCACAGCGGGGTGTAGATGACGGAGATGTAGGCCCCCGCCAAGCCGCACAAGGCGCCGCCCACCACGACCGCGGCCAGCCGAATTTGGCGCACCGGGTAACCCAAGGCGTGGGCCGACTCGGGCGACTCGCCCACGCAACGCAGTATCAAACCGGCGCGCGAACGCTGCAAGAACCAAACCAATCCCACTGTCAAGGCTACGGCCAGATAAACCATGGGATGCTGGCGAAAAAGTGCAGGACCGATGAATGGCAGATCTGCCAAGCCCGGAATTTCGTAGACCATGCGCTCTGGCAATTTCGCCTGAACATAGGGCACGCCGACAAAGGCGGAAAACCCCGCACCGAAAAGGCTCAGGGCCAATCCTGTCGCGTATTGGTTGGTGTTGAGCCAAATCACCAGCACGCCAAACAGGGCGGCCAGCACACCTCCTGCCACCATGCCCGCCAGAAAGCCCAGGCTGTCTTGCCCCGTGTGGACCACGGCGGCAAAACCGGCCACGGCTGCGCAAAGCATCATGCCCTCGGCCCCCAGGTTCACGATGCCCGACTTTTCATTGATCAACAAACCCAAGGCCGCCAGCGCCAACACAGTACCGGCGTTCAAGGTGGCGGCCAGGAGCAAGGCATAGGCGTCCATCAGTGACCTCCTTCACGCGCCACACGACGAATGCGGTAATGCATGAGGGTGTCACACGCCAATAGCGTGAACAGCAACAGCCCTTGAAACACGCCAGTCAACGACTTGGGCAAACCCAGTCGCGACTGCGCCAACTCACCGCCAATGTAAAACATGCTCATCAGCACTGCAGAAAAAGCCATCCCTACCGGGTGCAAGCGCCCGACAAAAGCCACAATGATGGCGGCAAAGCCATAACCCGCCGGCACGTAGGGCGTCAGCTGGCCAATGGGCCCCGCCACCTCCAACGCCCCCGCCAAACCGGCTGCGCCCCCTGAGGTTAGCAACGCCACCCACAGCGCGCGGCGCGAAGAAAATCCGGCATAGCGCGCCGCATGGGGCGCCAGCCCGCCAACTTGCAGCGCAAAACCGGCGCGAGTGCGAAACAGGAAAACCCACAATGCGACCACGCCCGCCAAGGCCAACAACAGACCCACGCTGACGCGCGAACCCGCAAAAAGCCGCGGAATTTGCGTGACCTTTTCAAAGTTTTGCGTTTGCGGGAAGTTGTAACCCGCGGGGTCTTTCCACGGCCCGTACACCAGGTAGCCCAGCACCATGGTGGCAACGTACACCAGCATCAGGCTCACCAGGATTTCGTTCGCATGGAAACGGTCGCGCAACCAAGCGGTCACGCCCGCCCAAGCCATGCCACCCGCCACGCCTGCCAACAAAATGGGAACCACGATCCAGCGGGTGCTGTCTTTTTGGGCCAGCAAGGCGACGCCGGCCGCAAAAATCGCTCCCATCACAAACTGCCCCTCGGCCCCAATGTTCCAGACATTGGAGCGAAAGCACACCGCGAGTCCCAGGGCAATGATCAGCAAAGGGGTGGCCTTGACCATCAACTCGCCCAAGGCATAAGCGTTTTTGAGGGGCTCCCAGAAAAACACACCCAAGCCTTTGAGCGGGTCTTTGCCCAGCGCCACAAACATGACGACGCCGATCAGGACCGTCAGCAGCAAGGCCAGAAAGGGCGACGCATGCCGCCAAAAGGCAGAGGGCTCAGGACGTGCTTCAAGCCGCCACATCGGCCGCCTCCCACAAACCGCTCATCCATTCACCGATTTGCGCCACCGTGGCTTGCGCGCGATCAATCGAGGGTGACAATCGGCCTTTGGCGATCACATGCAGCCGGTCACAAATTTCAAAAAGTTCGTCGAGTTCTTCGCTGACCACCAAGACGGCACAACCGGCGTCTCGCAGTGCCAGGATCTCACCCCGAATTTGCGCCGAGGCGCCCACATCGACGCCCCAGGTCGGCTGCGACACGATGAGCACGGCGGGCTGGGCCGAGACCTCGCGGCCAACGATGAATTTCTGCAAGTTACCACCAGAAAGCGACTTGGCAACGGCCTGCGGCCCGCCAGCCTTCACATGGAAGCGCTCGATCACGGCCTGGGCTTGTTGCGCCAGCACTCTCGGACGAATCCAACCTCTGGGGGTGATGGCATCTTGGCGCGTGAGCAACAAATTCTGCGCCAGGCTCAAGCCAGGCACAGCGCCCCGCCCCAGGCGCTCCTCTGGCACGAAATGCAAGCCCATGGCACGCCGAGCCTGAGGCCCTTGCTGCCCAACCGCCTGGCCCTGTAACACGATGCTGGAGGGCTCGGCGCGGGTGTCTTCACCCGAGAGCGCAAACAGCAATTCGCGCTGGCCATTGCCTGACACACCCGCAATGCCTACCACTTCGCCTGCCCGCACGCTCATGCGGATGTCCGACAGATCGACGCCAAACTGGTCTTCTCGGGCGAGGCTGAGGCCCGCAACCGCCAGGCGAATTTCACCGGGCGATTTCGGCTGATGGGTCAAGGCCGCAGGCTCTGCGCCAATCATCCAGCGGGACAATGAGGCATTGCTTTCTTCGCGTGGGTCGCACACACCCGTGACCCTGCCACCCCTCAAGACGGTGCAGGCCGTGCACAACGCCCGAATTTCGTGCAATTTGTGGCTGATGTAGAGAATGCTGCACCCTTCTTGGGCCAACTGCTTCAATACCACAAACAAACGCTCGACGGCTTGCGGAGTCAGGACAGACGTGGGCTCGTCCAGGATCAGCAACTGGGGCTCGGTCAGCAGGGCACGAATGATTTCCACGCGCTGCATCTCGCCCACGCTCAGGGTATGGACGGGCCGCAACGGGTCAATGTCCAGGCCATAGTCTTGGGCCTTGGACGCAATGCGTTGGCTGACTTGTTCGAGCGTCAGGGATTTGTCTAGGCCGAGCCAGACGTTCTGCGCCACCGTCAGGGTGTCAAACAGGCTGAAGTGCTGAAACACCATGCTGATGCCCAGGCGGCGCGCTTCTTGAGGGTTGCGCACCTGGACACGTTGACCGTTGAAAAAGACGTCGCCTAGGTCCGGCTTCACTGAGCCGTAGATGATTTTCATCAGGGTGGACTTGCCGGCGCCGTTTTCACCCAGCACCGAATGGATCTCGCCTGGGGCCACCGCCAGGGACACATCGTCATTGGCAACCACAGAGGGGTAACGCTTGGTGATGTGTTGGAGTTGAAGTCGCAGGTCAGGCATGCCAGGTCAGTACGGGGTCGGCAAACTAGCATGTTAGCAAGCTCAGCGCCACCTTGCTGCAAACCCGGCGAAAAAAAATCAGGCGCCCGCCAGCATTCGCAAAGCACCCGGGTCGACCAAACTGAGCACACGGCCACGGCCTTTGATCAGGCCCCGCTCGCGCAGGTCACGCAAGATCCTTGACAGCGTTTCGGGCGCAATGCCGAGCTGCTCGGCGATCTGGCGCTTTCTCTGGGTGAACTGCACCGCCAAGGATTCGCGCTCGCCTGACTGGGCATGGTGCAACAGCCAATCGGCACAGCGCGCCTGGGCATCCATGGCCAGGCGGCTCACGGACAATTCGGCCAGTTGGTGCTGAGAGCGGGCCAAGTCGCGCATCACCTCTTGCACGGCCAGGGGCTGCACCTCCAGCCACTGGCGAAAGGCTGTCAGCTTGACCCGCTTGATGTCCACCGGCGTCTCGGCCACAGCATCGCAAGTCACCGGCAGGTTCAACACCGCGGAGGCCAACTCAACCCAGGCAGGAGAGGACACCCGACCCAAGCGGTGCACCATGTGGGATCCTTGCGCCATCCCCAAGGCCACGCTGCCATTCACCAGGTAAGTGATGTCGGTCAAGGGCTGGCCGCGCGTCAGCAGGCGCTGGCCTGCCCCGCAGGATTGCAATTCGGCTTGGTGTAACAGTTCGACGAGGGACATGATGGGCCCGACTGTGCCCCCATCCGCCCGGAGAGACTTTGTCGCAGGTCAAAAAACCGGCTCAAAGCACCAGCATGGCCCGGAAATCGTTGACATTGGTGAAGCTCGGGCCGGTGACCACCAGGTCGCCCAGGGGCTGGAAAAACCCATAGGCATCGTTGCGGTCCATGGCGTCGCTGGCCTTGAGGCCTTGCGCCAGGGCGCGCTGCAAAGTATTGGGCGTGACCTGGGCACCGGCGTTCTCTTCCATGCCATCAATGCCATCGGTGTCGGCCGCCAGCCCCCAGACGTCCGCCTGGCCTTGCAAGCCCACCGCCAAGCCCAGGCAGAACTCCCCGGCCCGGCCGCCACGCCCACGCGCGCTGCCTGGCGCCACAGGACGCACGGTCACCGTGGTTTCGCCCCCGCTGAGAATCACACAAGGCTTCACAAAGGGGCCCTGGCCGCGGGCGGCTGCGCGTGCCAAGGCGGCGTGCACCTTGCCCACTTCGCGCGACTCGCCTTCCAGCTCATCCGAAAGGATGTAGGCATTCAGGCCAGCGGCGCGCGCCACTTCGGCAGCCGCTTCCAAGGATTGCTGCGGCGTGGCAATCATGTGAACCGGTTGCGCTTTCCATCGCGCTTCATCGGGCTTGGGTGTTTCCAACTCGCCGGCAGTCAAAGATTTGGACAGGGCGTCGGGGATGGCAATGCGGTAGCGCGCTAGGATCGCCAAGGCATCGGCGCAGGTGGTGGGATCGGGCACCGTCGGCCCGCTGGCAATGATGGAGGGGTCATCGCCGGGGACATCGCTGATGGTCAGGGTCACCACGCGCGCGGGCGCGCAGGCGGCGGCCAGGCGCCCGCCCTTGATGCGAGACAGGTGCTTGCGCACACAATTCATCTCGGAAATATTGGCGCCACTCTCCAACAACTGGCGGTTGATCTGCTGCTTCTCGGCCAGTGTCAGGCCCTGGGCGGGCAAGGTCAGCAAAGACGAGCCACCGCCAGAAATCAGGCACAGCACCAAGTCATCCGAGGTCAAGCCTTGGGTCAAGGCCAGCATGCGCTCGGCCGCCGCCAAGCCAGCCTGGTCGGGCACAGGGTGTGCCGCTTCCACCACCTCAATGCGCGAGGCCAAACCGGCGGGGCGTGGCGGAGTGTGGTGGTAGCGCGTCACCACCAGGCCGGACAAAGGCTTGTCGGCCGGCCACAAAGCTTCCACCGCTTGGGCCATGGCCCCGCCGGCTTTGCCTGCGCCCAGCACCAAGGTTCGTCCTGGCGGTGGTGGCGGCAGCCAGGCCGCGGTGTTGTGCAAGGGCAAGGCGCGCTGGACCGCGGCCTGGTATAGCTTCGCCAGAAAAGACAAGGGGTCGGCTTGGGGTGACACGCTCATGACAGGACTTCAGGCTTTCAACAGGCCGCAAACGGCGTCGGTGACTTGGACAGTGGTGGCTTGTCCGCCGAGGTCGCGCGTGTGCAACGCGGCATTGGCTGTCACCTTTTCAATGGCCTGCATCAGGGTCTGTGCGGCGTCATGTTCGCCCAAATGTTCCAGCAATATGACGCAACTCCAGAAGGTGCCAATCGGGTTGGCCAAGCCCTTGCCCATGATGTCAAAGGCCGAACCATGAATCGGCTCGAACATGCTGGGGTAACGGCGCTCGGGATCGATGTTGCCGGTGGGTGCAATGCCCAGGCTGCCGGCCAGGGCGGCCGCCAGGTCGCTCAGAATGTCGGCATGCAGGTTGGTGGCCACAATGGTGTCCAGGGTCGCGGGCCGGTTGACCATGCGCGCGGTGGCGGCGTCCACCAATTCTTTGTCCCAACGCACATCGGGGAATTCGCGGCTGATCTGCACCGCAATTTCATCCCACATCACCATGGCATGGCGCTGGGCATTGGACTTGGTGACCACCGTCAGCAATTTGCGGGGACGCGACTGCGCCAGCCGGAAGGCATAGCGCATGATGCGCTCCACACCAGCTCGGGTCATGATGGACATGTCGGTCGCCACTTCGATCGGATGGCCTTGGTGCGCACGGCCGCCCACGCCGGCGTACTCGCCTTCCGAGTTTTCACGCACGATCACCCAGTCCAGGTCTTTGGGGCCGCAGCGCTTCAGGGGTGCGTCAATGCCCGGCAGGATGCGCGTGGGGCGCACGTTGGCGTACTGGTCAAAGCCTTGGCAAATCTTCAGGCGCAAGCCCCACAAAGTGACGTGGTCGGGAATGTGCGGGTCGCCGGCCGAGCCAAACAAAATCGCGTCCATGGGGCGCAAGGCGTCCAGGCCGTCGTCGGGCATCATCTGGCCGTGGGCGCGGTACCAGTCGCCGCCCCAGCCAAAGCTGGTGAAATCGAATGCAAACGTCTTTTGGGTTTGGGCCAGCACTTGCAAAACGGTCTGCCCGGCAGGCACCACTTCCTGGCCAATGCCATCCCCTGGAATGCATGCAATTTTGTAGGTTTTCATGAATTTTTTCTTTCAGAAGTCGCAACACAAAGATGGACCAGACTGTAGTGCCTTTCACGCACCACCGCAGTCACATGATTTAATTCAGCCATGAGCACCCTGCTGATCCACCAAGCCCACTGCATCGCCACCCAGGACGACCATCAGACCGAATTGCAAGGCGCGTCCTTGCTGATTCGCGATGGCGTCATTGAGCGCATTGTCCCTCAAGGCCAGGCCAGCGACGACTTGCGCGCCCAGGCCGACGAGGTCATCGACGCGCGCCACCACGTGGTGCTGCCCGGCTTGGTCAACACCCATCACCACATGGTGCAATCGCTCACGCGCGCTGTGCCTGGCGTTCAAAACGCCGAGCTGTTTTCCTGGCTGCGCGGGCTGTATCCCATCTGGGCGGGGCTGACCCCGGACATGGTGCGGGTGGCCACCCAGGTCGCCATGGCCGAGCTGTTGCTCAGCGGCTGTACCACGGCCAGCGACCATTTGTACATCTACCCCAATGGCGTGCGGCTGGATGACAGCATCGAAGCTGCACAGGCCATTGGTATGCGCTTTATCGCCACCCGTGGCGGCATGAGCGTGGGCGAGAGCCAGGGCGGTTTGCCACCCGACCGCGTGGTCGAAAAAGAAGACTTCATTTTGAAAGAAACCTTGCGTGCCGTGGAAACCTGGCACAACCCCGCCCATGGCGCCATGACGCAGGTGGCCGTGGCCCCCTGCTCGCCCTTCACGGTCAGCCAAGACCTGATGCGGGAATCGGCCTACCTCGCCCGCGCCCTGCGCGTGCGCCTGCACACCCACCTGGCCGAGAACGACCACGATGTGGCCTACACCCGCGAAAAGTTCAACTGCACACCCACCGAATATGTGGAGCAATTGGGATGGGTGGGTGACGATGTCTGGCACGCCCACTGCGTGAAAATCGACGACCCCGGCATCGCCTTGTTCGCGCGCACCCGCACCGGGATTGCCCACTGCCCATGCAGCAACATGCGCCTGGGCAGTGGCATTTTGCCTTTGCGTCAGCTCTTGAACGCAGGCGTTCCCGTAGGCTTGGGAGTAGACGGCAGTGCCAGCAACGACGCGGCCCATTTGCTCAACGAAGCCCGCCAAGCCATGCTGCTGGCGCGCGTCAGCAAAGGCATGGCACCTTTTGGCTGTGACACGGGGCCCGCAGAAATGACGCCGCGCGATGCTTTGCGCCTGGCCACGCGCGGCGGCGCCGAGGTTCTGGGTCGTCAGGACATTGGGCAAATTGCGCCAGGCTATTGCGCCGACCTGGCATTGTACCGCACCGACACCCTGGCCATGGCTGGCGGCGCCATTCACGACCCGGTGGGCGCCCTGCTGCTGTGCGCCAGTGGCAACGCAGACTACACCGTGGTCAATGGCCGCGTGGTGGTGCGCGAAGGGCAATTGGTGACGCTGGACCTGGGGCCGCTGATCGAGCAGCACAACCGCATGGCCCAGCACCTGGCCTTGTCAGCGCACTGAGGCGCCAGCCTCGTACCAGCGTTTGATCAAGCCGCGCTCTTCTTCGGTGATGCCGGTGGCGTTGTTCATGGGCATTTGACGCGTGACCACCGATTGCTGGTAAATGCTCAGCGCATGTTGCTTGACGCCTTCGGGCGTTTCAAAGCGCACGTTTTTCATCTGCACTTGTGCGCCATGGCATGACAGGCAGCGTTGCTCGAACACAGCGCTCACCTGCTGAAAGCTGACCGCCGCCGTGCTGGCTTGGGCGTTGGGCGCCACCGGTGCGGGTCGCAGCCAGACAATCACGCCCAGGATCACCACCACGCCGGCAATGGCGAAGGGCAGCGGGTTCTTGGCGCGGCCATGGTGGTAGCCATGGCGTTGCACAAAAAATTGACGGATCAAGGCACCGGCCAGCATCATCAGCACCAGGATCAACCAGTGCTTCTCATGGGTGTACAAGAAGCTGTAATGATTGCTCAGCATGGCAAAGATCACCGGCAAGGTGAAGTAGGTGTTGTGCACGCTGCGCTGCTTGCCGCGCTTGCCATGCAGGGCCAACTCCTTGGGATCCAGCGCCTGACCGGAGGTCATGGCCGCCACCACTTTGCGCTGGCCAGGAATGATCCAGAAAAACACATTGGCGCTCATGGCCGTGGCAATCATGGCGCCCACCAGCAAAAAGGCGGCGCGCCCGGCAAACAACTCGCAGCAGAGCCAGCAGGCAAAGCTGACCACGGCCATCATGATCAGGCCGACGGTGCGCTCGCCGTTTTCGCGAAAGCCAAACACGCGGCACACCGTGTCGTAAATCAGCCAAAATGCCACCAGGAAACCCAAGGCGGCGGCAATCGCCACCGGGGGGGTCCAATCCATCAAGGACTTGTCGATCAAAAAGGTGCTGGCATTCCACAAATAGAGCACCGTGAACAGCGCAAAGCCGGTGAGCCAGGTGGAATAACTTTCCCAATAAAACCAATGCAGCTTGGTGTGAATTTTCTTGGGCGCCACCATGTACTTTTGAGGGTTGTAAAAACCGCCACCGTGCACCGCCCACATGGCGCCATCGACCCCCTTCTCCAGCAAGTCAGGCGAGTTCGGCCGAATCAGGTTGTTGTCCAGAAACACGAAGTAGAAAGACGAGCCAATCCAGGCGATGGCCGTGATCACGTGGACCCAGCGCAGCAGCAAATTGGCCCAGTCCAGAAGGTATGCATCCATGTCAACGCTTCTCAATCAGACGCCAGCGTCCAAGCTGGCAAGGGCTCTTCACCACTGCGGGCGCTGTGAAGAACAAAGGGGTCGCGCACATGGGGTCTGAATCCTGCGCCGCTGCGACTACGGTTAGAAGTGTATACAATTTTTGTCAACAATCAAGCCCCCTGAAAACCCGCCCCCCCCCAGGGGTCAAGGCATCAGGCCTGGGAACGCCTTTGCAACAACTGTGCCGCCACCGCGACCGCAATCACCTCGGGCTCTTTGCCGGTGATGTGGGGCACGCCAATCGGGCAAGTCACTTGCTGCATGTCCTGTGACGTGAAGCCCCTGGCCTCCAAGCGGTGCTGGAAGGTCGCCCATTTGGTCTGGCTGCCGATCAAGCCCACGCTGCCCAAGTCGTGATGCTCGCGCTGACGCTTCAGGCAGGCGGCCACCACATCCAGGTCTTCGGCGTGGCTGAAGCTCATGATCAGCACGTGGGTGCCTGGCGAGAGATTCGCCACGGCAGCGTGCACCGGGTCGGAGTGCTCGGTCACCACATTGGGGGGCACCTGCACCGGAAAAATCTCATCACGGCTGTCAACCCACAGCACTTGGTAAGGCAGCATGCCGAGAACTTGCACCAAGGCCTTGCCAACATGGCCGCCACCAAACAGGGCCACGGCATCTTGTGGGCCTTTCAAGCGCTGTTGCAGTGAAGGAATGCTGAGCTCGGTGACAGGCTCGTAACGCAAGTGCACCACGCCGCCGCAGCATTGGCCCAGCGCCGGCCCCAAGGCATAACGCAACACCAGATCCTGTGCGTGGCTGGGCGCGGTGTTTGCTGAGCGCTGCAACAAAGCACGGGCTTCGGCCAGGGCCTGGTACTCGAGGTGACCACCGCCAATGGTGTTGACCACGCCATCGGCGAACACGGCCATCCAGGCGCCCTGCTCGCGCGGGCCAGAGCCTTGCACCTGGTCGACGCTGACCAACACGGCCGGCGCGTGCTGCAAACGCGCCAGCAAGGCGGCCGTGTGCTGCGACACGGCGTTCAGTGGGCGCGTGCGGCCTTGGCGCGCTCGCAGGCCAGCAGAATGCGCTCGGGGGTGGCCGGCGCATCCATGTGCACCACCACCTGGTGCTCGGCACTGGCGCTGACCGCGTCGCGCAGCGCAAAGAAGGTGGACAGCGCCAGCATCAAGGGCGGCTCGCCGACAGCCTTGCTGTTGAACGGCGTCGGCTTGAGGTTGCGGCCGTCAAACAGGCTGACCTTGAAATGCTCCGGTACATCGCCTGCCACCGGGATCTTGTAGGTGCTCGGGCCGTGGGTCAGCAGTTTGCCCTTTTTGTCCCAGATGCACTCTTCCATCGTGAGCCAGCCCATGCCCTGCACATAGGCGCCTTCGATTTGGCCCTTATCGATGGCGGGGTTGATGCTCTTGCCGGCATCGTGAACGATGTCCACGGCCTTGAGCCACCACTCACCGGTGCGGGTGTCGATTTCGGTTTCGGTGACGGACGCGCCGTAGCAGTAGTAATAAAAAGCGCGACCGTTAAGAGTGGCGAAGTCGTACTTGATCTCGGGGGTCATGTAGAAGCCCGTCACAGACAGACCGACACGGTCCAGCCAAGCTTGCTTGGCCAGATCGGCCCATTTCACCGACTTGCCACCGCCATGGGCCTGGTTGTCGGCAAAGCTCACTTCACCCTCGGCACAGCCCAGCATGCGCGCCGCCACAGGGGCCAAACGGGCCCGCATTTGCGCGGTGGCATTCATGATGGCTGCGCCATTGATGTCGGCGCCGCTGGAGGCCGAGGTGGCCGATGCATTGGGCACCTTTTGCGTGTCGGTTCCGGTGACGCGCACCAGGTCGGTGGAAATGCCCAGGCCATCGGCACACACCTGTGCCATCTTGGTGTTCAAGCCCTGGCCCATTTCGGTGCCGCCGTGGTTGACGCTGACCGAACCGTCCATGTAAATGTTCAGCAGTGCGCCGCCCTGGTTCAGCATGGTCGCGGTGAAGCTGATGCCAAACTTCAAAGGCACCAAAGCGAGTCCGCGCTTGCGGTGCTTGTTGGCTTTGTTGAAGGCATTCACGGCCGCACGGCGCGCTGCATAGCCAGACTCGGCCTCAACCTGAGCCACCACCTTGTCGCCCACCCAGTCTTCAATGGTCTGGCCGTATTGCGTCACCATGGTTTCGGGGTTGCCCGACTCGGCGGGGTCGCGGTACAGGTTGAGCTTGCGCACTTCCAGCGGGTCTTTGCCCAGGGTGTTGGCGATTTGCTCGATCACGGTTTCGATGGCAAACATGCCCTGTGGCCCGCCGAAGCCACGGAAGGCGGTGGCACTTTGGGTGTGGGTCTTGCAGCGGTGGCTGATCAGTTGCAAGTTGGGCAAGTAATAACAGTTGTCGATGTGCAAGCACGCGCGGTCGTTGACCGGGCCGGAGTAGTCGGTGCTGTAGCCGCAACGCGAATGCAGGGCGATGTTGGCGCCCAGAATGCGGCCTTCTTCGTCGAAGCCCACTTCGTAATCGGTGCGGAAGTCGTGACGCTTGCCGGTGATGGTCATGTCGTCATCGCGGTTCACGCGCAGCTTCACGGGCTTTTGCAATTTGAAGGCTGCCAATGCCGCGCTTTGGCTGAAGATGCTGGAGTTGCCCTCTTTGCCGCCGAAGCCACCGCCCATGCGGCGGCAAATCACTTCCACATCGTTGGTGGTGAGGTTCAGCGCAGACGCTGCTTCACGCTGGTTGCCGTCCGGGTGCTGGGTCGACACATACAGCGTCAACTGGCCGTCTTCGCGCGGCACGGCGTAGGTGATCTGGCCTTCCAGGTAAAACTGTTCTTGTTGTCCGGTGGCCGTGCTGCCCTTGATTTTGTGGGGTGCCTTGGCAATCGCCTCGGCGGCGTTGCCACGGATGATGCCCTTGGGCGGCATGACAAAGCTGTTGGCTTTCATGGCCTCATCGATGGTCAGGATGGCCGGCAACTCGCGCACTTGCACCTTGGCCTTTTTGGCGGCCTCGCGGGCGTAGAGCATTTCACGCGCCACCACCACCGCAACGGCCTGGCCCAAAAATTCCACTTTGCCAACGGCCAAAAAGGGATCGTCGTGCACGATGGGGCCGCAATTGTTTTCGCCGGGAATGTCTTTGGCGGTGTAGACCGCCACCACGCCGTGCTCTTTGAGAATGGCGGCGCGATCAATGCCCTCGCCAATCAATTCACCGTGGGCCACCGGCGACAAAATCAGCGCCGCATACAGCGTGCCTGCATGCTCGGGAATGTCGTCAATGTAGGTGGCAGAACCGGTCACATGCAGGTGTGCCGATTCGTGAACCACGTCGGTGCCCTGCTGCAGGCCGGAGGCGGGCAAGAGGTTTTTCAGGTTGATGGGAGCGTTCATTTATGCCACCTCCGACGTATGTTCTTCGATGAATTCCAGCACCAGGTTGCGCGCCACCAGCGCGCGGTAGGCCCAGGTGGCACGCAAGCCGTCACGCGCGGTGAAGCTCTTGGCCACGGCAGCGTCCAGGTCTTGTGCTTGCACATCCGCAGGCGCTTTGCCCTCAAGCACCGCTTCGAGCAAGGGGGCGCGGCAAGGCGACGGTGCCAAGCCGTTGTAGGCCAGTTGCACGTTCTTCAGCTTGCCATCTTTCAATTCGTAGCGAATGGCGGCGCAGGTGGCCGAAATGTCTTGCTCGAAGCGCTTGCTGATTTTGTGAGCCTTGAACACCTGCGAAGCTTGCGGCTTGGGCAGGTCAATGGCCTCGATGAATTCGCCAGGCTGCAAGACGGTTTGCTTTTGGCCCGTGTAGAACTTGTCCAAGGCCACGGTGCGGGTCTTGTCGCCACGGCGCAGCAGCAAGGTCGCCGACAGAGCCATGAGGCAGGGCATGGAGTCGCCAATCGGCGAGCCGTTGGCAATGTTGCCTGCCAAGGTGGCGGTGGAGCGAATGGGGGGTGAGCCAAAACGGCGCAACACTTCTGCAAAGTCGGGATAGGCCTGGGCCACCAGGGTTTCGATCTGGCTCAAGGAGACCACCGCGCCGATGCGCCAGTGCTTGCCCTGGTCCTGGACCTGCTTCAACTCGGTGACATTGCCCAAGTACACAATGTGCTCGGGGCGCGTGAACTGTTTGTTCACTTGCAAGCCAATCTCGGTGCTGCCTGCCAGCAGCGTGGCGGTGGGATGCTTCACCAAGTAGTCGGCCACTTCGGCCACGGTGGCAGGGGACACAAACTCATTGCCTTTGCGGGTGCGCACCACCGGCTGCACAATGATGTCGCCTTCGAGGCTCAGGGTGGGCGTGGTGGCGCGGCGAATTTCTTTGAGCAAAGGCACATCCGCGCTGTCGTCCAGCTTCAAGCCCGTGCCAGGGGCACAGGCTTTTTCGGTGGCATCGATGATGGGACGGTAGCCGGTGCAACGACACAGGTTGCCGCTGAGCGCGTCGGTGATTTCGTTGCGTGCGGGCTTCGGTTTGAGCTGCACCAGGTTGACCAGGCTCATGACGATGCCCGGGGTGCAAAAGCCGCACTGTGAGCCATGGCACTCCACCATCGCTTGCTGAACCGGGTGCAGGCTGCCATCGGCTTTCTTCAGGCTTTCAACGGTTTTCACCGACTTGCCATCCAGCGTGGGCAACAACTGAATGCAGCTGTTGACCGGCACATAGTCAATGCCCGTGCCAGCAGCGTTCAGCTCGCCAACCATGATCACGCAGGCGCCGCAATCGCCCTCTGCGCAACCTTCCTTGGTGCCGGTGCGGTGCAGTTGTTCGCGCAAGTAATCGAGGACGGTGGTGGTGCGGCGCTCACCTTGGGCTTCAACAATTTTGCCATCGAGCACAAAACGCACGGTGTTGGTGACTTGGGTCATGGTGGGGGATAAATTAGGGAAGCCTCGATTTTAGGGACAAGCCGCGCAGCTTGGGGAAGCTTTTCTGTCAGGAACCGCGGTAAGTTGAATAACTCCAAGGACTGACCAGCAAGGGCACGTGGTAGTGCTGGTCGGTGTGGGCAATGCCAAAGTCCAGGCTCACCTGATCCAGAAACGAGGGTTCCGGCAAGCTGACACCGCGCGCCTGGAAATAGCCTTTCACATCAAAAACAAGGCGATAGGTGCCTTTCTTCAAGTTATGGTTGTCATACAAAGGACCGTCGCTGCGGCCATCCGCATTGAGTGTGAAAGCCTTGACCAGGGTGGCGTCCCCCCCCTCGGTGGTGAACAGCGACACCTTCATGCCGGCTGCCGGGCAACCATTCATGGTGTCGAGAACGTGTGTGCTTAAGCCCATGGCGAAACTCCTCAAAAACGCTTGGCAACCAAAAGTGTATACAATTTTTGCGAATCCGGCTATGATGACCTCTCATTAGCCTGCTTTCGGAAAGCTGCCATGACCCTGACCTCGGACAACTCCACCACGCGAGTCATTGTTGACGCCCTCACCAAAGCCATTGTCGAGCATCGGCTGCATCCCGGCACCAAGCTGGCGGAACAGAAGTTGGCCGATCACTTTGGCGTGTCGCGCACCCTGGTGCGCCAGGCCTTGTTTCAGCTGGCACAAAAAAAACTGATCCGCATGGAGCCCGCCCGCGGCGCCTTTGTGGCCACACCGTCGTCTGATGAGGCACGCCAGGTCTTTGCCGCACGTCGCATGATTGAACTGGAGATGACACGCACCTTTGTGCGCGAAATCACCCCGGCTCGGCTGAAAGCCCTCAAGGAACACGTGACTGAAGAGCGCGCCGCCGTGGCGCGCGGCGACGTGCCAGGCCGCACCGAGTTGTTGGGTGACTTTCACGTTCGCATGGCGGAGCTGCTGGGCAATCACGTGCTGTCCCAACTTCTCAGCGAGCTGATTTCGCGGTGTGCGTTGATCACCCTGATGTACCAAACCTCGCGTGCTGCCGAGCACTCGGCCGATGAGCACGCCGATATTTTGAAGGCGATGGCCGCCAAGGACGAAGGCTTGGCCGTGCGCCTCATGGACGAGCACCTGCGCCACGTGGAGAGCAATCTCACCCTGGACCGCAAGGTCCCGAGCAACGACATTTCCATGGCCCTGACCTGACCTCCACGGAGCCCCCCATGAACACCTACGACACCACCCTGCCCTACCCCCGTGACCTGGTCGGCTATGGACGCAACCCACCCCACGCGCAATGGCCTGGGCAGGCCCGCATCGCCGTGCAGTTCGTGCTGAATTACGAAGAAGGCGGCGAGAACGCCGTGCTGCATGGCGATGCTGGTTCCGAACAGTTTCTGTCCGAGATGTTCAATCCCGCCAGCTACCCCGAGCGGCACCTGAGCATGGAAGGCATTTACGAGTACGGGTCGCGCGTGGGCGTCTGGCGCATCCTGCGCGAGTTTGAAAAACGCAGCTTGCCCCTCACCGTGTTTGGCATCAGCATGGCCCTGGAGCGTCACCCAGAATTGACGGCGGCTTTTGTGGAACTCGGCCATGAGATCGCCTGCCATGGCTGGCGCTGGATTCACTACCAAGGCATGGACGAAGCGCAAGAGCGAGAGCACATGCTCAAGGGCATCGAGATTCTTAAAAAACTCACCGGCCAAATGCCAGCGGGTTGGTACACCGGGCGCGACAGCCCCAACACCCGTCGCCTGCTGGTCGACCAGGGCGGCTTTGAATACGACAGCGACTACTACGGCGATGACCTGCCCTTCTGGATGCGGGTGCAACGCAGCGATGGCCAGGTGGTGCCGCACCTAGTGGTCCCCTACACCCTGGACAGCAACGACATGCGGTTCTCGCTGCCGCAAGGGTTTGCGCAATCGGAAGACTTCTACACTTATTTGCGTGACAGTTTCGACACCCTGTACGCGGAGGGCGACGAGTCGCCCAAGATGCTCAGCGTGGGCATGCATTGCCGCTTGCTGGGCCGCCCGGGCCGCATGGTGGCGCTGCAACGCTTTCTGGACCACATCGCCAAGCACGACCGCGTCTGGGTTTGCCGCCGCGTGGACATCGCGCGCCATTGGAAAAAAGTCCACCCCTATGGTCAGCCCTGAAAGCCCCCTATGACGATCACGCTTGAACAACTGAACGCTGCCCCACGGGACCAAGCCGCGCAGATGCTGCTCGGCTTGTACGAGCACTCCGACTGGATTGCCGAGCAAGCCCTGGACCAACGGCCTTTTCGCTCTTTGGCGCACCTCAAATACGCCATGGTGCGGGTACTTCAGGACGCAGGCCGCGAGGCCCAACTGCAACTGATTCGCGCCCACCCGGAGTTGGCGGGCAAGGCCATGGTCAGCAAGACCTTGACCGCTGAATCCACCCACGAGCAAAGCAAAGCCGGCCTGACCGACTGCACCCCCGAAGAGTTCGCGCAGATTCAGCAACTGAATGCTGACTACAACGCCAAATTTGGCTTTCCGTTCATTTTGGCGGTGCGCGGGCCGCGCGGCACAGGGCTGAACCGCCACGAGATCATCGCCACCTTTGCGCGACGCTTGCACAACCACCCCGACTACGAGTTGGCGGAGGCACTGCGCAACATCCATCGAATTGTCGAAATTCGTCTCAATGACAAATTTGGCGTCACGCCCATCCTGGGGCAACAAGTGTGGGACTGGCAAGAGCGCCTGGCCCAGCACACCGATCCGGGCTATGCGGAATTGGGCCAACTCACGGTCACCTACCTCACCGAAGCCCACCGTGCCTGCGCCCAACGCATCGCGCATTGGATGGACGAATGCGGCTTTGACGAAGTGCGCCACGATGCCGTGGGCAATGTGGTGGGCATCTACCACGCCGCCACCGATCCCCTGCAAGCCAAGACCTTGTTGACCGGCTCGCATTACGACACCGTGCGCAACGGCGGCAAGTACGATGGCCGCCTGGGCATCTTTGTGCCCATGGCCTGCGTGCAACAACTCGCCAAAGCGGGTCGACGCCTGCCCTTTAATCTGGAAGTGGTGGCTTTTTCGGAAGAAGAAGGCCAGCGTTACAAGGCCACGTTCCTCGCCTCGGGGGCGTTGGTGGGGCAATTCAATCCGGCCTGGCTGGATCAGCAAGATGCCGATGGCATCACCCTGCGCGACGCCATGCGCCACGCCGGCTTGTGCGTCGATGACATTCCCGCGCTGACCCGCGACCCCGCACGCTACCTCGGCTTTGTGGAAGTGCACATCGAGCAAGGCCCGGTGCTGAACGAGCAAGACATTCCGCTGGGCGTGGTCACTTCCATCAATGGCAGCGTTCGCTTCCTCGGCGAAGTTCAAGGCATGGCCAGCCATGCAGGCACCACCCCCATGGAGCGACGCCGCGACGCCGCCTGTGCCGTCGCGGAATTGGCGCTTTTCATGGAGCAACGTGCGGCCAAAGATGGCGACTCTGTGGCCACCATTGGCCAATGGCACGTGCCCAATGGCTCCATCAACGTGGTGCCTGGACGTTGCCAATTCAGCCTCGACCTGCGAGCACCCACCGATGCGCAGCGCGATGCCTTGTGCGCCGATGTGCTGGCCGAACTGAAAGCCATTTGCGAGCGTCGCGGGGTGCGCTACACCCTGGAAGAAACCATGCGCGCGGCGGCTGCACCCAGCGACCCGGCTTGGCAAGCCCGCTGGACGCAGGCTGTTCACGACCTGGGCGTGCCCTTGTTTGAATTGCCCAGCGGCGCCGGCCACGATGCCATGAAGCTGCACGAAATCATGCCCCAAGCCATGCTGTTCGTGCGCGGCATGAACGGCGGCATCAGCCACAACCCGCTGGAAAGCACCACCTGCGATGACATGCAACTTGCCATCGACGCTTTCCAGCATTTGCTTGACCACCTCTGACCCCCTGACACACGGACCGATCACATGACCGCTTACGCCCAACTCGACGCCTGGATTGACCAACACTTTGACGAGCAAGTCCGCTTCCTGCAAGAACTCGTGCGCGTGCCCACCGACACGCCGCCGGGCAACAACGCACCCCATGCGGAGCGCACCGCCGAGTTGCTGCGTCCCATGGGTTTCGAGGCTGAAAAGCACGCCGTGCCGACGGCCGAGGTCAAAGCCTACGGCCTGGAAACCATCACCAACCTGATCGTGCGCCGCCGCTACGGCGAAGGCCGCACGATTGCGCTGAACGCCCATGGCGACGTGGTTCCCCCGGGCGAAGGCTGGACCCATGACCCCTATGGCGGTGAGATTGAAAATGGCCAACTCTTTGGCCGCGCCAGCGCGGTCAGCAAGTCCGATTTCTCCACCTTCACGTTTGCGGTGCGCGCGCTGGAGTCCCTGGGCCTGCCGCTCAAAGGCGGCGTGGAATTGCACTTCACTTACGACGAAGAGTTTGGCGGCGAATTGGGCCCAGGGTGGCTTTTGAAGCAAGGCCTGACAAAACCCGACTTGATGATTGCGGCGGGCTTCAGCTACCAGGTGGTCACCGCCCACAACGGTTGCCTGCAAATGGAAGTGACAGTGCACGGCAAGATGGCCCATGCCGCCATTCCCGAAACCGGTGTCGATGCGTTGCAAGGTGCGGTGCAAATTTTGCAATCGCTGTATGCACAAAACACCCTGTACCAAAAAGTCACTTCGCGCGTCGAAGGCATCAACCACCCTTACCTCAACGTCGGGCGCATTGAAGGCGGCACCAACACCAATGTGGTCCCCGGCAAGGTGAGCTTCAAGTTGGACCGGCGCATGATTCCCGAAGAGAACCCGGTGGAAGTGGAAGCGAGCATTCGCCAGGTGATTCAACAAGCGGTCGAACAGTTCAACCAAGGTCGCTTGGCAGACCACCAGATCCATGTTGACATCAAGCGCTTGCTGCTGGCCCATGCCATGAAGCCACTGCCGGGCAATGCGCCCTTGGTCAATGCGATCCAGAAGCATGGTCAAGAAATCTTTGGCGAGCCCATCCCTGCGATGGGCACGCCGCTCTACACCGACGTGCGCCTGTATGTGGCGCAAGGCGTGCCGGGCGTGATTTATGGCGCGGGACCGCGCACCGTGCTGGAGTCGCACGCCAAACGTGCCGACGAGCGCCTGGTGCTGGAAGACCTGCGCCGCGCCACCCGCGTGATCGCCCGCACCCTGCACGACCTCCTCACCTGACCCGCCGTTGCGAGGCCCCACAGGGGCCGCGGCAAACTCGCTCCGACACAAGATCGCCGCGCTGCGCTCGCGAGGACGATGGCGGTACGGCATGAGGGTAATCCAGTATACGACTCCGCCTCATTTTGTATACAGTTTGGAATGCAATTTCTCAGGTTCCCTCCCTTTTTCAGGAGACACAATGAACACCTCTACCCACCCCGTTGACGAGCGTTTGCCCACTGGCAAGCTGACTGCGCTGGGCCTGCAACACGTGCTGGTGATGTATGCCGGCGCCGTGGCTGTGCCGCTGATCGTGGGGCGCGCGCTCAAGCTCAGTCCTGAACAAGTGGCCATGCTGATTTCAGCCGACCTCTTTGTCTGCGGCCTGGTCACCCTGATTCAATCCCTGGGGGCGACCCAGTGGTTTGGCATTCGACTCCCCGTGATGATGGGCGTGACCTTTGCGGCTGTGGGCCCTATGGTCGCCATGGCCAACAGCAACCCAGGTGCCGCGGGGGCGCAATTGATCTTCGGGGCCATCATTGGTGCGGGCGTGATCTCTATCCTGATTGCGCCCATCATGAGCCGCTTGCTTCGCTTCTTCCCACCGGTGGTCACCGGCACCATCATTGCTGTCATCGGCATCAGCCTGATGCGCATCGGCATCAACTGGATTTTTGGCAACCCCTTTGGCCCGACGGCGCCCAGCATCGTCAACCCAGAGCATGCCAAGTGGTTGTCTGACATTGGCGCCGCGGCCTCAGCGCCAGGTTCAACCCTGCCCGCCATGCCCAAAGACCTGGCCTTGCTGCCCAAGGTGCCGAACCCAAAATACGCCGATTTGACGGGCGTGGGCATTGCGGCCTTGGTGTTGGCCTCCATCCTCTTGATTGCCAAATACGCCAAAGGCTTTTTGGCCAACATCTCGGTGCTGTTGGGCATCATCATTGGCGGCGTGGTCGCCACGGCCATGGGCCTGATGAATTTCGACAAGGTAGGCAAGGCCGCCTGGTTCGATGTGGTGCTGCCCTTTCAGTTCGGCGCACCGGTCTTCGACCCGGTGCTGATCCTCACCATGACCCTGGTAATGATTGTGGTGATGATTGAGTCCACTGGCATGTTCCTGGCCTTGGGCGACATGACCGGCCGCCATGTCGACCGCCCGGCACTCACACGGGGCCTGCGCACCGATGGCCTGGGCACCTTGATCGGTGGCATCTTCAACACCTTTCCCTACACCAGCTTTTCCCAGAATGTGGGCCTGGTAGCGGTGACGGGCGTGAAAAGCCGTTTTGTGTGCGTTGCTGGCGGCGTGATCCTGATCGTCCTGGGTGTCTTGCCCAAAATGGCCGCACTGGTCGAGTCCTTGCCCACCGTGGTGCTGGGCGGCGCCGGGCTGGTGATGTTTGGCATGGTGGCTGCCACTGGCATCCGCATCCTGGGTGGCGTGGATTTCCGCCACAACCGCTTCAACGCTTTGGTGGTCGCGATTTCCATCGGCATCGGCATGATCCCGTTGATTGCCCCCAACTTCAAGCAGTGGATGCCGCACAGCCTGCACCCGCTGATCGAGTCGGGCATTTTGCTGGCCTCCCTCAGCGCAGTGCTCTTGAACCTCTTCTTCAACGGGGCCAAAGATGACGAAGCGGCCACCATTGCGGCCGCCAAACAAGCCGACAGCCACTGAATTCAAAAGCATTCAACTAAAAGCCCTGTCATGCAGGGCTTTTTTCATGAAATGCACCAAAACGGGGTGACGCCCCAATCTGGGGAAAGCCTGGGTGTCAAATTCCGCCAGACTGCCCGAACTTGAAGGAAAATACCCCCCCAGCAGGGTGCCAAGCACACGGGAACGCGGGCATTGATATTGCTAAGTTTTTGTCAGTCATTCACAGGAGTTTTTCATGACCAAACGTCCCTTTCTTCAGGCCGTCCTCGCTTCAGCTCTGTCGCTGAGCTTCGGCCTGGCAAGCGCCCAGACCACCCCGATCAAGTTCCAACTAGACTGGCGCTTTGAAGGCCCTGCTGCCTTGTTCGTTCACCCCGCAGCCAAAGGCTACTTCAAAGACGCCAAGTTGGATGTGACGGTTGACGCCGGCAACGGCTCCGGTGGCGCGGTCACCCGTGTGGCTTCGGGTGCTTACGACATGGGCTTTGCCGATCTGGCCGCCCTGATGGAATTCCACGCCAACAACCCTGATGCGCCCAACAAGCCTGTGGCCATCATGATGGTGTACAACAACACACCCGCCTCGGTCATGGCCTTGAAAAAATCAGGCATCAAGACCCCGACCGACCTGAATGGCAAAAAACTGGGCGCGCCCGTGTTTGATGCAGGCCGCCGCGCCTTCCCCATTTTTGCCAAGGCCAATGGGGTCGGCAACGTGGCCTGGACGGCCATGGACCCCCCACTGCGCGAAACCATGCTGGTGCGCGGCGATGTCGACGCCATCACGGGCTTCACCTTCACCTCCTTGCTCAACATTGAGGCTCGCGGCGTGAAAGCCCAGGACGTGGTGGTGCTGCAATACCCCGACTATGGTGTGAAGCTGTATGGCAACGCGGTCATCGCCTCACCCAAAATCCTCAAAGAAAACCCTGCGGCTGTGAAAGCATTCCTGCAAGCCTTTACCAAGGGCGTGAAAGAAGTCATTGCCAAGCCCGCTGAAGCCATCGAGTCGGTGAAGGCGCGCGACGGCATCATCAACACAGCACTGGAAACCCGTCGCCTGCAACTGGCAATCGACACCGTCATCAACAGCCCGGACGCGCGCGCTGAAGGCTTTGGCCAAGTCAAGGGCCCGCGCCTGGCATTGATGGCCAGCCAAGTGTCGGATGCGTTCAACACCAAGTCGCGCGTTAACCCGGATGCCATCTGGAACGGTTCTTACCTGCCCAGCGCCAAAGAGCTCGACATCCTGCCGAAGAAGTAAATGACCGCACAAGCCGAAAATTTCGTCGATTTCCAGAATGTCTGGCTGGCCTACAACGAAGACTTGCTGGCACAGAACCACTTTGCGGTGGAGGACATCAACCTGCAGGTCCGCAAGGGCGAGTTCATCGCCATTGTGGGGCCCTCGGGTTGCGGCAAATCGACTTTCATGAAACTCACCACGGGCTTGAAAAAGCCCTCCCGGGGCACCATCCATGTGGATGGCCAGCCGGTGAATGGTCCGCTCAAGATCAGCGGCATGGCGTTTCAAGCGCCCTCGCTGCTGCCTTGGCGCACCACCCTGGACAATGTGTTGCTGCCGCTTGAAATTGTCGAGCCCTACCGCAGCAACTTCAAAGCCAAAAAAGCCGAATACGAAGCCCGCGCCATTCAGTTGCTGAAAAACGTGGGCCTGGGCGGTTACGAGCGCAAGTTTCCCTGGCAACTTTCGGGCGGCATGCAACAGCGCGCCAGCATTTGCCGTGCCCTCATCCATGAGCCCAAGATGCTGCTGCTGGACGAGCCCTTTGGCGCCCTGGATGCCTTCACCCGCGAAGAGCTGTGGTGCATCTTGCGCGACTTGTGGACCGAGCAAAAATTCAATGTCATCTTGGTCACGCACGATTTGCGCGAGTCGGTGTTCCTGGCCGACACGGTGTATGTGATGAGCAAGAGCCCGGGTCGTTTCGTGGTCAAGAAATCCATCGAGCTGCCGCGCCCGCGCGACCTCGAAATCACCTACACCCCCGAATTCACCGACATCGTCCACGAGCTGCGGGGCCACATCGGCGCCATGCGCCGCCCCGACGCCCCCATCGCCCAATGAAGGTGAACTGAACCATGAATGCCAAACAAATCGAACGCTGGGCGCCCTGGGTGCTGCTGGTCATCACCCTGGTGGTCTGGCAAGGCTTGTGCTCGCTTTTCAACGTCTCTGAATTCGTCTTCCCCAGCCCCTTGCGCATCTGGGAACAGCTGGTGGAGTTTCGCGGCACCATTGCCGGACACGCTTGGCGCACCTTCTGGGTCACCATGGCCGGCTTTGGCATTGCCATTGTGGTGGGCGTGCTGCTAGGCTTTGTCATTGGCAGCTCACGCTTTGCCTATGCCGCTGTCTACCCGCTCATGACAGGGTTCAATGCCCTGCCCAAGGCTGCCTTTGTGCCCATCCTGGTGGTGTGGTTCGGCATTGGCATTGGGCCGGCGATTCTGACGGCGTTCCTGATCAGCTTCTTCCCCATCATGGTGAACATCGCCACGGGCTTGGCCACCCTTGAGCCCGAGCTCGAGGACGTGCTGCGGGTGCTGGGGGCCAAGCGCTGGGATGTGCTCATCAAGGTGGGCCTGCCGCGCTCCATGCCCTATTTCTACGGCTCCTTGAAAGTGGCCATCACTTTGGCGTTCGTGGGCACCACCGTGTCTGAAATGACCGCGGCCAACGAAGGCATTGGCTACCTGCTGATCTCCGCTGGCTCCGCCATGCAAATGGGCTTGGCCTTTGGTGGCTTGGTGGTGGTCGGCGCCATGGCCATGGTGATGTACGAGCTGTTCAGCTACATCGAAAAGCACACCACGGCCTGGGCGCACCGCGGCTCCCAAAACAGCTGAGCCACCGCTGGCATTGGCATGTCGGGCTGGCACGCGTCACTGGCCTTGCGCTATGCATGTGAAGCGCAGCGCAGTGTCGCGCGCTTTGTGCACAACGGCCCTTTGCGCATTTTGCAATCGCTTTATCCCGAGGGCGATGCCGTGTGTCACAACGTCTTGGTGCATCCCCCCAGCGGCCTGGTCGGGGGCGACACTCTGGACATTCAGGTCGATGTGGCAGAAGGCGCGCATGGCCTGGTGACCACGCCGGGCGCCACCCGCTTTTACCGCTCAGAAGGCTTGACCGCGACCCAACAAGTGCACGCGCGCATTGGGCCCAACGCCCGCCTGGAATGGCTGCCCCTGGAAGGCCTGGCCTACAACGGCTGCCTGGCCTTGAACAAAGCCGTGTTCACGCTGGCACCGACAGCGCAATTGATGGCTTGGGACATCACGGCACTGGGCTTGCCCACGGCGCAATTGCCTTTTCTCCAAGGCCAGTTTGAGCAGCATTTGGAAATCCAAGATCTGTGGCTGGACCGCGGTTGCATCGACGCACAAGACCAGCGCCTGCTCAACAGCCCCTTGGGCCTGAATGGCCACCGGTGCATGGCCACGCTGGTCCTGGCCAGCGGCAGCCCGTTCAGCACCGCCACCAAAGAGCGCGTGGCGCAACAAACCCTGGAACGCCTGAACGCCCATGCGCTGCGACCCAGCGCTGGCCTCACCTCGCCCAACCCGCAGGTGATGGTGTTGCGCGTGCTCTCACCGCTGGTCGAGCCCGCCATGGATTTGCTGCGTCAAACCTGGAGTGACTGGCGACACTGCGTGTGGGGCTTGCAAGGCACCGCGCCCCGCACCTGGGCGCTCTGAGTCATTCGCGGGTCAGACGGTTGCGCCGCGCCAAGCTGGGAAACCAGCGCCCCCACAACAACGCCACGCCAAGGGTGCC
This sequence comes from uncultured Bordetella sp., assembly GCA_964442645.1. Taxonomy (GTDB): domain Bacteria; phylum Pseudomonadota; class Gammaproteobacteria; order Burkholderiales; family Burkholderiaceae_C; genus Limnohabitans. The sequence goes on along the minus strand of CAYTZZ010000006.1, from coordinate 112,049 downwards.
AAGTCCCCCGACCAGCGCTGCAGCCACGGGGCCCATCAAAGCCGCTGTCGCGCCCGACTCAAACTCGCCCAACTGGTTGCTGGCACCGATGAAAATGGTGTTCACCGCGCTGACGCGCCCGCGCATCTCATCCGGTGTTTCGAGTTGCACCAGGGTTTGCCGAATCACCACGCTCACCATGTCGGCCGCCCCACTCAAAGCCAGCGCCGCCATCGACAACCAAAAGGAAGTCGAGACCGCAAACACCATGATGGCCACGCCAAACACCGCCACCGAGAGCAGCAGCTTGCGACCGACTTTTTCTTGCAGTGGCCAACGCGTCAAGACCACGGACATGACCAAGGCCCCCAAAGCCGGCGCTGCCCGCAACAAACCCAAGCCCCAAGGACCGACCATCAAGATGTCTTTGGCGTAAATGGGCAACAAGGCCGTGGCCCCTCCCAACAGCACGGCAAACAAATCCAGGGAGATGGCGCCCAGCAAAAGCTTGCGACGCCACACGAACACCAAGCCCGCCAGCACCGTATCCAACGTCACGGGCTCGCGCGATGGCGCCACGGGCGCGATCTTGACCCGCAGCATCAGGCCGCAGGCCAAGAGCATCAGGCCCAAGCAAACGCCATAAACCACCGGTGCGCCCGCGGCAAACAAAAATCCACCCAGTGCAGGCCCGCCCATCACCGAGACCTGCAGGCCACCAGCGCTGAAGGCCATGGCGCGCGGAAACAAGCGCTCTGTCACCAGCAAAGGCAGCAAGGCTTGTTGCGCAGGCATTTGAAAGGCGCGCGCCGCCCCCAACACGATGGACAGCACCAGCAACAGTTCCCGATGAAGCCACCCATCCACGGCAGCCAACCACAGCACAGCACTGGTGACAGCCTGGGCCACAAAGCAGGCCAGGATGATGTGCCCGCGGTTGAACCGATCGGCCACCTGGCCCGCCACCAAGGTCAGCAACAAGGCGGGCACAAACTGGTACAAGCCCACCAGCCCCAGGTCCCAAGCGCTGCCCGTGATCTCGTACATTTGCCAAGCGATGGCCACCAGCAGCATTTGGTTGGCCAGGTTGCCCGTCAAGCGGGACACCCAATAGCGCATGAAGCGTCGCTGCGCCAACATGTCGCGCAGGCTGGGCTCCACGGTTGTGTCGAATGTCGACATCAATAGGTGGCGCGGCCACCCGACAAATCGAACACGGCGCCGGTGCTGAAATTGCAGGCGTCAGAGCACAACCAAGCCACCAGGTCAGCCACTTCACGCACGCTGCCCAACCGCTTCATGGGGCTCTTGTCCACCATGGTTTGAACATGGGCTGCCGACATCTGGCTCAGCATGGGCGTGTCGATCGCGGCAGGGGCAATGGCGTTCACCAGCACCCCCGAGGTAGCCAACTCCTTGCCCAGCGACTTGGTCAGGGCCAGCACGCCGGCCTTGGCCGCGCTGTAGGCCGACGCATTGGGCGTGCCTTCTTTGCCGGCCAGCGAAGCGATGTTCACAATGCGCCCCGAGCCTTGTTGCTGCAAACCCGGCACCACGGCACGGCACACGTTGTAAACGCCCACCAGGTTGATGGCGATCACCTTGTCCCACACCGCAGGGTCAAATTGCGCAAGGGGCATGGTGGGGCCCGCCCAACCGGCGCAATTCACCACATGGTCAATCCGCCCCCAGCGCTGGAGGGTGTCTTGGGTGGCGCGGTCGACTGCGGCACGGTCGGTGACATCGACGGCACAAAAGAAGTCAGGCGCTGTCAAGGGTGCTTGCAAATCCCACACCATGGCTTGGCTGCCGAAGGTGCGCATCAAGCGCACCACCTCCGCGCCAATGCCTTGCGAGCCGCCGGTGACCACGGTCACGGAGTTTTGAAAATCGTAGCGAACAGAAGAGCTCATGAACAATCCGTCATCAATAGTGCGGGGGCAACTCATCGCGGGGGTTGCGCGATCCACCGGCGCCAGGCTCTGGCAGTTGCTGGCGAAGTTGAGAGACTTCGCGCAGCAGCGCATCGATTTGTTGCTGCTGTTGAAACACCACCTGATTGAGTTGCTCAACCAGGTCTTCATTGAAGCTGGCCTTGATCTCCAAATCGGTCAGGCGTTGCTCGGTGTGGGCATCCATGGTCATCCTTTTTCTGGTACGCGCAGCAAGCGCAACAGCCCGAGCCACTGCTGTTGCCAAAAACCACGGCCATAGTCACGCCCGGCTTCCACTTGGTCGCGAATGCCGGTGGGATCGTAACGCGCCTCGAAGTTGGCCGTGCCAAACAGCATGTCCCACCAAGGCAGCAACACGCCAAAATTGTGGCCACCCAGAACCCGTCCAGGCGACTCATGGCCCAAGCCAATGCTGTGGTGCAGGCGATGAAACCGTGGGCTCACCCACAAGCGTTCACCCCAACGCCCAAAATCCAGCCTCACATTGGCGTGCTGAAAGCTTTCGCTCAGTTGCGTCACCGCCACCACTGCGACAAACTGCGCAGGGGCCATGCCCATGCATTGCCCGACCACTGCCCAGATCACCCCTTGCAAGAGATCGTCCAGCAAGTGGTTGCGGTTGTCGGTCCACATCGTCATTTGCCGCTGGGAGTGATGCAACGCATGCAAGGCCCACCAGGCATTCCAATGGTGCTGGCCGCGGTGCAACCAGTAATTGATGAAATCAAAAAACACCAGGTAGAGCACAAAGCTGACCCAGGGGATGTCGGTGATGCCCGGCCAGACATGGTCCAGATGCCAGCCACCCCAGCCCTGCGCGCGCGCGGATCCAAACACGGCATCCAGTAAGGGGTCCAGCGTGAAAAAGAAGGCCAGGCGAAACAAGCCCAGACGGTGAATCAGGGTGTAGAGCATGTCGATGCGAACCGCATGCCGATCGTGCAGCGGCTCGGCTTGGCGCCAATGCTCCAAGGGCGCAATCAGCAACACCATCAGCATGAGCTGGATCAGCCCCACCAGCAGCCAGCCGGTGGCGTCGAACACCAATTCGAGCACGCCACCCAAGCCGATGGCAAAGGCCAGCGGCTGAAACACGGTTTCAAACAAGGCCGCTTGCAGCGAGGCAAAGCCTTCCATCAACCACTCCATCGTCATGCTCCCTTGTGCTGTGCCACCCAGCCACGGAACTGCGGGTGGTGCTGCAATGTTTGAAAACAAAAGCCTTTGCCCTTCAGGCCCTCGATCAAGGGCTCCAGCACAGCGGGGGCCCACGGGTCCTGGCGCGACCAGATGCCCAGATGCGCCATCAAAATATCGCCCGATCGCACATCTCTCAGGGCCTGCCTCAACAACTGGCTGTTGGGAAATTTTTCGCTGGAGAGTTCGTCGCCCAAAAAGCCCGCCGGCGCCCAAGCCACATGGGCGTAGCCGCAGGCTTTGGCCGCTTGCAACAGAGCGGGCGAAGTCTTGCCGCCGGGGGCCCGGAACAGGGGCAAAGGGGGCGTCCCCGTGAGCGCCTTCAGGCGGTCCCCAGCACGCTTGATTTCCGAGCAATAGCGTGAGGCATCCCATGCCTGCAAAACGCCCTTTTGGGGCCCGGCACTGGCTTGGACTTGAAAGCCCCCTTGCGGCAAGTCACGTCGCCAATACACATGGTCATGGGTGTGTGAAGCAAACGCATGGCCCTCGGCCGCGCGCGCGCGCCACCAAGCGGCCCAATGCTCGCCCAAGCTGCCATCACCTTCTTGGGTGGGCTCATGGGCGGCAAAAAAGGTGACCCGCACTTGCTGGCGTTGCAAAACTTGGGCAATCAGGGGGGCCACGCCCATGTGACCGGTGTCAAAGGTCAGGTACAGGGGCTTGGCACAGTCGGCCAGGGCCGAAGTGGCCAGAAGGCTGCTGCCCAGCCAGCCGGCCAGCCAGCGCCAACGCCGTGCGGCGTAGGCCTTATTGACGCTTGGCGTGCGCAAGGGTCCAGATGCCATGTGGTGATTTGCCCACCTTGATTTGACGAACCAGCGCGCCACTGGCGATGTCGATGACGCTGACCTTCTTGATCCAGCGCGACGACACCAGCAACAGCTTGCCATCGGCAGTGACCTCCATGCAGTCTGGCCCGCCCGGTGCCTTGAACTCGCCCACCACCTGCAAGGTCTGGTAATCGATCTTGCTGATGGTGTTGGCCACGCGGTTGCCCAAAAACACATGGCGGCCATCGCCCAGCGCACGGAAGGCGTGGGCGCCTTCGCCGGTCGGAATGGTTTTCACCAACTGCGCTGGGTTCACCGAGATGTCAAACACTTGCACATCGCGTCCACCGGTCAGTCCCACCAGCAGGTGCTTGTCATCCGGCGTGCCGAACACATCGGCAGGCAACGAGCCGGTCTTGACGCGCCACTTCAGGGTTTGGGTGGGCAAGTCCACCGCCACCAGCTCATCGCTGTCTTGCATGGTGCTGTACAGGGTGGTGCTTTTGCTGTCGATCCAGATGTGGCTGGGCGTTTTACCCGAAGGAATGCGCTTGGCCAGCGTCAGGTCCTGCCCGTTCCAGCGGTAGATGTCGATGTGGTTCAAGCGGTTGGCCACCGTGACAAACCACTTCATGTCAGGAGAAAAGCGCAGGTGGTAGGGGTCCAAGGTGTTGCGCACCACGCGCTGAACCTGGGCCGTGCGCGGGTCGATGAAGGTCAGCGAGTCAGACCCTGCATTGGCCACGATCACCGATTTTTCATCGGGTGTGAGGTACAGGTGATGGGGCTCTTTGCCGGTCGGGATTTGCTTGATGGCGGTCCAGGTCTGCGGGTCAATCACCGTGATGTTGGCGTCCTGAGAATTCAGCACAAACACCGGCGGCGCTGTTTGGGCCGCTGCCCAAGAGACCCAACCCGCGAACCCCAAGACGACGAGGCGAAGAAAATTGTTCATCAAGGTGACAATAAAATCAAAATCCAACAGCTCCCAGTGTAACGGGCAGCTCACCAACCTTCATGCCCGATGGCACACTCAGACTCTGTCACAAGATGGATTCACGCATGCGTTTGATGGATATCAACGGGACGGCCCTGGAGGTGCTTTCCCTGCCCGGCCCCAGCGAGCGGGCGCCCTTGATTTTTTTGCACGAGGGTCTGGGCTCGGTGGCCTTGTGGCGCAGTCGCGAGGGCTTCTGGCCCGAGCAGTTGTGCCAGGCCAGCGGCCGTGCCGGCGTGGTGTATTCGCGCCGTGGCTACGGGGCCTCCGAACCCATTGCCGATGTGCGCGGCAGCCAGCGGCTGCCAGCCGACTACATGCACCGCGAAGCCTGGGAGGTGCTGCCCGCCTTGCTCCAGCACTTGGGCATCCAACACCCTGTGCTGATTGGCCACTCCGATGGCGGCACGATCGCCTTGCTGTATGCGTCGCGCCACCGGTTGGCAGGCTGTGCGGTGATGGCCCCGCATGTGAAGGTCGAGCCGGTGTCGGTTCAAGCCATTGAGGCTGCGCGCGAGGCCTATGAGAAGGGTGACTTGCGCCAGCGCCTTGCGCGCTTTCACGCCGATGTTGACTCGGCGTTCTGGCAATGGTGCGATGTCTGGCTGTCCGAGGCGTTTTCTCACTTCGATATTCGCGACCTGTGCCGCGACATTCAAGACCCGGTGCTGGCACTACAGGGCGTGGAAGATGCCTACGGCACACTGGCCCAAATCGAAGACATTCAGCCCCACGGGCCGATCGAACGGGTGGTGGTGCCCCAATGCGGCCACTCGCCCCACAGAGACCAGCATGCCCAAGTCACACAGCGCCTGGTGGACTTTTTGGCCACCTTGCCCTGAGGGCCTCAGCGCTTGGCGCGCAGGCCCTCCAGCTCTTCGCGGGTCAGCCAGCGCCACTGTCCTGGGGCCATGTCTTCAGGCAAGCCCAAGTCGCCGATGCGGGAGCGGTGCAGCGCGGTCACCCGGTTGCCCACCGCGGCCAGCATGCGCTTGACCTGGTGGTATTTGCCCTCGGTGAGGGTCAGCCGCAAATGCAGGTCGTGCACACGCTCGCAGGCTGCCGCCTTGACCGGCTGGGGGTCGTCGTTCAGCACCACCCCGGCCAGCAAGCGCGCCACCATGGCATCGCTCAAGGGATCGGCCACTGTGACCTCATAGACCTTGGGCACGTGGTGACGGGGCGAACTCATACGGTGAATGAACTGGCCGTCGTCGGTCAGCAGCAACAAGCCGGTGGTGTCTTGGTCGAGTCGACCAATGGCTTGAACACCCTGGACTGCGGCCTTTTGCGGGCGCATGCGCAAAGGCGACGGCAGCAGCGTGTAGATGCTGGGCCAGGACGAGGGCTTTTGCGAACACTCGGTCCCTGCCGGTTTGTGCAACAGCACATAGGCTTTCTCATGGTAGGGCCAGTCGGTGCCCTGCACCGTGAAACGCCAGCCCTCGTGCACCGCCACCTCGGCCAGAGGATCGGTGCACACCCCGTGCCCTTGCCCCAGATCGGCCTGCACCCAGCCTTGCTGAATCAGCCCGGCACACACCCGGCGGGTGCCAAAGCCCTGGCTGTAAAGAATTTCCTGCAACTGCATCCGTTCACCTTGTTCAAAACCGCTGTCACTCGGGTGGAGGCGGTGGCAAACGCATTGTGAAACAATGGCGTTCGCACCGATTCAGAGACTGCCATGCCTTTTTCCCTGCCCCACCCTCATCCTCGCTTTCAAGCGTTTGCCTCCAGCCTGACCTCGCTGATCAACCGCAAGCCCGATGAGGCCACCATTTTGCAGGAAGGCCGTGCCCTGTTGCAGGCCTTGGTCGCGCAAGACGATTGGCTGGCGCCCGCACACGCGGTGCCTCACCCCGAACGTTACCAGCAGTTTTTGCTGTACGTCGACCCGCAGGACCGCTTCTCGGTGGTCAGCTTTGTCTGGGGCCCTGGCCAAGCGACCCCCATCCACGACCACACCGTCTGGGGACTCATTGGCATGCTGCGTGGCGCCGAGCAATGCCAGTCGTATGGCCGCACGGCCCAAGGCACCTGGGCCAGCACCAGCGAGGTCCTGACGCTTGAACCTGGCCATGTGGAAGCGGTGTCGCCCACCATTGGCGACGTTCACAAGGTGTGGAATGCCCACAACGACCGCGCCTCCATCAGCATCCACGTCTATGGCGCCAACATTGGCAAAGTCAACCGTTGGGTCTACCATGAAGACGGCACCCCAAAGGCCTTTGTCTCGGGCTACAGCAATGCGCCATTGGCGACCGTCGCACCTGCCGACATCCCGCTGTCGAGTTATGCCGAAGTGCGCGCCGCCTTGCTGGCACGCCAGGAAATCGCCCTGCTCGATGTGCGCGAGGAAGACCCGTTTGCGCAATGCCATCCCCTTTTTGCCGCCAACTTGCCCTTGGGCCGCATCGAGGCCGACGCTTGGGTGCGCATTCCCAGACGCGACACAGCCATCGTGGTCTACGACAACGGCGAAGGCTTGGCCGAGCCCGCTGCACGCCTCCTGATGCGACTCGGTTACAGCCAGGTTCGCTTGTTGCAAGGCGGCTTGCAAGGCTGGGCCGATGCCGGTGGCGAGCTGTTCCAGGATGTCAATGTGCCCAGCAAATCGTTTGGCGAATTGGTGGAGTCGCAGCGCCACACGCCCTCGCTGAGCGCGCCCGAGGTCAAAGCCTTGATTGACCAGGGCACCGACATGGTGGTGCTGGATGCGCGCCGCTTCGACGAATACCAGACCATGAGCATTCCCACCGGCATCAGCGTGCCCGGTGCCGAGCTGGTCCTGCGCGCGCGTGCGCTCGCGCCCAACCCGAACACACGCATCATTGTCAATTGCGCAGGCCGCACCCGCAGCATCATTGGCACCCAGTCTTTGGTCAATGCCGGCATTCCCAACCCCGTGGCGGCCCTGCGCAACGGCACCATCGGTTGGACCCTGGCGGAACAAGCCCTGGACCATGGCGCGCAGCGCCGCTTCCACGAGGTCAGCGAGGACCAACGCGCGCAGGCGGCCACCGCGGCGCGCAGCGTCGCCGACCGTGCGGGCGTGCAACGCATCACGCGCGCAGCCCTGCAACAGTGCTTGCAAGAAAGCACACGCACCACCTATGTGCTGGACGTGCGCACGCCTGAAGAATTTGCACGCGGGCATCTGGCAGGCGCCCAAAGCGCACCCGGGGGCCAGCTGGTGCAGGAAACCGACCACACCGTGCCGGTGCGCGGCGCGCGCATCGTCTTGTGCGACGACGACGGCGTGCGTGCCAACATGTCGGCCTCCTGGCTGGCGCAAATGGGCTGGGACGTGCATGTGCTCGATGGCCTGCAAGCCCAGGACTTCAGCGATGCCACGCCCCCTGCCCGCCCCTTGCCGGACACCGTGACGCCCGTGACCGAGGTGAGTGCCGCCACTGTGCAGCAATGGCTTGCGCAAGATGCGCACACCCTGGTGGTCGATGTCGGCACCAGTGCGGCCTTCGTCAAAGGCCATTTGCCAGGCGCGCAATGGGTGCTGCGCTCGGGCTTGCGCACCGACCTGGTCTGCCCTGCGGGCTGTGAGCGCATCGTGCTCACCTGTGGCGATGGTCGCGCCGCACGCTTTGCCGTGGCCGATGTTCAAGCCTGCGTTGCAGCGAACATTCAAGTCGTGGCCCTCCAAGGGGGCAACCCAGCCTGGCAAGCTGCCGGCCTGCCCATGGCCAGCGGCGAGCAAGGCGTGCGCAGCCCACGCATCGACCGCTACCGCCGCCCCTATGAGGGCACGCAAAATGCCAAGGAAGCCATGCAGGCTTATCTGGACTGGGAGTTTGGGCTGGTCGAGCAACTCGGCCGCGATGGCACGCACGGCTTTCGGGTGATCTGACCGCAGCATGTCCTCGGCCCCCTCTGCGCTTTCACCCGAGGCCAAGCGCCAGCGTCTGGCCTTGCTGGTCGCCCTCGGCCTGATTTTGGTGTGGGGTGCCAATTTTTCGATTCAAAAACAGGTGTTCACTGCCATGGGGCCGGGCGGCTTTTTGTTTGGCCGCTACCTGCTGATGCCCTTGTGTGCCCTGATCTTGTTGGTGTCGCGCTATGGCCTGCGCTTTCCCCGCATCTCCCGCAGCGAGTTCTGGACCCTGGCACGCCTGGGCTTCATCGGTCACTTCCTGCACGTGGGCTTGGTCACTTATGGCATCCACTGGTCCACCGCGTTTTCCAGTTCGGTGATCCTGGCGTGCGGCCCCTTGTTCACCCTGCTGATTTTGCGCGCGCACCAACTTGAGCGCCTGGGCCGTTGGCAAGTGATGGGGGTGGGCCTGGCCTGCCTGGGCGTGCTGATTTTCATGGCCGAAAAATTGATGGGCAGCCGCTGGCAAGCCACCGGGGGCGACCTGGTGCTGCTGATCGCGGCCTCGTTTTTCTCTTACTACACTGTGCTGGCCAAGCCGGCCATTGAGCGCCACGGTGGCATGCTGACCATGGCCTATGCCACTTTGTTAGGCTCGATTCCCGTGGTGGTGGTCACCTTCCCCATGGCCCTGCAAGTGCCTTGGTCTGAGCTGTCTTGGGGCATTTGGTCAGGCTTTGTCTGGTCGGTGGTGGTCTCTGCTTTTCTGGGATGGATGGTCTGGGGCTGGATCAACGCCGTGCGCGGCGTGGCGCGCTCCGCACCCTTGATGTACCTGATGCCGCCAGTGGCGGGCTTGCTGGCCTGGCTGTTTGCCGGCGAGACCTTCAGCGCGCAAAAAATCACCGGCGCGCTGATTTCCCTGTTGGGCGTGGCCATCGCCCAATTCGCGCAGGTCCCGGCCTGGCCTCGTTTTTCCTCGCGTTCCCACAAGAACGACTGACGCATTGCTGCACCATGAACACTTCTCACACCAACCCACGACTGACCTCCCTCTCCCACGGTGGCGGCTGCGGCTGCAAAATCGCGCCCGGCGTTCTGCGCGACATTTTGAAGGGCACGACACAATTGCCCGTGCCACCACAATTGCTGGTGGGCATTGAGACCGCCGATGATGCGGCGGTGTACCAATTGAACGACGAGCAAGCGCTGATTGCCACCACCGACTTCTTCATGCCCATCGTCGATGACCCGTACGAGTTTGGCCGCATTGCAGCCACCAATGCCTTGAGCGATGTGTACGCCATGGGCGGCACGCCCATCATGGCCCTGGCCCTGGTGGGCATGCCGATCCATGTGCTGAGCACCGAGGTGATCGGCAAAATTCTGGAAGGCGGCAACGCGGTGTGCCGTGCGGCTGGCATTCCGATTGCAGGCGGCCACACCATCGACTCGGTGGAAGCCATCTATGGCCTAGTGGCCCTGGGCTTGGTGCACCCCAAAAGGGTTAAACGCAATGCCGATGCCCTTGTGGGCGACCGCCTGGTGCTGGGCAAGCCTTTGGGCGTGGGCATCTTGTCCGCCGCATTGAAAAAAGAGCAGCTGTCTGCTTCGGGCTATGCCCAAATGATTGACAGCACCACCCGCTTGAACACGCCTGGCCCCGAGTTGTCGGCCTTGGACGGCGTGCACGCGCTGACCGATGTCACAGGCTTTGGCCTGGCAGGCCATGGCCTGGAGTTGGCGCGTGGCGCCAAGGCCAGCTTACGCTTGAATTGGGCTCAGGTGCCCTTGCTGCAAGATGTGGAACAACTGGCCGCACAAGGCTTCATCACGGGCGCTTCAGGGCGCAACTGGGCGGGCTATGGCGATGAAGTGGCCTTGGCCTCGCACATCACGCCGGTGCAACAGGCCTTGCTGAGCGACCCGCAAACCAGCGGTGGCCTGTTGGTCAGTTGTGTGCCCGAAACAGTGGGCGAAGTCTTGAAGGTCTTTGAACGCCACGGCTTTGCGCAGGCCGCAGACATCGGTGAAGTGGTCGCTGCAGGCCCAGAGGGGTCGCGGCTGTTCGTGGCTTAAGCCGCCACAGCCTTGCCCGCGGCGCGCACCACGGTGTAATCGCTGGTGTGGGTCGCCAGCCACTGCGTGGACAAACTGGCATCGTGCTGGCTGGGATGAAAATCGGCAGCGAAATAATCTTTCCAGGCCAGGTAGTTGCCACGCAACAAGCCTTGCGGTGACAGCAACAAGCGCCAGCCGCTGCCCCAGGTGCTGGGCTTGAACAAGCTGCCGTCGTGCCACAGGTTGCGCACCGTCTGGCGCAGCACATCGGTCAAAAACGTGAAGGTCACATACTTGAAGATGCGCAAGCGCCAGTACTCGTTGCCACCCATGGCGCGGTACAAATCAAAAGCCACATTGCGGTGCTCAGACTCTTCGGCACTGTGCCAAAGCCACAAGTAAGCCAGGCGCTGCTCAGCCCCCTCCAAGGCTTCGGGGTGCAGCATGAGCCATTGCGCGAACAAGGCGGTGAAGTGCTCGGTGGCCGCGGTCACGGCCACATGCTTGCGCGCATCCAGATGCTGGTTGGCGCGAATGCGGCGAGCCGCACGTTTTTCAAATTCGTTGGTCAGGCCCTGGCGCGTCAACTCGCGGTTGAACAAGGCATGCAAATGGCGATGGGTGGCTTCTTGGCCGATGAAGCCGCGCAACTCTTCCTCAAAGGCCTGTCGATCGGCGGGCGCCAATTTTTCTGCGCCGTTCTTGAGCGAGTCAATGAAGTATTGCTCGCCCACCGGAAAGCTCATGGACAGCGCATTGAAAAAAGCGGTTCGAAACGCATCACCACCGCACCAACGCGACGCAAAAGGCTGCGCCAGGTCGACATGCAAGCGACGCACAGGCAGTGGGACCGACGAGAAAGTGAGCGTGTTCATTCAGGCTCAATCTTACGCTCGCTCACAAGCTTACGTAAATTAAGGATATCGCGCTGGACCCGGTCGCGAAACTCGGTGCCACTGCTGGCCTGCGGTTGGCCGCCAAAGTCCTGCAAGCGCTGTCGCACATCGGGCTGGGCCACCACTTCGCGCAGGGCTTTGTTCAAGCGCTCCAGTACAGGGGCGGGGGTTGCTGCCGGTGCGGCAATGCCCAACCAGGACTCGAACACCATGCCAGGGTAAAAATCGGCCACCGCTGGCACCCCTTGTAAAGGGCTGCCGCCCTTGGGCGACGTCACCGCCAAGGCACGCACGCGCTGGTCTTTCAACAAGGCTGCCGTCAGCGTCATGGTGTCCACCATCACGTCCACCCGGCCGGCCAGCAACTCTGTCATGGGGCCGGTGCCGCCCTTGAAGGGAATGTGGTTCAACTGCACGCCCGATTCGGCCTGCAACCATTCCGCCGCCAAGTGCATGGCCGTGCCAATGCCGACCGAGGAATAGCTCCACTTGCCGGGCTCCGCTTTGGCGCGTTGCATCAGGTCCTGGAACGAGCGGATCGGAGATTGCGGGGCCACCGTGAACGCAAGCGGATAAGTGGTGATGGTGCTGACCCAGGCAAAGTCCTTGACCGGGTCAAAGGGCAACACCTTTTTCATCGCCGCATTGCTGGCGTGGCCGCTGGGCACCAGCAACAGGGTGTAACCATCGGGCGTGGCGCGTGTGAGCATTTCAGCGGCAATGTTGCCGCCAGCCCCAGGCTTGTTGTCCACCACCACGTTCTGCCCAAGCCGTTCGCCCAGCGGCTTGGCCACCAGCCGCGCCACCAGGTCAGATCCCCCACCGGGTGGAAAACCCAGCAAGAGGCGAATGGGCTTTTGTGGCCAGGCCTCGTCGGCCCAAGAACTGCCCCAACAAGCCCAACACCCCATCAAGAGCACCAAAGCCCTGCGCTGCACCGAGGGGAGGAGGCGGGTGGTCTTATTCATCGCGGATGGTGTTGCGCAAAATGCCCACAGCGTCCACTTCAATTTCCGCCACATCGCCCGGCTTCATGAACACTTGCGGGTTGCGCTTGTTGCCCACACCACCGGGTGTGCCGGTCACGATCACATCGCCCGGCTCCAAGGGAATGAAGGTGGAGATGTAGGCGATCTGGCGAGGGATGGAGTGAATCATCATGTCGGTGGTGGCGCGTTGCATTTCCACGCCGTTCAAGCGAGTCACCAGCGTCATTTTTTGGTTGGGCTGAATTTCATCGGCCGTCACCATCCAGGGGCCAAAGCCACCGGTGCGGTAAAAGTTTTTGCCCGCAGTCCATTGCGTGGTGCTGACCTGCCAGTCCCGCACGCTGCCGTCGTTGAAGCAGCTGTAGCCCACAATGTGTTTCCAGGCGTCGGCTTCGGCAATGCGACGGCCACCTTCGCCGATCACAATGGCAATCTCGCCTTCGTAATCCAGGCGGAAGGATTCGGGCGGTCGCACGATGTCCTGGCCATGCGCCACCAGAGATTCGCTCAGGCGCAGGAACAGCGCCGGGCTTTCGGTGAGCTCGCGACCGGTTTCGCGCACATGCTCGGCGTAGTTCAGCCCCACGCACACCACTTTGTTGGGGTTGGGAATCACGGGCAACAAGGTCAGGTCGGACAGCATCAGGCTGGGCGTGTGTTGCTGAAGTGCCGCTTGCGCCTCGCCCAACATTTTCTGGGTGATCAGGGCTTTCAAGTCAGGGGCTTGGGCGCCCAGCAGTGGCTTCAGGTCGAGCACACGATCGCCATGGACAGCCCCGTAAGAGGCCACACCTTGGTTCATAAAGCTGACGAGTTTCATAAAGTTCCTTTCAAAAAATATCAGGGGATGCGCGACACAATGTCTTGCGCTGTTCGTTTCACCAAATCCGTGAGTTTGCGCCGATCGACCATGGCCATGCGCGACACCGTGGTCACCAAGGAGAGCGCGCCCAGCACATGGCCATCGGCTTTTTGCAACGGTACGGCCACTGCCGCCAATGTACTCTCCAATTCGCCTTCAGAGAAATAATAGCCCGCTTTGCGGATGGCCGCGAAATAGCGCCGAAACGCATCCCATTCTGTGGGCAAGCCCGCCGCTGCAATGTCTTTCGAATACTGCGCGAAAAGGCGGCGCAGGGCCACCGAGCCCATGCAGGCCAAAATCACTTTGGGCGCCGCCCCCAAGAACAAGGGGCGCGGTCGACCACGGCCATAGCTCAGGGCGGCGGGGGCCTTGCTGTACTCGCGGTGCGTGTCCACCAGCTGGGCACCGTACAAGGCAGAGATGACACACTCAAAGCCGGTCTTCTCCACCAACTCGGCCATGAAGGGCAAGCCCTGCTGCAACACCGGGTCCCCCATGCGGATGCAGTGGTCCAGCACGATGATGCGCGCGCCCAGGTGGTAGTGCGAGTCGGTGCCGCGCTGCAGCAAGCCGGCCTCGACCAGCGTCTTCACATAGCGGTAGCCGGTGGGTGCCGAGACCTGCAAGGCCTCGATGATGGCCTCGGCTGTCCACAGCGGCGCTTGCTCGCTGAACAAATCGAGCACGCTCAACATGCGTGCCAGGCTGGAGCCTGCTTTTTCTTTCATGCTTGGGGCCACGTCAATGCAGCCAGCTCACTGGGCGTGTTGGCGACAGCTTGAATGTAACGATCGGGGCGCAAAGCCACAGCTTGCAACTGCTGCGCCTGCAGCCACTCCTTCAAAGCTTTGTCATACGCGGGCAGCACTTGAATGCCTACCGCAGACCAGGCGTTGCGCGTGCTGTCGCTGAGCTGTCGCAACAAGTCGGGGTTGGCAATGATGGCGAAGTTCTGGCCCAGCACCTCGTCCAGCAACTGGCCCGAATCCAACACCGGTTGTGTCATAGGCTGACCGACCATCGGGTGATCGCCTGTGAGCACACCAGGCCCCAGGCGCGGCGATGGAAATGAAAAAATTTCCGGCTGCCCCGCCTTGAATTTGCGGTCTCGCGCTTGCGCCGCTTGCGGGTCGGTGGTCTGAATGATGTCGCCCAAACGCACGGCCAGGGCAATGAAAGCCTCCACATGGGGCGAGCGCTCCGACTCGTAGGTGTCCAACAGGTCGGGGTGAGCCTGGCCCCGGATGACCGCATCCAGTTTCCAAGCCAAATTGAAGGCGTCGCGCATGCCCGCACACATGCCTTGGCCGAGGAAGGGTGGCGTCTGGTGCGCAGAATCGCCCGCCAACATCAGGCGGCCTTTGCGCCAGCCTTCGGCAATGATGGAGTGAAAGGTGTAGATGACCGCGCGCTCGATGTCGGCATGCTCGGGTCGAATCCAGCGCGCCAGCAAAGGCCACAGGTTTTCTGGCTTGACCATCTCTTCGGGCACGTCTGCGGGCATCAGCATGATTTCCCAGCGGCGGCGGTTGCCGGTGACGTTGCAATAGGTCATGGGCCGCGCCGGATCGCAATGTTGCACGGTGTAACTTGGCAACTCGGGCGCGCCGGGCTTGAGCAAGGCATCGAACACCAGCCAGGGCTGGTGCAGCCCCAGGTCTTTCATGGGCGCGTTCAAGGCTTTGCGCACCAAGGAGCGCGCGCCATCACAGCCCACCACATAGCGGGCCAGCACGGTGTCATGGGTTTGATGCACGCGGTCGGTCACCGACAACGCGACATGATCGTCCGCCTCTTTCAGGTCGCTGACCTCACATGACAAGCGCACCTGCACCGACGCAAAACGTGACAAGCCTTGACGCAACACGGCTTCCAACTCGGGTTGGTGGAAATAGTGATTGTTGGCACAACCATGGGGGCCGTGTGCCGCCGTGCCGGCACGAATCAGCAAGGTGTCGCCTTGCGCGTTCACAAAATGCATGCCCTTCAAACCCGGGCGGGTGATGGCCTCCATTGCCGCACGCAAGCCGGCGTTTTGAAAAATGCGCATCACCTCGCCGTCAAAGTGAATCGCGCGTGGCAGCGGGTAAATGTCTGCCTCGCGTTCCAACACCACGACCGACAAGCCGCGCTGTCCCAACAAATTGGCCAGACAGGCACCGGCCGGGCCCAAGCCGACGATGGCAACATCAAACACCACGCTCAGGCTCCTTGCACATGGCCCATGCGGCGCGCCATCTCGGCACGCCATTCAGCGCGCGGCTGGAAGCGTGGACGGCTGCGGGCAATGGCTTCGGCGCGCGCCAGGATGACCTCATCGGGCTGGCTCAAATCGATGGGCTCACGCAAGGGTTGCTCGCAATACCAAGGGGTGTCCATGAACACCTCCAACCGATTGCCTTCCGGATCGCGGAAGTAAATCGAGACCGCATTGCCGTGGGTGGCGCACAACAGGTCGGTGACATCGGAATCGGTTTTCACACGGTCGTGCACCAGCTTCAGCGTGGCCAGGTCAGGCACGCGAAACGACATTTGGTTGATCACGCTGAACGACACATCGGTGGGCCGCCCCGTGGCCAGCACGACCTGATGGTGCTCGGACGGATCTCGGCTGAGAAAAATCAGCTGCACCGGCCCCAAGTCGCCGCGATCGGTCTCGGTGAAACACATGACTTCTTTGTAAAACCGGGCCATGCGCTCCAGGTCACGCACATAAAAACCCATGTGACTGAAGGCCAGGGCGTTGGGCTGCTGGAGCGCGGCGGGAATGGGTTGCATGAAAGCCTCCTTGATTGATAAAACCCGAAATAAACCGGAAATTTCGAGCCAAATAATTATTTTTTTCTCATATTTTGACAAAAAACAATTTTTAGTCAAGAATTTATCCCATCGCTTATCCAGGCGATGGCAGCTCACAATCACTTTCGGAGACATTCGGCATGACTTTCCTCAAACGACGCCTCAGCCTCGCCGCCCTCAGCCTGTGCGCGCTGGGCATCTTCAACGCGCAGGCGCAGGACTATCCCACCAAGCCCATTCGCATCATTGCGCCCTTCCCCACTGGCACTGGCCCGGATGCCAACACCCGCGAAATCGCCGCAGAGCTCACCAAGGTGCTCGGGCAAACCGTGGTGGTGGAAAACCGGCCTGGTGCTGCCAACATGATCGGTATGGAAGCCGGCGCCAAGGCCGCACCGGATGGCTACACCCTGGTCATGGGCTCCACCACCTCTTTGTCCGTCGTACCGCACCTGTACTCCAAGGTGCCCTATACAGAAAAAGACTTTGCAGCGGTCAGCCTCGTCGGCCTGCTCAACACGGCCTTGATCGCCAATGCCAACGTGAGCCAGAAAAACGCCATCGAGTTGGTCGCGCACCTCAAGACCAAGCCGGACAACATCGTGGCCGCCACCTCGGGCGTGGGCAGCTACTCCCACCTGGCCGGCGAGTGGTTCGCCGCGGGCGCGGGTGTGCCGCTGAAGTTCGTGCCCTACAACACGGTCAGCCCTTACAGCGACCTGGTGGCCGGACAAGTTCAGCTGATGTTTGATGCCTTGCCTGCGGCCATTGGCAACGTGCGCGCTGGCAAACTGAAAGTTTTGGCGCTGACGGGCAAAACCCGTCACCCCAACTTTCCGGACGTGCCCACCTTTGAAGAAGCCGGCTTGAAAGACTACACGCCCACCGCCTGGATCGGCCTGTTGGCGCCCGCCGGTACGCCCCAGCCCATTCTGGACAAGCTGGGCGCGGCCATGCAAAAAGCCACCACCCAAAACCCCACACTGATTGAAAAGTGGCGCTCTTACGGTGGCGAGCTCAAGGCCATGACGCCAGCCGAGTTCAGCGCCTTCCTGAAGTCCGACAACGCCAAGTGGGGCGCAGCCATCCGCCAGGCTGGCATCAAGCTCGACTGATCAACCCAGCGCCGCTTCTGCCGCCGCCAGCGCGGTCATGTTGACCACGCGACGCACGGTGGCAGACGGCGTCAGAATGTGCACGGCCTTGGCGGCCCCCAGCAGCATGGGGCCAACGGTCACGCCCTGACCACCGGTCGTTTTCAAGACGTTGAACAGGATGTTGGCGGCATCGAGGTTGGGGCAAATCAACAAATTCGCCTCGCCTGACAATGAAGTTTCCATCAGGCTGCCTTGACGCACGCTTTCCGACAAAGCGGAGTCGCCCTGCATTTCGCCATCGCACTCCACGTCGGGTGCCATCTGCTTGAACAAGTCACGCGCCACGCGCATCTTGTGCGCCGAGGCACGGCCAGACGAGCCGTAGTTGCTGTGCGACAGGAAAGCGACCTTGGGCGGCAAGCCAAAGCGGCTGACCTCTTCGGCCGCCATGGCGGCAATGCCCGCCAGCAATTCTGCGTTGGGGTCCTCGTTCACATAGGTGTCGGCAATGAACAGGGTGCGGTCTTGCAGCATCAAGGCATTGAGGGTGGCAAAGCCCGGCGCGCCGCGCGACAAGCCAATGATGTCGTTCACATGCTTGAGGTGCGCATCGAACTGCCCCACCAAGCCACACAGCATGGCATCGGCATCGCCCAGGTGAACCGCCAAAGCGCCAATCAGGGTGTTGGAGCGGCGCACGGCCGCTTTCGCTGCCTCGGGCGTCACGCCCCGGCGCCCCATCAGGCGGTGGTAAGTCTCCCAGTACTGACGGAAACGGGCATCGCTTTCGGGGTTGACGCAGGTCACGTCCACGCCCAACTTCATGCGCAGGCCAGCCTTGACAATGCGGGCTTCGATCACTGCCGGGCGGCCAATCAGGATGGGTTGGGCAATGCCTTCTTCGATCGCCATTTGCGCCGCGCGCAACACGCGCTCGTCTTCGCCTTCGGCAAAGGCCACGCGCTTGCCCTGGGCCGATTTGGCTGCCTGGAACACGGGACGCATGATCATGCCGGTCTGGTACACAAAGCGTGAGAGGCTTTGCTGGTAGGCGTCGAAATCGGAGATGGGGCGCTGGGCCACGCCCGACTCGGCCGCCGCCTTGGCCACCGCCGGGGCAATGCGCAAAATCAGGCGTGAATCAAACGGCGTGGGAATCAGGTAGTCCGGGCCAAACGACAGCTCTTTGCCAGCGTAGGCCGTGGCCACCTCTTCGCTGATGTCGGCCTTGGCCAGGTCGGCAATTTGGCGCACGCAGGCCAGCTTCATGGCCTCGGTGATTTTGGTGGCCCCACAATCCAACGCACCGCGGAAGATGTAGGGGAAGCACAGCACGTTGTTGACCTGGTTCGGATAGTCCGAGCGGCCAGTAGCGATGATGCAATCAGGACGCACAGCCTTGGCCAGCTCGGGGCGAATTTCAGGCTCGGGGTTGGCCAGCGCCAGGATGATGGGTTGCGTGCCCATGCTCTTGACCATGTCTTGCGTCAACACGCCAGGGGCGGAGCAGCCCAAAAACACATCGGCATCCTTGACGGCATCGGCCAGGGTCCGGGCCTCGGTTTTTTGCGCGTATTTGGCCTTGCTCTCGTCGTACCCACCCGGGCGGCCCTGGTAGATGACGCCTTTGGAATCACAGACAAAAATGTTTTCCAGGCGAACGCCCAGGCCGACCATCACGTCCAGACAGGCAATGGCGGCAGCGCCTGCGCCCGAGACGGCCATCTTCACCTGGTCAATCTTTTTGTTCACCAACTCCAGGCCATTCAACAAAGCTGCGGCTGAAATGATGGCGGTGCCGTGCTGGTCGTCGTGGAACACGGGAATGTTCATGCGCTCGCGCAGCTTGCGTTCAATGTAGAAACACTCGGGCGCCTTGATGTCTTCGAGGTTGATGCCCCCCAAGGTCGGCTCCAGGGCGGCGATGATTTCCACCAGCTTGTCCGGGTCTTTTTCTGCCAACTCGATGTCGAACACGTCCACGCCGGCAAATTTCTTGAACAGGCAGCCCTTGCCCTCCATCACCGGCTTGCCGGCCAGCGGCCCAATGTCGCCCAGACCCAGCACAGCCGTGCCGTTGGTGATCACGCCCACCAGGTTGCCCCGCGAGGTGTACTCAGCTGCCAGAGAGGGATCGGCCTGAATGTCCAGACACGGATACGCCACGCCCGGTGAATAGGCCAGGGACAAATCGCGCTGGTTGGACAAAGGCTTGGTCGGCGTCACCGAAATCTTGCCGCGCGTGGGCATGCGGTGGTACTCCCGTGCGGCATCGCGCAGGGCCATCTCGGCTTGGGACAGTTGTTGGGCCATGGTTGTCTCCTTGTACTTATCAGTGGTCACAAGTGTAAGACTACCCCATTTCCCCCACCCACCCCCGTCATCGCCAGGACGGGGCACCAAGAAGGGGCTGGATGCCTTGTTTTGGCGCGAAATACACAGATTCCGACTGGGTTGATCTGTTTCTTAAGTTCTCATGTTCACCATTCGTGTGCACCTCTACGCCCACCGTGGGGCAACGCAAACTGGCGCGTCTATTGCGTAGTCACTTTCAGTTTGATTAAAGGAGCTTCATCATGTCTGAGTTTTTCTCGCCCTACGATGCCGATCGCCCGTTGCAACTGAAATGCTCATGTGGCCGCGACCACAGCGCATCAGAACACGCTGTTGAAGCGAATGCCGCCGATGCCGCCAAAGTGCTGCGCGCGCGCAGCATGACCGCCGAGTTCGAGGCCTACAGCAACGAGTTCATTGAAGCCAGCTTGGTCAAGGCCTTGTTCCCTGAGGACAATGTTCGCCGCCGCTTTCTGCGTGCGGTTGGCAAAGGCACGGCCATGGCCGCCATCTCCAGCGTGTTGCCCATCGCCAGCCTGCAAGCCATGGCGCAAGAGAAAGGCTCGCTTGAGAAAAAAGACCTGAAGGTCGGCTTCATCCCCATCACATGCGCCACGCCTTTGATCATGGCGCACCCCCTGGGCTTTTACCGTCAGCAAGGCCTGAATGTGGAAGTCACGAAAACCGCCGGCTGGGCCCTGATTCGCGACAAGATGCTCAACAAGGAATACGACGCCACGCATTTCTTGTCGCCCATGCCCTTGGCCATCAGCATGGGGCTGGGCTCCAACCCCACGCCCATGAACGTAGCCACCATCCAGAACGTGAACGGCCAAGCCATCACCCTGGCCATGAAGCACAAAGACAACCGCGACCCGAAAAACTGGAAAGGCTTCAAGCTGGCGGTGCCCTTCGATTACTCGATGCACAACTTCCTGTTGCGCTACTACCTGGCCGAAGCTGGATTGAACCCCGACACCGATGTGCAAATCCGCGTGGTGCCGCCGCCTGAAATGGTGGCCAACCTGCGCGCTGGCAACATCGATGGCTACCTCGGCCCGGACCCTTTCAACCAGCGCGCGGTGTACGACGAAGTCGGCTTCATCCACTTGCTGACCAAAGACCTGTGGGAAGGCCACCCCTGCTGCGCCTTCGGCACCAGCACCGAGTTCATCCAAAAGAACCCCAACACCTTTGCCGCCCTGTACCGCTCGGTCCTGACCGCCGCGGCCATGGCGCGCGACCCCAAGAACCGCGAGCTGATTGCCAAAGTGATTGCGCCCCAGGCTTACCTGAACCAGCCCGAGGTTGTGCTCGCGCAAGTGTTGACCGGCAAGTTCGCCGATGGCCTGGGCAACATCAAGAACGTGCCCGACCGTGCCGACTTTGACCCCATGCCCTGGCAGAGCATGGCGGTGTGGATGCTGACCCAAATGCAACGCTGGGGCTACATCAAGGGTGATGTGAATTACAAGCAAATTGCCGAGAAGGTCTTCTTGCTGACCGACGCGAAAAAGCGCATGAAGGAACTGGATCAAAAGGTGCCCGAAGGCGCCTACCCCAAGTTCAAGATCATGGGCCGTGAGTTTGACCCGGGCAAAGCGGCCGAATACGCCAAGAGCTTCCCCATCAGCAAGGGAGCCTGAAGATGCCCAACTTGCACAGCTTGCAATTCAGGGCCGCGGTCCTGTCCACGCTGATCTTCGTGGCCCTGTTGGGCATCTGGTATGCCGCCACCGCCAACAGCGGTCCCGGGGCCTCGCTGGCCGGCATGACTGCCGAGCAAATCGAGTACGCCAAGATGATGGGCAAAGACCCGGGGGCCAGTAAGTCCAACGGCTTTCCCACCCTGGGGCAAATGGGTGGGACAGTCTGGGGCCATTTGTCCAACCCTTTCTACGACAACGGCCCCAACGACAAAGGCATTGCCATCCAATTGGCGCATTCGCTGGGCCGCGTGGCCTTGGGCTTTGGCCTAGCGTGTCTGGTCGCCATCCCATTGGGCTTCATGATTGGCATGTCGCCGCTTTTGCGCCGCGCCCTTGACCCGTTCATTCAGGTGCTCAAACCGATCTCACCTCTGGCCTGGATGCCGCTGGCGTTGTACACCATCAAAGACTCCGCCATTTCGGGCATCTTTGTGATTTTCATTTGCTCGATCTGGCCGATGCTGGTCAACACAGCGTTTGGCGTGGCATCGGTGAAAAAAGACTGGCTCAATGTGGCCGCCACCCTCGAGGTCAACCCGCTGCGCAAAGCTTTCCTGGTGATCCTGCCCGCGGCAGCACCCACCATCCTCACGGGCATGCGCATCAGCATGGGCATCGCCTGGTTGGTGATCGTGGCCGCTGAAATGCTGGTCGGCGGTACCGGCATTGGCTACTTTGTCTGGAACGAATGGAACAACCTCTCGCTGACCAACGTGATCTTTGCGATCCTGGTCATTGGCGTGGTCGGCATGCTGCTCGACCTGATGTTTGGCCAACTTCAACGCGTGGTGACCTATGTGGAATGACAGCCGTTTGCAATCTGACATTGTTGCCTCAAAGCAGGAGTCTCGCGCCATGACAGGCTTTCTCAAAATTGAAAAACTCAGCAAGGCCTACAGCGCTGCGCGCCCTGTTTTCTCGGATGTGTCGTTCACCCTGGACCGTGGCGAATTCGTTTGCATCATTGGCCATTCGGGCTGTGGCAAGACCACCATCCTGAATGTGCTGGCGGGTCTGGACGAAGCCACATCGGGCCACGTGTTCATGGACGGCCGGGAAGTCTCCGGGCCCAGCCTGGAACGCGGCGTGGTGTTCCAGGGCCACGCCCTGATGCCCTGGCTGACCGTGCGCCAAAACATTGCCTTCGCCGTCAAATCGCGTTGGCCCGACATGCCCACCCCCAAGGTCAATGTGCATGTGGAGAAGTTCGTGAGCATGGTGGGCCTGAGCCACGCCATCGACAAAAAACCCAGCCAGTTGTCGGGTGGCATGAAGCAGCGCGTGGGCATTGCCCGCGCCTTCGCCATCCAGCCCAAGATGCTGCTGCTCGACGAGCCCTTTGGCGCGCTTGACGCTTTGACCCGCGGCACCATTCAAGACGAGTTGATGCACATCGTGCGCGACACCCAGCAAACCGTCTTCATGATCACCCACGATGTGGACGAAGCCATTTTGCTGGCCGACCGCATCCTGCTGATGAACAACGGCGCCGATGCCCCAGATGGCTACAAGCCCGGCGGCATCGCCGAAGTGGTCAACAACCCCTTGCCGCGCAACCGCACGCGCTCGGGCCTGCACCACCTGGACGACTATTACCCCTTGCGCAACCACATCGTGGACTTTCTGGTCACACGGGCCACAGCGCACTGAACCCCTTTTCAACAACCTCAACGAAACTCACAGGAGCACACATGAACCGCATGGACGTCACCGAAAAAATCATCAGCGCCAAGGTGTCCAAAGGCCTCAAATGGGAAGATGTCGCCAAGAAAGTTGGCCTCTCCAAAGAATGGACCACGGCCGCCTGCCTGGGCCAAATGACACTGGACGCCAAGCAGGCCAAAATCATTGGCAAAATTTTTGGCCTGAATGCAGAAGAACAAAAGTGGCTGCAAGTCGTGCCCTACAAAGGCTCGCTGCCCACCGCGGTGCCGACCGATCCACTGATTTACCGCTGGTATGAAATCGTCAGCGTTTATGGCACCACCATCAAGGAGTTGATTCACGAAGAGTTCGGCGACGGCATCATGAGCGCGATCGACTTCTCGATGGACATCGTGCGCCAACCCGATCCCAAAGGCGACCGCGTCAACGTGGTGTTGTCCGGCAAATTCCTGCCCTACAAACAATACTGATCAAGCCGTCATTGCGAGGCCCCGCAGGGGACGCGGCAAGCCCTCTGCGGCGCAAGATCGCCGCGCTTCGCTCGCGATGGCGGTTTGAACGTGATTTCAAATTGGCAGCAGAGCGTTGGGCCGTTCAACTGACTGAAGGCATGACAATGCCTTGATGACCTCCGCCACGTCATGACGGTGTTGTGGCTTCAGGCTCAAATACCCCTCGAGGACTCTGGTTGCTTCAAGGGTCACCTCCAGTTTGCCGACCTTGGCAGCCAAAGCGATGGTGTAGTCTTGCCCGAAAGCCAACAAGCAAGGCGGGACGTTGAGCCAGTCCGCAAGTGCCTTGATGTTGTGAGGCCTTGGTATCGAATGCCCAGTCAGCCAGTGGCTCACCGCAAGCTGTGTGATGCGCAAATTGGGATTGGCTTTGAGCAATTCATTCCTGATCCACTTTGGATCGGTGGAATAACCCGCGCTCAAAAGAATGTCGTGGAGTCGCTTCGCGAATTGTGAGTGTGGCAGATCCAGTTGTTTGGCCAGCATTTACCAACAAATGACAAAACTAAGATATTTATTTTATATCGATAAGTGTTATCTTTGAGATATGAGGAAATACCCTCGAATGTAAATTTATGAAAACCCCACCCTTGCCCATCCCAGCGCAGCACAGACCGCGATCACTTCAAGCACACTCCGCTTGAACTGCAACAAGGCCACAGTCGCAACGACAAACAACAGCAAGGAGGACACATCCATACGCCCTGCCATGCCCTCTGGCCAGCCCACATGGGCCAGAAAGAACAAGGCCAAATTCAGCACCACCCCCACCCCCACCACCGCCGCCGTGATGGCCGTGAGCGGTGCTGTGAACTTCAACTGACCGTGCGTGCTTTCAATCCAGGGCCCCCCCGCCAAAATCAAAACAAACGAGGGCAAAAAAGTAAACCAGGTCACCACGCACGCCGCCAGCGCGCCCGAAGCCACAAGCGTATCGGGACCCAAGACCTCTTTCGTCACGCCGCCTAAAAACCCCACGAAGGCCACCACCATGATGAGTGGCCCGGGCGTGCTCTCGCCCAGCGCCAAGCCATCCATCATTTGCGGCGCTGTCAACCAAACGTACTGGTCAACAGCGCTCTGAACAACGTAAGGCAGCACCGCGTAGGCCCCACCAAAGGTCAGCCAAGCGGCTTTTGTGAAAAACCATCCCATCTGAGCGAGTGTGTGATCCCAGCTCCAAGCCATGACCAGCCATGCCATGGGCACCAGCCACAACACAGCTCCCCAGCAAAGCACCCGTGCCAGGCCCCTGAGCGAAAAGCGCGCATGTGCAGGCGTTGGCGTGTGGTCATCAATCCAGGCGGGAGCGTGTTGTGGGCTGAACGCGCCTGCATGCGATGCAGCAACGTGAACATCCTGCGGACGCCAGCGCGCCAAGGCCCAGCCCGTCCCTGCAGCGCAAAGCACCACCCAAGGAAATGGAATCTGGGCCACCGACGTTGCCAGAAAAGACAACAAAGCCACCCACATCAAGGCGGCATTGCGCAAAGTGCGGCTGCCGATGCGATGCGCCGCCTGCAACACAATGGCGGCAACCGCAGGCTTGATCCCCGCGAACAGCCCCGCCACCCAGGGCAAGGTACCCCACGCCACATAAACCCAAGACAAGCCAATCAGCATCAGCAGCGATGGCAGGACAAACAAGCTGCCTGCCACCATCCCGCCCCAGCTGCGGTGCATCAACCAGCCGATGTAAGTCACCAGTTGCTGCGCCTCAGGCCCAGGCAACACCATGCAGTAATTCAGCGCATGCAGGAAGCGCTTCTCGGAAATCCAGCGGCGTCGCTCCACCAACTCCTGGTGAAGAATGGCAATTTGCCCAGCAGGCCCGCCAAAGCTGATGAAGCCCAGCTTGAACCAGAACGCCACCGCCTCGCGAAAGGAAACCGGCGCCACAGGTTCTGAATTCATCATGTTCAGCGTTGGCCGTCGTTAACTGACACCTTGTCTTTGGTCAAGCCACCCAGGCGCGAGTGCACGCGCCCGCCGGTGCCCATGACCAGGGCAAACAAAATTTCTTTGGGCCGCGGCGCATCCTGGATGCCCACCTCGATGCTGTTGAAGTGGCTGCGCACATAGCAAGCATGGATGTAATGCACAGGCACCATCAAGCGGTAGCCCGTGCCCGCCACGGCTTTGGCGGCCGGCACAATGGCCTTGGGGTCGCCCAACACCGAGCGCATGGCCCAGCCACCCGCCTCGTGCCACACCGCGCCATGTTCCATTTCACCGTCCACGCCCACAATGGCGGCCTTGCTGTACACCTCAACGTTGTCTCGCCCCAGGGTGTCCACCAGTTCTTGCGCCAAGGTGGTTCCCAAGGAACGCAACTCAGCCATGAAGGGCATCAGGTCCGGCTCGTAACGTCCAGCGTAAGGGTTGCGAATGACGGCACAGGCTGCCGCCATTTTGAGGGGCACGGCCACTGCTGGCCCACCCTCATGGTAGGTGGTCTCGATGGTCAGGCTGCGCTTGCGAATTTCAATCAGGGACATGGCGGTTTCTCCTTGCTCTGAATCCTACACCGATCGGCTCAGGCCAGTACCCGCAGCAAATCATCGCGTCGAATCGGTTTGACCAGCACATCGTCAAAGCCGGCTGCCAGAAAGTCGTGGGTTTGTTGCTCCATGCCGTGGGCGGTGTAGGCAATCAGGCGCACTTGGGACCATGCGGGCGTTTGGCGAATCTGGCGACAGATGTCCACCCCGCTGACCTTGGGCAAAGAAATGTCCAGCAGCACATGGGTGATGGGCTCTTGGGCCAGCAGCGCCATGGCTTCCTCGCCATTGCCGCATTCGTGAATCACGTCCCCCAGCCCACGCAAGATCATGCCTGGCAGCATGCGGTTGGTCATCACGTCGTCCACAATCAACACATGGCGTGTCATGCTGTACCCTCCCCCTCGTCAGTCAAGGGCAAGCTGAAAAAGAAAATGCTGCCCACATTGGGCGATGAATTGAAGCCCATTTCGCCGCCCATGAATTCCACCCACTTTTTGGCCAGCGCCAGGCCCAGGCCTGCGCCGGTATAAGGGGTGCGAATGTAATCCTCGCTTTGCCAGAACTGCTGAAAGACGGAGCTGTGCTTGTCTAACGGAATCCCCACGCCCGCATCCTGCACAGAAAAAACCAAACTGTGAAAAGGCGCCCGGTATTCAATGACCACTTTCACCTCTCCCCCTTCGCGGCTGAACTTGATGGCGTTGTGCAGCAACTGCTGCATCACCTTGCTCAAGTGAGTGCGGTCCAGCCATACCGATGGCGGTAGGTTGGCATGGGGTTGCGGCACCAGGCGCACATCCAAGGCCGCCGCTTGTGCGCGGTGCTGCATCAGCGTTTCCGACAGCCACTCCGAAAGCACAAACTGTGTTGGCGTGCTGACCACCTGCCCCGCCTCCAGCTGACTCCAGTCCAGCCAGGCATTCACCAAGCCGAGCAGTTGGTTGCCGCTTTCAAAAATAATTTGCGACGGGAACCGGATCATCGGCTCGGTCGCGGTGTGTTGAATGTATTCTGCATAGCCAATGATGTCATTCAGTGGCGTTCGCAATTGCGGGGAAATCGCTGTCAGAAAATCTGT
Source organism: uncultured Bordetella sp. (assembly GCA_964442645.1). Taxonomy (GTDB): domain Bacteria; phylum Pseudomonadota; class Gammaproteobacteria; order Burkholderiales; family Burkholderiaceae_C; genus Limnohabitans. The sequence continues at coordinate 84,810 of CAYTZZ010000006.1, read as the reverse complement.
CTGCGACTTCAGGTGGGGAGAGGCCCCTCTGCCTCGCCTAAAGGAACGCTGCAGCCGCTGCCAGACGCCGGGTGCTTGGAATGTCGCCATCAGATTCGCAACGCCTTTCGAATCGAAAACCCCAGTGAGGAAATGTTCAGAGGCTTCTGCAAAATATCGTGAACAGCGCGCTCTGTGTACGCCGCTCGCGAAACCTCATCCACATGACCCGAATACACCAACACAATGGGCTTGAGCAACAAGGTTGGGCGCAAGTAGTCCAGCAACTCCCAGCCTTGAACGCCGCCAATGTCATGGTCCAGCAAGATCAGGTCAAAGGCCACCCGCTTGGACAAATCAATGGCCGTGTGCACATTCGAGGCCTGGTGAAACTTGATATGCAAATCGAAGGGGCGGCAAGCCACTTCGGCAATTTTGAGGACCGTGCTGTCGTCGTCGACCGCCAAAAAATTGAAATTGGTTTTCACCATGAACGCTCACCTGCCGAAGGCTGCGACCATTTGGCCAGCAGCGATCGAAGTTTGGAAAAGGAAATTGGTTTGGCCATGTAGTCATTCATGCCACTTTGCATGGCAGCATCGATGTCTTTGTCGAACGCGTAGCCGCTGAGCGCAATCACCACGGCATGCTGGCTCGGACCAGCTTGCTGCCGAATGGCCCGTGCAGCTTCCAGGCCCGACATCACCGGCATGTCCACATCCATCAAGATCACATCGAAAGGCTCAGCCAGGGCTTTTTGCAAAGCTTCCTGGCCATCTTCAGCCTCTTGCATCTGGTGCCCGTCTTTGCGCAAGGCACGCAAAATCATCTGCCGGTTCATGTCCACATCGTCCACCACCAACAAGCGCAAAGGCCGCACCTGCTCGGGCGCATCGGCACTCACGCTGCCCACCGGCAAATCAACACGCGGAAAGCTCACCTCAATCTCAAAACGCGTGCCGACCCCCAGTGTGGAGAACACCTGCACCTGCCCCTGCATGGCATCCAGCAGGCCTTTCACAATGGCCAGGCCCAGGCCACTGCCACCAAAGCGCCGATAAACACCCGGTTCCAATTGCTCGAACCGCTGAAACAATTTGCCAACCGCCTGTGGCGACATGCCAATGCCGTTGTCCTTGACCTGAACCCACAAGCTCGCCCGGTCGTTGGGAAGCCGTTTGAGCCTGACCGATAAAACCACGGCACCTTGAGGCGCAAACTTCATGGCATTCGACAACAGGTTGTGCAACACCTGCCGCAACCGGGTAGGGTCACCCAAAATCTGAAAGCCCTGGTCGGCGTCGACCTCCACGCGAAAATCAATGCCACGCTGTCGCGCCTCCACGTGGTAAAGCGAGACACTGGACTCAATCAACTCATTCAGGCTGAACGGGCGCACCTCAATCTGGATCTTGCCCGCTTCGATCTTGGAAAAGTCAAGAATGTCATTCAAAATCCGCGTCAAGGTCTGCGCTGTCTCCATGATCTTGCGCACATCCGCCTTGTGTTGGGGATCGTTCAACTCTTCGTACAAGTTTTGGGTGAACCCCAAAATGCCGTTGAGGGGCGTGCGAATTTCGTGACTCATGGTGGCCAGAAACTGCGACTTGGCTTTGTCCGCCAATTTGGCTTGCTGCTTGGCAAGCACCAAGTCCGACACATCTACAGCCACCCCCTCCCAGGTCTTGCGGCCATTGGCTTGCAGCCGTGCATGGCCGTGCGCCCGCATGTGTCGCTGCACGCCATCTTCTCCTTCAACTTGAAACACCACATCCAGCACGGCCTGCTCTTTCACCTGGCGCCAAATCTCTTCCCCTTTGACCTGGCGATCTTCTGGGTTCAAGCGCTCAAAAAAATCTTCGGCGGGCAAAGGCATCTGGGTCAAATTCAAGCCCAGGTAGTGCGCTGCCGACGGCGTGAGGTAGGTGAACCCGTAGCGGTTGTCCCGCATCAATTCCAGGCGGAACAAAATGCCGGGGAAGCTCTTGGTCAAGCCCGTCAAGTTCTGGCGAAGCTCGTCAAAGGCATGGGCCAGGGCACGCTCGCGCGCATCCATTTTGCGCAGCAAGGCATTCAAGGCATTCTCCAGAGCCCGCCCGCCCGGACCCAGCGTCACCGCCGGTAACGGCTGGGCCATCTCGCTTGGCTTGCCCTTCACCCTCAGGTCGATGGCATCGGCCAAGGCATGGCCTTGGCAACGCCACTGCCACCGACCCAAGCCCCATGACAGGACCTGCAAGCCGGCCCAAAGCGTCCCAGCCAACAACCACGTGAGCGACGACGCATGCCAGGCCATGCCCAGGAACAGGGCTGCGCCCAATGCCCACACACCGGCATGCACCGCCCGCAGAAACCGAGAAAATTCAAAAGAAATGAAACGCAAAACAGCTCAAACATGTTGTCAAACACTGCCTTGAGAATATTCTTAAATTTCACTTTTTTAGTAATTTAAAGTCGGTACTTCTTTGCGCGAAACTGTCAGAATTTCGCCATGCAAACACTGAATGAGCCTGTCCTTGCCGAGCTGCAATCTTTCATGGCGCCAGATGAATTCATGGAATGGATGGAAGCCGCGCTGCAAAAACTGCTGGAACAAGCACCTGTCCTGCTTCAGCGCCTGGCTGATCAACAATGGGAAGAGGCACGCCGCCTGGCGCATCGCCTCAAAGGCACCCTGGGCAGCATGGGGTGTGACCGGCTGTACGCAGCCCTGAACACCCTAGAGGAAGGCCTGCGGCAAACCCCACCTGTGACACCGCAAGCTCAGGCGATGGCTGAGCTGAACGCCATCCTGCAGGCCACAGAGCTCGCGCTCACGCAACGATGCGCGCTTGCGCGATCCGCTGTTGAATATAGGTCACCCGCTGCTGCTGCACTAGGCCCTCCCGCACACGGTCTCGCGCCACAGCCAGGGACGGGATCGCATAAGGCCGAATAGCCTCCAGCTTCACCAGATGCCAACCCCGTTCCGATTGAATCGGGGTGCTCACCAATGCACCTGGCTGCAAATTCACCACCACATTGGCCACCAGTGGAATGATTTGATGCGGCAACAGCCAGCCCAAGTCACCGCCCAAGGCCTTGCTGGACTCGATGGACACCTCTTGTGCCACCAAGGCAAACGCCTCCCCCGCCTTCAAACGCTGCAAGGCAGTATTTGCCTCCGCTTGAGATGACACCACAATGCTGCTGACGCGGTATTCGGTCGCCTCTTTCAACAGCGCGACTTGACGTTCATAGTCTTTTTGAACATCTTCCTCTGTGATCGGATGTTTCTTCAAATGATCCTGTACTGCCATTTCCGCCAAGGTCATTTGGCGAAATATCGCCATTTGGCTGAGGAAAGCCTCGGAGGTCTCAAGGCCCAACTCCAAAGCTTTTTGCGCCAGAACTTCGCGGGCAATCAACTCATTTTTGATGGCCGCCTGGTTTTCTTCTGAGTCAGGCATCAAGGGCGTGTTCACGAGGAGGTCACAATCTTGGCTTCGCTTTGCAATTTGTGGATGAAGGTGGCGCGCTGCTGTTGCATCAGGCCTTGGCGAACACGCTCTTTGGCTTCGTCGAAGCTGGGTGCCACATAGGGACGGGTGTCATTCAAACGAATCACATGCCAGCCGGTGGGGGTTTGAATGGGCGCCGCCACCGTAGAGCCTTTGGGTAAATTCACCACCACGTTGGAAATCAAGGGCACGATCTGGTCGGCCAGCAGCCACCCCATGTCACCACCTTGCTGTTTGCTGGGGTCCAGTGACATTTCTCGAGCAACGCCCTCGAAACGCTCCCCCTTCTTCAAACGAGCCATGGCTGCTTTGGCATCGGCCTCTGTAGCCAACACAATGCCGCTGATTTTGTACTGCTGGGCCCCCGTCAACATGCGGATTTGGCGCTCATATTCCTTGCGCACATCTTCCTGACTGATGGGGTTCTTTTCCATGTGGTCCGCCACCAACAATTCGGCCAAAAAGTTTTGACGCAACAGCAGCAATTGGTTTTTGGCTTCTTCAGACCGGTCCAAGCCACGCTTGACGGCCTCCTGCGCCAACACCTCGCGAATCAGCAACTCGTTGCGAATCGCTTGCCGCAATTCGGCGCTGTCTGGCATGTCTTGGCGCGTGTTATTCTTGACAACTTGCTCCAGCAAAGCTGCTGAAACAGACACGCCATTCACGGTACCAACATTCTGTTGCGCGTATGCAACCAGACCAACGGTCAGCCAAGCCGCACAAATAACTAGTTTCCATCCCTGTTTTTGTACCTTCATTTCACCTTCTTCTTGATGCGTTTCTAAAGTCAAGGGTCAAGCTCCAAATCTTTCCATCGACTTGAAGTGTGACCTGATAGGTTTCCACGCCAGGGGGGACGTCGCGGACAATGAACATTTGACCCGATGGGTCAAAACTCAACCAGGGCGGTAACCCCGTGACACTCGCCATGGTTTTGCTGCTTCCCTTCAATTCAACCGGTAGCGGAATTTGAATGGTTTGTCCAGGCGCTGGCAACGCTTGGTTGATCACCAGTCTGGCGAGACCCGGGGTGTTTCCTTGGGGTTGCGCGATGATGGTCAACGGCACCCTCTGACGTTCGCTTGTGCTGGTCAAAGACAGGCGGCTCAAGTTACGCGCAAGATCCTCTTTGTTTTTTTGTTCTTCGTATGGGTCGGGTGGCACCTTCACTGGTTGCGGGTCTTTTGCAATCACAGTCACTACAGGTGCAGCCGCCACAATGCTCAACTGCCCATCTTCAAACCCCAGGCTGTAGTTTCGTGACGTCAACCCCTTGGGTTGAATGTTGTATGTGCCAATGTTCACCGCCCCCTGGCTGGTGCCCCCGTAAGACAACGCTCCGGACAGCTCAGCCTCCGATTCACCCGCTACAAACCCGCTGTAGGTCACGCCATTGCCACCACTGTACGCGGTGCTGTCATAGGTTCTTGCGTCATTTTTTGCGATCACGCTGAGTGCCTTGGGCGTGATGTCCGCTAACAACCCGGAGGGTTGAATCAAGCTGTAGTTGCCCGCATCAGCACCACCCAGGGCGTAGCCTGATGCGGCCACAGACTTGGCAACGCCTGCGTCTTTTGTGTCAAAGGCACCAGTCGCCCCTGCTTTCAAAAGCGTCACGTTGTCAGCGCCAAACACTTCAATGCCACCACCGCTGAGAGAGGCAAGGCGCGTGCCATCGTAAACTTTGCTGGCTGCCGAAACGCCGACCACGTTGACAGGCGCTGGCGTGATTGTTCCCAGCGCCGTCACCAGCGACACCTCATAGTTACTGCCACCATTGCCATCGTTCAGCACAAAATCATTGCTCACTCTCAAAGTGCTGCCACCCGCCGTTTGAACGTTTTTGCTTAAAAACGATTGACTCAAACCTGTCAAAGTGTCTTTGCCGTACAGCGTGCTGAAAGTTGGCTGCGCTGAAGAAGACGTGGTTCCGTTGTAAATGCGACTGTCTGGCGTTGCACTGATGGTCAAAGGCGCCTTGATGATTGTCAAATTGGCCATCGTTGGCAAGGTGTAGTTTTCTGCACTGCCACCTGTCACCGAAATTGCCAGGCCATTGAGCGGTCGCTCGGTGTACACACCCACATTGGGCGAAGGTGTGTTGGCTGTGCCAGCGGTCAAACTTACCAACTCTCCCTTCAAAGCGCCGGTAATTTGAAAATCCTGGTAAGTGAAAAGTGTTGTACCGTTGTAGCGACGCAATCCGTTGACGGCCAGCAAATTGAGCGCTTGGGCCGTGATGTTCGCCGTTGTGGTTGGCTCAGCCAGGGTGTAATTGCTGTTGCTCAAAGCCAGACCGGTCACAGTGACGGTTTTGCCAATGCCCACATTGGGGTCTGAAAAATTGGCAGTCGCGTTGGTTTTTACCAGCTCCACGGTATCGACCGCGTAATATTTGAAATCGTTGCTAGAACTGGCGTCGCCCTGCAACGTGCCGTAGCTGGCGATGGTTGCGGTGGTGGTGGTGTCGTAGACCTTGTTGTTGGCTTTCAATCCGCTGAGCATGATCACCTTAGGCGTGATCGTGCCGCCCGTGTTGCTCGCCAGCGTCACGCTGTAGTTCCCGCCGCTGTTGCCATCGCTC
>CAYTZZ010000006.1:0-78644 GCA_964442645.1 uncultured Bordetella sp. | reverse complement strand
GCGTGCCGTCGTAAGTCTTGCTCAACGCATTGGCCGTCAACGTCAGCGGTGCGGGCGTGATCGTGCCGCCCGTGTTGCTCGCCAGCGTCACGCTGTAGTTGCCGCCGCTGTTGCCATCGCTCACGCTCAGGCCCGACAGCGTCACCGTCTTTGTTCCCGTGCCCGCATTGGCATCGGTGTACGCATACACCGGCGTGCCTGTCAGGGTGTCTGGCGCATTGCCGTTGCTTACGTTCGCGTACAACTGCCCTGCCGTGATGCTGTACCCAAGGTTGCTTGCATTGCCTACACCCAGTGTGCCGTCGTACGTCTTGCTCAGTGCATTGGCCATCAACGTCAGCGGTGCCTTGTCTATCTTCAAACTACCGCTCGTGCCATATGTGATGGTGTAATTACCAACTCCGCTGCCTTGTGCGCTAGACAGCTCCACCGAATTTGTGTAAGGGGTGTCTGAAGCATTGACCGCCGTCACCAAACCAGACACCGTGGTGATATCGTTGTTGTAGATCGTCCCCACTGTCGCCACAAAACTGTTGCGCTGCACACCACCGTTGTAGGTCAACGTCGTATTCGACCCCCCAAGCGTCAGCAACGCCTTGTTGATCGTTGCCTGCGCGTTAACCACACTCAAAGTGTCGGGCAACTTGTAATTGCTGGCCAGTTCCCCATTGCTTCCATCTTGGAGCGTCAGCGCACTCAGATAGTTATTGCCATTGGCGCTGACCTCCTTGCTGAAATATGTCGCCGCACTGAATCTCAATTTTTCAGTGCCCACACCAGCAATCGTCATTGTTGTATTGCCCATGCCAGTCGTGCCGTCATAGGACTTGCTGATCGCGCTTAACGAAACCGTCGCCCTGTCAATCTTCAAACTACCGCTTGTGCCATAAGTGATGGCGTAGTTAGCAACTCCGCTGCCTTGTGCGTTAGACAGCCCCGCCGAATTTGTGTAATAGGTGTCTGACGCGTTCGTTGCCGTGACCAGACCAGATACCGTGGTGATGTCGTTGTTGTAGATCGTCCCCGCCGATACTAAAAAGCCATTGCTCTGAGCACCACCGTTGTAAGTCACCGTCGCATTCGTGCCCACCAGCGTCAGTGGCGCTTTTTTCACAGTGAAACTGGCCGCATTAGAAGCAGCATAGTTAAACCCCGAATTAGCCACTCCTTGCGACAGAGTGTAGGCATAGTCACCGGCACCGGCAGCTTGTGTGTTGCCCAACGAGTTTACGCTCGGACTGGTGCTCAGGGCATCGGCTAGAACACTGCTCAAATAAACCCCATAACTATTTCCATTTTCAAAGGCCGGTCCATTCAAGCCAATAGAAATTTGATTAGACAAGTTTATGGGGGCATCACCATAATTTTTACTGGCAGCAGTGGTCGAAGCCGTCACTGTTCCCCCGCTGACATTGAAGACGTATCGATTGCCCGTACCAACACTGCTGGGTGGAAGGCTTGAATAAGTGCTCCCCCAAATGGCTTTGGAACCACTGTTCAGACCGCCAAACGTATTGAGGGCGGGGTCGACACTGTAAACAATCCACCTGCGACCCACTCCAGTTGCACTGAGTACAGAACTTCCAGCGTTATTAATCAAATTTCCGCTTGCAGATAAAACAATATCGTTTCCCGAACTGCTGATGGAGGCACCGGCGCTGAGCGTCAAGTCGCCAGTGATGGTCGCCAGGACCGCGCCAGACCCACTGATAACGTTGGGAATCGTGGTGCTTGCCCCTCGGTTGAAAGTCAGCATTGCACTATTGCTAACCGCCCCAGCACCCAAGGAACCCGTTGAACCGCCATTTCCTACTTGCAAAGTTCCACTGCTGATCGTGGTACCGCCATTGTATGAATTGTCACCACTGAGTGTCAGCTTCCCAGTACCCACTTTCACCAACGAACCTGCTGCGTTGCTCAAGATACCCGAGTAAAGGGTATCTGCGTCGTTATTACCAACCCGCAAAATAACCCCAGGAGAGGCTGCACTGCTGGTGAGTGCAAGATTGCTGCTGCCGGATAGGCCGCCCAATGTCACATCATTCATACTTCCAAACGAGAAGCCACTGGTGGTCAAATTGAGCGTACTGAATTGCAATGCAAAGGAATGTCCCAAGACGAGAGCGCCCCCGGTAATATTGGTCGTTCCACTGAAACTATTGGCCCCATTTAACGTCAATGTACCGCTACCAGTTTTTGTCAGTCCACCTGTCCCGCTGATCGCAACATTACTCACCGTTGCGCTTCCCGAACCACTGAACGTCGTCAAAAACCCTGCATTCGCCACTCCACCCGATAAGCTCAATGATGCGCCTGAACTGTCTATCGTGCTGGGTGCGCCTAGCGTGATCAGACCAGACAAACTGCTGCTGCCCGCGCTGACTTTCAGGGTCCCACCATTGAGCATCACGGCTTCCGCGACCATGTCTACAGCCTGTAGATCCAAGGTCGCACCCGATGCCACCGTTGTCCCAATATCCGCGGCGCCTAAACCCATCGCATGCGTGACCACTAATGTGCCGCCACTCACTGTGGTGCCCCCGGTGTACGTGTTCGCACCGCTCAGCGTCAGCGTGCCATCCCCCGCCTTGCTCAGCGTGGTGCCCTCTATCACCCCGCTCACCGTGCCTGCGCCACTGTGGGTCACCGACAGCGCCCCGCTCAGCTTCAGCCCACCCGCCGTCAAGCTTGCCGTGTTCACCGTCAAACTGCCCAAGGCTGCGCTGCCTCCCACCGCTCCCCCGAACGTCGTCGCCCCCGTGGTGCTCGTACTCAGCCCAAACCCGCCATCCAGCGTTGCGCCAAAGCCAATGTTCCCAGCACCACCGCTCAATGTCGTGTCCGCACCCAGCGTCACTGCGCCGCTGTATGTCTGTGACCCGCTCGTCGTGATCGCCCCCGCCAGCGTGCTCACCCCGCTGACCGTCAGACTCGATGTCCCCGTGCTGTTCGTAATGGCAGGCGTCACCCCACTCATGCTCAGGCTACCCACCGTCAGCGTGCGCTGCAGGTCCAGCGTGCCGCCACTCAGCGTCAGCCCACCACTGGTGCTGCCCAGCGTGCCTGTGCTCGTCAGCACCAGCGTGCCGCCACTCACTGTGGTGCCCCCGGTGTACGTGTTCGCACCACTCAGCGTCAGCGTGCCTGAGCCGGTTTTGATTAACGCTGCCCCAGTACCACTCAAAATACCTGAATAAGTTGAGCTTGTATTGTTGTTTCCTAATGTCAAGGTGACACTGGCTGAATTTGCATTGGCCAGCACAAGGCCATTATTTCCAGACAAGCCACCCAAAGTCACTGCGGTCAAAACTCCAAATGAGAATCCGCTGGGTGGCACTGCCAATGTGCTGTTCTGTAGGGCCAGGCTATTGCCAAGAAGCAGTGTTCCCGCTGACAAGGCGGTGCTGCCAGCGAAAATGTTGGCCCCGTTGAGCGTCAAACTTGATGTTGCGCTATTTTGAATCAGCCCCGTGACATTGCTTCCAATGACGGCATTGACCGTCGCCCCACCTGTTCCATTGCCAATATGCGTGATCGTGCCAACGTTATTGAGTCCACCCGTTGAGAAAGTCAGCGTGCCCGTGGTTGCACCGTTCTCAATGGTGAGGTTATTGGTGCCCGTCACACCCCCGGAAAAAGTGGTCGATATGCCAGTACCGGTGTTACCAATCGTCAGCGTCCCAATCGTGCCTGTAGCCAATACAATCGGGTTGCTGTAAGTTAACCCAGATGTCCCCACCAACACTTTTGCATTGGCATTACCTACGGTATCGCCCAAAGTTATTGATCCAGAGCCAAAAGCATTCGCAGCGACCGAAGTGCCGATCAACGACCCCGCTTTAACAGTCGTCCCACCCGTGTAGCTGTTGGCACCACTCAAAGTTAATGTGCCGTTGCCGATTTTTGTCAGACTGCCCGCACCGCTCAAGGTACCTGAATAATTGGAGCTCGTATCGTTATTGCCTAACGTCAATGACACTGCAACTGAGTTGGCATTGATCAGCGCGAGGCCGTTACTCCCTGCCAAGCCGCCAATGAAGGCAGCATTCAAATTTTCAAACGAAAAACCACTGACCGGCACGGTCAGGATGCTGTTCAGCAGTGCCTTTTCATAGCCCAGCTTCAACACCCCAGAAAGGACAGTTGTAGCGCCACTGAAAGTATTGCTGATACCGTTGACAGCGTTGGACGCCGTTTGCGACAAAGTAACGCTGTAACCCGTTCCGACATCTATGATGACACTGCCGGTACCAGACATTACATTGCTAAAATTCTGATTGATTTGCAGATTTTTGACAATAAATTTTCCATTGTTAACAATTGGTCCCGACCCTGTGTAAGGCGTAATGTTCGAAGTGACAGGGCTACCCAGCCTGAAAGTAGCCCCACTTGCTATCGTGGTGGTACCGCTGTAATCTGCTGCGCCTGTAGGGCCTGTGGCGATCAGAAATAATTCACCCGTCCCTTTGATATTGAGATCGCCAGATCCTGTAATTTTGCCGTTGATGCGTGACTCTTGGTTTTCGTCCGCATTGAAAACGGTATTCACCGTCAATGTCCCATTCAATTTCACCACAGGCGTTGCGCCAGAAAGGCGCAACTCGCCGATCTCTGCATTGAAGCCGTTGAGATCTACAACGGTTGTTAAGCCAGTCATGACCAATGTTGACTTATTGCCAAATGCACTGCTTACAAGCGTTGCGCCACCTCCTGTGTAGGTTGGAGCCACCCCCGCATAAAGGGTGCCACCAGTGACGGATGTCAGTCCTGTATAACTGTTCGCACCCGCCAAAGTCCAGGCACCCGAGTCCGACTTCGTCAGACTCGTCACGCCCGTGTTATTGGCCAGTGCGGGCGTCAAAACTCCATTGCCTGTCCCAGCCAAAGTCAAAGTGCGCGTTAATGTGTCGCCATAGCTCAAAGCCCCGGAATTGCTGAAAGTTAAAGTTCCCGAACCCGAAGCATCCAGGGTGACACCGCCGCTGCCGAGCAAAAATAAGCGATCCGTGGAAACAGCCGCACCGGTGTATTTCAGCGTCCCGCTGTTAAGAACCAGATTGACAGCCGTATTGCCCGAGGAACCAATATTGCTGGCACTGGCGCCATTCGCCAACAAAGAGACACTCAGCACACCGCCCGACAGTGTCGTAGCACCTGTGTAACTGTTTGTGCCCGACAAAGTCCATGTACCTGAACCACTTTTCGTCAAGCTGGTGGCACCAACACCATTGGAAATCACCGGCGCAAAACTGCCGCTGCCCGTGCCCGTCAAAGTCAGTACACGCGCCGAGCTTTCGATCTGCACTAGGGGGGCGGAGCCACTGAAGCTGAAATGACCCGAGCCAGACACATCAATGACAGCACCGTTATTGGCCAGCGTGAATAAACGATCCGTGCTGCCTGCAGCCCCGGTATACCTCAGTGTCCCACCACGAAAAATCAGATTTGAAGCTGCACTCAACGCAGCACCAATGTTGCTACTCTGACCGCCATTGGTTAAAGATGAAACGCTTAAAGCACCACTGGCAATTGTGGTGACACCTGTGTAAGAGTTAGCCCCGCTCAGTGTCAATGTTCCAGCACCATCTTTATACAGGCTGAGCTGGCCTGATCCGTCTGTAATAACCCCGGCATATGCACTGGAAAATGATTGGTTCACAGTAAGTAACTTAGATCCAACTGTGGAGGTATTTATGGTGCCTCCTAAGCCTGTCAATCCGGCGATGGTGGCGTTTGCATCTACGGTGTATGTGGCGCCGATTGACAGCGTAACCGCTGTACTGGAGGAAAGGCTACCCGTCACTTTCAGCGTCCCGGCTGTGATACTGGTACCCCCTGTGTATGCATTCGAAGAACTGAGTGTCAATACTCCTGATCCAACTTTATTCAAAGATAGTTTTCCGCTCGTCCCATCCCGAATCACACCGGAAAATGATTGATCAGAATTGCTCCCTATGGTCACTGTCGAACCTGTTGCCCCGCCCATAATGTTGCCCGAGCCTGACAAAACTGGAATGGCAATGGAAACTCCCTCTAACTTGAGTGAGGCCTCAGCGCCTATATCAAATGAACCAGAAGTAGTGCTCCCACCGGCAACGGTTAGTGTGCCCAAAGCGATGGATGTTGCGCCGGTGTATGTGTTATCGCTGAGCAAACTCCAAGATCCAGATCCATTTTTGGTCAAACTTGTAGAACCACCGCTGTCTGCCAACGTCAAGGCAATGACGCCACTTCCGGTACCTGTCAATGTCAAGTTACGGGATCCTGTTGCACTGCTGTATGCAATCAAACCAGAAGTGTTAAACCTCAGGATGCCTGACGTTCCAGACGCATCCAGCGTTCCTCCGTTGTTGGTCAGGGTGAACGATCGGTTTGTATCTACGGCAGCCCCGGTATACTGAAGCGTTCCGCCATCGAATACCAAATTGGCTGCCGCGTTTGTTGAAGCGCCAATGCCACTGCTTGAACCACCATTAGCCAAGGTGGATACGCTCAAAATGCCGTCACTGAGGGTGGTCACCCCGGTATACGTACTGCTTGCACCACTCAACGCCTGCGTGCCTGACCCTGTTTTGGTCAAACCCAGCGTACCGCTGCCATTTGCAATCACGCCACTGAAGGTCTGACTGCCACTCGCCACGTTTAAATTCAGCACTTTACTTCCAGCGCTGGAACTCCTGACGGTACCCGACCCAGTCAAACCAGCAATTGTGTCGCTCGCATTCACGTTATAGGTGGCGCTACTGGCGACGCTCACCAAAGTGCTGTCTGACAAACTGCCTGTGACCGTTAAAGTTCCGGCACTGACAGTTGTATTGCCGGTGTAGGTGTTCGCGCCTGAAAGCGTCAAAATGCCAGATCCAACCTTCACCAGGGACAATTTTCCTGAATCGCTCCCAGTGGTATCCTGAATAACACCAGAAAATTCTCTATTTGTATTGTCACTGCCTACTGTCAATACCTGATTGGTTGGTGAATTCAAGCTGATGAGGCCAGTCCCAGTCCCAGAAAGGCTCCCCAAAGCAATGGATCGCTCCCCGATCACCAGCGAAGATCTCACATCAACTACGCCATCAAAAGCCATGGCAGCCCCAATCACCGCCCTTCCCCCGTGCAACGCAAAATTGGAGTACTGGTTACCAGAAATAGCGCCGAAAAAAGTCACCACCGCATTGGTATCACTTTGAAGCCACATTGCAGGCGTTGCCGATGATGTCCCCGTCACATTGAATGCGTTCACGATGGTGGAACTACCAGCGGGCAGCGCAATGGTCAGAAAGCCTTTATTGCCAAGGCTGACAACTCCTTGCCCAAATGCACCACTTGAATTTATCTTGAACCCTCCGCCCTGCGTATCAATGACGATACCGCCAGTATGCAAATTGGTGCTACTTAACTCCCAGTTTCCGCCGGTGGAGGTACTTCCTCGTACCAGGGTTGTTGTTCCCCCTGAAACTGGATCTGTGATAACCGGCCCAAAAGTACCCACCGTGATACCAGAAAGCGTCAGGCTACGGGAAGCAGTACCTGTTTGAGCTATCTGGCCCGTATTGTTAAAGCTTAGCTTGACCGTCCCGGAAGCATCAATCGTTCCACCATTGTCGGTCAGAGTGAACAAGCGGTTAGTGTTCACACCTGTGCCGGTGTATCGCAGCGTGCCCCCATCGAACACCAGATTGGATGCAGCATTGCTTGAAGCGCCAATGCCGCTGTTAGACCCTCCGTTGGCCAGTATGGGCACACTCAAAATGCCGCCACTGAGGGTCGTCGCACCAGTGTAAGTATTGGATGCAGACAAAATCAGGGTGCCAGCCCCCATTTTGGTGACATTTCCCGAACCGCTGATGAGACCTTCCAAAGTACCAATGTCAGCCCCAGAATTTAGCGTCAACAAGCCACCATTCGTATTGATGGAACCAGTGGGACTGCCACTGATATTGCCAGCGGCATTCAAGGTCACTGGCAAGCTGCCTGAGCCCGTGGCAGAGATAGATGCATTGAGAACAATGTTTCTGTCTGCGGTCAAGGTCAATGAGCCAGTATTGCCTCCATTTGTCTTGACAATCGCATTGCTGACGGTGATGTCGCCATTACCACCAGATCCCGCACTGGTATTGATCGTTACGGCATTGCCATTGGACAAAGCTGTGTTCAGCGCATCCACGTCTACGGTGGAAGAGGCACTTGTTGGGGCGACGGTACCTCCTGTAGATGGCACAGAGGTTGCACCGCTGCTTTGAATGGTGATGTCAACTGGGTCGAGTAACCATTCGCCGGCCTTGCCCTTCGGCGCAGCCGCACTGACACTGGCCGCAGCCTCAATGTTCAATCTGCTGCCGGAAGTTTCAATAAACCCCCCATCCCCACCCAACGCGCCTCCTTTCGCACTGATGCTGCCACTCACCCGCGTCAAGCTCTCTGGGTTGTTCAAATCGGCAATCAGTGTGATGTTGCCGCCCTGCCCCGCGCTGTCTGGCGCGGCATCGGCTTGCATGCTGCCACTGTGGTTGATCTGGTCAGAGGCGCGCAGCAGAATGCGCCCGCCCTCTTTCACCAAGCCGCTGGCCTGCAAGCTGCCTGTGTTGTTCACAATGCCGCCTTGCAAACTGTTGGCGGCCTGTGCCGACAAAATGATCAGCCCGCCAGGCGCCTGCACCGCATTGCCGTTTTCCACCAAGGTCTTCATGGTGGCAGGCGTGACCACCACATTGGACAGCAGGCCTTTGCCATCGAACTGCAAGGTGTAGGCTTCGCCCGCAGCCAGTGCCACCGTGCCCATTTGCGCCACCACCACGCCGTTGTTGCGCACCTCGGGGGCCAGCAGCGCAATGTAGCCGCCCAGGCTGGCCTTGAGTTGCCCATCGTTCACAATGCGGCCGGTGGCGCCGTTGCGCACCAGGGTGTTGCGCCCGGCCATGAAGTCTTCATTGCTCAGGCTATGGGTGGTGGCCATGAGGCTGCCCACTTCCACGCTGGCACTGGGGGCAAAATAAGCCCCCGCGGGGTTGACCAGAAACACTTGCCCCGGTGCGGTGATGCGCCCAAAAATCTGGCTGGGGTTGTTGTCCAGCACGCGGTTGAGCGTGACGCTGCTGCTGTTGGGCTGGTTGAAATTGACTTGCGCAGCCGACCCCACGTTGAAGCTTTGCCAGTCGATGGCCGCACGCTGGCTGCTTTGGTTGACATTCAGCACGGTGGCACTTTGGCTGATGACCGCTTGCCCCGCAACCACCTGTCCGCCCGAGGGCAATTGGGTGGGCACAGGGCTGGCCGCCCAGGCAATAGGTGTCAGCACACAAGCCAACAACGCCGATCGCAGGGTGCCACCCAGCACCGAGGTGCTGGGGCCATGCGACTTGGCCAGCTCGGAGGCCACCACCCATTGTTGGGTGGCCTCGTGCCAGACGATGCGGTACTGCTTGTTCATGCGGGCGGTCCCATCAAAACGCGAAGGGCACAATGGCTGACAGCCAGTAGCGGTTTCGAATCAGGCTGCCATCTTGGTCGGTGCCCGTGTTGGACGGGTTGGGGTTGTTGCCAATGCGGCGTGCCCAACTGAACTTGATGCGCGAATTGTCTGGCATCTGCAGAATCCACCCCAAGCCCGCGCCTTTCAGTGCATACGCATTGAGGGCAGTGGCAGACGGGTTGTCACGCAGCAAGGTGATATGGCCCCAGTCGTAAAAACCCACCAGGGTGTCGGTGTTGGTGGCGCGCCAACGCAGTTCAAGGTTGGCCACTTTTCCTTGGGCGCCTACCCCTTCACTGCCAGGGTAGGCCCGAACGCCACCTTCACCGCCCAAGGTGAACTTTTCGGAAGAGTCCAGGTTTTTGTTGGCCCACTGGCCATTGAGCGCGGCATAGGCCTCCCAATGCGAGGTGATGGGCTGCAGGCGGCTGAGTGAATACTGCCATTTGCCAAAGCGACCCGCGGTTTGAGCGCCAGAAGCGTCTCGGCTTTGGGTGGGCGAACCGTTCAAGTTCAGTTGGCCCTGCAGCCATTGCAGGCTGGCCTTGTTGACCTGGTTCAAGGCATCTTTGGCGTTGAATGTCAGCCCTACGCCCATGACGGTGCTTTTATATTGGCTTTCGGTGGCACCGTTGGACTGGTTGTCAAAGCCTTTGCGCTCTGCCTGAAAATTGACCAAGAAGCTTTGGTAGGGCGTCAGCTTCAGCGGGTAAGTGACCGACAGGCCCAACGTGTTGGAAGTGCCTTGTGCGCGCGATGCCACAAACTCGGGCGCCACCAGGCGATAGCTCAGGTGGGCGTCATACAAGCTCAGGCGCCAGCCTCGGTAACCCAGGGGCCAGCTGGTTTCGGCGCGCATATAAGTGCTGCCGTCTGTTTTCAAGAGGCTGAAGGTAGCTTGCTCGCCATGGCCCAAGGCATTGCTGGCCTTGAAGTTGGTCCAGGCCCTCTCGCGACCCGTCGAGCGTGCACCCGCGTTGTCCAGGGTGATGTCAGCTGTGTGGGTGGGTAGACTTAATACCGTCAAATACACATCGCGGGACGATGTTGCAGAGGCCCATTCAGACAGCCCTCCCTCAATGAGCATGCCAGGCAATTCTTTGACCAACAACAGCGCGCGATCGAGCGATCGAATTGACAGAGTCCCACCGGGCGCCTGGTGTGCATCGAATATTTTCTGAATATGATGCTGCCGAATCCGTGGCTGCGGATCGCCCAGCAAGACCACCTCACCCCGAGTGGCCTCAATGATTTTCAAAAGGACATCGCCTTCAGTGACATCCTGCTCGGGCAAAGAGACATCGGCCATCAAGCCTGCATCGACGTAGGCCTGCCTGACTTTGTCTGCAGCTACATGAAGTTGACGGATGGTTAAATTTTGCAAGGTGCTCTCTTTCAACAATTGCGTCAGCACCTCGCTGGAAAGCAAGGTGTTGCCCTGAAAAAGGAAGCGACGCACAAAAACCATCGTTGTGTCTTGGGAGTCGGGCGGCCGCACACCAACGTCAGAGCCGGAGAGCCCATTGCGTGGCACCCAGGGGATGGAACGCTCACGCTCAATCTGCCGTTGCAAAGCGCCAGCATCTGGCGGGCGAATATTGCTTTGCGCCACGGCACTGATACTCAAGCCCAAGCACCCAAAGAGTGCGCTTATGAATGCAAGACGAAAACGAACAATGGGGTGAATCATCCTTACCAATACCCAAGCACACTGACAAAATTTTTTTTTGGAAAGTGAACGCCTGTCAAAAGAAAGACATTTTGCTATTAATGGTCAGGATTCTAACGAATAAATGAATACTTTTGTAACTTTTAATTTCTTCATTGAATACTAATTGTTAATTACAAATATTTGAATTGAAACTAGCGGTCTGCTGCGGGGACAGGTTTCCGGCTCCCCAAAAAGAAAGCCCATAAGTTGCCTTATGGGCTTGTTCAGAAAATTGAAAAAATCGTTAAAACTGAAACTCCCGCTCATGCATCCAGGCCGCATGCTTGGGCGCCCGTTTGGTCTGGCTCCACTCTTCCAGCATGTCCCACTTCACCTCGTCCAGCTTTTTGTACATCTCGGGCGTGCCGGTGTTGCACGCCAACTCCAGGCGGTGGCCGTTCGGGTCAAAAAAGTAGATGGATTTGAAAATGGTGTGGTCGGTCACGCCCAGCACAGGAATGCCGGCCGCTTCCAGTTTGGCTTTGGTGGCCTCCAGGGTTTCCACACTGTCGACCTCAAAGGCAATGTGTTGCACCCACTCGGGCGTGTTGGTGTCGCGCCCCATGGCGGGTGAATTGGGCAGCTCGAAAAACGCCAGCACATTGCCGCCGCCGGCATCGAGGAACAGGTGCATGTAGGGGTCGGGCGCGTGGGTGCTGGGCACATGGTCTTCGGCAATGGCCAGCACGAAGTTCATGTTCAGGTGCTTGACATACCAATTGACGGTTTCTTTGGCGTCCTTGCAACGGTAGGCCACGTGGTGCATTCTGCGGATCTTCATGGGCGTCTCCTTCGACAAAATTGAGGGGCTCAGTCGGCTGCGCGGGCCAGGCGCATGGCCTCGCGCAACACGCCGATGTCGCCAATGTGGTTGGACAAAATGAGAATCAGGCGTGCATTGGCACGCTCGCTTTGCTCGTCGCTGAGGTCGCGGTGCATGTCGATCAGCGCTTCATAAAAGTCGTCGCCGGGCGTGAAGTCGCGAAAGTAGCGGCGGCCAGGCTCCCGAAAATTGGGCGTCAGGATGAGCGCTTGCGGTTCTGAGGGGGTCATGCGGATGTCTCCAATCGCTTCAGGCTTGGGCAGTGGCGCGGCGCAAGGCATGCAGCACCGCCGCAGCGTCCAGGTGACGCCACCGCGCTGCCACATGTTGGTCAGGGCGCAACAAATAAGCCGTACCGGGCCGTGCATCGTAGCGTTTGGCCATGAGGCCGTCCACATCGTGCAGCACGCGCAACTCGGCGGCGGCGGCGGTGGCTTTGCTGGCCACCAACAAGGTCTCAATGGCGGGCGTGGCCAGTTGCATCGCCCGCAAGGCCTCGCGCTCGGCGTCGGTCAACACGGCCGCATCGCCCACGAAGTACAGGCATTGGAAGCGCTGGCCCAGTTGGTCCAGCAGCCAACCGCGCTGGCCGTTGCAGCTCACAGGCGCATCGTCCAGCGGCGCGCCGGGCACCATGTCGCCCGCAAAGGGCTCGGCATCGGGGGTGTTCAATGCTGAGTTCACCAAAAAGGACGGCATGGACAAGCGTCCGGAGTTCACCAGCTTGCGGGCAAAGCTGTGATCGCGCGCCAGCTCGAGCACAGCATTGCGGAAGTGGCGGCTGGTGCGTGTTTTCGGGGTGATGAAGTCGGTCGAGCGGGTGGAGTTCAAAATGTTTTCATCGGCAGCGAACTCGCGCTCTTGGGCATAGCTGTCCAGCAATTTCTCGGGGGCGTGGCCTTGCAGGACCAGGGCCAGCTTCCACATGAGCGCGTCGGTGTCTTGAAAGCCCGAGTTGGCGCCACGCGCGCCAAAGGGCGACACCTGGTGCGCCGCATCGCCCACAAACAGGACGCGGCCATGGCGAAAGTCGTTCATGCGGCGGCACTGGAAGGTGTAGATGCTGACCCACTCCAATTCAAAGGGACGCGCGTCGCCCAGCATGGCTTGGATGCGCGGGATGACTTTTTCGGGCTTCTTTTCTTCTTCGGGGTCGGCGTCCCACCCCAACTGAAAATCAATGCGCCACACGTTGTCGGCCTGCTTGTGCAGCAACACACTTTGCCCGGGGTGAAACGGCGGGTCGAACCAGAACCAGCGCTCGGCCGGGTAGTCTGCCTTCATGACCACATCGGCAATCAAGAAGCGGTCCATGAAGACGCGGCCTTCAATGTCCAGGCCCAGCTGCCGCCGGATGGGGCTGCGCGCGCCGTCCGCCACGATGAGCCAATCGGCCTCGATGTCGAATTCGCCATCAGGGGTTTCGACGCGCAGCAAGGCATGGTCGCCTTGCGGTTGCACAGCAATGACTTTGTGCTGCCAGCGAATGTCCGCGCCCAGGGCCAATGCACGTTCAATCAGCATTTCTTCCAGATGGTATTGCTGCAGGTTGATCATGCCCGGGCGCTTGTGGCCGGCATCGGGCACCAGGTTGAACTGGAACACCTCGGCTTCGTTCAAAAAGGTGCGGCCCACATTCCAACTCACGCCTTTGCTACAAGCGTCCTCGCCCACACCCAAGCGGTCCAGGATTTCCAGTGAGCGCTTGGCATAGCAAACCGCCCGCGAGCCCACCGACACGGTCTTGTCTTCGTCGAGCAACAAGACCGGCAGGTTTTGCAAACGCGCATCAATGGCCGCGGCCAACCCCACGGGCCCGGCCCCCACCACGATCAGCGGACGCCGCTGGGGCGGCGTGGACCGCAGGTCGGTCGGCGCGCGGTACGGGTAGGTTGGATTGACGTAAGCACCCATGCATGGCCTCCTGCCACCGATTCAAAATTAGTAAACGAATTACGATATGGTAAATTTTAACGGGCTTTCGCCGACTTCTACAAGCCCCTGCCCATCCCTCATCAGCACGCTGAAGATCAGCACAGCCTTTAGAATCAGGCCATGTCGAAAAAAAGCACCGACACCTCCATCGACCTCGGCCGCTTGCCGGGTCATCAAATTCGGCGATTGCACCAAATCGCTGTGGCCATCTTTTTGCAAGACACCGAAGCGCATGGGCTGACCCCGGTGCAGTATGCGGCCATGCAGGCCATCCAAGCCAGCCCCTTGATTGACCAGCGCACATTGGCCAGCAAAATTGGTCTGGACACGTCCACCATGGGCGGCGTCATTGACCGGCTGGAAGCGCGACAGCTGTTGCTGCGCAACAAGTCGCCGGGTGACCGCCGCGTCAAATTGGTGTCGCTGACCACCGAAGGCGAGGCGGCCTTGGCCGCGATTCAACCAGCCATGGCCAAGGCGCAAGAGCGCATCCTCGCGCCGCTGACCGCGGCCCAGCAGGCGCAGTTCATGACGCTGTTGAACATCCTGGTCGAGAGCAACAACGAGCTCAGCCGCGCGCCGATTCCGCGCACCGAGTAAAACAGCGGACACCCGCGACGCCAGTTCCCGGCATACTCCGGCATTCCTTCTTTTTGTGCCGGAAACGCCGCCTCATGAACCGTCCACGCATTCTTCAAAATGGTCGCCTGCTGCCCAGCCTGGAAGCAGCCCTTGAACAACCATTCGATGTCCACCCTTTGTGGAAAGAGGCCGACCCGGACGCCTACCTGCGCGCCCATGGCGGCGAGTTCGTGGGCATGGTCACCTCGGCCATCAAAGGGGGCTCGCGCGAATTTCTGGCGCTGCTGCCCAACTTGAAAGTCATCTCCAGTTTCGGCGTGGGCTACGACGCGCTGGATGTGGTGGGCGCGCAGCACCGTGGCATTGCCGTGGGCTACACCCCCGATGTGCTGAACGACTGCGTGGCCGACACCGCTTTCAGCCTGGTGATCAATGTGGCGCGCCGCTTTCCTGCGTGCGATCAGTTCACGCGCCGCGGTGACTGGCTCAAGGGCGCGTTTCCCCTGACCACCAAGGTCAGCGGCAAGCGCATGGGCATCTTGGGCCTGGGCCGCATTGGCCAAACCATTGCCCGCCGCGCCAGCGGTTTTGACATGGCCATTCGTTACCACAACCGCAAGCCGCGCAACGATGTGCCTTATGGCTACGAACCCTCGTTGAAAGCCTTGGCCGAGTGGTGCGACTTTCTGGTGATTGCCAGCGCTGGCGGTGCCGAAACAAAGCATCTGGTGTCGCGCGAAATTTTGGAGGCCGTGGGGCCCAAGGGTTTTGTGGTCAACATCTCGCGCGGTTCGGTGATTGACGAAGACGCCATGATCGATGCGCTTGAACATGGGCGCCTGGGCGGAGCGGGTCTGGATGTGTACACCCACGAGCCCAACGTGCCCGAGCGCTTGCTGAAATTGGACAATGTGGTGCTGCTGCCGCATCTGGCCAGTGCCACGCATGAAACACGACAGGCCATGGCCGACTTGGTGTTGGCCAACCTGACTGAATTTTTCCAAACAGGGCACGTCAAAGTGGCGGTACCGCCGTTGGCGCCTTGAACACCGATGAAAGCTTGATGACCAGCAAGACTTCGTTCAGTTGATTGCCAACGACCGCAAGCGCTACGCCAGAATCATTCTGGACAACAAACTCACCATTGACTGACGTCATTGCGAGGCCCAACGGGCCGCGGCAATCCCGCTCCGGAGAGAGATCGCCGCGCTTGCGCGATGACGGGGCGTTAGGACATGACCAGGCCGCCGTCGACCATCAGCACTTGACCGGTCACAAACCGGCTCCAGTCCGAAGCCAGGAACATCACCGGCCCCGCAATGTCTTCTGGCACAGCCAATCGGCCCATGGGGGTTTGGGACACGATCATGTCTTTTACGGCTTCTTTGGTCGGGAGGCTTGAGGCCGTCGGATGCACCAGTCCCGGCGCGATGCAGTTGACACGAATGCCCAGTGGCCCCAACTCGGCAGCCAGGTTTCGGCTAAAGCCAATCAGCGCCGACTTGGCCGTGGTGTAGTCGTGGTAGGGCACCGTGGGGCGCGCCACCAGGTCGCTCACCATGTTGACGATGCTGCCTTGCCCGCGCTGGCGAAAATGCGGCAACGCTGCCTGGGTCACATGGAAGGCCGCCTGCACCGCGCCTTCAAATTGCGTTTGGTACGAAGGCCACCCCAACTCCCAAAAACGCGCCCGTTGCTCAGGGTCAAAGCTGTAGGGCGCAAATGCGTTGTTGACCACGGCGTCCAAACGTCCCGCTTCCGCCACGAAGCTGTCCACCATGGCCCGCACCGCTTCTGGCGAGCGCACGTCTGCGGGCAAGGCGATGGCATCGCCGCCTTCGGCTTGGCAACGTGCCACCACGGCGTCGGCTGCAGCGGCGTTGCGCAGAAAATTCACGCCGACCAAGGCGCCTTCACGGGCAAAGGCCAAGGCCAAAGCCGCCCCAATGCCGCGACTGGCGCCGGTGATCAACACCGCACGCCCTTTGAAAAAACCTGTGAGCAGGGTGTTCATGGCGCGGGCAACAGGTCTTGGCTGACCACGTCTTGCACAGACAGGTCACGCTGAATCAGGCCAAAGGCTTTGTAGGCCTGGGCGCCTTTTTGCAAGGACACCAGATCGAACGCGCCCAAGCCTTTGGCCTGCGTGGTGGTCGAGACGCTGGATGCATTGCGCAGTTTGATGATGTCCAGGTTCATGGCCAGGTTCTGGCCATCGATGGCCCGTTTGACGGCCAACTGTGCGGCCTCCTCGGGCGAGCGCATCATCCAGCTCATGCTGTCTTTGTAGGCTTGCAGGAAACGCTTGAGCACGTCTTTGCGGCGCTGGTAGGTTTCTTCGCGCACCACGAACAAGTCGCTGGAGAGGTTCAGGTGGTTCCGAACCTCCATCACATTCACATCGCCCAAGCCCCGTTGGCGGCCAATCAGCAAGCCGGTGTCCGTGGCCGCCGTGGCATCCACCTGCCCTTGCATCAGCGGCGCAAAATTTAACAAGCCGGTGACCACCAGGGTGACATCGGATTCACTCAAGCCCGCTTGGTGCAACAGCACTTGCAGGTTTTGCCGCGTGCCACTGGACAAGCTGTAAACGCCGATGCGCTTGCCTTTGAGGTCGGCCGGTTGGCGAATGTTTTGGGATTTCAGCGAGACCACATTGAACACGTTTTGCGGGTAAATGTCGTAGATGGCCCGCAGCTTTTCGCCTTTGTCGAGCGCTGCGAAGAAGGAGCCAGGGTCGGTGAACGCGACATCAGCCTGGCCACTGAGCAAGTTGCGCAAGGCGTCGCCACCGCCCGCACCCGGCACGTAACCCAACTCAATGCCACGCGCTTTGAAAAAACCCTTGTCCTCTTCCACCAGCAGGTTGGTGATTTCTGTGATGGGCTTGCTCCAGCCCGCCACCACCACTTTGTCAAGCTTGCCCGCGCTTTGTGCCCACACGCTGGCTGACAAGCCCAGTGCCATCAGCGGGGTCATCCACAAGCCTTGCAAAAAGTTTCTTCGTAGTTGCTTCATCATTTTGAGAGTTTCCCCATGCATTTATTTCAACAAAGACCGCTCGATCCAGACCATCCCCTGGTAAGAGGCCCAGCCCAAGACGGTGATCACCACCAACACGGCAAACATCAGAGGCGTGTCCATGGCCCCCTGGGCGGCAATGATCAAGGCGCCCAGGCCGCGGCTGGCACCAATGAACTCGCCCACCACTGCGCCCACCCAGGCCAGCACCACGGCCACGCGCAAGCCCGCCAGAATGGCCGGCTTGCCGTCGGGCACTTTCAAGCGCCAGATGGTTTGCCAGCGGCTGGCACGCAACATGCGAAACAGCTCCAGCCGTTGCGGGGCCACATGCTGCATCGCCGTGAGGGTGTTTTCCAGCAACGGGAAAAAACAAATCAAGGCCGTGATGACCACCGTGGGCGTCGCCCCAAAGCCCAGCCAGACGATCAACAGCGGTGCCAAAGCCAGCTTGGGCACCACCTGACTCACCACCAGGTAAGGCATGAGCACACGCCTCGCCCCCGGCCATTCGCCCAAGGCCACGCCGCCCAGGAAACCCAACAAACTGCCCAAGCCAAAGCCCAGCACCACCTCAAGCAGGGTCTGCAACACATGCGGGCCCAAATAACCAGAAACAAAGCCTTGGTGCAAGGCGGCCATCACCAAGGAAGGCGGTGGCAGCACCAGGGTGGACAGCTTCAAACCTGTGGCCGCGAGTTCCCATGCGGCCAAGAGCAACAGGCCCAACACCAGCGAAAGCCAGCCACTGCGTTGCATCACCGCACCTCGTCCATCATGGCACGCAGTTCAGCGCACAGGGCATTGAAGCGCGGGGTGTAGCGCAGCCCTGTGGGGCGCGGCCGAGGCAAGTCAACCTGTACCTCGCCTTGCAACTTGCCCCGAGACATGAACGTCACTCGGTCGGCCAGGTACACCGCTTCGGCCATGTCATGCGTGACAAACAACACCGAGCTGCCCTGGGCTTCGCACACCGCCAGCAAATCGTTTTGCAACTCTTCGCGGGTGATGGCGTCGAGCGCGGCAAAGGGCTCGTCCATCAACAAAAGAGGCGGTCGCGTGACCAGGGCGCGCGCAATGGCCACGCGGCTTTGCTGGCCGCCAGAAAGCTGTGCCGGCCTTTGCTGCGCCAGGGCAGACAAGCCCATGCGCGCCAGCAAGTCGTGTGCGTGAGCGATATCTTCAGGCTGGGCGGCTCGGTGCAGCGCGATGGGCAACAGCACGTTGTCCAGCACGCTCAACCAAGCCAGCAAGTTGGGCGACTGAAACACAAAGCCCATGTCGGGATGCGGTGTCATGACCGGTTGTTGCGCCAACAAAACCATGCCCGCCTCGGGCTGCATCAAACCTGCCGCCAATTTCAACAAGGTGGTCTTGCCACAGCCGCTGCGTCCCACCAGGCAGTGAATCTCACCCGGCGCCATCGCCCAGTCCACACCGTCCACCACCGGCGGCCAGCCTGGGTAGGTGTAGCGCACCTGACGCATCTGCAACATGGGGGCCTCAGTCGTCATACGGCGCAAAACTTTCTGCAGACCACTCGGTGGAAGCTTCGATGTCCACCATGCGCACCAGGTCGAGTAAGCTGAAGCGGCCATCATGGTGCCAACCGGCCTCGGGCGAGGTCATGGCACCGATGGCACAGATGCGGGTCACGCCCACATCGCCCAAGGCTTGGGCCAAGGGGATCAGCTCCTCGGGCGAGGCAGCCAAGCCAACGGTTTGCAACACATGGCGCGCGTCTTTCAACAAGGCCGGCACTTCGCCCAAATGGTTCACTGCCACCACCAAGACGGAACGCATCAGGGCGGTGGGCTGCAAAGCCATGGCTTGGTCGCTGTACACCACGCAAGCGGCGTCGTCTGCCTGGCCCAACACCGTGCACTCAGGGTGCGACAGGCTTTGCATTGCCTGTGACTCACGCCAGGCGGCCACGGCGGCGCCCTCTTCCAGGCTCAAGGCACGGCGAGGGAAGCGCGGCTGCAAGGCCTGCAACTCGGCCACCATGCGCTGCGCAAATTCCAGCGGGCTGATGCGCCCGCCCTTGGCGACATAAAACACCTGGGGCGAGTAACAACCGCTTTGCTCGTAGCGCATCACATCCAGCGCAGCCTGTTGCACCACTTCCTGGCCCTTGCGAATGCTCAAGGCCGACGCGGCCACCATGCCAAAGCTCAGCTTGTGGCCATGCGGCAAAAACCGCGTGGTGATGGGGACCTGTTGCTGCATGGCGGACAAGCTGTCATTGCCCCCATAGGCCAAAACCACATCGGCCTGGGCAAAGGCCGCACGCTCTTGAGCCACATCGCCGCCTTGCCACCACACCACCGCCAGGCAATCGGCCCAGCGCGGCTCCACCTCGACCAGCAAGCGCGCCATCAAGCTGGCAAACACTGGCTCGGCGCTGGCCACTTTGCCCACCGTGCCGGCCTTGACCAGCAAGCCCGACACCAGGCTCCAAAGCGGCAGCGCAGGCACATTGCCAGCCCACACATGCAACAGCAGGTCGGGTCCCACGGCCTTGGCCCAGCCCCCTTTGGGACGGGGCTGGAACTCATCCAGCATTTTGGGGTTGGCAAAGTCTTCGGCGACAAAGCGTTGCAACTGCAAGGCTCGAAAGGTCTTGAGAAAGGCATTCAAGCCCAGGCGCACCATGTCCGGCGCCAGCCCGCTGCAGCGAGGCAACCATTCGGCCAACTGTTGGCGGTAAGGGTCTTGCTCGTCGAGCAAGCGCGCCACGGCGGTGTCGATCACCGCAATGATGTAGGACAGGTTGCGTGTTTTCAAATGGCGCTGGCTGGCGGTGCGCACGCGCTCGGCCAGCTCGGTCATTTGAGCGGGCGTCAGCACGGGCACTTCCACTTCACATGCAGTGTCACCTTGGCCGAAGGGCAAGCGCTGCCAGGTCAGCTTGTTTTCTTTCAAGCCTGGCAAGTAGCCCGCTCGAAACACAGGAAGGCTCATGCTTGGGCCGCTTTCAAAAAGTCTTCCACTGCCAACGAGCACCCCTTGGCTTGGGCGCCTTGGGCGCGGCCCAAGAGCACAAAGCCATCGTCGGAGGCGATGCCCACATCTTCCGTCAGGATGGTGCACACCGAGTTGAAGTTGGCCAGGTCGGTGTGCGCCAAAATGCCGCGCTCGCCCCGCGGCACTTCGCGGCCGGTGAGCGGGTCCAGCAAGCGTGAGCGAATCCAGTGCGGCCCGCGTTTCACAGAGGGCACCACGGCATTGCCCGCATCGTAGAACTGGGTGCTGAGTTCGGTCATGCCATACATGTTGATGCAATCGTTTCGGGGCACGCCAAAGCATGCGGACAGCTGGGCATAGAAGTCTTCCATCGGAATCTCACGCGACTGCCCCTTGAACCCACCGGTGTCCAACAGCCGACTGCCCGCAGGCAGTTGAAACTTTGTCCCTGTGGCCTGCAAGCGATCCATGACATGCACAAAGCTGTAACTTGCGCCCAGCAAGGCCATGGGCTCGCCCGTATGTTGTGCCTGCGTCAAAACCTCACACAAGGCCTCAAAGCGCAAGCCTTCGCTGTCGAGGAAATAGCCGCTGTCTGGCGTCCCGAAATGCTGCAACGCCAGGGCCAGGTAATGCGCCAGCGAAGAGTTGGGCATGGCCTGCTCGGAGGGAAACAAAATGCCCATGCGCAGGCGCTCACGCCCTTGCATGAAGCTGGCACGGAAGTGCCCTTGCATGGAAGGGTCATACAGCACCATGGAAGGATGGTAATGACGCCCTTTGACGTCACCTCGGGTGGTCCCGCTGGTCATGAACACCCGCTCGCAGCTTTCGGGCGGCACGCAACTCAGGGTCAAGTCCTTGAAGGCATTGATGGGCACAGCGGGAATGTCGTGCCAATGCCGAACGCTGCGCAAGGTTTTGCCACGCTGCTGGCAATAGCGCTGAAATGGCACATTGTGTTGAAACTGGTGTGCAAACACCCGCAGCGCCAGCGCACTGAAGCGCTCTTCAGAGGCCGATGTATCAGTGATGAAAGTCAGCAGGTCGCGAACGAGCTCGGATGTCACAAAAAACCTTTCGGTGGCGTGCTTGCACAAGTGCTCCGAAAAGTGTGGCAGGTCGAGGGGCCTGGCAGCTCTCCTTACGTCGGCATGATCCGATTCAAGTTCGCGGGTTCGGTGTCACCATCTCAGCCGGCCATGTGTCCACATGGCATGCACCCCGGAGCCATTTCATTCTAATCCAAAGCCCACGATGAGGTGATCCAAAGGTTTTCAGCACAGGTGGCGACACACCGCTTGCGTGACTTCACTGCAACGGGCCGTGCCGCCTTGGTCGTGGGGCACGGTTAGCCCGGCCGCCAGCACCTCTTCCACTGCTTTTTCGATCCGGTCGGCCGCTGTTTGCAGACGCTCGTCCGCATGGCGATCGCCTAGCCAACGCAGCATCAGCGCCGCCGACAAGATGGTGGCCAACGGGCTGGCCACGTCCTGCCCAGCAATGTCGGGGGCCGATCCGTGCGCGCCTTGAAACAGGCCGTGGTCCAGACCCAGCTCGGCCGAGGGCGCCATGCCCAAGCCGCCCACCGTGCCTGCGCCCAGGTCGGAGATGATGTCCCCGAACATGTTTTCAGCAACGATCACGTCGTAGAAATCGGGCTTTTTGAGCATGTGTACCGTGATGGCATCGGCATAGGCGTAGTCGATTTCCACATCCGGGTACTGGCCAGCCACCTCGGTGCACACAGCGCGGAAAAAAGCGTAGGTCTTGAGAATGTTGGCCTTGTCACAGACGGTCACACGGTGCTTTCCATCGCGCGGCGCGCCGTGGCGACGACGCGCCAGGTCGAAGGAAAACTGGGCCACGCGCTCCACGCCCTTGCGGGTCATGACCAAGGTGTCGGTCACCAGTTCATCCCGCAGATTCACGCCCGCGCCTCGGCTGGCATACAGGCCTTCGGTGTTCTCACGCACGATGACGTAATCAATTTGGCCGGCTTTCCAATCGGCCAGGGTGGACTTCACGCCTTGGTAGAGGCGGATGGGGCGCACGTTGGCAAACAAGTCGAGCTTGAAGCGCAACTGCAAATGCAGGTCGTTGCCCACTTCCGTGCCATCGGCATAGGTCACGCCTGGAATGCCGGCAGCGCCATGCAAGGTGGCATCGGCAGCGCGACAGGCTTCAAAAGTTTCTTGTGGCAACACAAAGCCGCTGCGCTGGTAATGGCCTGCGCCGCCTTCATGCGAGGCAAAACGCAGCAGGCTAGCACCACAGGCTTCGCGCAACACCTGAATGGCGGCCTGACACACCTCGGGGCCAATGCCGTCCCCATCCAGGGTCACGATGTCGTATGTGTTTTTCATGGCGCCAACCCCTTACCGTGCCACGAGACGCGTGACCACCTCGGGCATGAAGGCGTTCGGGTCGCCCTCCTCTTTGGCTTGGGCCAGGGTGCGCAGCACGGCTTCGGCGACGGTGCGGTCGGCATGCGTGTCCTCGGCCATGGTGTTGTAGTAGCTCAGGTCTTTGTGGGCATTGGCAATGCTGAACTTCAAACCATTGCTGTCGCCTTCTGTCAGGAAGGGCTTGAGGCGATCCAGTGCCGCCCCCCAGCCGCCCCCCACGCCCAGCACCTGCACAAAGGTGG
This sequence comes from uncultured Bordetella sp., assembly GCA_964442645.1. Lineage (GTDB taxonomy): Bacteria > Pseudomonadota > Gammaproteobacteria > Burkholderiales > Burkholderiaceae_C > Limnohabitans. The sequence goes on along the minus strand of CAYTZZ010000006.1, from coordinate 55,486 downwards.
CCGGGTCGATGCCGGCGCGCTGCGCGCAAGCGGCCGCTTCGGCAATCAGGGTGACCGAGCCCAAAGACACATAGTTGTGCAACAACTTCATGCGATGGCCCGCGCCAATCGGGCCGGCGTGCGTGATGTTTTCGGCAAAACAGGTCAGCAAGGGACGGCATTCGTCAAACAAGGCCTTGTCGCCGCCGACCAGCAGATTCAAACGACCCTCGGCCGCCTCCTTGGGGGTGCGGGTCATGGGCGAGTCGACGAAACGCCCCCCAGCGGCTTGCACCATGGCTGCCATGCGCTCTGTGGAGGCAGGCACGGCGGTTGAACAATCAATCACCACTGTGCCGGGGCGCAGCCCCTGCAAGGCGCCATCGGGACCGGTGAGCACGGCTTCCACTTGGGGCGAGCCCGTGACGCACAAAATCAACACATCGACCTGCGCTGCCAGCTCACGCGGCGTGATCGCGGTGGTGACACCTTGGGCCTTCAAGCCGTCCAGGGGTTGATTGCCCGCGTGCTCCAACACCCGCAGCGGATGTCCGTGCTTGACCAGGTTGCTTGCAATTCCGTGGCCCATCAGGCCAATGCCAATCATTCCAATGTGTTTCATGCTGTCTTTCACTTTCAATACACGTCATCGCAAGACGCACAGCGCCGCGGTGATCTTACCCCGGTCATCGCGAGGGCAGCGCGGCGATCTTGCGCCGCAGAGGGATTGCCGCGGCCCCTTGGGGGCCTCGCAATGACGGGGCAGGGCTCAGGCGGCCGTCCAGCCGCCATCCAGCATCAGCGCGCTTCCAGTCATCAAGCTGGAAGCGTCGCTGGCCAGGAAAAGCATGGCCCCCATGACGTCTTCCACCTGGCCAATGCGGCCAAGCGCAATCTTGCTGATGACCCACTCTTTGAAGGCGGAGTCTTTGAACATGGGCGCAGTGAAGTCGGTTTCGATGAAGGTCGGGCAGATCGAGTTCACACGGATCTTGGCAGGGCCCAGCTCCCACGCCAGCGCCTTGGTCAGACCTTCCAGCGCGTGCTTGCTGGCGCAGTACAGGGTACGGCGCGGACTGCCCACCGAACCCATTTGCGAAGAGACGTGAATGATGGAGCCCGGCAAGCCTTTTTTCAGCATGCCTTGGGTCACCACGCGGGTGACGTAAAAGGCGGCCTTCACATTCAAATCGAACACTGCGTCGATGTCTTCGTCTTGAACGTCCACCAAAGGCTTGGGTCGGTTCATGCCCGCGTTGTTCACCAAAATTTGAAACGGCTCACAGGCCGAGAGCGTGGCTTGCACGGCCTGGGCGTCGGTGACATCCAGTACCAAGATGTCGCATTGCCCGCCAGCGGCGCGAAGCGCGGCAGCGGCAGCCTCCAAGGCATCCAGGTGTCGCGCCACCAGGGTCACATGCGCCCCGGCGCCCGCCAAAGCAGCAGCCGCTGCCAGGCCAATGCCACGACTGGCCCCCGTGACCAGGGCCCGACGGCCGTCGAGCCTGAAGCTGGGCATTTGCGGCAGCATGGTCAGTCCTTGGCGGGCACAGGCTGGTACCACGGCACCTCGCCGCGCGTGCCATAGCGGCGCACCCGCAGGTTGGCCTGTTCACCATGCCCTGCAAAATTTTCCATATGGCACAAGCGCGAGCAGTACTCGCCCATGGTGGCACTGGCCTCATCGGTCAGCACACGCTGGTAGGTGCAGGTCTTGAGAAACTTGCCAACCCACAGGCCGCCGGTGTAGCGCGCGTTCTTGTTGGTGGGCAAGGTGTGGTTGGTGCCAATGACCTTGTCGCCAAAACTGACGTTGGTGCGTGGCCCCAGGAACAAGGCGCCGTAGTTGGTCATGTTGGCCAGGAAGAAGTCGGGGTCGCGCGTCATCACCTGCACATGCTCAGAGGCAATCTCGTCGGCCATTTGCAGCATCTCGGCCTCGGTGTCGCACACGATCACTTCGCCATAGTCGGCCCAGCTTTGGGCGGCGATGGCGGCCGTGGGCAAAATTTTCAGTTGACGCTCGACCTCGGCCATGGTCTCGCGCGCCAGCTTCTCGCTGTTGGTCAGCAAGATAGCGGGCGAGGTGGGGCCGTGCTCGGCCTGCCCCAGCAAATCGACGGCACACATCTCGCCATCGACCGACTCGTCGGCAATCACCAAGGTTTCCGTAGGACCCGCAAACAGGTCAATGCCCACCCGGCCATACAACTGGCGCTTGGCTTCGGCCACGAACATGTTGCCCGGACCGACCAACATATCGACCGGCGCGATGGAGGGCGTGCCAATGGCCATGGCCACCACGGCTTGCACGCCACCGAGCACCAAAATTTCATCGGCACCGGCCATGGCCATGGCCGTGACAATGGCAGGGTGCGGCTTGCCTTGGTAGGGTGGCGCCGTGGAGAGCACGCGCTTGACGCCCGCCACCTTCGCGGTCAGCACGCTCATGTGGGCCGAGGCCAGCAAAGGGTATTTGCCGCCGGGAATGTAACAACCCACCGCATTGACGGGAATGTGCTTGTGCCCCAGCACCACGCCGGGGTAGGTCTCGACCTCGACATCCTTCATCGAGTCGCGTTGAATCTGGGCGAAGTTGCGCACCTGCTTTTGGGCGAAAGCAATGTCTTCGATCTCGCGGGCCGACAGGCTCTTGCGTGCGGCCTCAATGTCCGCTTGCGACATGCGGAAATCTGCGGGGTCCCAGTTGTCAAACTTGCGGCTGTACTCGCGCACGGCCTCATCGCCACGCTTTTCAATGTCGCGCACAATGCCTTCGACGGTCTGACGCACTTTGGCGTCGTCTGCAGAGCGAACTTGAACGTCTTTGCCACGCTTGAGGTATCGGATCATGGATCGTCCTTGGGGATCGGTTGAGTGGGGTGTTGGTGTCCATGGCATGCTACACAATTTCAGCGCCCCTCCTGGCATGCAGGTGACTCTGCCAGCCCTGGGCCACTGGCAGAATGCCCTCAACGAGTCACACAAACGCCTGCCCATGCCCTCGCCCATCATTCTGGCCACCCAAGTCCTGGACGACTATGCTGAGTCGGTGCTGCAAACCTTCGCTCCCCTGCACATTGCCAGCAACATGCAGGAAGCCACGCTGAGCCGGGAAATTCAACCCGCCATCGGTCTGGTGGTGCGGGGTTTGGCGCCCATCACCGCTGCGGTGATCGACGCGGCCCCAAATTTGAAAGTCATCGGCAGAACCGGCGTGGGCTACGAGAACATCGACATTGCCGCCGCCACGCGTCGCGGCATTCCCGTGGTCTACACCCCCGGCGTCGGGGCGCGGGCCGTGGCAGAGGCCACCCTGGGCTTCATGTTGGCCTTGTGCAAAATGATCACCTACTGGGACAGCGTCTTGAAAGCGGGCGACTGGAATTCACGCTACCAGGCCCAGGGGCGCGACCTCGATGGCAAAACCTTGGGCATCATTGGCCTGGGGCGCATTGGCAAATTGGTGGCCGAGATGGCGCGCCCCTTCAACATGCGCGTGGTCGCTTATGACCCGTACATCGACCCTGATCTGGGCGCCGCGCTGGGCGTCAACATGCTCAGCATAGAGGCGGTGCTGCAACAAGCCGACTTCCTGACGCTTCACTGCCCGCAAAACGCGGAAACCTTTGGCTTCATCAACCGCCAAAAATTGGAAATGCTCAAGCCGGGCGCTTACCTCATCAACCTGGCGCGCGGCGGCGTGATTGACAGCCTGGACACCGTGGATGCCTTGCTGCGCAATGGCCACCTGCGCGGTGCCGCCTTGGATGTGTTCAACGTCGAGCCCTGCGACACCCGCCATCCCCTGTTTCAAAACAGCAACCTGCTGGTGTCGCCCCATTCCATGGCCACCACCCTGGGTGCCATGACACGCATTTTCAAAGCCATGTCGGATGACATGGCGGCGATCTTTCAAGGACGACCGCCCGAAAGCGTCGTCAATCCGGAAACTCTGACTGGGAAAAAACCATGAAGCTTCAAGACAACCAACTCAAGGCCTCGTTCAAGAACCACCAACTGCAGCTGGGCCTGTGGTGCGCCCTCTCCAGCAGCTACTCCTCAGAAATCGTGGCCGGCTCGGGCTACGACTGGTTGAACCTGGACATGGAGCACTCGCCCAACGACCTGCACACCATCCTGACGCAGTTGCAAGCCTTGGCCGCTTACCCGGTGGAGCCGGTGGTGCGCCCCATTCGCTTTGACAAAGACCTGATCAAGCAGTACCTCGATCTGGGCGTGCGCAACCTGATCCTGCCCAACGTGGAATCGGCAGAGATGGCCCAAGCCATCGTGGCCGCCACCCGCTACCCGGGGCGCGGCATTCGTGGCGTGGCGGGCCAGCAGCGTGCCAACCGCTGGGGGCGCGTGCCCAACTACCATGCGACGGCAGACCAGCAGCTGTGCATCATGGTGCAGATCGAATCGGAAGCCGGCGTGAAAAACGCCAAGGCCATCGCCCAAGTCGATGGCATTGATGCGGTGTTCGTGGGTCCCAACGATCTCGCCGCCAGCATGGGCTATTTGGGGCAAGCGGGGCATGCCACGGTGCAAGACACCATTCGCAACATCCGCAGCGTCATTCAGGAGACCGGCAAGGGCGCCGGCATTCTGGCCGCCTCCCCGGCCGATGCCCACCGCTACATCGAGTGGGGCTACACCATGGTGGGCATTGGATCCGACCAAGGCTTGCTGATCAAGGCCAGCGACGACCTGATCGGCCAGTTCCGCAAAGACCTGAGCGCGAAAAAATCCTGAGCAAACCCGATTAAGATCTCCCCACCTGCCTTCGGGGCATTGGAGCCTGGCTCCTCGTGTGCGCCGACAGGTGTTTTGTCTTTTATCCGGAGATCTCTTCATGACCCCCGTTCGCCGTTCCCTGCTCAAGGGCGCGGCAGCCCTTGGCGCGCTCAGTGCTGCGCCCCTGGCTGCCCTTGCCCAGTCTGTTCCCACGCCCACGCGCCGTTTCGAGCCGCGTCCTGGCACCTGGCGTGAATTTGAAATCACCACCCGCGTGGACCTCGCCGCCGTGGAGGGCGCCACCCGCGTCTGGGTGCCAGTCCCCAGCCTGGAAACGTCCTGGCAAACCACCCTGGACTCGCGCTTCAGCAGCAACGGCCGCAGCCGTATTTTGGGTGATGGCGTCGATGGCTTTCGCATGGTGCGCGCAGAATTTGACGCCGATGCACGCCAACCCTTTGTGGAAGTGACCAGCTGGGTCCGCACGCAAGACCGCCGCCAAGACCTGGCGGCCGCGCCCAGCCTGAGGCGCCAGGAAGACGCCGCCACGCTGCGCCATCACACCCGCGCCACCCAGCTCTTGCCCACCGACGGCATTGTGCGCGCCACGGCACTGAAAGCCACCCAAGGCGCCAAGAGCGACCAGGACAAAGCCCGTGCCATTTACGATTGGGTCGTGGCCCATGCCTGGCGCGAACCCAAGGTGCGCGGCTGCGGTGAAGGCGACATCAAAACCATGCTGGAAACCGGCAACCTTGGTGGCAAATGCGCCGACATCAACGCCTTGTTTGTAGGCTTGTGCCGCGCTGTCGGTTTGCCCGCGCGTGATGTTTACGGCATTCGCCTGGTACCCTCGGCGTTTGGTTACAAAGAGCTGTCGGGCAACCCGGCCAGTCTCAAAGGTGCCCAACATTGCCGCGCCGAGGTGTACCTGCAAGCCCATGGCTGGGTGGCCATGGACCCGGCCGATGTGGCGAAAGTCATGCGCCTTGAAACCAGCGAATGGCTCAAGTCCACGGCCCACCCGGTGGTGCAACCGGTTTACCGTGGCCTCATGGGCGGCTGGGAAGGCAACTGGCTGGGCTGGAACACTGCGCACGATGTCCATCTGCCAGGCAGCAAAGAAGGCCCATTGGGTTTCTTCATGTACCCCGTGGCAGAGAACGAGCAAGGCCGCTTCGACTCCTACGCCCCCGACAGCTTCCAATACCAAATCACCGCCCGTGAAATTTGACCCACCCCCCGTCACCGCGAGCGCAGCGCGGCGATCTCTGACGGCCGTGCTGTTGCTCGCCTGCAGCCAGTTGTCTTTCGCGCAATACGAAAAACAGCCCTGGCCTGCCAAGCAAGCCTTGCCCGCACTGCAAGGCACCGACCAGCACGGCAAGGCCTGGGACCTGAAAGCGCTGACGGGCAAGGTGGTGGTTTTGAATTTTTGGGCCACCTGGTGTGCCCCTTGCAAAGAAGAGTTGCCCTCGCTGCAAACCCTGGCGGACTTGCAAGAAGGCGCCATGCAGGTGCTGACGGTGAACGTCAAAGAGCCTGCACAGCGCGCCTGGCGGTATGCCCAAGTCACCGGTCTTCAAGTGCCAGTGATCCCCGACCCCAAAGGGGAACTCACGCAAGCCTTTGGCGTCAAAGTGTTTCCGACCACCGTCGTGATCAATGCGCAAGGGCGGCCGCTTTATCGCGTCGTGGGCGCCGTGGATTGGACCGACCCCAAAAGCCCTGCCGTCATCACGAGCGAAGCGCGGTGATCTCTCTCCGGCGTGAGATTGCCGCGGCCCGTTGGGCCTCGCAATGACGGGGTTTAGGCGCCGGTTTGGCGGTAGAGGGCGTTGGCGCGGGTGAGGTGTTCTTCCATGGCTTGTACGGCGCGTTGCGGGTCATTGGCCGCGATGGCGTCGACGATGCGCTGGTGCTCGGCCAAGGTGAGTGCTTCGGCTCCTGGCGCTCTCACAATCGATTGGTAATAGGCGCTGGCCCAGCCAAACAAGGCTTCCACAATGGCCGGAAAAATCGGGTTGCCTGAAATGCGCGCAATCTCGCGGTGGAACAGCATGTCGCGTTTCATGAACTGATCCAGGTTGACCATGGAGGCGCGGTGCTCTTCGATGCGTTGTTGCAAGCGCAGCACATCGTCGGGCGTGGCGCGCTCTGCGGCGCAGCGCACCATGCCGGTTTCCAAAAACAGGCGCGCCTCTTTCAAGTGCGCAAGCATTTCGGGCTGCATGCGCAGCATGTGTCGCGCACCACCGGCAATTTGTTCGATCAGCAAATGCGCAGTCGGCACCACCACTCTGGCGCGCTCGCCATGCGATATCTCGACAATGCCGGAGCGCGCCAACTCTTGCAAGGCTTCGCGCACCGCAACACGGCCCACGCCATACACCTCCATGAGTTCGCGCTCGGAAGGCAGTTGCTCGCCTGCGGCGATTTCACCGGACTCGATGCGCTGCATCAAGCGGTCCACGATCTCCTGGTACAGCTTGCGCCGTTGAATGGGTTCGGTGCTCATAGGTGCCCGCGCAAGACGTCGCCATAAAAAGACGCCGCCCCCATTTGCCCCCCCTTGAGCACAATTTCCAAGCCATCGCGTGCGGCTTGCGATGACCAGGCACGGCACAGGGGCGCGCCCGGCGCCAAACCCGCTGCGACGGTCAAGGCTTGGACGCCCAGATGGCTGGCCACGGCGCCCGAGCTGTCGCCACCTGCCACCACAACGCGGCGCACGTTGGAGGCATCCAACAAGCGCTGCATGATGACGGCCAGGCACTCGCCAATGCGACGGGCGGCCTTGGAAGGTTCGAGCTTGGCAGCGCGTGCTGTGGCCTGGAAATTTTTCACAGCGGGATCGTCGGGTCCCTTCGCAGAGTAAATGACGGGCGAAACGCCCCGACCCAAGGCCGCCAAGGCGGCGCGCACAACGCGCGCCAACTCATTCGCTTGTGTGCGTTCGTCCAGACACTGTGCAATGTCGAGCCGATCCACATGAAAACCGTGGGCTTGCGCCCATTCAATTTGCGCACCGCTCATGGGCGAGCAACTGCCACTGACCACGGCGATGGCCTCGGCCTGCTGTGCCACCGGCAAACTCGGCTCTGCAGGCAACCAACCCAACTGGCGCCAATAAGCCACCAAGGCGTACTGCAAGCCGGAAGAAGAGGCGCTGAAAATGCCTGGCCCGCGGTTCTCCCACACCAAGCGGCCGGCTTCGATTTGGGACGCCAGGTCCACCACATCGATCATCACCACGGGTTGATCTTCCCCTTGCAAGGCCGACAACCGATGCGACGCTTGCCCTTGCGCGATCTGGGCCACATCAATCAGGCCGATGCGTCGCGGGGTTTGCGCCGCCAAGTGAACACGCAAGTCGCCCTCGTTCATGGGCGTCACCGGATGGCGCGACATGGTGGGGTGCCGATCAATGCGATAGACCTCCCCAAGTGCCGCCGCAAACAAATTGCCAAAGGCCTGGTAACGCTGCAAGCGCGGCGCACCGACCACCATGGGCGACCATGGGGCTTGGGTTTCGACAACCCCCAGGTCGATGGCTTGGCCAATCGACCCCACCGTGGGCGAGGAGTCAAAGGTGGAACACACCTTGTACTGAAGAATCGGCGCCCCCAGTGCCGCCAAGGCCTGGAAAGCCTGCGGCAACTGCGCGCGCATCCATTCGGGCGATTGCCCCCGCGACTGACCGGCCAGGCCCACACATTTCATGTCGGCAAAGCGCGCCAGGTCTGCCGGCTGGGGCGGTTCAAGAAACAAGACCGTGGGCACACCCGCAGCCGTGAAGGCTTCCATCACGTCGGTGGAGCCGGTGAAGTCGTCGCCGTAGTACGCGAGCAGGCGACCTGCGGGCATCCCTTCTTCAGAAGCTGGGGTCATGCCGTCACCAGAAAGTCAAGGCGCTTTTCAGCGCAGGTCGGGTCTGGGCGTAGTCCGCCAAGCTGATGCCCTGCATGGCAGCTTCCCAGGCTTCGCGCAGTGCCGTCACACCGGCAGCCACGCCATTCGGATGCCCAAAAATGCCACCGCCGGCGGTGCAGATCAAATCGGCGTTGCCCAGGGCGGCATAGGTGTCGTGCGCTTGCAGGCCAGTCTGCGCCGAGCTGAACACGGGCACGGCTTGCATGGCGGCGTCCGGATACAAAGGTTGAATGACAGACCGTGCGGCCGCCACCACCACCTCGTCGGGGTCGCTGAATTTGTTGCGCAAGCCGTTCACATGCAAATGGTCAGCACCGGCCAGGCGCCACAGTTTTTGCCAGGCGGCAAACTCCCAGCCCAAGGCGGGGCTGCGGGTCAGGTAGCCCCAGCCCGCACGGTGGCCATGGATGGGCAACTGGCTGTGCTTGCGCAAAGCGGTCATGCCCACCAGGCCAATCGAGTTGAGGCAGACCATGACACAGGTGCCCTGGTGCTGCATCACCCAGTCGTGGCGACGCTTCATCTGGTCCAGCTCGCCCGTGATGTTGAACGCCACCATCGCACGGCGACCTGTCTTGTCGGCGGCCTGGTTGACCACCTTCATCACAGCACTGACGCGCTCGGCAAAAGGACAGTGCGGGCCATCGGCTTGCAACTCATCGTCCTTGATGAAGTCAATGCCCCCCGCCACCAGCATCTGCACTTGCTCGGCGGTTTCTTGCGGGTTCAAGCCCACGCTGGGCTTGATGATGGTGCCAATCAAGGGGCCTTGCGCCACGCCACTGAGTTGGCGCGTGCCAGTCATGCCAAACGCAGGACCGGGGTAGGCTTGGGCGAAAGCGGGCGGCAGTTGCAGGTCCAGCAAACGCAGGCCCGAGACTTGCCGCAGTTCAAACAAATTGCCCGCCACCGTGGCCATCAAGGTCGGAAGGCAGGGCCCCAGGTTTTCCAAAGGCCAGGACAGCTCCAGCAGGCACTGCGTGTAGGTACCCGAAGGCATGCCACCGGGCAAGCTGGGCTTGTCCACGCGGTCAAGCACTTGCAAGGACTCGACGCGCGCGCCAGAGCGGGCCTTGAGCTCGGGCGTTTCCGCCGCGAGCCTTAAAAAAGTGCCACTGGATTGTTCGCCGGCAATGACCTCGGCTGCACGTGCAGGGTCATCGCCCGTTTCCAACCAGTAGCGGGCATGAATCCGCTGGGAACTCACTTGAAGTCTTGAATCTTGCGAATGTTGTCAGCACCAAACTCTTTGGAGTAGTTGGCGTAGGTGGCACGCAGGGCTTCGCGGAAGGCAACGCCATCGACCTTGCGAACCACGGTCATGCCTTCTTTTTCAAGCTGGGCAATGCCATTGGCTTCGTCCTCGTTCACCTTCTGGCGCTGAGCCACCGTGGCTTTCTTGGCAGCTTCGTAAAACACCTTCTTGTCGGCTTCGCTGAGCTTGTTCATCACACGCGGCGAGGTCAGGTACAGCGCGGGCGAGTAAACGTGGCCGGTGAGCGACAAATGCTTTTGCACTTGCGAAAACTTGGAGGACAGGATCACAGGGATCGGGTTCTCCTGACCATCGACGGTGCCTTGTTGCAGCGCGCCAAACACTTCTGGAAATGCCATGGGCGTGGGCTGAATGCCAAAGGCGCGGTAGCCTTCCATGTGCACCTTGTTTTCCATGGTGCGCATCTTCAGGCCGGAAGCATCCTCGGGCTTGACGATGGAGCGCTTGCTGTTGGTCATGTGACGGAAGCCGTTTTCCGTCCAGGCCAGGGCCACCAAGCCTTTGGCAGGGAACTTGGTCAGCAGTTCCTGGCCGGGGCCGTCCAGGTAACGGCGTGCATGGTCGTAGTCGCGGAACAGGAAGGGGATGTCCACGATTTTCACTTCGGGCACAAAATTACCCACGGGACCGGTGGAGGTGTTGACGATGTCCAGCGTGCCCAGTTGCACGGCCTCGATCATCTCGCGCTCGCCACCCAGGGAACCGTTGGGGAAGTGTTGGCACTTGTAACGGCCTTGCGTGCCTTTTTCAATTTCATCGCACAGCACGGTGGCGCCTACCCCGTAGTGCGAAGTCTGCGTCGGGGTGTAGCCGATTTTCAGAACGGTTTGGGCACTGGCAGCAGCGCTGGCCAGCAGGATTGCGCTGGCGACGCTGGCCAAGCGAAATGTTTTCGAAAATGTCATGCTGTGTCTCCTGTAAAAAAAACGTGAATCAAAGAATGGGAATTTAAGTGATGCGCTCAATGCTGTCGGCAATTTCTTGTTTGTCGAACACTTTCTTCCAATCGTCGCGCATCAGGCGCGGCTTGCCGAAGGTGATGGCCTTGTTGCAGGCGTCCGAGAACTGCCCCGGAATCTGCTTGAAGATCACCGCCGACAGTATGGTCATGTGGCCCAACAAGAAATCGCGGGCGGCCTCTGCGGGCACGCCACGTGACACCACCTCGTCCATGGCCTCGCGCATCACGTCCAGCAAGGTGGCGCACACAGTTTCCGACAAACCCGGCTCCAACAAGGCCATCTGCTCCACCGTCACGCGGTACGAGCGCAGAATCGGTTGGTAAATGGTTTTCGCAATGTCCTCCCCCAAGGCAAAGGCCTCTTCGGGGCCTTGCATCAAAGCGCTCACAATCGATTGCGGTGCGGTGACACCGCCAAAATAATCTGGTGCGCCGGGCGTGTGCACCTGCGGGCTGAAAATGGTTGGATGGCACGGGTGTGCGACGAAGTACACCAGGTCGTCCCGCTTGGGCAAATGGCCCGCAAAGGGGGCGGCCGCGTCCAGGGTCATCACCATGGTGCCTGACGACAGCTTGGGGGCGATGTCGGCTGCCAAGCGGCCAATCAGCGTGTCGGGCACGGCCAGAATCACCACGTCCACGTTCTTCAGCGCGTCATCCACCTCGCAACAGGCGATGCCCAACTCGTCTTTCAGGCGCTTGCGCCCGACCTCACCCACTTCCACATGGCGCACCTCATAGCTGGACCCCATCAGGTTTTTGGACAGACGCACGCCCATTTTTCCGCCCGCGCCGAACAATGCAATCGACTTTCCCATACCCCTCCCGGTTATAACTGGTCAGATGGTATGATGATCAAACCACCCCAAAGACAGGGGTTTACCCTAGCACTCCGTCATCGCAAGTGCAGCGCGGCGATCTCGCGCCGGAGAGGGGTTGCCGCGGCGCCTTCGGGGCCTCGCAATGACGGGGGGGGTTGATAATGGGTGCATGACTTCTTCCTCTGCCGCTCCAGCCCTCGCCTTTGAATCCCTGGCCTTGAGCCCCGCCACCGTTGCCAATCTTCAGCAACTGGGCTACTTGCAAATGACGCCCATTCAGGCCGCCAGCCTGCCGCGGGCGCTGCTGGGCAAGGACCTGATTGCGCAAGCCTCCACCGGGAGCGGCAAGACGGCCGCCTTCGCCCTGCCCTTGCTCGCCAACCTGAACCCGCGCTTTTTTGGCGTGCAGGCCCTGGTGTTGTGCCCTGTGCGCGAGCTGGCCGATCAGGTCAGCACAGAAATTCGCCGGCTGGCACGGGCCGAGGAAAACATCAAAGTGGTCACGCTTTGCGGCGGCGTGCCCCTGCGCGGCCAGGCCCTCAGCCTGTCCCACGGCGCGCACATTGTGGTGGGAACCCCCGGCCGTGTGATGGACCATTTGGCGCGCGGCCATCTGAACCTGGACGGCCTGAAAACCCTGGTGCTCGACGAAGCCGATCGCATGCTAGACATGGGCTTCTTTGACGACATCGCCACCGTGGCGCGCCAGTGCCCCAGCGAACGTCAGACCTTGCTGTTCTCGGCCACTTACCCCGAAGGCATCGAGAAATTGAGCCGGCAGTTCATGAAGCAGCCCGAAATGGTCAAGGTGCAAGCCCAACATGCCGACACCAAGATTGAACAACGCTGGTACGAAGTGAAGGCCAATGAGCGCTTGCACGCGGTGTCGCAACTGCTGAACCACTTCCGCCCAACCTCCACACTCGCTTTTTGCAACACCAAGCAGCAATGCCGCGATTTGGTGGCCGTGCTGCAAGCCCAGGGCTTCAGCGCGCTGGCCTTGTATGGCGAGCTGGAACAGCGCGAGCGCGATCAGGTCCTGGTGCAGTTCGCCAACCGCAGCTGCTCGGTGCTGGTCGCCACCGATGTGGCCGCACGCGGACTGGACATTGCGCAACTGGAGGCAGTCATCAATGTGGATGTCACGCCCGACCCCGAAGTGCACATCCACCGCATCGGGCGTACCGGCCGTGCCGATGCTGCGGGCTTGGCGCTGAGCCTGGCCAGCCTGGACGAAATGGGCAACGTCGGCAAAATTGAAGTGCTGCAAGGGCGTGAATCGCAGTGGCACCCGCTGAGTGAATTGACCCCCAGCGCCAAAGGCCCCTTGGTGGCGCCCATGGCCACGCTTCAAATCATCGGCGGTCGCAAAGAAAAAATTCGTGCGGGCGATGTGCTGGGCGCCATGACGGGGGACCTGGGTTATGCCAAAGAGCAAATCGGCAAAATCAACGTCAACGAGTTTTCAACCTATGTGGCGGTCGACCGCCAGATTGCCGACCAGGCCGTGGCACGCCTGAACCAAGGGCGCATCAAAGGCAAAAGCGTGAAGGTGCGCCGCGTGGGCTAGCCGCATCAAACCGCGTCGTCGCGCGGCTCGCCCTCGTTGTAAAGCAGGCCTTTGCCCAAACGGTCAAGACAAATTTCCGCAGTCCAGGGCAACATCAGGGCGCCACAACGGCTGTCGCGGAACATGCGCTCCAGCGCAAAGGTTTTCAGCATGGCCTGTCCGCCGCACACTTTCACGGCCGCCGAGGCAATCTCGGCGGCGTAATCCATCACGGTGTACTGTGTGGCCAAGGCACGCATGCGCTCGCTGCGCGAGGGATCGCACTTGTATTCGGACGTGGTTCGGTGAAACAGCGCCCAAGCCTGTTGCAGCTTCACATACATCTCGGCGATGGCGATTTGCTTGGTCGGGTACATGCGCCGTTTCACCCCCACCCCGTCCATGTCGGCACGCAAATATGCCACCGCGAAGTCGTACGCGGCCTGTGCAATGCCCATGTAGGTGGGCGTGAGCGTCATGAACATGTGCGGGAAGCGGCTGGCCGCTTGGGCGTAGATGCCGCGCGGCATCAAGGCCGCCTCATCCGAGATGTGAATGTCTTTCAACAGCAAAGTGCGCGAGACTGTGCCTCGCATGCCCAGCGGGTCCCAATCGCCCACAATGGTCAGGCCAGGTGATGTCGCCGGGACCGCCACGAACAGGGTGTTGGCCATGCTGGGGTTGTCCACGTCTTCGGTGCAAAGCACGCCATAGTAGTCCGCAGAGCCCGACAGGGAGGCAAAGATCTTTTTGCCATTCAAGACCCACCCCCCCTCGCGCCGCGTGGCCAGGGTGCCAAAAGGATGCCGGCCTGCAGCGGCCCCGCTGCCCTCGGAAAAAGGCTGTGCGTAAATCTTGCCCGCCAGCATGTTGGCGTAATGCACCTGGCGGTTGTGCTCGTGGCTGGCCCGCTGCTCGGGCGTGAGGTCGAGCTTGTCCACCATGTCCGCCGACCACAAGGCGTTGGCATTGTGCATGTTGAAGGTGTTGGCGGTGGAGCCACAGTAGTAGCCAATGCGTGAAGCCACCAGCATGTAGGTGCGGTAGTCGGCACCGATGCCCCCAAATCGCTCGGGCACACACAAGCCCAGAAATCCCATGTCTTTCAGGTCTTTGAAGTTTTCCAACGGGAAGCTGGCGTCCCGGTCATGCTGAAACGCACGCTCGGCCCAGGTCACCCCGCGCTCATCGACCTTGGCGATCAGCTCTTTCTGCAGGGACGTCAATGGGGCAGCCTCTGCGAATGCATTGGCATCGGCAGATTGCGCGTAGGTGCGAAGGTAGTCACTGGACATCCAAACTCCCGGAATCAATTCATCGTCATTGGATTCGAATTATCGACCATGGCACCACGCCTTCAGCCGCAGATGCCTTTACAGTAGCCCTCTGCGCGGCTTCCAAGAAATTGCATGACCCAACCCCTTTCTCCTCAAGTCGCCATTGTGGGCGGCGGCCCCGCCGGGCTGATGGCCGCTGAAACACTGGCCCAAGCCGGACATGATGTGGCGGTTTACGATGCCATGCCCTCCATGGGGCGCAAGCTGTTGCGCGCCGGCATTGGCGGCCTGAACATCACGCACAGCGAAGCCTTCGAGCGCTTTTGCACGCGTTATGGCGAGCGCTCGCCGCAGCTTCGCGCCCTGCTCGACGCCTTTCCGCCCGATGCCTTGCGCGCCTGGGTGCACGCCTTGGGCATCGACACCTTTGTGGGCAGCTCGGGTCGGGTGTTTCCGGCCGAAATGAAAGCAGCCCCGCTGCTTCGCGCCTGGCTGCACAGGCTGCGCCGACAAGGCGTTCGCCTGCACACGCGCCACCGCTGGCTGGGCTGGCACGAGGACGGCAGCTTGCGCTTTCAGCACGCGGCGCAAGAGATTCACTTGAAACCTCAAGCCACTGTGCTGGCGTTGGGTGGCGGCAGCTGGCCGCAATTGGGCTCGGACGGCGCCTGGGTGCCCTGGTTGCAGGCGCGAGGCATTGCGGTGGCGCCTTTGGAGAGCGCCAACTGTGGCTTCAACATCGACTGGACGCCGCATCTGCGCGACAAGTTTGCAGGCAGCCCTTTGAAATCCGTCGCCATGTCGGTGACCGACGTGCACGGGCACACCGAGACGCGGCGCGGCGAGATGGTCATCAGCATCTATGGCGTCGAAGGCAGCCTGGTTTATGCGTTTTCGCAAAGCCTGCGCGAGCTGATCCATGCGCACGGACAGGCACGTTTCAGTCTCGACCTTTTGCCAGGACGCGACCCGGCATGGGTCCTGGCCGAAGCAAGCCACCCGCGGGGCTCACGCTCTTGGTCCAGCCATTTGCAGAGTCGCCTGGGCTTGACGGGTGCCAAGACAGCCTTGCTGTACGAGGTGCTCGACAAACCTCAGTGGTCCGATCCTGCCCGCGTGGCGGCTGCCCTGAAAGCCCTGCCCTTGACGGCCACTTCGCCACGCCCCTTGGCTGAAGCCATCAGCACGGCAGGTGGCGTTGCCTTCACGGCCCTGTCCGAGCCCTTGATGCTGCAAGACATGCCGGGGGTCTTTGTGGCGGGCGAAATGCTGGATTGGGAGGCCCCAACCGGCGGCTATTTGCTCAATGCCTGCCTGGCCACGGGTCGCTGGGCTGGGCAAGGGGCTGCAGATTGGCTGGCCAGATGAGTCTTGAAACAACCCTGTTGACAATCTAAATGCAAATCGTTATCATTTAGATTCTTCGATTGACAAAGCGATTTTCCATGGCCTCCTCCCTTCCCCGCATCCTCGCGCTCTTGGCCGCCGGCACGATGGCTTTCGCCGTCCATGCGCAAGAAAAAATTCTCAACATCTATTCCGCCCGTCATTACCCGACCGATGAAGCGCTGTACAGCGACTTCACCAAAGCCACGGGCATCCGTATTCAGCGCGTGGACGCCGACGACGCCGGCATCCTCGCGCGCCTCAAGGCGGAAGGCGCCGCTTCGCCAGCCGACGTGATCCTGTTGGTGGACGCATCGCGCTTGTGGCGTGCGGAAATGGATGGCTTGTTCTTGCCCATCAAGTCGGCCAAACTGGAAGAGGCCATTCCGGCGCAATTGCGCGCCCAAGCGGCCGAAAACGGTGGCACGCCCTGGTTTGGCCTGTCCACGCGCGCGCGCTTGGTGGTTTACGACAAAAGCAAATACGCCAAATCCGATGTGGACAGCTATGAAAAATTGGCAGACCCCAAATTCAAAGGCCAGCTCTGCATTCGATCGGGCTCGCACCCCTACAACCTGAGTCTGTTTGGCGCCATGACAGAGCACCTGGGCCCGGTGAAAACCGAGGCCTGGCTGAAGGGCTTGGTCGACAACATGGCGCGCACGCCCAAGGGCGGCGACACCGACCAAATCAAGGCCGTGGCGGCTGGCGAATGCGGCGTGGCCGTGACCAACAGCTACTACCTGGCCAGGCTGATGCGCTCCAGCAACCCGGCCGACCGTGCCGTCACCGAAAAAATCGGCGTGTCCTTTCCCAACCAGGCGAGCTGGGGAACGCATGTGAACATTGCAGGTGGCGCAGTGGCCAAACACGCCAAAAACGTCGACAGTGCCATCCGCTTTTTGGAGTACCTTGCAAGTGCTACAGCGCAAAATCATTTCGCCAACGGCAACAACGAATGGCCTGTCGCCAAAGGCGTGAGCTTTGACAACCCTGCCTTGAAAGCCATGAGCGGTGGCACGTTCAAAAGCGAATTGATCCCCATTTCTGCGGTGGGCATGCACCAAGTCAAGGTGCAACAAATGCTGGACCGCGTGGGCTTCAAGTAAGGCCGCCGCCCCCTTTTCGTCAGCCAGCCATTCGCCCCCAGGCCACGACTTGGGGGGTGATAGCCAGCCATTGTTGAACCCTCGCCTGCGGGCGAAAAAATTCAATCGCTATCACCATGAACGCTCCCCATGTGCCCAGTGGCACGTCTACCAAACTGTTGCCCGTGGCGGCCATGCTGCTGGCCAGCGCCATGAACACGCCAACCTCGGCAAGCGCGCAGGCCGTGGCCGAAAGCACCCTGAAAACTGTGACTGTGAAAGACAAAGCGGAGCCCGAGACCGCCTCCAAAGAAAGCTTGCTGGTGCGCCAATCGGGAATTGCCAAAGGCCGGCAGGAACTCAAGGACATTCCGCAAACCGTCACCGTCATGACCGAGAAGCTGATGAGTGACCGCAACCTTTATGACTTTCGCGAAGTGCTCAAGGCCACGTCGGGCATCACCTTTCTGGCCGGAGAGACGGGCGAGGAAGATGTGCGATTGCGAGGCTTTTCGCTGACCCAATCGGGTGACATTTATGTGGATGGCTTGCGCGACGTGCCCATGACCGAGCGCGACACCTTCAACCTGGACCGGGCAGAGGTTCTCAAGGGCTCTGCGTCGATGTTGTTTGGCAAGGGGTCGACTGGCGGCGTGGTCAACCAGGTCAACAAGCAACCCTTTCTGATGGACCAGCACGAAGCCAACCTGACGCTCGGCAGTGGACAACTGCGCCGCCTGACAGGCGACTTCAACCTGCAAACAGGCGAATCGGCAGCGTTGCGCATCAACGCCCTGGCGCACCAAGCCGACAACTGGGGCGCCAAGGTCGACAAAAAGGGCATTGCCCCGACCTACCGCTGGGGCATCGGCGAACGTGACGAGTATTCCGTCGGCCTCTACCATCTCGAGACCGACAGCCGCCCGCTTTACAGCCATCCCCAATTGACGGTGAATGGCCGGATCGTCGCTTTGCTGGACCCGCAAAATTACTATGGCCTGGCCAGCGACAGCCTGCGAACGGACACCACCTACGGCAGCTTGTCGCACATTCGGCGACTCGGACAAGACAGCCAAATCAAAACCCAATTCAGGCAGGGCCACTATGCGCGTGACCTCTTGGGCAGCGCCACCCGATTCGCCAGTGGCACCACGCTCGAGAACTTCGCCTCGGCGGTGATCAACCGCAGCCCCAAGGGACGCCGCGCCGAGAGCGACATCACCCAATTGCAATCAGACTACACCGGAGGCTTCGAGGCCTGGGGGCTCAAGCATTCAATGATTGCGGGCGTCGACCTGTATGACGAAAAGGCCCTTCGCAACAACAGCACGGTGGCAGGACTGGTGAACCCACCGACCAACGCCGCCACCCCCAACGATGGTGCCGTGGCCTCGGGCACTCGGGCCGCCATTCCCATGGCCACATTCAAAGCCCAGGCCCTGGGACTGTATGCACAAGACACCCTCAGCTTGACCCAGGCTTTCAAAATCGTGGCAGGGTTGCGACTGGACCATTTCAAAGCCAACTACCTGAACCTCAGCCAGCAACCCTTCAACATGAGCGAACGCCTGTGGAGTCCCCGGTTGGGCGCGTTGTGGCAACCCGACA
The DNA here is from genome assembly GCA_964442645.1 of uncultured Bordetella sp. Taxonomy (GTDB): domain Bacteria; phylum Pseudomonadota; class Gammaproteobacteria; order Burkholderiales; family Burkholderiaceae_C; genus Limnohabitans. Next base: position 36,868 of record CAYTZZ010000006.1, on the reverse strand, counting down.
GCGACAGCACCTACTACACCTCCTGGGGGCAGTCCTACAACACCCAGGGCGACACCTACCAGTGGACGCCCAGCGCAGCTTCGGGCACGCTCAGCGGCAACAACCTCAAGTGGCTCAACACGCCCCCGGAAAAGAGTCGAAACTTTGAAGTGGGGGCCAAGTTCAATGGGTTTGACCGCAAAGGCTTGCTGGGGCTGGCCTTGTTTCGCTCGGAGAAATTCAACGAGCGCAACCTGGACGAGCCCACGGAAAACAATTACCTGCTGTCTGGCAAACGCCACGCCACCGGCATGGAATTCAATTTTGCAGGCCGTGTCACAGCCCCCTGGGAAGTTTTTTACAACCACACCTGGATTCCGGATGCCAGGATTGACGAGGGAATGGCACAAGGCAGCAAGCCGCAAGGCGCACGGCCGGGCTTGACCCCGAAACACAGCGCCAGCCTGTGGAGCACTTACCGGCTTTCGTCCTTGTGGCGTGCTGGCGCTGGCGTGACCTACCGCAGCCAACAAACGGCCTTGGTCAATGACAACACGGCTGACGCGTTCAGCACAGTCGATGCCATGGTGGAGCACACCCTGACAGACAACGCGCTGCTCAAGCTCAACGTCACCAACCTGGGAAACAAGCGTTATGCCGATCAGCTCTACACAAGCTTTTACATTCCTGGGGCACCGCGGCGCATCGAGCTCAGCCTCAAAACATTGTTCTAAGGACGGCGCATGCTGCTGCACTTGCCTCACATTCTGACGCCTGCCGAAATCGCGCAAGCTCGCCAATCGCTGCGAGATGACGCCCCCTGGCTGGCAGGTGAGCGCAGTGCAGGCGCACAAGCCGCATCACAAAAGAACAACCTTCAGTTGTCGCAGCAAAGCGCATCGGCCCGCGCGCTACAAGCGCTGATCCTGAACGCGATACAACGTGACGCGATGTTCTTCTCTGCCGCATTGCCTCAGAAAATCTTGCCTCCCCTTTTCAACCGTTATGGTGGCCAAGAGAATTTTTATGGGCCGCATATTGATGGTGCTGTCCTGAAAGACCCCAACACCCAGCAATGGCTGAGAAGCGATATTTCCTGTACGGTCTTCCTCTCTGAGCCGCAAGACTACGACGGTGGCGAATTGGAAATTCATGACACCGCTGGCACCCAGCGCGTGAAATTGAATGCGGGCGATGCCGTGCTCTACCCAAGCAGCAGCTTGCATCAAGTGACACCCGTGACCCGAGGCGTGCGCTTGGCCTCGTTCTTTTGGGTTGAAAGCATGGTTCGCGACGCTGCGCAAAGGCGCCTTTTGTTCGATCTGGACATGAACCTTTTGAAGTTGCGCGCCCAGTTGGGTGAAACCCCAGAGACCACCGCACTGACGGGCATTTACCACAACCTTTTGCGCCAATGGGCTTGCACCTGAGCCGAAGCCAACGGAAATGCAGAGACCCTTGATCAACGTCCATGACCATGCCCGCGCGGCACAGGCTGCGCTGTCACCCGCGGCCTGGGCGTATTTCAGTGGCGGCGCGGCCAATGAGCTGACCTTGCGGCGCAACGATGCGGCATGGGAACAGTGGGGGCTGCGACCGCGCGTGTTACAAGACTTGCGCGCTGGGCACACCCGCTGCCAAATGCTCGGGAAGTCATGGCCCATGCCCTTGCTGGTGGCCCCCATGGCCTACCAACGCTGGGCGCACCCAGATGGCGAGTCAGGCATGGCATTGGCTGCCGCCGCACAAAGCTGCGGGTTTGTGCTGTCGCACCAAACCAGCACGCCTTTGCAAGACGTCGCGGCATGGGTCGCTGCTGAGGCAATGCGTGGTCCACTGTGGTTTCAACTCTATTGGCAAGCAAGGCGCGATGACTTGTGTGACTTGGTTCAGGCGGCGGAAAGCGCGGGTTACGAGGCTTTGGTCTTGACAGTCGACGCCCCGGTGCAAGGGGTGCGAGATCGCGAGCGCCGTCACGACTTGACTTTGCCTGCGGGCGTTCGGGCTGTTCATGGCGCGCGTGCCTCACACGAGCCAGTGCCGGGCCTGTGCTCAGGCGTGCTTCACCGCGCCCCCACCTGGCCTGATGTGCATTGGCTGAGACAACAAACGCGGCTCCCCATTTTGCTCAAAGGCATCACCCACCCTGACGATGCTCGCCAAGCCCTGGACGCTGGCGTTGCCGGTATCGTGGTCAGCAACCACGGGGGTCGGGTCCTGGACACGGTGCCTGCCACGGCGGAATTGCTGCCCGAGATTGCCAAGCTGGTGCGCAATGACTACCCGCAGGCGACATTGCTGGTGGACGGCGGCATTCGGCGCGGGACGGATCTTTTTAAAGCCCTGGCCATGGGCGCGCATGCAGCCCTGATAGGACGGCCGGCCATTTATGGTTTAGCCCATGGGGGAGCGCGCGGGGTGGCCCAAGTGCTGCGCCAGCTGCGCGACGAATTTGAAATGGCATTGGCCTTGTGTGGCTGCCCCACGCCCGATGCAGCGCATTCAGGTTATTTGCAAAAGCTCAGCCCCCTTCGATGATGCAGACACATTGCGCAAGCTTCTCTCTGTCTCGCCAGGGTCCTGCCTTCATGTGGGTGCTGCTGGCGCATGCAGGGGCCATCGGTTTTTGGCACCTTCTGCCCTCGAACGCCGTGAAGCTGGCGCCTCCGCCAGAGCTTGTGATTTTGGCAAACGTCGTTGCCCAGCCCGCGCCGATGCCTGCACCTGTCGCGCGAGCTGCGGACGTTGTCAAGAGACCTGCCCCTTCACCCTCTGCGCCCGCCTTCAACGCCACTCAGGCCGAAAGTCGTGCCGATCTTGCCGCCAAGGGCACAGAGCCCCCAACACAGGCTACCAGCGGGCAAACCCAGACCACGCAAACAACCAGCAGCCCGACAAGCCAGACCGCACCACCCGCGCCCGCAGAGACCGTCACCCTTCCCTCCAGTGAGGCGGATTACCTTCGCAACCCACCGCCCGCCTACCCTCGCATGAGCCGTCGCATGGGCGAGCAAGGCACAGTGATGGTGCGCGTCCTAATCCTTGCCGATGGCCATCCAGAAAAGGCAGAGATTCGCACATCCAGTGGCTACCCAAGGCTGGACGAAGCTGCGATTGCCAGCGTTCAAGGCTGGCGCTTTGTCCCAGGCAAACGCAATGGCGTGGCGCAGGCCATGTGGTTCAACATACCCATCCGTTTTGTGCTGGACTGATTTGTTTTTCTCATTCGCTCGACAGGAGTTTTCATGACCCCCTCTTTTGGTTTGTCCCATGTCTGGACACAGGGTGACGCCATCACCCGCCTTATTCTTGTGGCCCTGCTCAGCATGTCCGTGATGAGCTGGGTCGTCATTGTGGTGAAGGCGCGCGAAGTGTGGCGCCACAAGCAATGTGCCATGAACAGCGAGCAGTTCTGGCACGCCACCAGCCTGGCCGAGGGCTTGGCTGTCCTGAGCCAACGGCCGGACAATCTTTTTCACTCCCTGGCACAAGTGGGTCAAGAAGCCACCGAGCATCACCAAGCCGCGCAAAAGCAGCTGCACGACCGACTCGACATCAGCGACTGGGTCACGCGCAGCCTGCGCAACAGCATCGACGACTACACCAGCCAATTGCAAAACGGCCTGGCCATTCTGGCCTCCATCGGCTCCACCGCGCCCTTTGTCGGCTTGTTTGGCACGGTCTGGGGCATTTACCACGCCTTGGTGAGCATTGCCCTCACCGGCAACGCCAGCATGGCGGCGGTTGCCGGCCCCATCGGTGAAACCTTGGTCATGACAGCCTTGGGCTTGGCCGTGGCCATTCCAGCGGTGCTGGGTTACAACGCCCTGGTGCGGGGCAACAAGTTCATCATCGCACGCATGAGCCGCTTTGCCCATGATTTGCACGCCTACTTTGTGACAGGCACCCGCACCTCTGCTGGAGACTCACATGGCGTTTGACACTTCCAATGCCAGCGATGAGGTGATGCACGAAATCAACATGACCCCCTTGGTCGATGTCATGCTGGTGTTGCTGGTGGTTTTCATGATCACCTTGCCTGTGGTGCAACAAGCGGTCAAAGTGGAGTTGCCACGCGTTGCCAGCATCCCCAATCATGCACTGAGCGACGCTGTGCAGCTGACGGTGGATGCGCAAGGGCATTACTTTTTAGCGGACAAAATCGTGCCAGCCGACTTGCTGGAAGACAGCTTGCGCGCAGCGGCAGAGAAGGCCCCGCAACTTCAGCTGTACATTCGCGGCGATAAAAAAGTACCTTATGAGCAAGTGGCCTGGGCCATGACGGCCGCGCAGCGCGCAGGGCTTTCCAGGATCGGCTTTGTGACAGAAAGCAGGCAACCATGAGCCACCCTAAGCCCACGCCGCCCCAACGCCAAGGGACTGTGCCTCGCATGGTGGACAGCCAGACACTGCTCAATGGCGACACGGTCTTGCTGATCCGCCATCTTGGCGAAATTTACCGCTTGCAAACCACGCGCCAAGGCAAGTTGATTCTGACGAAATAACGCGGCTCAAAGGTCTTGCAGCGCGATGTCCACATTCGCCAGAAAGGGCGCCGCATCGCCCAGGGCGTTGGCATTCAGCAAGGCCAGCTTGACCAGAAACAGTTGGGCTTTGTCCGGCCCCGCCGCATCGATGGCCTGCGCCAGCGCGTCGTAAACGGTTTCAAGACCGTCGATGCTCAAGTTTTTGTCTGAAGGCATGTGCGATCTCCTGTCTTATTGAGGCAAGGCCGCGTCCAGGGCCACTTGCAGCCGGTCGGCATCCAAGGTGAGCCAACGCGCACAGACGTGTTGGTCCGGGCGCAGCAAATAGGCGGCACCGCAGTCGGGCACACCGTAGCGCTGGCGAAAGTGGCCATCGGCATCGGCCAAGGTGTCATCGGCGCCCAGCACGGGTTGTGAAGTCCCAATGGCCAGGATGCGCAAGGGCACGCCAAGCGCGCGCGCTTTGGCCACCACTTGCATGATGGGCGCGGGCACGGCCTGTGCCTGGGTGAAGTACAGCAGGTCAAAGCCGCCGCCCAAGTGGTCCAGCAAAAAGTCATTCGCCGCCAGGCGAATGTTTTGGGGCGGCGCGCCATGCGCCGGGCCCGACTTGAACAGCCCGTTGTCATCGTCAGGACTGTTCAACATGGAGTGCGTGTATGCGTGCGGGCGCGAGGTTCGCCAGTGGTACAAGGGGCGCACAAAATCTTGTGTCAGCGAGAGCGACAGCACGGCATCGCGCAACAATGCGAAGCCGCCAGCAGGTGGCGCCATGAAGCGGGTGCTCTTGCCCGCCTCGTGAATGATTTCACGGGCTGCGCCCACACGCTCGGCGCTGTGGTTGGCCAGCAAGCGAGGTCCGGCCAAGCCTTTCAACACAAACGCCAAATGCCAACCCAAAGACTGCGCATCTTGAAACGCGGTGTTGGCGCCGCGTACCCCAAAGATCGGCAGCAGATGGGCGGCATCGCCGGTGAAGATCACACGGCCCTGCACGTAGTCCGGCAGGGTCAGGGTACGGGCGGAGTACACCGAGCACCAATCCAGTTCCCAGGCCTTGCCAGCGAAACCAATCATGGCCAACTGCGCATCGATGCGGGCTTTCAGCGACTCTGGACGCAAGGCCGCTTCGGGTGACTCGCCCCTGGGCAATTGGTAATCGACACGCCAAATGCCATGCGGCTCTCGGTGCATGAGAATCGTGTTGCCCCGGTTCCACTCAGGATCGAAATACGCCAGGCGCTCGGTGGGCAGGGGCAAGTCGATCTTGATGTCGGCGATGACAAAAAAACCTTCATACGAGGCGCCTTCCATTTGCAGGTTCATCATGCTGCGAATTTCAGAGCGGCCCCCGTCGGCGGCGATCAGCCAATCGGCTTCCAGCGGGTAAGTCCCTTCTGGCGTGTCAATGACCGCTTCCACGTGGTCAGGCTGTTGGCTCACTTGCGTGACCTTGTTGCCCCAGCGCACCTCGATCAAGGGGCTGGCCTCACAAGCTTCCAGCAAGTACTCCTCGAGGTATTGCTGCTGGATGTTGAGCATCGGAAAGAAACGGTCGTCCGCATCGTGGGGCGCCTCCATGCGAAACACATGCTGGCCGCGGTAATACGAGTTGCCGAAGCGCCAAGGCAAGCCGTTCTCGGCCATGCGATCGGCCACCCCCACCTGTTGCAGGATCTCCATGGAGCGGCGGGTGAACACAATCGCACGGCTGCCTTGCGAGACCTGCAACTCGGCCGTCAAGATGACGCTGGCGATGCCATGCCTTGCCAACTCCAGCGCTGTGACCAAACCTGCGGGCCCCGAACCCGCAATCACCACAGGATGGCGGGGCTGGACGGCATGCTCGGAAGCGAGCCAAGGCTTGTGCACCTTGTAGGGGTAGTAAAGCGAAGGCCGAGCTTCGGTGGCAGGACTGTGCATGCAACTTCTCCGTTATTTTTTGACGTTGTGCGCCACCAGGCGATCCAGCCACTGGCTAAGGGTGGCTTGCTCTTCGGGACTCAGGCAGCCCAAAATTTGCTGGTTGCGCGCCTCGATCAATTGCATCGTAGGTTTCCAGAGCTTGCGGCCCTTGGGCGTGAGGCTGAGTGCCACCCCCCGGGCATCGCTCGGGTTGTCTTTTTTGGCAACCAGCCCCTTGTCGACCAGACCTTGCGCGGCGCGACTGGCCTGGCCCTTGTTCAAGTTGCCCTTGTCGGCCAAGTCCATGACCGACATCGGTTCAAAAGAGCCGACCGTTGCCAGGCAACGCGCCTCACTCATGGACAGGCCCACGCCGTCCACGTAAGCCTTATGGCTTTCGTGGTCAGACACCTTGTGCAGCAGGTGCAGGCGGTAGGTGAAAGTTTGATCGAGCTTGCGTGTCATGGCGCACCATCGTAGCCCGATTTAGTTGCGCACGCAACCAAACAGCGCAAGAATGGCTATCGTGGCCATAGAAATTTCCGATCACGCGGGGCTTGGCAATCCCCTATGATTCAATCCAATGAGTTTTGCTCATTCGATAGTTTTTATCAACCAACCCAAAGGAAACACCATGTCCCTGATCAACACGCAAGTTCAGCCTTTCAAGGCCCAGGCATTCCACAACGGCAAATTCGTCGAAGTCACCAACGAGTCGCTCAAGGGCAAGTGGTCCGTGCTGATTTTCATGCCGGCTGCTTTCACCTTCAACTGCCCCACCGAAATTGAAGACGCCGCCAACAACTACGCCGAGTTCCAGAAAGCCGGTGCCGAGGTCTACATCGTGACCACCGACACCCACTTCTCGCACAAGGTGTGGCACGAGACCTCCCCCGCCGTGGGCAAGGCCAAGTTCCCTCTGGTGGGCGACCCCACCCACCAGCTGACCAACGCCTTTGGCGTGCACATCGCCGAAGAAGGCCTGGCCTTGCGCGGCACCTTCGTGATCAACCCCGATGGCGTGATCAAGACCATGGAAGTGCATTCCAACGAAATCGCCCGTGACGTCTCCGAGACCCTGCGCAAGCTCAAGGCCGCTCAGTACACCGCCGCCAACCCCGGCCAAGTGTGCCCCGCCAAGTGGAACGAAGGCGCCAAGACCCTGACCCCCTCGCTGGACCTGGTCGGCAAGATCTAAATCCCCGCCGTCATCGCGAGCGCCGCGCGGCGATCTCTCCCCGGAGCAAGATTGCCGCGGCCTTCAAGGGCCTCGCAATGACTGTTGAATTGGCAGTGTGACTGCTCGAGGGGATGCGCCACAAGCGCGTCCCTTCTGTCAGAGACATTTTCAAGGAGTTCACCATGTTGGACAGCAATCTTCAAACTCAGTTGCAGGCTTACCTGCAAAATTTGCGTCACCCCATCCGTCTGATCGCCTCGCTGGACGACAGCTCCCATGCGGCCGAGATGCGCGAGCTGTTGACGGAAATCGCCGCCTTGTCCGACAAGGTCAGCGTGGACACCACGGGCAACGATGCGCGCAAGCCTTCGTTTGTCATCGCCAAGGAAGGTGAAACCCGGGGCGTGCGCTTTGCCGCCATCCCCATGGGCCACGAGTTCACCTCTCTGGTGCTGGCCCTGTTGTGGACCGGCGGTCATCCCCCCAAGGTGGATGCGCAAGTGATCGAACAGATTCAAGCGCTCGACAGCGACATGAATTTCGAGGTCTACATGTCCTTGTCGTGCCACAACTGCCCGGATGTGGTGCAGGCCGCGACCCTCATGGCCATCTACAACCCCAAGATCAATACGGTGGTGGTCGATGGCGCCTTGTTCCAGGACGAGGTGAATGCGCGCCAGGTCATGGCCGTGCCCATGGTTTACATGAACGACGCGGTGTTTGGGTCGGGCCGCATGAGCCTGGAAGAAATCGTCGCCAAACTCGACACCAAGTCGGATGAACGCGAAGCTGCCAAGCTCAACGAGAAAGAGCCCTTCGATGTGTTGATCGTGGGTGGCGGGCCTGCCGGTGCCGCAGCTGCGGTTTACGCCGCGCGCAAAGGCATTCGCGTGGGCGTGGCGGCCGAACGTTTCGGTGGCCAAACGAACGACACCATGGCCATTGAAAACTACATCTCGGTGCTGGAAACCGATGGTCCCAAATTCGCAGCCGCGCTGGAGGCGCAAGTGCGCCACTACGAAGTGGACATCATGAACCTGCAGCGCGCCACCAAGATCGTGCCGGCCACCGCCATCGGCGGCTTGATTGGCGTAGAAATGGCCAACGGGGCCACCCTGCACGCGCGCAGCGTGATCCTGTCCACCGGTGCGCGCTGGCGCAACGTGAACGTGCCCGGCGAAGCCGAGTACAAAAACAAAGGCGTGGCTTACTGCCCGCACTGCGACGGCCCCCTGTTCAAGGGCAAGCGCGTGGCCGTGATTGGCGGCGGCAACTCGGGGGTGGAAGCCGCCATCGACCTGGCCGGCGTGGTGGCACACGTGACTCTGGTGGAATTTGCCGACGCACTCAAGGCCGATGCGGTGCTGGTCAGCAAGCTCAAGAGCTTGCCCAACGTCAGCATTCATGTGAATGCGCAAACCACCGAGATCACGGGCGACGGACAAAAGGTCAATGGCCTGAGCTACAAAGACCGTGCCACCGAGCAAATCCACCATGTGGCCTTGGAAGGCGTGTTCGTCCAGATTGGCTTGGTGCCCAACTCCGAGTTCTTGAAGGGCACGGTCGAGCTGAGCAAGTTCGGCGAGATCGTGGTGGACGCCAAGGGTCACACCAACCTGCCCGGCGTGTTCGCCGCGGGCGATGTCACCACCGTGCCTTACAAGCAAATTGTGATCGCGGCCGGTGAAGGCTCCAAGGCGGCGTTGAGCGCCTTTGACTACCTGATTCGCACGCCCGTCACGGCGCCTGCACAAGCCGTCGCGGCTTGATACCGCGAAGGCTGCCGGCCACGCCCTGCAGCCTTCGCCCATTCCTCATACACTCGCATCAGCACCTTCTGCCCATGCGAGTTCATGACCAGCGCTTCTGCATCTCGCCCTAGCAACCATCCGTTGCTCAGCGGCCCCATCCTTCCCACCTTGTTGAAGCTGGCGGCACCCAATGTGCTGGCCATGACCATGGCCGTTGCAGTGGGCGTGGCGGAGACCTGGTACATCGGCTTGCTGGGCACGGGCCCGCTCGCGGCCATGGCCCTGGTGTTCCCCTTCAACATGCTGACCCAAATGCTGTCCTCCGGGGCCATGGGGGGCGGCGTCTCCTCGGCGGTCAGCCGGGCCTTGGGCGCGGGCGACGATGCGCGCGCCCGCACCCTGGCCTTTCACGCTACCGTGATTGGCGCCATTGCAGGCCTGGTCTACACCTTTTTGTTTTTAACCTTTGGCCCCGCCCTGTACGCCATGCTGGGTGGCCAAGGCCAAGTTCTGGCCGATGCCGTGGCTTATGGCGGCACCCTGTTCTGCGGTGCCACGCTGGTCTGGCTGATGAATGCCCTGGCCTCGGTGGTGCGCGGCACGGGGAACATGCGCGTGCCCTCGGTCACGATTCTGATCACCTCGGCCTTGCAAATTGTGGTGGGGGGCGTGCTGTGCCTTGGCCTCGGCCCTGCACCGTTGCTGGGACTGCAAGGCATTGCCATTGGCAACATCGTGGCCTCGGGCGTGGGCACGGCCTTTTTGCTCTGGTATTTGATGACCGGCCAAGGCCGGCTGGTCTTGCGTTTGCAAGGCGTTCAATTGCAACGCGGCATGTTCGCCGATATTTTGAAGGTGGGCGCACTGGCGTGTTTGTCACCCTTGCAGTCGGTGTTGACCACCTTGGTCTTCACGGGCTTTGTTGCACGACTGGGCACCGAGGCACTGGCTGGCTACGGCATTGGGCAACGCCTGGAGTTCATGCTGATCCCGATTGCCTTTGGCATTGGCGTGGCGTCCGTGCCCATGGTGGGCATGGCCGTGGGTGCCGGTCAAGTGCCTCGCGCACGCCGCGTGGCCTGGATCGCGGGGGGCGTGTCAGCCGTGAACCTGGGCGTGGTGGGCTTGATTGTCTCGCTGATGCCAGAGGTCTGGAGCAGCCTGTTCTCCAAAGACCCGCAAGTGCTGGCGTCGGCCAGCCAGTACCTGAGCCTGGCCGGGCCAGCCTTTCCGCTGTTCGGTTTTGGGCTGACCCTTTACTTTGCTTCTCAGGGCTCCGGGAAAGTCTTGGGGCCAGTGATGGCCGCCACATTGCGCCTGATCCTGGTCATCGCGGTGGGATCATGGCTCGCCAATGGCACGCCTGAAGCATGGCACTACTACGCACTCGTTTCCGGGGCGATGGCCACTTACGGCCTAGCGACAGCTGCCGCCATTTGGTTCACGCCCTGGAATGGGAATGGGGTCAGGTCTTGAGTTTTGCCCTTTTTCTGTGGATAACTACAGAAGCTTGAGAACTGAAAGAGTTATCCACAGAAAAAGGGCAAAACTCAAGACCTGACCCCATGCACCTGCTCAAAAATGGCGCAAGTGGTCGTCGCATGCGCGTACAACTTGCCATCGGGCCCCACAATCCGCGCTTCGGAGGTGCCAATCTGTCGGCCCACATGTATGGCCTTGCCAATGCAGCGCAACGGGCCGGTTTGGGTGTTGGCAGCGCGCACAATGTTGAGGTTGACTTGGCTGGTCGTGTAGCCCAGGCCAGCCGGCAGTTTGGTTTGCACCGCACACCCTAATGCGAAATCCAGCAAGGTCGCATACCAGCCCCCATGCACCGAGCCGAGGGGGTTGTAGTGTTTGAGTTGCGGCGTCGCCTGAAACACCGCGAGGCCCTCCCCCACTTCGACCAGCTCGCACTCGAAGGTATCGGCCATGTAGGGATGGGGAATGTCACCCTCTAGCAAGGCCGTCATGACCTGGAGTCCCGTTTTGCCCATAACCTGCTCAGGCTTCGCAAAGCCTGCATGACCACCGCCACGCTCGACGCGGCGGCGCCGTACATCGTCCATTTGCATTTGCCAGGCCTTGAGTGTGGCTTCGACTGTGTTTTCAGTATTCATGCGGCGTGTGATGTGTTGAATTGAAAGTTGTGCAGCGCAAAGCTCGGGTTCATGACTGTGCAGCGCGCGGCTTGGTATCGACCGGCAGGCAAAGCAGCCCCGTGACCAAGGCCAGCGCAGCATGCAACAGGTACAACGCGTCAAAGTCCGCGCGTTGCAGCGTTGAATGGCCCAGCAGGGCCACCGTGAGCGCGACGCCGAGCACCGAGCCTATTTGTCGCGTCGCCTGGTTCACGGCGCTGCCCACCGCATAGTGCGCTGCCGGCAGTCGGCTGACGGCTGCCGCCGACAGCGACGGCAGCACCAAGCCCACCGAAATGCCACTGATGATCAGACCCGGTAACCAGTGCAGTACATAGTTTGGCTCGTTGCCGGGCACAAGCAGAAACCACAGGCTGCTGAGGGCATACAACAAGGCGCCACCGACCAGGAAGCGCCGATGACCCAAGCGGGAGGCCAGTCGCCCCGTGACGATGGCGGTTGGCATCACCAGCAACGGCCCAGGGGTGACGGCCAGCCCAGCTTGCGGCAAGCTGTAGTGCCAGATGTTCATCACGTAAAAAAAGAAGGTCAAGAACATCATGGAGAAGGCCGTGCCAAAGCTCAGTGTGGCCAGGTTGACGTAGCGGTAGGTCCGGTGTTGAAACAGTGCCAGGTCGACCAAGGGAAATTGGATGTGGCGTGCCCATGCCACAAACGCCACCGACGCCATGACGCCGGTGACACCCATGACGGCAAGCTCTGTGCGGCTCCAGTGGGGAGCATCAAACTCAACGATCGCCAGCGTGATCGAGCCAACCGCCAGCATCAACAACGCCATGCCGACGAAATCCACCCGCCGGCGCTCGCTGGATAGTGCCGATTCGCTTAGCAGTGAGGCGCCACGCCACAAGGCATAACCGCCTAGGGGCAAGTTGATGTAGAACGCCCAAGGCCATCCAAAATGATCAATGACAAAGCTGCCTGCGCTGGGCCCCACCGCAGCGGCGAGCCCGCCAACGGCGCCCCATAGGCTCACCACCACGGCACGCTTGTTCTGAGGAAAGGCCGCCAGAACGATGGACAGTGACGCAGGCGTCAGCAAGGCAGCGCCCATGGCTTGCAGCACCCGTGCCGCCACCAGCCAGCCCACATTGCCAGCCAGGCCACACGCCGCCGAAGCCACCAGAAACAACGCGCCCCCCATCAAGAAAACTTTCTTGCGGCCATGTGCATCTGCCAGCCCCCCAGCAGGGATGAGCATCGTGGCATAGACAACGGTGTAGGCGTTGATGACCCACGACAGGTCGGCGGGTGAGGCTGTTGAAAAGGCATGTCGCAGGGGGTCGAAGGCCGCGAACAGCATGGTCGAGTCCAGCGCCACCAAGAAAGTGGCGATGCTGGCAACCCAGAAAACCGGCCAGGGCGAAGCCGTTGCCGCAGGAGGCGGCATTTCAGCGAGCGCAGCGTCAGTCGTTGGGGGAGCACGATCTGGAGAGGATTGAGAAGATTTCATTTTGGATATGACGGCCGTCATATTTTTCGAATGGCCATGGTTGGGCGATCAAATGGGTTGAGAAATCAGACAGCAGAAACGGACTGAACCTTCAGGATCAGCGCTTTGCGCGTTTGAGAAAGCAATGCACGCCCTGCCGTGCCGCCCAGCGTACGGGCCAGTTGCAGGGCGCCCACCATGGTGGCTGTGATGACTTCCGCTTGCGCGCGCACAGCGTCTTCAGGCAGTGCCGAACGCACAAATTCAACCAGTTCAGTGACGCGGCGCCTGGCCTCTTGCTGCACCGTGTCGGCCTGTCGCGTCGTTTCCGAAGCCAGGGCTGCGACCACACACCCTGTCTCAGTGCGCTCCAGGTGTGTGTCATGCAGGTAGGCAGAAACGAGTGCGGCAAAGCGCGAGTCGCCTTTGGCCATGCGCTTCGCCATCGCGCTAGAAAGTGCGAGCTGGTTCTCGCGACTTGCTTGTTGCATGGCCTCGACCAACAGCGTATCGCGGGAGGCAAAGTGCGCGTAAAAGCCGCCGTGCGTGAGTCCTGCCTCCTTCATGATGTCCGCCACGCCCACGCCGCGGTAGCCCGCACGTCGAATTGCGCGTGCGGCCACACTCACGATGCGCTCGTGGCTCAGTTCTTTGCGTGTAAGGTGGCTTGCCATGGGAAGATTATATGATGGTTATCATATTTCTTTATCGAACACCCATGGACTCCCCCTGAATCTTGCGTCTGGTGAATGGGTGTCACACACTTGCTGATCTTCGCTTGGAAATTTCTAATAATGGGCGCGATGAAACAAACTGACCTGCCCCGCTTTCATGTGGCCCTGATCCTCGGGGGTGCAGCCTTGATGCTGAGCCTGGCCATGGGCATGCGCCAGAGTTTTGGTCTGTTGCAGCCGCACATGATCCGTGACATTGGCATCACGGCGGCCGATTTTTCGCTGGCCATTGCCATCCAGAACATTGTCTGGGGGGCCACGCAGCCCTTCATGGGCATCCTGGCCGACCGTCATGGCGCACGACCTGTTGCCTTGCTCGGGGTGGTGGTTTACGCAGCGGGCCTGGCCTTCGCGTTGACGGCCACCTCGGCCTGGGACGTGACGCTGGGCATGGGCTTGTGTGTCGGCCTGGCCCTATCGTGCACAGCCTCCAACATCGCCATGAGCGTGACGGCCAAGGCGGTCTCGCCGCTCAAGCGCAGTTTGGCCATGGGATCGGTGTCGGCGCTGGGTTCGCTGGGCCTCACACTGGCCTCACCCATGGCACAGCACCTGATCAGCACCGCGGGCTGGCAAGCGGCCGTGATCGGCTTTTTGGGACTGGCGGCGGTGATGGTGCCGGCGGCCTTCATGGCCAGTCGGGCAGATCAGATCGAGGTGCCTGCGCATTTGGGCGCGTCGCAGACCGTGGGCGAAGCGGTGCGCGAGGCGCTGGGTCATCGGGGCTACTTGGTACTTGCGAGTGCCTTTTTTGTGTGTGGCTTGCAACTGGTGTTCATCACCACCCACTTGCCCACTTACCTGGACATTTGCGGCATCGACCCCAGCGTGGGCAGCACGGCTCTGGCCCTTGTGGGGCTGTTCAATGTTCTGGGCTCCTACCTGTTTGGCTGGTTGGGCGGGGTGTATTCCAAGCGGGTGCTGCTGGGCAGCATTTATGTGCTGCGCTCGCTGATCATTGCGCTGTACTTCTCCATGCCGCCCTCCCCCATGAGCACCCTGGTGTTTGCCGCTGCCATGGGCACGCTTTGGCTGGGCGTGGTACCACTGGTCTCGGGCCTGGTGATCCATTTGTTCGGACTGCGCTACATGGCCACCTTGTCGGGGGTGGCCTTTTTAAGTCACCAAGCGGGCTCTTTTTTTGGAGCCTGGGGCGGCGGCGTGATTTACAGCATGTTGGGCAATTACGACTTGGCCTGGCAGTGTGCTGTGGCCATTGGCCTGGCGGCAGGCTTGTTTCAGATGACCATGAACGTTCAGCCCTCTGCGCGGGTGATGGGGGAGCGCAACCAACCCCTGCCGAGCTGAATTGGTACCTTACGTCCGATGGATGGTGATAACCTCCCCTAGCTGCTGCCGAATTGGGCCTGTGCCGCAAGACTTTGTCCAAGGTACTGAATGGATGCTCCGCCATCAGCCCATCCATGGCATTGCGCATTGGGCATTGGTTGGGCCGAGACCACTGCGGCTCATCAGAAGCTTGGCCGCTGTGCAAATGATTTGATTTCAATGCCCGCAGAGATCAGCTTCTCTCTGATCGCCTGGGCCATGCTGATCGCCCCAGGGCTGTCCCCATGAACACACACTGATCCGATTTCCATAGGCAGATGGGTACCGTTGATGGCTTCAACCGCGCCTGCTTGCACCATGCGAAGAACACGCGAAGCAACCTCCTCAGGATCGTGCAAGACCGCGCCAGGGAGTTTGCGCGACACCAAGGTGCCATCGGGGTTGTACGCTCGGTCCGCAAAAATCTCGGCGCATGTCCTGATGCCTAATTCTTTGGCGATGCGCATGGCGCATCCATCTGGAAACGTCAACAAAATCAGGTCACGATTGATGGCCGCCATGGCACGCACGATGGCGCCAGCAACCACCTCGTTCACTTGAGACAGATTTCCAAGTGCACCATGCGGCTTCACATAGGTAATGGGATGGCCCACATAGGTTGAAACGCCCATGCTGGCACCAATTTGGAAGGCCACAAACTCTTCAATTTCTTTCGGCGTGAAGGCCATTTCACGACGCCCAAACCCCCACAAATCTGGGTAGCCAGGATGGGCGCCGACATTGACCCCCAACTCTTTGGCCTGCGCAAAAGTTTTGGACATGATGTGCGGGTCACCTGCATGCATGCCGCAAGCCACGTTGGCGGAGCTGACAATTTTCAGGATTTCACTGTCTGATCCGATTTCGTAGATGCCAAATCCTTCTCCCAAGTCAGAGTTCAGGTCGATGGAAAGGCTTGATTTTCGAGCGTTCATGGTTGTGTCCATTCAATCGTGAAGGATGAAAAAATGAAATCAGGTCATGAGGGAAATGCTGTTTTGGAGGCTTTGCATTTCATGCTGGAGTTTTTGGGCAACCTCCAAACCTTGATCAAAATCCACAAAAGTGAATTCAAGCGATTGCCCTGGCCGGGACTGGGCCACTCGCCACAAGTCTGGCTCTATCACAGTGCCGATCTTGGGATAGCCGCCACATGTGTTGGCCTCCGCCATCTGAATGATCGGTTGCCCGGAGGGTGGAACTTGTATGGTTCCCGGAACAATGCCATGGGACAGCAAGTCTTGCGATCTCACCCTCTTGAGTGCAGCGCCTTCCAGTCTGAATCCTTGCCGGTTGCAGTCCGGCGTCAACCGATAGCCAGACCTCTCGAACAGCTTGATGGATTCTTTTGTAAAGTCATCGAATTCAGCACTTGCAATGACTCGGATTGTTGTGGGAGCGGTGCTTGAATTTTGCAAAAGTTCCATTCTTGAGGGCGGCGCAATTCCGTAAGACGCCTGCCGTCGCGCAGGGATTTGTGTGTGTCTGCGTAAGTTCAGAACGTCGCCTTTGCGCAGCCCTCGTCCCAGGTGTCCTCCAAATCCACTTTTCAAATCGGTTGAACGCGACCCCAAGACCATTGGCACGTCTATCCCTCCGGCAAATGCAAGGTAGGCTCTCGCGCCATGCACAGGTGGCGCAATAGAAAGGACATCGCCCGCTTGAGCGAAGGCTGTCCACCAGCCAGAATGTTGCCGATCATTCAGCTTGAGGGGGCCCATGCTTCCGGTACAAGAAAAATAGGTGCTTTGAAGAAATTTGACGCGAAATGGAAAAATACTGACCTCAATGCCTGCATCCGTAGGCTGGTTTCCCACCATGGCGTTGGCGAGTTGCAGCGCTTGGGTGTCCATGGCCCCACCGGAGCTCACACCGATGTTCAAAAATTCATGGCGTCCAAGGTCCTGAACCAGGTTGAGTGCGCCGTTGCTCAGTATTTCGATCACTTGAGCGAACTCTTGGAAATGAAACGAACACGGTCTCCAGGAGACAACAAACTTGGGTTTTCGCGTTGCGGGTCAAACAGATCGAGATGGGTCATCCCAATGAGGTTCCAACCGGAGGGCATGTCCATCGGCATCACGCCGGTTTGTGGGCCGCCAATGCCAACGGCGCCCTTGGGCACGCGTGTTCTAGGAACCGTCCTCCTCGGCGTGGCCAACTGGTCGGGCAAGCCCACCAAGTATGCAAAGCCTGGAACCGAGCCTATGCAGGCCACGTGGTACTCCACCGATGTGTGCAAGGCAATCGTCTCTTCGATGCTCATGTTGGCATTGTTGGCAACTGTTTCCAACTCCGATCCCTCCGCCATGCCATAAACAACAGGGACTTCCAGCAGCTTGCCTTTCACCGCGCTGGGTGCAGCCTGTGACCAGGCTCTGACCAACAACTCTTTCAGCTCTGAAGGATGTTTCTCCTGGGGGTCGAAGGACACGAGGACATTGTTGACGCCCAGCTGGATGTGACGAACAGATTGAATCTTGGCAAGTGCGCCCCCTTCTCGGCACATGGACCATAGCCGGCGCTGTGTCTCCAGGGAAAATTTTCCCTGGGACATGTCCATCAAAACCGCGTTTGTTCCACAAAGCGATAAACGAGGTGGGCTCATGAAGTAAAGCAGTGAAGTTGCCCTGACTTTACACCAGCTGCCTCTATGACATTGTTCTATGGTGTGCGTTTAACTGTCAGGCGTACTTTGGGATCCACCATTCCGCTCGTTGGGCTTGGATGCAGCTCCCAGCGGATCGCGAGGACACGCCAAGCTTGAGATTTGCAAATGAAAACGCCCCGCGAGGGGCGTCTTTGCTTGTTGCTTTGGCGGCCCCAAAGGGATTGTATAAATAACTTGCTTTGCTCAAAAAGTATCATTTCTTGGTGGCGCTAGGGATTCGAACTCGCCCCAATCAATTCGCCAGCCTAGGCAGCATTGACTTGGCCAATGCCCGAGACAAAGCTGAGCTATTTCCATAACCAGCCACTTTGGCTGCCTCCTTGAGTCCCTTGCCCAAATCAACAGCCCGCTGTGCCAAGGCCAGCCGGATTGCAGCCAAATACTTTCCTGGCGGTCTGCGCATTGTTTGATGAAACTTGGTCGCAAATGCCGTCCGCGACATCCCGGCCTCTTTGGCCAGCAGTTCCAGATCCCATCCAAAAGCTGGTCGTTGATGCATGGCCACCAAAGCTTTGGCAATTCGGGGATCGGCCAAACCATTGAAGAGGCCACTCTCTTGGTCACTGGGATGTGCCACAAGGTAACGCAGCAAGCCGATGAACAGGATGTCGCCTGCCCGGTTGAGCAATGCCGGTTGTCCGCAACGGGGTGCATTCAATTCAGACTCGATCATGGCGACTGCCAATTGCAACGCGGGCTCATCGTCTGCCAGCGAGACTGTTCGCGGTTGTGCGAACTCTTCCAAGAACAAGGTGGCCACGGGTCCAGTTAAATGAACACGCGCCTGCACCAACCGGCAGGCATTCTTTGCCGTGAATCTGTGAAAGACGAAGGGCTTGCTGGCATGAACTGCAACCAAGGCTGGGGATTCGATCGTTTGTCGCACACCATTGATCTTCAACTCTGCGCAACCTCGCGTCAAAAAGAACAACTGTAGATCGGAGTCGTTGTCCCCACTGGGTGCGCCATTCACACGGGCGTCAGAAACGAGCCCCAACGTGACCAAAGGTGCCAAACCCTCCAAAAGCGCGGACAGGCGATCGAGTTTGATGTCGTTCATATTGTACGAATTGCAAACATTAAAGTATTTTTAATTGCAGATAGTACATCATAATGAACTCCATCGTTCCTACCCGACCTCTTTTCTCTCATTTCCAAAAGGACACTTCATGAGCACACTCGCACTGACACCCCGACAGGCTGTTCCCGCATTGCACATTCCGCTTGTCACGGGAGGTCACTTTGCACTGGGGATGGCACCCGCAGAGCGGTTTGACTTACTCGTGTTTTACCGAGGCCTGCATTGCCCCATTTGTGCCAAGTACCTGATGGAACTCGAGGCATTGGCACCCGAGTTCCACAAGCGTAGCGTTCAGGTTGTGGCGCTCAGCAGTGACAACGCCGAGCGCGCACAAGCCATGTCGGAGAAGATCAAGGCGTCCCACCTAAAAATTGGCTATGGTCTGAGCCTGGCCAGTGCTCGCCAATGGGGCCTGTACATCAGCGCATCTAAAGGCAAAACATCCATTGGCATCGAGGAACCTGCGCTGTTTAGCGAACCAGGCGTTTTCATCGTTAGACCGGATGGAACGCTTTACTACGGCGCCACGCAGACCATGCCGTTTGCCCGTCCGCAGTTTCAGGACCTGCTGGGTGCTATTGACTTCGCCATTGCAAAAGACTACCCCGCGCGCGGCGAATACACAGGTTCAGTCTAAATCCACAGCCCGCCATGTTTCAAAAAATCATTGAAATCACCCTGCCTATATTTTTGATTGCATGGCTGGGCTTTGCCTACAGCCGTCGGTTCAAGCCCGACCTGGGTGGCGCAAACAAACTGATCGTTGATCTTGCATTGCCCATTCTGATTTTCAGTTCGCTTGCGTCGAAAAGTTTTGATCCACAGTCTGCCATCACATTCACTTTCGCTTCGATGGCGTTGATTGTCTTGAGCGGATTACTGGCTTGGCCAGTGGCTCGATTCTCGGGCGCTTCTGTGAAGGCATTCTTGCCTTGTGTCATGTTCACAAACGTTGGGCCGATTGGTATTCCACTCATCGCATTGGCCTATGGAGCTGAAAGCTTGCCGCTTTCAATCGTGCTGTTGGTCATTTCGAATATTGTGCATTTCACACTGGGGGCCATTGTCATGAGCGGCCGCGTGGACTGGCGCTTGGTCTACGCCAATCCACTCATAGGGGCCACGCTGCTGGGCTTGTGGGTCTCGCACATGCAATGGGGGATTCCTTCACCCTTGCAAACTGCATTGACGATGGTTGGCAATGTATTGGTTCCGATGATGTTGCTGTCACTGGGTGCCCGACTGGCCAGCAGCCAGTTACATGATGTGCGAGTGGGTGTGAACGCATCGATTTTGACATTGGTCATCCGGCTAGTGTCAGTTTTGCTGCTCTTGCAACTGTTGACACTCAATCCTATTGAGCGCGGAGCGATGATTTTGTTTGCTTGCTTACCCCCCGCAGTGTTTAACTTTTTATTGGCCGACAAGTTCCATGTCGAGCCAGAAAAAGTGGCCTCCACAGTGGTGATGGGACATATATTCAGCATGGTCTTTTTGCCATTGGGCATCTGGCTTGCCTTTCTAAAATAGATCTCCATGAATGAAAAATCATTAGCCCTTGTCTGTCTGCTCTTCACAAGCAGTGCCAACGCACAAATACTGGAGGCGATTACAGGTCATGCCAACGACATCAAAGCACGTTTTTCAAGGAACACGTTCATCAATGGGGAGACACTGAAACAAGGAGACATCGATACCACGGCCAAAGGGCAAGATCTCATTCACAACTCATCTGGGACATGGTTGCTCATTCGCGCTGGCAACGATCTTTACTTGCAATCTGCAGCTAATTTCAAATCCAGTCCGGGGCCCGATTACCATGTGTACATCAGCAAATCGGCAGCCATCAAAGACAACTCCGAATTCGATTCCAAGCAAGTTGAAGTCAGTAGGCTTTTAAAGCCCAACGGCGCTGCGTATTACAAACTCACGGCAACCAATGCTGAAGATGTCAAGAGCGTTTTGATTTGGTGCAAAAAATTCAAAGAGTACATTGGATCTGCAGACCTTATTGAATTGAAGTAGGCAAGAATGCTTTTGAACCTTGCCCATTTGAATTAGAGTTCGAATCATGATCGATGCCGAGCCGCATGGATGCTGGCTTACCGCAAAGACTCCTGACTTTTTTGGCAAAGTACGGCAACGAGGGGGTTTCGAAATTGGCGTAAGTCGTTGTTCTTGTTGAATTTTTCGAACTCGTTCAGTCAGGAGGTGCTGAGCAGAACAGCGTCTCAATCTGCATCGTTACCCTACGAGAGGCCACTTTCTTCAATCGCTGGTCAGGAGCTGATGGAAAAAAATCGAATCAGTTCATCCAGCGCGGCGAAGTCGTGATTATCTTGTTGGCTGGAGGCGACAAGTCCACACAGGACAAGGACATCAGTACGGCCAAGGCCCTGACAAAAGATTTGAAGGAGTAGTCACCATGCCAAAAACCAAGACCCGCGTATGGGATCCTGCCGAACCCCTGATCACCGATGAAGACATGACGGCGTACCTCGAAGCATCGCTTGAGGAAGGAGACCCCACCCTAATCGCTGCGGCACTGGGCGATATGGCACGCGCCTAGGGCATGAGCCAGATTGCACGCGACGCTGGGCTCGGACGAGAGAGTCTGTACAAAGCGCTCTCGGCTGAAGGCAACCCCGAGTTCGCAACCATCATGAAGGTTGTTGGAGCGCTGGGATTACAACTGCACACCACACCTGCCCGATTGGGCGGTAGACGAATGGTTGCCAGGGCCATGTGGCCACAACTAGCTGATCATCGAGATCCACGAACGCCACCAAGTCGATCAACCAAGTGGTGACACAAATGGTGACCCGATTTGATCCAGAAAGAAAAAACCCAAAGTGAATCAATCACTTAGGATTCCGTCTTGGCGGGGCAGAAGAGTTTGTACAAATAACTTGCTCAAGTCAAAAAATCGTTTTTTGGTGGGGGCCGGGATTCGAATTGCCCTTCACCCAAGAGAATGTTCTTACGATGAGACATGCCATGCGTTCCATCTGAAATTGACACCCAAAAGAAATCGACGCTACTGGCGGGTCACTAAAGCGAGGTCTCTTTTCAGGTCGCAATCTTTACAATACAGTGATTATGTTTGATTCAGTATCAATTCAAACGGACATTGCTTGGCCCGTGACGTTGTTGTTAGCTTGGCTGACTGCGGAGCTCGGCTACCTAAAGTTCAAACTGCCTCGCATCAGCACCTACGCTGTTGTGGGCTTTGTGTGTGGCCATGCGCAACTTGGCTTGCTTGACGATTCCGCATCTGAAATGCCCTTGCTGCTAGCAAACATTGCCTTCGGATTGCTGCTATTTGAGTGCGGTTACCGCATTCATTTACGCTGGTTAACTACCAACCCTTGGGTTAGCGCTGCTATTTTGACCGAAGCACTGCTGACCTTCACGGCGGTGTATTTGACAGCGAGCTGGATGAATCAAGACGCCACCACATCCCTGTTGTTGGCCACGCTTTCGATAGCCACGTCCCCAGCCACTATGGTGCGAGTGGTCGCCGAGTTGAGAAGCTCAGGGCAGGTGACAGAGAGGGCGTTACATCATGCTGTTTTCAATTCTGGGCTAGCGGTTCTGGCTTTTAAAATTGTGCTGGGTCTGCTGGTTTTCAAATCTTCTGGCAACCTGCTAGAGGCAACCTACAGCAGCATTTTTGTTATGGTTGCGTCGGTCGGCTTGGCAACGCTGCTGGGATGGTTGTTGCCAACCTTTTTACGTTTGACCCACAGAGTGCATCGTGACAGCACCCTGGCGTTCACTATCTCCATCTTGTTTTTGGTAGCCCTAACACACGCTTTGAAGCTCTCCCCCGTGTTGGCGGCTTTGACCTTTGGTGTTGCAGCACGTCATCGGCGCATCATCTTGAATCCATCGCAACAAGGCTTTGGTGCGTTGGGCGATTTCTTGTCTGTTTTTTTGTTTGTTTTTATTGCATCCAAATTAGACGGCGCACACGTAATGTCTGGCATTGGTCTGGGATTGCTCATCATTGCCGTGCGGTTGCTTGCCAAGGTCATAGGCAATGTGGCACTGGCCCATTTCAGCGGCATCTCCCTTAAAAAGGGGGCATTGATTGGCATGGCTTGCTCACCCTTTTCGGCCTTTGTAATTTTGGTACTTGAGCAAACTCGCTACCTTGGCCTGAGCTTAATTGATCAACTGGCTCCACTGGCGTTGGCAGCACTGGTACTCGAGATTTTGGGCCCACTGTTTGTGCAACGTGCTCTCATGTGGGCACACGAAACCCCAGAAACACGGGAGTGAACCCCGCATGTCACTTGAAGCTTTTAAAAGCTCAGAGGCCTTGACACTTGGTGTCGAACTGGAGTTGCAATTGGTCAGCCTGAGCGACTTTGACTTAGCAGCAGCCAGCCCCGACATGCTTGAGCTGCTAGGCCGAAAGCAATTTCCCGGCACGGTCACACCCGAAGTGACCGAGAGCATGATAGAAATCGCCACAGGCATTCACTCCCACTACGCTAGCTTGCTTGCACAGCTGCAAGACATCAAAGACACCATGCTGCTCGCCGGCGACCGTCTCAATTTCGGTGTGTGTGGAGGGGGCACCCATCCGTTTCAGGTGTGGTCCGAGCGGCGCATCTTCAAGCAACCCAGGTTTCAGGAGGTATCTCAGCTTTACGGCTACCTGACCAAGCAATTCACAATTTTTGGTCAGCATGTCCACGTGGGCTGCGCATCCGCCGATGATGCTTTGTATTTGCTGCACGCACTGAACCGTTATGTAGCGCATTTCATTGCGCTTTCTGCATCATCGCCTTTTGTTCAAGGCAACGACACACTATTTGACTCTGCGCGCCTGAACTCGGTCTTTGCTTTTCCACTCAGTGGAAGAGCTCCTTTCTTGCTGAAATGGACTGAATTTGAATCGCACTATTTTTCAAAAATGGAGCATACTGGCGTGGTCAAAAGCATGAAGGATTTTTATTGGGACATTCGCCCCAAACCCGAATACGGCACCATCGAATTGCGGGTCTGTGACACCCCTCTGACAGTGTCGCGTGCGGCTGCACTTGCGTGTTATTTGCAAGCTCTTTCTAAATATCTGTTAGAACGCAACGAACCCGCCCCCCTGGAAGACGACTACCTGGTCTATAACTACAACCGCTTCCAGGCCTGTCGTTTTGGCTTGGACGGAACCCTTGTGCATCCAAAATCGTACGAAAAAATTCCGATGCGCCAAGATATCTTGACCACCTTGACACGCATACATCCACAAGCCGAATCATTGGGTTGTTTGGATGCGTTGGTGGAAGTCGAAAAGATTGTTAATGAAGGCAACGACGCTGGTTATTTGCGTCAAGAATATTTGGCGCAGGGCAGCGTGCAAGGCATGGTGGATTCGGCTTTGCTGGCATTTCGCAGCGATGGTTTGGATTGATATGCGCACGCGGGTCAGTAGTGCAAGCCTGCGCGGGGGGACCCAAATGAATTTAGGGGGGTGGGGGTACGGTGGGGTCGGTCCTCCCGGAAATTTTTAAGGGGGGGGACTCCATTCATTAATCGCAACGCTGCATCCGTTGGGTACTAAGACGGGTACCACTGGAAAACAGTCAATTCGGAAAATGAAAAACCCTAAGCGAATCAATCACTTAGGGTTTTGATACTGGCGGAAACGGAGGGATTCGAACCCTCGATGGGGCTCTACACCCCATACTCCCTTAGCAGGGGAGCACCTTCGGCCTCTCGGTCACGTTTCCAGCGATCCGTATTATGCCTTAACCTGGTCCAGGTCAAAAGCTTTGTGCAGGGCGCGAACCGCCAATTCCATGTATTTTTCGTCAATGACCACCGAGGTCTTGATTTCGCTGGTGGAGATCATCTGGATGTTGATGCCCTCCTCGCTCAGCGAGCGGAACATCTTGCTGGCCACGCCCACGTGGCTGCGCATGCCAATGCCCACGATGGAAACCTTGCAGATCTTGGTGTCGCCCTGGATGTCGCTGGCGCCCAAAGCCGGCAGCACCTTGCCCTTGAGCAGGTCGGTGGCGCGGGCGTAGTCGTTGCGGTGCACGGTGAAGCTGAAGTCGGTTTTGCCATCCTTGCTGATGTTCTGGATGATCATGTCCACTTCAATGTTGGCGTCGGCCACGGCGCCCAGGATCTGGTAGGCAATGCCGGGCTTGTCGGGCACGCCGATGACAGAAATTTTGGCTTCGTCGCGGTTGAAGGCAATGCCCGATACGATGGCTTGTTCCATTTGTTCGTCTTCCTCAAAGGTGATCAGGGTGCCAGACTTGGCCTCTTCATTCAGGTCGATGTCCCAGGGGGTGAAGCTGGAGAGCACGCGCAGCGGCACTTTGTATTTGCCAGCGAATTCGACCGAGCGGATTTGCAGCACCTTACTGCCCAGCGAGGCCATTTCCAGCATTTCTTCAAAGCTGACCGTGAGCAAGCGGCGGGCTTCAGGCACCACGCGGGGGTCGGTGGTGTAGACGCCGTCGACGTCGGTGTAAATCAGGCACTCATGGGCTTTCATGGCGGCAGCCACGGCCACGGCCGAGGTGTCGGAGCCGCCACGCCCCAGAGTGGTGATATGCCCTTTATCGTCGATTCCCTGAAAGCCGGTGATGATGACCACGCGCCCGGCATTCAGGTCGGCCTTGACGCGCGCGTCGTCGATCGACTCGATGCGGGCCTTGGTGTAAGCGCTGTTGGTGCGAATGGGCACTTGCCAGCCAGAATAGCTGACAGCGGGCATGCCTTCGGCTTGCAGCGCAATGGCCAGCAGCGCAGACGAGGCTTGCTCGCCGGTGGCGGCCAGCATGTCGAGCTCGCGGTAGTAGCCGGTCTCGGCTTGCGAGGGCGCCAACTCTTTGGCCAAGCCCAGCAGGCGGTTGGTTTCTCCGCTCATGGCGGAGGGAACCACCACCATCTGGTGGCCGGCGCGGGCCCATTTGGCGACGCGTTTGGCGACGTTGCGAATGCGCTCGGTCGAGCCCATCGACGTGCCGCCGTATTTGTGAACGATCAATGCCATGGTTGTACTAGGTGCTTAAGGCAAAACCTCGGGATTGTACCAATGGAGACAGTCCCCCTCGCGGCGGACCTGGCCTCGCCCGATCTTCAGGTCAATGCGGTGGCCCCGCGTGCGGCAGGCATCGATCTGGCGCAACAATTCGTTGAGTTGCACGGTGCTGGCTGGGCTGCCCTGTTGGGCCAGCCAGTGGCGCAGCGCATTGGCCTGCCTCGCGTGGCTGAGTTGTTGCAACAGTTGGATGCGCGGTGGCGTCCCCAAGGTCTGCAAATCGGACTGCGCCAACTCGTCGAGCAACACCTGGGCCTGGGCTGCATGGGCTGCGCTACGCGCAAAGGTTTGGCGAAAAGTGGGGAAGGCGTTGGCCAGCGCGGGCAGAACTTCAGCGCGAATGCGGTTGCGTGTGAATTGAAGGTCCTGGTTGCTGGGGTCCTCGATCCAGCGCACCTGGCGCTCGCGCAGCCACTCGCGCAAAGCGGCGCCCGGCTCGCCCAGCCAGGGCCGATGAAAGCGCAAGCCCGAGCGCAGGGCCACCGCAGGCATGGCCGACAAGCCCGGCAGGCCGGCACCACGTGACAGCGCCAGCAACACGGTTTCCACCTGGTCATCGGCGTGTTGGGCCAGGGCGATGTCGTGCACTTCATCGGGCCAGTGGGTGGCCACGACCTCGGCCAGTGCCTGGTAGCGAGCTTTGCGTGCCGCATCTTCGGGGCTTTCGCCAGGGGCGTGGCGTGCCTTGACGCGTTGCACCACCAGGGGCACGTCGAGTTGTTTGCACAAGGCCTGGCAATGCCGCTCGAAATCATCGGCCGCGTCTTGCAGGCCATGGTTCACATGGATGGCACGCACCTGCCCCGGCCAGCGTTCGGCGCAGGCCAGCAACAAGGCGGTGGAATCGGCGCCGCCACTGAGCGCGACGGCGAAGGGCAAGCCGGGCGTGAAATGCGCCAGCGAGGGCGCTTTAACGGGCTTCGGCTTTGGTGTCGGTGAAGCGGCCATAGCTTTGCAGGCGCTCGTAGCGGCGGTCCAGCAATTCTTTGACCTTCAGGTCGCTGACTTGGCGCCACGCGTCGTTCAGGCCGCGCTTGAGTTGGGCGGTCATCTGGCGGTGGTCGCGGTGTGCGCCACCGACCGGCTCGTTCACGATTTTGTCGACCAAGCCCAGGGCCTTGAGGCGATGGGCAGTGATGCCCAAAGCTTCGGCTGCGTCCTCGGCACGCTCGGAGGTTTTCCAGAGAATGGAGGCACAGCCTTCGGGGCTGATCACCGAGTAAATCGAGTACTGCAGCATCAGCACCTGGTCGGCCACGCTGATGGCCAGCGCGCCACCCGAGCCGCCCTCACCGATGATGGTGGTGATGATGGGCACTTCGAGTTGCGCCATTTCAAAAATATTGCGGCCGATGGCCTCGCTTTGGCTGCGCTCTTCGGCGTCAATGCCGGGGTAAGCGCCTGGGGTGTCGACAAAGGTGAACACGGGCAGCTTGAATTTCTCGGCAGTCTTCATCAGGCGCAAGGCCTTGCGGTAACCCTCAGGGCGGCTCATGCCGAAGTTGCGGGCTGCGCGCTCTTTGGTGTCGCGCCCTTTTTGGTGGCCCAGCACCATGCAGGGCTGGCCATTGAAGCGGGCCAGGCCGCCCACGATGCTGAGGTCGTCGGCAAAGTGGCGGTCACCATGCATCTCGACAAAGTCGGTGAAGATGTCGGCAATGTAGTCCAGCGTGTAAGGGCGCTCGGGGTGACGGGCTATCTTGGTGATTTGCCAAGGCGACAGGTCACCGTAAATGTCTTTGGTGAGCTGCTGGCTTTTTTTGGACAGCTGCTCGATTTCCTGAGAGATGTCCACCGCAGACTCGCTTTGGACATAACGCAGCTCTTCAATTTTGGACTCGAGCTCGGCAATCGGTTGCTCGAAGTCAAGGAATGTTCTTTTGGCCAATGTTCTCTCCTGGGGTCAGTAAGCCACCGGCAACGGATCCAGCGAACGCCAAATATACCAAGTTGCAACGCTGCAATAAGGCGACCAGGCGGCGGCGACCTCGCGCGCGTCGCTGCGGCTGACGGCTTCCCCCGAAAAATAGCTCTGGCTGATGCCATTGATCAGGCCGACATCGTCCAGCGGCAAGACGTTGGGGCGCATCAGGTGAAAGATCAAAAACATTTCAGCCGTCCAGCGGCCGATGCCACGAATGCCGATCAACTCGGCAATGATGGCTTCGTCGTCCATGGCCTGCCAATCGGTCACGTGCAGGTCACCGTTGTCAAAATGCAGGGCCAGGTCCACCAGGTATTCCACTTTGCGCGCCGACAGGCCGGCTTCGCGCATGTCGTCCACCTTCAGCTTGAGCACCTGGCGCGGTGTCAGTCGGCGACTGAGTTTGGCAAAGCGGTCCCACACGGTTTGCGCGGCCTTGACCGAAATTTGCTGCCCCACAATGCTGCGCGCCAGGGTGACGAAGGCGTCGCCACGGGTTTCCAGACGGGCGGAGCCGAACTTGGGGATGAGGCGCTTCATCACCCGGTCTTTTTTCATCAGGTGCAGGCAGGCTTCGTCCCAGTAATCGGGCACGACCGGCACGGCCTGGGTGACGCTGGCCATCAGCCACGCTCCCAGGTGGTGCCAGTGGGGCTGTCTTTGAGCACGATGCCTTGCGCGGCCAGGTCTTGGCGAATGCGGTCGGCCTCAGCAAAGTCGCGCGCTTTTTTAGCGGCTGCGCGGGCTTCGATCAGGGCTTGGATGGCGGCTTCATCCAAGGATGCGCCCGCTTGCAAGAAGGCTTTGGGGTCGTCTTGCAACAAGCCCAAGACACCGCCCAAGGCCTTG
Organism: uncultured Bordetella sp.; assembly: GCA_964442645.1. Taxonomy (GTDB): domain Bacteria; phylum Pseudomonadota; class Gammaproteobacteria; order Burkholderiales; family Burkholderiaceae_C; genus Limnohabitans. Next base: position 8,318 of record CAYTZZ010000006.1, on the reverse strand, counting down.
AGCAAGCCAGCCATCTCGGCCGAGCGGCTGCGGTTGACTTCGCTGGCCAAATCGAACAGCACGGCGACGGCGTCGGGCGTGCCAAAGTCTTCGTCCATGGCGGCTTTGAAGCGCGCGGCATGCGGCTGTGTCCAATCGATGGTGATGGCAGCCGGGGCCACGGCATCGAGTGCGGTGTACAAACGCTTCAAGGCATTGCGGGCATCGGTCAAGTGCACATCGCTGTAGTTCAGCGGGCTGCGGTAATGGCTGCGCACCACAAAGAAGCGCACGGTTTCGGCATCAAAGCTTTGCAACACATCACGGATGGTGAAGAAATTGCCCAGGCTCTTGGACATTTTTTCGTTGTCCACATTGATGAAGCCGTTGTGCATCCAGGTGCGGGCCAGCGGCTGGCCGGTGGCACCTTCGCTTTGGGCGATTTCGTTCTCATGGTGCGGGAACTGTAGGTCGGCACCGCCGCCATGAATGTCGAAAGTCTCGCCCAGCATCTCGCAACTCATGGCCGAGCACTCGATGTGCCAGCCCGGTCGGCCTGCGCCGTAGGGGCTGTCCCATTTGACATCGTCCGGCTCGGTGGGCTTGGCGCTTTTCCAGAGCACGAAATCCAGCGGGTCGTCTTTGCCATCGAGCACGGCCACGCGCTCGCCGGCATGCAACTCATCGAGCGTTTTGCCCGACAGCTTGCCGTAGCCCTGGAATTTGCGCACCGCGTAATTGACGTCACCGCTGGGCGCACGGTAGGCCAGGCCTTTGGCTTCGAGTTGGCCGATGATGGACAACATCTGCGGCACGTAGTCGGTGGCGCGGGGCTCGTGGGTGGGGCGCTCGATGCCCAGGGCGTCGGCATCTTGGTGCAAGGCATCGATCATGCGATCGGTCAGCGAGCGGATGGTTTCGCCGTTTTCCAAGGCACGACGAATGATCTTGTCGTCAATGTCGGTGATGTTGCGCACGTACGTGACGCGGTAACCGCTGGCGCGCAGCCAGCGCTGCACCACATCGAAAGCCACCATGGAGCGGGCGTGCCCGAGGTGGCACAGGTCGTACACGGTCATGCCGCACACGTACATGCGCACATGGCCGGGTTCGAGCGGGGAAAAAGATTCCAGCGCACGCGTGAGCGTGTTGTGAATGCGAAGCGTCATGGGTCAGGGCGTGGGCCAGATCACGAAAGGATCGATGTGGGGATATCCAAGAGGGCAGGTCTTTGCCTGCTGGACTACAATGGTTGCCAGTATAAATCGCCTGTCTGACGCGTGCCTGCCACGTGTTTTCCCTGATTTTTTCAACCTAGCCTCGGGCCATGCACCCTGCCCCGTCATTTGCCTTCTTGGGCCTCTTTTGCACCCGCGCCTTGGCACGGGTGCTGATTGGCGTGGCCTGCCTTGTGGGGGGCTGGAGTGCCTGGGCGGTGGACCACAACGACGTTCAAAAGTTGCTGCGCCAAGCCAAAGACAAAGAAGCCCTGGCCTTGGTGGAAACCGCCCTGGCCACCAAACCGCGCGATCCGCAAATGCGTTTTTGGAAAGGCATGCTGCTGGACCGCCAGGGCCAGCGTGACGCGGCTTTGCAAATCTACCGCGACCTGGTGCAAGAGTACCCCGAATTGCCTGAACCCCACAACAACCTGGGTGTGATTTTGGCGGCCAAGGGCGACATCGATGGCGCCAAGGCGGCCTTTGAAATGGCCATTCGGACCAACCCCTCGTATGCCATTGCCCGTGAAAACCTGGGCGATGTGCTGATGCAACTGGCGCGCCAGTCTTACCAGCATGCGCTCAGCCTCGACCCCAAACTGGGCTCGGCGGCTCGCAAGCTGGAACAACTGCAACCCGCCTTGAAACTTCTGCAAGGTCAACCATGACTCTGAACCGTCGCCGCCTGGCCCTCGCCGGTCTGGTGCTTTTGGGCGCTGCCACCCAAGCCTGGTCGCAAACCCTGCCGCGCGTGAAATTCACCACCACGCAAGGCGAGGTGGTGGTCGAGCTGTATGCCGACAAGGCACCTAAAACCGTGGCCAACTTTTTGCAGTACGTGAACGACAAGCACTACGATGGCACCATTTTTCACCGGGTGATCAACAACTTCATGGTGCAAGGCGGCGGCTATGACAGCCAGTACCGCGAAAAAGCCACCCGTGCACCGGTGCGCCACGAAGGGCGCGAAGCGCTGGAGGCCGGTGGGCCGCGCAATGTGGTCGGCACCCTGGCCATGGCGCGCACCAACGACCCGCATTCCGCCACCGCACAGTTTTTCATCAATGTGAAAGACAATGGCTTTCTGGACCCCACGCCCATTCCCCCAGGCGACCCGGTGGCCCGCTTTGAGTACGGTGGCCGCACCTACAACAACGTGCCACGCGCCAACCTTGAAAACTCACCTCAGCTGTTTGGCTACACCGTGTTTGGGCGCGTGGTCTCCGGCATGGAGGTGGTGGACCGCATCAAGAACCTGCCCACAGGCTCGGGTGGCCCCTTCCCCACCGACGTGCCACGCACGCCGGTGATCATTCAATCTGCAACTCTCTTGAAATAAACACCATGAGTACCCCTCTCCAAGTCGAACTGCACATCAAGAACCATGGCGTGATCACCATCGAACTCGATGGCGAAAAAGCCCCTATCTCGTCGGCCAACTTCATGGGCTACGTGGCCAAGGGCCATTACGACAACACGATTTTTCACCGCATCATTGACGGCTTCATGATCCAAGGCGGCGGCTTCACCCCCGACATGGAACAAAAGCCCTGTGAAGAGCCGATTCAAAACGAAGCCAACAATGGCTTGAAGAATGACAAATACACCCTGGCCATGGCGCGCACGCAAGCGCCCCACTCGGCCACCGCACAGTTCTTCATCAACGTGGCTGACAACGGCTTTCTGAACCACACCGCGCCCTCGTTGCAAGGCTGGGGCTATGCCGTGTTCGGCAAGGTGGTGGGCGGCACGGAGATCGTGGACGCACTGCGTAGCGTGAAGACCGGACGCCGTGGCTTCCACGACGATGTGCCGAAAGAAGACGTGGTCATTGAAAAGGCTGTGATCATCTGAGCCGCATGGCCGCGCAGCGCCCCCTGCCCCCGTTGCCCCCGCTGGAGAGGGTTGACGCACGGGCTTGGCGCTGCATCGACTTTTTGTCAGACCTGCACCTGCAGGCCAGCGAGCCCGACAACTTCAAGGCCTGGGCGCAGCACATGGCGAGCACGCCGGCCCAGGCGGCGTTCATTCTGGGCGATCTGTTTGAAGTGTGGGTGGGTGACGATGTGCTGACTTCGGACAGCGGCGCCTTTGAGCGCGAATGCGTGGCGGTGCTGCAGCAGGCGGCGCAACGCCTGTCGCTGTTCTGGCTCTGCGGTAACCGCGATTTTTTAACCAGCGAAGGCTTTGCCAAGGCGGCCCATCTGCGCGCGTTGTCAGACCCTTGCTTGCTGCAAACGGCCGAGCAAACCGTGCTGCTCAGCCATGGCGACCAACTGTGCCTGGACGACCATGACTACCAGCAGTTTCGCCAGGAGGTTCGCACGCCCGCTTGGCAACAGGCGTTTTTGTCGCGCCCACTGAGCGAGCGCCAAACGATTGCCCAAGGCTTGCGCCAGCAAAGCAAACACCGAAAACAAAGTGGCGTGTCTTATGCCGATGTCGACTCGGACGCTGCACGCCATTGGCTGTCGCAAGCACAGGCACAGGTTTTGTTGCATGGCCACACCCACCGCCCCGGCGAGCATGACTTGGGTGATGGCCTGTCACGCTGGGTCTTGAGCGATTGGGACCTGCACGCGCAGCCGCCGCGCGGCGAGGTGCTGCGCTGCGAGCAAGGCGTGTGGTCGCGCGTGCCGGTGCTGCCGCACCGCACAGCTTAGTTTTTCAACAAAGCCTTGAGCGCGTTTTGCAAACGACGCGCCTGATCGGCATCAAAGCCGGCCGACAACACTTTCGCCGTGTCTTGGGCCCAGGTTTGCGTGGGCGCGGGGTCGTTGCGACGGGTCAGCAATTGCAGTTGCAAGGCACGGCGATCGGCCATGTGTTGCGCCGGGGTGGGCACCTCGGCCGCAATTTCCAAACGCAACAAAGCGGTGGGCGCGTCGTCGCCGCGGGCGGGAGCGCTCAGGGCCTGTGACCAGGCCTGACGTTGGGTGGCTGAGACGCGCGAGCCCAGATCGCGCAACGCAGGCAGTTGCTCTGCATCGCGCTTCTCCCAGGCCGTGAGCAAATGGGTGAGGGTCTCACCATGTGCTTGGGCCGCCAATTTGCGCAGGGTTTGCTGAGCCAACTCAAGGGCCTGGCGTTGCGCGCGGAAGGCGGCATCGCCCAGGCGCGGGCCACGCGGCTCACGGCTGTCGCGAAAATCGCCACGGCCTTCACGGCCGCCATCGCGACCGCCGTCTCGTCCCCCTTCACGCGGGCCGCGGGCATCGCGGTTGCCAAAGCCAGGCTTGCCGCCGGGCCGGCCATCTCGGCTGGGACGGCCATCGCGGCCCAGGGCCACAGGCTCGGCTTTTTTCATGCCGGGACGGTCATCGCCGCGCACCGCCACAACGGGCTTGGCGGGGCGCGGAGCAGGCGCGGGTGCCGCTGCTGGCTCCGCCGCCGGTGCGGGCGCGTCTGCGGTTTCTGTTGTGGGTGTGGCTTCGCTCGCGGGCGCAGGTGCAGGCTCGGCAGCTGCCTCGGTTGCGCCGGCGGCCGCCGGGGTTTCAGCTGCGGGGGTTTCGGCCGCCGGCTTGGCGACCTCTGCCGCCTGGCCTTGGGCGGCTTGCGCTTGGGCTTGCCCACGCAAGGCTTGATCCAGCGCTTGCATGGCGGCACGAATGGCTCCCGCGTCGCCCTTCGCGCTGGCGGCTTCCAAATCCTTGGAGGCTTTCAGCACCGCTTGGTCGTGCGCGGTCAGTGCCGCCGCCGCTTGCTCGCGTTGCTGTGTTTTGCGCTGGAAGGCCTCGTCGATGGGCTGGCGGAAGGCGTCCCACAGTTTTTGTTCCTGACGGCGGTCCAAGGTCACGCTTTGTGACTCGACTTGCCAGCGTTGCTGCAAAGACTTGACCGCGTCAATGCGCAGCATGGGCTCGGCACCCAAGGCCTTGGCCTCTTCGATCAGGGCCTGGCGACGCTGCAAGCTGGCTTTTTGCACGGCTTCCATGGGCGCATGGGCTTCATGAATGGCGGCCTTCCACAAGGGCTGCAGCTCGGCAAACACTTTTTCGCTGACATGGCCTGAATCGCGCCAACGGTCGGCAAACTGGTGCAACTGGCGGTTCACCGCCTTCCAGTCGGGGCCGGCGGCATGCTGGGCGGTCCAGGCTTTGAGTTCTTCGATCAAGGCCAGTCGCTGGGCGCGGTGCTCGGCGGTTTCGGCGCGCACTTTCTCCAGCCACTCTTCGACCACTTTGTGGGCCCGGTTGCAGGCTTGGTCGAAGCGTTTCCACAGGGCATGGTTGGGCAAACCCCCTTGGTCGGTTTGCTTCCACTGCTCGCGCAGTTGGCGCAGGGTTTCTTGCATCTTGCGCCCGCCCATGACGGGCACCCTTTCGACCTCCACCCGCACTTTGGCAGGCTTGGCGGGGGCTTCTTCGGCAGGGGCAGAGGCGGCTTCGGGGTTGGCTTTGTGCGTCACCGGCTTGAACAAGGCCTCGGCCTTGGCCACCAACTCGGCGCGCAGTTGGTCGGCGCGCCAGCGTTGCCAGCCTTCCAGTTCGCCAGCAGCCGCCAACACCGACTGGGCATGGTGCTCCAACTTGTCGTCGATGGCACGGCCGTGCTCGCGCAAGGCCTGACGCAACGCCGCGGCCGCTCCGGCACTGGCTTTTCCATGCCCTTGGGCAACCTCTTGCTCCAACACTTGCAAGACGGCTTGCACCGCCTGGGTGGCTTGTGCGCGGGCCTGCGGGTCGATTTTGGGCTTGGCGGGCACGGCTGCGGCCTGGGCTTGCTCGCCGCGGGCCACACGAATTTGGTCGGCCCAGGCCGGCACAGCGGGCAAGGCCTGGGTGGCGTCCTGGGCGGCGCGCTCGGTTTGCGCCAAGGCTTCTTGAAACGCGTCCCACACCGCTTGCAGCTGCTGGTGACTGGTTTGCAGCATGGGCGCAAACTTGGGGTCCACCGAGGGCCAGTCGGCATCGCTGGTCAGGCTGGCAATGTCGGATTGCCAACTGGACAGGTCTTTGGCCAGGGCATCGCGCTGGGCCTGGGCATCTTGCCAGGGCTTGGTGGACAACACCTCAATGCGCTGCGCGGTCAGCACCGCTGCTTCGCGCTGCACCTGGACACGGTGCTGCAAATCTTCAATGCGCTTGACGCGCTCAATCAGCTGGGTTTTCAGGGTGGCCAAGGGCTCGCGTGACAGGGGTGCACCTGCCTTGGCGGCATCGCGTTGCCAGGCCATGGCGTCGGCCACATTCAGGCGCGGCACATCGCGCAAGGCTTCGCCGCGCGCCACCCACTCCAGCGCGAGCGTGGCTTGGGCTTTGGCCCGTTTGAGCTCGTCAAGCTTTTCACGCAAGGGCTTGGCCGCGCCTTTGTCGCGAGCACTCAGCTCGCGAAACACTTCCTGCATTTGCTCGGGGCTGGGGTCTGAAGCCAGCCATTCCCGCACGCGGGCAGCGCGGTCGCCCGAGGTGGGGGCGGAAAAGGCACCCCCGGTCAGGGCGTCCAGGGCTTGGGTATCGGAAGATGGGGAGGCAGAAGCAGTCACGACGTGTTTTTTTCCTTACAGAGCCCTCTATTGTCACCGCATTGGGCCACCGTGAGCCAGACGGTTTGTTGAATCAACGGGCGCAGGCAGGGGGTTGCGAAGTTTTTTCAGACCCAGAATAAATTCTTTTGTATTCAAAAGATGATCTCTCCCGATCGCGTTTTCGTTTAAAATACCGTCTGTTGTTTGGAACGCAAGCTTCCGAGCAACGATTCATCCCTGCACAAGGGATCTCTTGACCCGCTGCCGACCCCGGCTAATTCAAGTGGCGTCCCCTGGCCAATGGCCAGCTTCACCGACTCACTTGATGGCGTACCCCCGATGGGGACGGATGATGCTCTTAAAGCCACCGTCTGCGTCTTAAGGAAGTGCTATGACAGCGTTTGAAAAATTGAACCGAGGGCTGCGAACTTTCGCCACCGATGTGGGCGATGGTTTCTTTGCCATCACCCACAATGGCCTGGCCTTGCTCGGCCTGGTCGTGTTTTGCGCCGTGATGGTGTTGACCATGCGACCCGACCTGCGTCAGGCTGGCGAAGCACGCCTGATCAGCTGGCTGCAAGAGCGCCAGGACGACAGTGACGACATCAGCGATGTGGACGCCGTCGACCGCGCGACCGCCACTGACCCACGTTCCTTGCCCAAGCAACAGGCCAACATTGCTTACTGGCTCAGCCGCAAATACCGCGTGGCACCTGAGCCTTTGGGCGCACTGGTGGCCGAGGCCTACGACATTGGCCCGCGTAACCAGATCGATCCGACGCTGATTCTGGCCGTGATGGCCATTGAGTCCGGCTTCAACCCCTTTGCACAAAGCCCGGTGGGCGCACAAGGCCTGATGCAGGTCATGACCCGGGTGCACTCCGACAAGTACGAGAACTTTGGCGGCACCCATGCAGCGTTTGACCCGGTCGCCAACCTGCGTGTCGGGGTCAATGTGCTCAAAGAGTGCATTGCCAAAGCAGGCTCTACCGAAGGCGGATTGAAGCTGTACGTGGGCGCCGCCAACATTCAAGACAGCAACACGGGCTATACCGGCAAAGTGCTGGCCGAATACACCCGACTGCAAAAAGTGGCGCAAGGACAAAAAATTCCGGTCAACCAGCCCACGGTCACCGCGGTGGCCGGTGCTGGCCTGGAAAACCTGTGGGAAAAGGCCCAAAAACTGGCGTCCTTTGGCGAGGGCGGACAGGTTTCACGCTAAACTTCTTCTTGCGCGCAACTGGCGATAGGCGCAGTGCCCCCCGCACTGCCGCTGACGTGGACATGGGAGATGGGCCAAAGGCCATGAACCCCTCAACCACTGGGAAGCGCGCCGCCTGGGTAACAGGCGTTTAGCCGTTCGCCTGGGCAGCCCTGATGCGCCATCCGCTTTGCGGGGGTGGCATGTGGGGATCGTTCAATCCGAAGGACTGCCGTCATGTACCAACGCAATATTCTGGTCGAACAGACCGACCCCGAACTCTGGGCTGCCATCCAGGCTGAAAACAAGCGCCAGGAAGAGCACATTGAGCTGATCGCCAGCGAAAACTACGCCTCGCCGGCCGTCATGGCAGCACAAGGCTCACAGCTGACCAACAAATACGCCGAAGGCTATCCGGGCCGTCGCTACTACGGTGGCTGCGAGTTCGTGG
>CAYTZZ010000005.1:0-145027 GCA_964442645.1 uncultured Bordetella sp. | reverse complement strand
AGCCCAAAGTCAAAAAACAGTTTGCTTAACAGGGAGCGTCCATGTACGCGATGACTCATGCACGGGAAAGCCCTGAGTTGATGTCTTGGACAAAATCGGTGTACAGTTCAGTACCCGAGCAATTTGTTTGGTCTTCTGCTATACTTGACTTAACTAGTCGACAAAGCCTGTCGACACAGCCCCAAAGGAGCTTGCCATGCGTCTCACCACCAAAGGTCGTTTTGCCGTCACCGCCATGATTGACTTGGCTTTGCGCCAAAACAATGGCCCTGTCACCTTGGCGGCCATCAGCCAGCGTCAGCAAATTTCCTTGTCCTACCTTGAGCAATTGTTCGGCAAATTGCGCCGTCATGATCTGGTGGAGTCCACCCGCGGACCTGGCGGTGGTTACACCTTGGGCCGAAAAGCCACCGAAATCACCGTGGCCGACATCATTGTGTCAGTCGACGAGCCCATCGATGCCACCCACTGCGGTGGCAAAGAGAACTGCATGGGCGAAGCCGGCCGTTGCATGACCCATGAGCTGTGGTCCTCGTTGAACCAGCGCATGGTCGAGTTCTTGGACTCGGTGACCCTGCAAAAACTGGTGGACGAGCAGCTCGCCAAGGGCGTGCAAATCGAAGACAAGCCCGTCATCAAGCGCGCCATCTCGAGTGCGCCCGTGGTCAAGCCCATCCGTGTCAATGCACCGAATTCTGTGTTTGCCTTGGGCAATGCTTTTGCCAAAAGTTAATTTATGACTCCCCACTTTCCGATTTATCTTGACTATGGTGCCACCACGCCGGTTGACCCGCGCGTGGTGGATGCCATGATTCCCTGGTTGCGCGAGCATTTTGGCAACCCGGCTTCCCGCAGCCATGCCTGGGGCTGGGAGGCAGAAGAGGCCGTTGAAAAAGCCCGCGCCGATGTGGCTTCCTTGATTGGTGCCGATCCCCGCGAAATCGTTTGGACCTCTGGTGCAACCGAGTCCAACAATCTGGCGATCAAGGGCGCTGCGCAGTTTTACAAGTCCAAGGGCAAGCACCTGATCACGGTGAAAACCGAGCACAAGGCCGTGTTGGACACCATGCGCGAATTGGAAAGACAGGGGTTTGAGGTGAGCTACCTGGACGTCCAGGAAGATGGCCTGCTCGACATGGCCGCGGTCAAAGCCGCGATTCGTCCTGACACCATCCTGATGAGCGTGATGTTCGTGAACAATGAAATTGGCGTGGTGCAAGACATTCCGGCACTGGGCCAACTGTGCCGTGACAAAGGCATTGTGTTTCATGTGGATGCCGCCCAAGCCACAGGCAAAATCGACATCGATTTGCAAACCTTGCCAGTGGACTTGATGAGCCTGGCCTCGCACAAAACCTATGGCCCCAAAGGCATCGGCGCGCTGTATGTGCGACGCAAGCCGCGCATTCGCCTGGAAGCGCAAATGCATGGCGGCGGGCACGAACGTGGCATGCGCAGCGGCACGCTGCCCACGCACCAGTGCGTGGGCATGGGTGAAGCTTTCCGCCTGGCCAAGCTTGAAATGGCGCAAGACCTGGCCAAGGCCCAGCGCCTGCAACAACGTTTGCTCGACGGCCTGAAAGACATCGAGCAGGTGTTTGTCAACGGCAACCTTGAGCACCGCGTGCCCCACAACCTGAACATCAGTTTCAACTATGTCGAGGGCGAGTCGCTCATCATGGGCATCAAGGGCTTGGCGGTGTCGTCTGGTTCTGCATGCACGTCGGCCAGTCTCGAGCCGAGCTATGTCTTGCGCGCCCTGGGCCGCAGCGACGAGTTGGCCCACAGCAGCCTGCGCATGACCATTGGCCGCTTCACCACCGAAGAAGAAATCGACTACGCCGTTGCCACCATCCGCGAGAACGTGGCCAAGTTGCGCGAACTCAGCCCCTTGTGGGAAATGTACAAAGACGGCATTGACCTCAGCACCATCCAATGGGCTGCCCACTGAGCTTCCTACAAGACAAGAAGAAGAGAATTCATCATGGCCTACAGCGAAAAAGTCATTGACCATTACGAAAACCCACGCAACGTGGGTTCGTTTGACAAAGGCGACGATGACGTCGGTACCGGCATGGTCGGTGCGCCTGCGTGCGGCGACGTCATGAAACTGCAAATCAAGGTCAACCCGATGACTGGCGTGATAGAAGATGCGCGCTTCAAAACCTATGGCTGTGGCTCAGCCATTGCGTCGTCTTCTCTGGTGACCGAGTGGGTCAAGGGCAAAACCCTGGACGAAGCTGCGGCGCTCAAGAACAGCCAGATTGCCGAAGAGTTGGCGCTGCCGCCCGTCAAAATCCATTGCTCCATCCTGGCCGAAGATGCCATCAAGGCCGCTGTGGATGACTATAAAAAGAAGCACGCACACTGATTGGGATTCAGATGGCCGTCACACTGACAGAATCCGCCGCCAGGCACGTGACCCGTTACTTGTCCAAACGTGGCAAGGGCGTGGGTGTGCGCCTGGGCGTTAAAACCACAGGTTGTTCCGGCTTGGCCTACAAGCTGGAATATGTGGACGACGTGAGCCCAGAAGATGTGGTGTTTGAAGGCCATGGCGTCAAGGTCTTGATTGATCCCAAAAGCCTGGCTTACATCGACGGCACAGAGTTGGACTTTGTGCGCGAAGGCTTGAACGAAGGTTTCCGTTTCAACAATCCCAACGAGCGCGATCGCTGCGGCTGCGGCGAGTCGTTCCGGGTCTGACGTGGCCACCCCCGGCTTGACGCTGTCGCAACAGCTTGCGGCAGATGACTTCAGCTTGTTCCAATTGCCGCGCCAGTTTGTCTTGGACCGGGCCGAACTCGATGGCCGATGGAAAGACCTGCAGCGAGAAGCCCATCCCGACAAGTTTGCCGCGCAAGGTGCCGCGGCCCAGCGCGTGGCCATGCAGTGGTCCGTGCGCATCAATGAAGCCTACCAACGCCTCAAAGATCCTTTGAAGCGCGCGGCCTATCTCTGCGAATTGGGTGGCGCACCCATTCAGGCGGACGTCAACACGGCCATGCCCTCCGCCTTTTTGATGCAACAAATGGCATGGCGCGAGGCCTTGGACGAAGCCCTGAGCATGCCGGCCTTGGAGACCTTGCACGAGGACGTCATTCGCGTTCGCCGTGAGCATCTCGCGCTGTGTGAGCGGCAACTTGACCTGGACCATGATTTTTCTCGGGCTGCCGCCACAGTGCGTGCCCTGATGTTCATCGAACGCTTTGCCAGCGACATTGAAACCCGCCTGGACAACATGGACGACGTCTAACGGCGACAATACAGCTTATGGCGTTGTTACAGATTTCCGAACCGGGCCAAGCCCCAGACCCTCACCAGCGGCGCATTGCGGTGGGCATCGATTTAGGCACCACCCATTCTTTGGTGGCCGCCATGCGCAATGGCGTGGCCGAGTGCTTGCCAGACAACGAAGGCAGGGTCATTCTGCCTTCGGCTGTTCGCTTTCTTGAAAATGGGGGCCGACAAATTGGGCATGAGGCCCTGAAGAACCAGGCAGAAGACCCCCAAAACACCATTGTCTCCGTCAAGCGCTTCATGGGGCGAGGGGTCAAGGACATTGCCCAACCTGAAAAGCTGCCCTATGTCCTTTTGGACAAGCCCGGCATGCTCTCATTGCAGACGTGCGTGGGCGAAAAGTCCCCCGTGGAAATCAGTGCGGAGATCCTGGCCACTTTGCGTTACCGCGCCGAGGACACCTTCAACGATGATTTGTACGGCGTGGTGATCACGGTCCCGGCCTATTTTGACGATGCCCAACGTCAAGCCACCAAAGACGCCGCCCAATTGGCGGGTCTGAATGTGCTGCGTCTGATCAACGAGCCCACTGCAGCCGCCATTGCGTATGGCCTGGACAATGCGAGCGAAGGCATTTATGCGGTGTACGATCTCGGCGGTGGCACCTTTGACATTTCCATCTTGCGTCTCTCGCGCGGCGTTTTTGAGGTCTTGGCCACTGGCGGCGACTCTGCCCTGGGCGGCGACGACTACGACCGTGCGCTGGCCGACTCGGTGTTAAGCCAGGCGGGACGTCAACTGCACACGGCAGCCGACAAGTCGTCCAGCCAAGTGGCGGCGCGTGCTTGCAAAGAAGCGCTGTCTGAAAGCGATCAAGCCGCCTTTCGATTGGAACTCTCGGATGGCCTGTTGGAACTCACGGTGAGTCGCAGTCAATTTGAGTTTGCCACCGCCAGCCTGACGCAACGCACACTGTCTGCGGTGCGCAAAGCCTTGCGCGACGCCAAAATTCAACGTGACGATGTGCAAGGTGTGGTGATGGTGGGCGGCTCCACCCGCATGCCCCAAGTTCAACATGCGGTGGCCGAATTTTTTGGCCGTGCCCCCCTGAACAATTTGAACCCCGATGAAGTGGTGGCTTTGGGCGCCGCGCTTCAAGCCAACCAACTGGCAGGCAACAATCCAAATGGTGAGTTGCTGTTGCTGGATGTGATTCCTTTGTCTTTGGGCATCGAAACCATGGGGGGTTTGGTGGAGCGCATTGTGCCGCGCAACCAAACCATACCCACCGCCATGGCCCAAGATTTCACCACCTACAAAGACGGGCAAACAGCCTTGGCCTTGCATGTGGTGCAAGGCGAACGTGACTTGGTGGCCGACTGTCGAAGCCTGGCCCGCTTCGAATTGCGCGGAATTCCGCCCATGGCGGCGGGTGCTGCACGGATTCGCGTCACTTTTACAGTGGACGCCGATGGCTTGCTCAGCGTGGCGGCGAAAGAGCAGGGCAGTGGGGTTGAGGCCCAGATCACCGTCAAACCCTCCTATGGCCTCTCCGACGAACAAATTGCGGCCATGCTGCAAGACAGTTTCTCCACCGCCGAGCAAGACATGAAGGCCAGGGCCGTGGTCGAGGCCAGGGTGGATGCCGACCGCATGTGGCTGGCCACGCAAAGCGCCCTGGATGCCGATGGCGACTTGCTGAGCGCAGATGAGCGCCAGCATGTGCAAGCCTTGATGGCGGCCACGTTGGCCGCCAAAAGCCTGGACAATGCGGCAGAGATCGAGGCCGCGACCGAGGCGCTGGCCAAAGGCACGGAAGCTTTTGCGGCGCAGCGCATGAACCGCGGTATCCAACACGCGCTGGCCGGAAAGAACATAGAGACATTGGAATGACAACGCTCAAGATTTTGCCCCACCCTGAGTATTGCCCGCAAGGCAAGGAAATTCAAACACTGCCAGGCAACACCATTTGCGAGGCCTTGCTCGACAACGGCGTCGCCATTGAGCATGCATGTGACATGAGTTGTGCTTGCACCACTTGCCATGTGATCGTGCGCGAGGGTTTTGCCTCCTTGAACGAGCAGGATGAAACCGAGGAAGATTTGTTGGACCGCGCCTGGGGCCTTGAGCCTCAGTCGCGCCTGAGTTGCCAGGCCATCGTGGGGCAAACGCCCTTGGTGATCGAGATCCCCAAATACACCATCAACCACGCCAAAGAAAATCACTGAGGGCCGCCATGCGTCAGATCATCCTTGACACGGAGACCACGGGTCTTTCAGCCGAGACGGGTGACCGCATCATCGAGATTGGCTGCGTTGAGTTGCTCAACCGCAAGCTGACACGCAACAACTTTCATCACTATGTGAACCCTGAGCGTGACAGCCACGAGGATGCGCTCAAGGTCCATGGCATCAGCAACGAGTTTTTGCGTGACAAGCCCAAGTTCGCCCAAATCGCCGATGAGTTGCTGGCTTACATTGAGGGCGCTGAGCTCATCATTCACAACGCGCCTTTTGACCTTGCTTTTTTGAACAAAGAGCTGGAGCGGTTGGGCAAAGGGCCCATCACTGAATTTGTGCTGGGCATTACAGATACTTTGGCCATGGCCAAGGACATGTTCCCGGGCAAGCGCAATTCACTGGATGCCTTGTGCGATCGCCTCGAGGTGGACAATTCCGGCCGCACCTTGCACGGCGCTTTGCTGGACGCGGAATTGCTGGCCGACGTCTACATCAACATGACCCGTGGTCAGGATGCCTTGCTGATTGACGCGCATGCAACGGGTACCGCTGAAGAAGGCGGGGTCAGCCTGATCGATTTGCGCCAATTTGACTTGCCCGTGATTCAGGCCTCCGAGCAAGAATGCGCTGCCCACGAAGAGGTCCTGAAGCAAATGGACAAAGCCAGCGGCGGAAAAGTCGTTTTCCGAAGCCTGGAAAATTTTGTGGCATAATATTTTTCTTTGCTGAATACAGCTTGCGTGGTTAGCTCAGTGGTAGAGCATCGCCTTCACACGGCGGGGGTCGGGGGTTCGAAACCCTCACCACGCACCACATCCCCCCACACTCATCCTTCAAATTCTTTGGCTTGCAAAAAGCCAGAGAATTTTTTAGTTTCGCCGTAAGACGATGTTGCGATAACCCAGTCGGATCAGAAGGCGTGGATCGCCATGAAGCGGTGGGCATCCTGCGGTTTTTGCAACAAAGAGACGATGGTTTCCAAAGAAATGAGCCTAGCCGCTTGAACTTCCTGCTTTATGTTTTCGGCAAGCATCTGAGCAATAAAGCACTTGGTCCCAATTTTTTGCCCATGACTTGCGCCAAGTCATGTCGCGACCACAAGCCTTGCAGGGTTTGGTCGGCAAGCTTTGTTTGTTGCCTTTAAAGGACTTGGTGGTCGGCAACATAAGACTCCTGTCATCTGAACGCACACCAACTGAACTTTAAGCCATTCTTCGTCTCCCCGTGCGCAATCTGGCCGATGTTTGAACCAGAGTTCCTGCATTCAGGGGGCTTTTCAAGCATGTCAGTCGCCCATGCGGCAACCAGGTGGGCTGACGGCTGGCTAATATGCACACATGCTGTGTATTTCAACAAGGACCGCCATGAACCGTCGTGAAGACCTACAGGCTTGGGCCACAGCTCTTCTAGCGGGTTGTTTGGGATCTCACTGCGCCAAGGAGCAAGGACCCAAGGTTCGTCTGGGGCTGGCTGGCATTGGCACACCACACCCTCTGACCGCCTTGTTGCTGCAAAAGCATGCAGGATTGGACATGACGCTGGTGCCATACAAAGGCGGTCCTCCCATGATGGCCGATACTGCGGGCGGGCACCTCGACGCCGTGTTCACCACACTGCCGGTGGGTGGGCCCATGGTGGCAGCGGGCAAGCTGCACTGGATCGCCACTGTGCCAGCCACGCCCGTTGCCAGCTTGCCGGGCTTGCTTGCCTTGGCGCCTCTGCTCAATGGCGAGACAGTGCCTACCGGCAACACAGTGTTTGCCCCTGTGGGAACACCCAATGCCATTTTGATCGAGCTGCATGATGCCCTGCGCAAATTGCTCGACACCCCTGCGTTGAGCGCGCGCCTGCGAGCCCATGGGTTAGAGCCTTTGAACATTCCGCGTCAAGCCTTGGCACAACACCTGCGCGATGAGTCCGCTTATATGAAGGACTTCCTTGCCAAGGTCAGAATTGATTTTTCGACTTGAATGGAGCGACAGAAGCATGATCATCGACGTTCACGGGCATTTCACAACCACGCCACCGCAAGTGGCAGATTTCAGAAAACAACAGGTGGCCGAGTTCAAACGCTCGGGACAAGTGTTGAGCGACCCGCCCCAGGTGAGTGACGCAGAAATCAGGCAGGCACTTGAGTCCAATCAACTTCGCATCATGAACGAGCGAGGCGTGGATCTGACCATTTTTTCACCGCGCGCCATTGGCATGGACCACCATGAAGGCAATGAGTCGACCAACATTGTCTGGGCCCGTTACTGCAATGACCTGATTGACCGCGCATGCCGAATGTTTCCAGATCGCTTTGTGGGCGTTTGCCAGTTGCCGCAAGCGCCTGGCGTGAAGCCTGGCAAAGCCGTGACAGATGAGCTTGAGCGATGCGTCAACACAATGGGCTTCGTGGGCGCGAACTTAAACCCGGATCCCACGGGGGGAAACTGGCGCGACCCTCCCTTGTGGGACAAGGATTGGTGGTACCCCTTGTATGAAAAGCTGGTGGAACTCAATGTCCCGGCCATGATTCATGTGAGTGGCTCCTGTAATCCGCATTTCAATGCGGTGGCAACACATTACATCAATGGTGACACCACCGCATTCGTACAATTTTTGACGTCAGATATCTTTAAAGATTTTCCAAGCCTGAAGTTCATCATTCCTCATGGGGGTGGCGCCGTGCCCTACCACTGGGGACGTTACCGTGGGATCGCCCTTGACATGGGTTTGCCACCCCTGGAAGAAAAGGTGCTTTCGAACGTTTTCTTTGACACCTGCGTTTATCACCAGGCGGGCATTGACCTGTTATTGAGTGTGGTCCCCAAAGAAAATATTCTTTTTGCCTCTGAAACTGTTGGCGCTGTTCAGGGGATTGACCCTTTGACAGGCCATTACTTTGATGACACGCGACGCTACATTGACGCCTCACGTGCAGTTGATGAAGACTTGCGCCACAAGGTCTACTCTGAAAATGCATTGGGCGTTTACCCACGTTTGCGAAGCCATCCACGCTTTTGCTGCTGATCGCGACGCGCTGGATACCTTCAAGGAGAAATCATGCCATTTGACCCCAGTCCGAAAGTGCAAAATCTTCAAAAGCAACTGACCGCTTTCATGGATGAACACATTTATCCAGCCGAAAAGCGCTTTGTCCAAGAGGCAGAGCAATTGGGTCCGTGGGAAGCTTATCCGGTCGTAGAAGAGCTCAAGCCAAAGGCGCGCGCTTTAGGGCTTTGGAATTTGTTTTTGCCAGAGTCGGAACATGGCGCTGGCTTGAGCAATTTGGAATATGCCCCCTTGTGTGAAATCATGGGGCGGTCATTTTTGGCACCAGAAGTTTTCAATTGCGCTGCCCCAGACACAGGAAACATGGAAGTGCTGGCCAGATACGCAAGTGCAGAGCACCAAGAACGCTGGCTCAAGCCTTTGTTGGCTGGTGAGATCCGCTCTTGTTTTGCCATGACAGAACCCAAGGTTGCCTCCAGCGATGCCACCAACATTGAGTCGTCCATCGTTCGTGACGGGGATGAGTATGTGATCAATGGTCACAAGTGGTACACCACCAATGCCACGCATCCACGCTGCGACATTGCGATCTTCATGGGCAAGACCGACCCAGACAATCCTGACCGTCACAAGCAACAGTCCATGATCCTGGTGCCCATGAAATCACCGGGCGTGCACGTCATCCGACCATTGCCGGTATTTGGCTATTACGGTGTTCCTGACCGAGCCGCCGAAGTCCTCTTTGAAAATGTTCGGGTGCCAGCAAATCATCTCCTGCTGGGGGAAGGGCGTGGCTTTGAGATTGCCCAGGGACGCTTAGGGCCTGGGCGAATTCACCATTGCATGCGACAAATCGGATTGGCAGAGCGCGCTCTGGAAGAGATGTGCCGCCGCAGTTTGTCACGCGTGGCCTTTGGAAAACCTGTGGCTCACCAAGGCGTCACAGTCGAGCGCATCGCGCAATCTCGGATTTTGATTGAACAAGCGCGCCTGCTGACGCTCAATGCAGCGCACCGCATGGACACTGTCGGCAATAAAGTGGCCAAAACAGACATCGCCATGATCAAAGTCGCTGTTCCCAATATGGCAAGCCAAGTGATTGATTGGGCCATTCAAGCGCATGGGGGAGGGGGCACCAGCAATGACTTCATCCTGGCGCAAGGCTACGCCATGTCACGCGTGCTGCGCTTGGCTGATGGTCCCGATGAGGTGCACCGTAATCAAATTGGGAAGTTGGAGTTGCGCAAATACATGCAGTGAATCTTGCTGATTTCAGGAAGCGATGGTGGACAGCCCGCATCGCATTCACACAGTGTTCCAGTGGTCATGCCCCCCCCCCAAAAAAAAAGGATCAAAATTGGAGCATCCGACATGGGTAGATTCCCGATCTAGGGAAAACGTGAAAATCTTTTGGGGGACTTTTTGATACCTTCACGTTCAGCCTCATAGCCTTTTCTTTCACACACGGGCGATTGAGTTTTAAATGCTGACTCAGGAGTTTTTTATGAAACGCAGACAGTTGATTCAACAAGGCGGTCTGGCCGGTATTTTGGCTGCAAGTGCGGCCCCAGCCATTGCCCAAAGCTTGCCCGAAGTTAAATGGCGCTTGAGCGCCAGTTGGCCCAAGTCTTTGGACACTTTGTATGGCGTCTGCGAAAACGTTTCCAAGCGGGTTGCTGAGCTGACAGGGGGGCGTTTTCAGATCACGTCCTTCGCAGCGGGCGAAATTGTCGGTGGTTTGCAGATTTTGGACGCCGTGCAAAATGGCAGCGTTGAAGCTGGCCATACAGCGCCTTACTACTTTTTTGGTAAAAATCCGGCCTTTGCCTTTGGTTCTTGTCTGCCCTTTGGCATGAATGCCCGCCAGCAAAATGCTTGGTGGTACCACGGTGGCGGCGAGGGGACATACAACGATTTCGTCAAGTCGTACAACATCAAATGCATTCCCGCTGGCAACACGGGGGGCCAAATGGGCGGCTGGTACCGCAAAGAAGTGAAAAGCGTTGCCGACCTGAAGGGCATGAAGTTCAGGGTCGGCGGCGTTGCCGGCGTCATTCTGTCCAGGTTGGACGTGGTGCCTCAGCAAATTGCGGCTGGTGATATTTACCCCTCGCTTGAAAAGGGAACCATTGATGCGGCCGAGTGGGTCGGCCCTCATGACGATGAGAAACTTGGTTTTGTCAAAGTAGCCAAGTATTACTACACGCCAGGTTGGTGGGAACCCAACTCACAGAACAGCATGTTTGTGAACCTCAAAGCATGGGAAGCTTTGCCAAAGGAATACCAGGCTGCTTTCATGGCGGCTTGTGGTGAAAGCAATGCAGTTTCGATGGCCAGATATGATCACCTCAATCCCACGGCTTTGAAGAGCTTGATTTCCAAAGGCGCTCAATTGCGTCGATTCCCGGATGCGGTTCTGGACGCTTGTTTCAAAGCCTCGCACGATCAATATGCCGATTGGTCCGAGAAGCACCCTGAATTCAAGACCATGTTCGAGTCTTACAACAAGTACCTGAAGTCGCAAGTTGACTGGTTCCAGGTGGTTGAGGGCACGCACGACAACTACCTTGCACGCAAATTGCGCGGGCGCGGCTGAGATTTCTCAATTCAATTCGATGCCTGGGCTTTATCGCCCAGGCATTTTTTTTGGGGTCATGCATACGACTTTGAATCACCTAGGTGATTGTCAATTTTTAAATGCACCTAATAATGGCCGACATTTCGATGCGTCCCCATGTTGCAAGGAGTTTTCATGAGCAAGCCAGGTTTTCTGCCAAGCGTTTTGTGTGTGGTGTCATGTTTTTTGACGGCCGCTCATGCACAAGACACACCTGCCTGGCCGACCAAGCCGGTCACTTTTGTGGTAGGTTTTCCCCCGGGCACAGCCACCGACAGTGTGGGACGTGTGTTGGCCGAGCGCTTCAGCAACCGGTTGGGCCAATCCTTCGTGATCGACAACAAGCCAGGGCAGGGCGGAAGCGTTGGTGCTGCTGCAGCGGCCAAGGCCAAACCCGATGGATACACCTTTGTGGTTTCTGCCACTGCGCCCATGAGCATCAACCCCTATGTGTATCCTAAGTTGGCGTATGACCCCATGAAAGACTTTGCACCTGTGGGCATTCACACATGGTTGCCCTACGCGATCGTGGTCAATGCCAACAGCAAGCTCAACAATTATGCAGATCTGCGTGCGGCAGCCGCGGCTGATCCTGGAAAGTTGACCTATGCCTCGATTGGCAATGGCACAACCAGCCATTTGATCATGTTGCTGTTACAGCAGAGAACGAATCTAAAATTCACCCATGTTCCCTACAGGGGCAGCGCCCAAGCGCAAACCGATTTGATTGGCGGGCAAGTGGACATGACTTTTGACACCGTGGTGTCCATGCTGCCTCACATCAAGTCTGGCAAGCTGCGCCCTTTGGCGGTGTCGACCTTGAAGCGTTCGCCCTTGCTGCCCGACGTTCCCACATTGCATGAGCTCGGCGTGAGCAATTTTGAAGTGGGTGCTTGGTTGGGTTTGTTGGCGCCTGCGGGAACACCCAAATACATCGTTGACAAGCTGAATCAAGAATTGAATATGGCGCTTGACGATGAAGGCGTGAAATCCAAGCTGACCGCCATGGGCTCGGAAATCTTGAAGAACAGCCCTGAGGAGTTTGCCACGTTCATCCGATCAGAGAACGAGCGTTGGAGCAAGTTGGTGCGTGAAACGGGTGCCAAGGTCGATTGAAGATGAACACTTCCGCACATGCGTTCCTGTCGGTGTTGGCTGCACACGGGGTGGATCGCATTTTTCAAGTGCCTGGCGAAAGCTACATTGGCTTGCTAGATGCCGTAGCTGATTTCCCCCAAATCGACCTTGTCACATGTCGTCATGAGGCTGGTGCCGGCTTCATGGCCTGCGCCGATGGCCGACTGACACGCCGACCGGGGGTCTTGATGGTCAGCCGTGGACCAGGGGCAACGAACGCCAGCATTGCCATCCACACAGCACAGCAGGATGCCATCCCGCTGATTTTGGTGGTGGGGCAAGTGCCGCGCAAAGATTTGCGCCGGGAAGCCTTTCAGGAGATCGATTACCGTGCCTTGTTTGGTTCGGTCGCCAAATGGGTTTTTGAGGTGACTGCGCCGGAGCAAATGGCCGAAGTCGCCTACAAAGCTGTACGGATGGCCATCAGTGGAACGCCGGGGCCGGTGGTGATTGCCATTCCTGAAGATCTTCAGCAACAAACACAGGCCTTGGTGCCATGGCGTGCCCAAGCACAGGATCCGCTTTTGCCCAGTGACCAAGGGCTGTCACGGGTCAAAGCGATGCTGGCGACTGCGCAAAGGCCTCTGATCATTGCGGGCGGTGCAATCGATGTGCCCGGCGGACGCGAGGCCTTGGAGGCTTTTGCGCATGCCTGGCAGATCCCCGTTTGCGTTGCCTTTCGGCGCCACGATATTTTCCCCAACAGCCACCCCTTGTTTGTCGGCGATCTTGGGCTGGCCAACCCTGCCAAGCAGCTTGAATGGCTGCACAGCAGCGATTTGATCCTGGCACTGGGGACGCGGTTGGACGATGTGACCAGCCAGAACTTCAGTTTCCCCCAGTACCCACAGCCTGCCCAACCTTTGGTGCATTGCTATCCCGATCCGCGCGCAGTGGGTTTGCATTTCGCTGCCGAGGTGGGCTTGGCTTGTCACCCTAAGGGTTTGGTGGAGGCCTTGATGCCTGCGTCTGCGCCAACTCCAGCATCACGCGCAGCCTGGGTTGAGCGATTGCGTCAAGCGCACCTCGAGTTTGCGGCGTGGCCGACCCGACCAGCCGATGATGGCGTGCGCTTTTTTGAGGTGGTGCGTCATCTCAAGGCTTTGGCACCCAACGATCTGCGGGTGTGCCTCGATGCCGGCACGTTTGCAGCGCCGGTGTACCGTCATTTTGGATTTGATTTCCCGCAGCGCTTGATGGCGCCCTTGTCAGGCGCCATGGGTTATGGCACCCCTGCGGCCGTGGCGACTGCGTTGCGAGAGCCACAACATCCGGTGGTTTGCATGGTCGGTGACGGGGGCTTCATGATGACCGGCAATGAAATGATTTTGGCGGTGCAGCGACAACTGCCGATTCTGTTCATCTTGGCCAACAATGGAAGTTACGCATCCATTCGCATTCACCAGGAACGTGCTTATCCCACGCGTCATCTGGGAACGGACCTGTTCAATCCTGATTTCGCTGCCATCGCGAAAGGCTTTGGCATGCCGGTAGAGAAGCTCGATCGCGAAGACCAAATCGAAGCGGCCCTGCGACGTGGCCTTCAAGCCCATGGACCTTACTTCATCGAGGTCCAAACCAGTTTGAAGGTTACTTTGCCCCAGGGCTAGGGCCATCGACCGCAATGGTCTCAAAGTCCCCGGGCAAAACAATTTCCAGAATTTCCAAGTCGTCCGAATGGGCTATTTCGCGATGACGAATGCCCGGGGGTTGGTGTACGCAGGTTCCTGCCTCTAAACGATGTTGGCCCTGGCCTTCGTATTCAAATATTGCCCAACCTTTGAGCACATAAACCAGCTGCAATGAGATCTTGTGCAGATGCCATTCGCCCGTTGCATGGGTTCCTTCGCGTGCGCGAATGACATGCATCACCGCTTTGCCCTCGGTGGCTTGGTGAATGCCCAGGTCGCGGTATTCGAAATATTTGCGCAAGCCGTCGTAGCGGAAAGTGCCCTCGCTGGCGTGTTGAATGCTGAATGTCATCTGTGCTGCCTCCGTTCCAATGTTTGACTATAAAAAGAACGGCTAAAAATCACAATCCCTGTAAGCTTGACATGCCTTAACCGAGCTCACAGAATCCTATGATTTGAAACGCTGAGCCCTGGAAAAGTAAGAATGACCCACAAATCACACGCGACATTGCTGATGACCGGTGCAGCCGGCGGCCTGGGGCAAGCCATGAGGACGCGCTTGCATGAAAACTGTGATCTTCTCAGATTGAGCGATATCTCTCCTATGGCGGCAGCACAAGCCGGCGAAGAGGTGATTCAAGCAGACCTGTCGGATGCCGATGCTGTCAAATCTTTGGTGGCGGGCTGCCAAGCCATTGTTCATTTTGGGGGCGTGTCCACTGAACAGCCTTGGGGGCCGATTTTGCAAGCCAACATCATTGGCGCCTACAACCTTTATGAAGCGGCACGCATTCATGGCGTCAAGCGCATCATTTTGGCCAGTTCCAACCATGTGATGGGTTTTTACCGTCAAGATCAAGTGGTCGATGCCTTGACCCCGCCTCGCCCTGACGGACTGTACGGCCTGTCAAAGGCTTTTGGTGAAGACTTGTCGCGTCTTTATTTTGACCGTTATGGCATTGAAACAGCTTGTGTGCGCATTGGCTCCTCCTTCCCGGAGCCTCGCGACCGTCGCATGTTGGCCACCTGGCTGAGTTACGATGATTTACATCGACTCATCACCGCTTGTTTGACGACGCCTGTTTTGGGGCACAGCATCATTTACGGTACGTCTGACAATTGTGTTTCTTGGTACGACAACCATTTGGCAAAACACATTGGGTATCGACCACAAGACAGCTCGGATGGCTTTCGCGAAGCGGTCTATGCCAGGACGCCTGAGCCGGATTTGAACGATTCGGCCGTGATTTTCCAGGGCGGGGGATTTGTCAAAATCGGACCACTCTGAAGCATTGTCTCGCTCATAAAAGTTTGGCAGGGTTTAACATGGCATGCGGGTCCAGGGCGCTGCGAATGCGGCGCATGAGCTCTAGCTCCACTGGCGAGCGCAAACGCACGAGCTCTTTCACCAAAACATGGCCAACACCATGTTCAGCGCTGAAGGTCCCACCGAAAGATACTGCCACGTCGTGAACAACGGCACGCACCGCGTCGGCAACTTCCCCTTGATTCGGGATGCGAGCCCATTCCTCGAACGAAAAGCGCGGGATGAAGTGCACATTCCCATCGCCCATGTGCGCCACCAGCACGATGTCAAGCTGCGGCCAGCGCGCTTGTACTGCTTGACTGGCCTGCTCAATGAAAAGGGCCACCGATTTGACGGGTACAGCCACATCGGTGGACAAACCCATGCCCGCTTTGCGATTGGATTCCGAGATGCTGTGTCGAATATGCCAAAAGGCCGCCCGCTGCGACTCACTGGCTGCGATGGCGGCATCGCGCACCAGGCCACGCTCATAGAGTTGTGACAATGCGTCTTCCATCAGACCCTGCAAGTCGGCCTTGGCATAGGTGTCAGACAACTCGACCAGCACCGCATAAGGCGCTTGTGCGTCCGTGGGCAGTCGTACGCTGGGAAAGTGTGTCAAGACGGCTTGGAGCTGTAACTGGTTGAGAAGCTCGTAGCCGGCAATACGATCACCGGCCATGGTTTGGAGCAGCGCAAGGCAGGCCAAGGCATTGTCAACACTGTCAAATGTGAGCCAAGCCGTGCTGGTGATGGCGGGTTGGGGATGCAGGCGAACGGCCACAGCAGTGATGATGCCCAGCGTTCCCTCGCCGCCAATGAACAAATGCTTCAGGTTGTAGCCAGTGTTGTCTTTGCGCAATGTGCGTAAGCCATTCCAGATCCTGCCATCGGGCAGAACCACTTCCAGGCCCAGCACCTGTTCGCGCGTGTTGCCGTATTTCAAGACACCGGTGCCACCAGCGTTGGTCGAGACATTGCCACCGATTTGGCAAGAGCCTTCCGCACCCAGTGTCACCCCATACAAGCGACCGTGTCGGGCAGCTTCCTCTTGGATGGTTTGAAGAACGCAGCCTGCTTGGGCGATCAGGGTGTTGCC
Source organism: uncultured Bordetella sp. (assembly GCA_964442645.1). Classification (GTDB taxonomy): domain Bacteria; phylum Pseudomonadota; class Gammaproteobacteria; order Burkholderiales; family Burkholderiaceae_C; genus Limnohabitans. The sequence continues at coordinate 128,760 of CAYTZZ010000005.1, read as the reverse complement.
AACCGGGTCGACCTCCAGGATGCGATTCATCCGGCGCAGGCTGAGCACCACAGGGGCCGTGCCCTGCGAGCGTTGCGCTCCGACTGGCGTGGCGCCAGCCACCATGCTGGTGTGACCGCCTTGGGGAATCAGCTTCACACCGGCTTGCGCGCAGCATTGAACGACCGCTGCCACCTCTTGCGTGGTCGCAGGTTGTACTACGGCGATGACTTCGCCACGGTAACGACCTCGCCAGTCTTGTACATAAGGGGCGACATCCGCTTCATCGGTCAGGACATGGGCTGTGCCGATGTGTTCTCGCAATTGATTCAACAACATGGACGCCTTACAAGCCTCGCGCACCCGAAGCTAAAAATCCACCATCGACCGGCATGGCAATGCCCGTGGTGTAGGAGGCTTCTTCCGAGGCCAGATAAAGGACCGCTGCGGCGATTTCTTGGGTGTTGCCGTAGCGCTCCATGGGAATGGCCTTGGCATATTCTTCACGAAACTTGTCTGTGTGAAGCACGCGGGTCATGGGGGTGTCCACAGGGCCCGGGCAGACGGCATTGGCCGTGATGCCATGCTCGGCCAATTCAACGGCCATTTGCCGGGTCAGCGCGATCACAGCCCCTTTGGAGGTGCCATAGGCTGTGCGGCCTGAACCAACAGCCCGCAGACCCGCTACTGAGGCAATGTTCACAATACGCCCCCAGCGATGGCGCACCATGAGGCGAGCGGCATGTTGAGCGCACAGCAACGTGCCGGTGACATTGATGTTCAGCGTGTCCACAAAATTTTCCAAAGGAAAATCCAGAAAGGGAAAAACTTTCGCTATGCCTGCCGAGTTCACCAACACATCGCAGCGTTGGTCTTGTGCATCAATTTCTGCGAAGGCTTGCGCAACAGATTCGGACTTGCCAACGTCCAATGCAATGGCTTGCGCACGCCCACCCCGCTGCTGAAGCTCATTCGCCAAAGACTTTGCTTGCGGCAGATCCAGGTCGGCAATCCAGACCTTGTGGCCTCGCGCAGCCAATCCACGGCAGACTTCTGCGCCAATGCCCTTGGCGCCTCCCGTGACCACAGCGACGCGTTGGGGCGTTGTTTGCATGGACATACTTGATTTCACCTCATTGTGGCTTGAACTCATTGAAGCAGCGCATTGACAGCGCGGCCTGACACAATTTGTCCTTTGCTGAACGCTTCGTGTTGAGCTTCTACTTTATCGAGTTCGTACAAATAGTTGACCATCAGACCGGCTGAATGTTGCAACCCCTTTTTAGAGACATCTCCCGCCCAATTCAATTGAAACAAGGTGGCCCCATTGGAGAGGTGGAATTTGGCCACGGCATCGCCCCTTTTTTCCAAGGTGTAATGCATCAAGTAGATGGCGCCCAATCGCAACAGGGCCTGCTTTTGCTCAGGCGAGCAGTTGGACGGATGCCAGCCTTCCTTGAGTCGTTCGGACCATTTTTTTCCACCCAAGCCGACGGCGGCCACAGCCGCATCAAAACGCTTGAGTTGCGGGGGCGATGCATTGAAGCTGGGCAGTTGCGCACCTTGTTCCAGCCATTGCGTGAAGCCTGGAATGGGGGAGAGCGTTGAGAACTGTTTGAGAGAAGGCATTTCCTCGATCAGCTTCTGCGCCACGCGCTTGATTAAGAAGTTTCCTAACGAGACACCTTTGAGACCTGGCTGGCAGTTGCTGATGGAGTAAAAAATCGCTGTTTTGAAAGTTTTAGAGACGGCAACCTCTGACTTTTTGTCGATCAGCAGGCCCACATCTGTGGCAATCCCCGGCAGCAAAGCCACCTCCACAAAAATCAGCGGCTCGCCAGGCAGTTGCCGGTGAAAAAAGGCATAACAACGGCGATCTGGTTGAAGCCTTCGGCGCAAGTCATCCCAGCCATCAATGGCATGGACCGCCTCGTGCTGGATGATTTTTTCCAACAGTTGTGCCGGCGAATCCCATGTGATTTCATGCAACTCCAGAAAGCCTGGGTTGAACCAAGAGCTCAACAGATGGTGCATGTCCGCATCGATGGCCGACCATTGCGGATGGGTGCTCAGCTGCGGCAAAAGGCATTCGCGCATCTTGATGACCGCCGATGTGCCTTGGGGGGCGCGATTGATGCGTCGCAGCAGCTCTTGTCTGTCTGGCTCCACCACATCGAACAATTGAATGAGGTTTTGAGCTGTGGGTTGCGCATGGTAGGCCTCTGCGGCAGCCTTGACCTTGACGGGATCCGGGTTGAACTCGCTGGCCAGAAAGTCAAAAAACGCCAAGCGCAAAGGCCCACTGAGTTTTTCCCAATGCTCGATCAGCTTGGCAGCCATGCTTTGCGCATTGGATTCGCCTTGCGCGCCCATCAAGCGCTTGGCAGATTGGCGGACGATCTCGAGAGAGCGCTTTTCGGCAAATCGTTCAAACATGGCTTACCTCAAAAGGCCAAGAATAACCCGACTTTGGCCCGATGCCGCGCTTCGCTCCCAATGACGGGAGGCTAGGCTGAAAGATCCAGGAAAACTCGGCCTTGTTCGATTTTGACTGGCCATGACTTCACCGATTCGGTCGCGGGTCCACAGGCGACGGTGCCGTTGTGCAGGTCAAACATGGCTTGGTGAAAGGGGCATTCAACGTAATGTCCTTCAACAAAGCCTTCGCACAACTTGGCGTTGCCATGGCTGCATTGGTTGTCAATGGCAAAGATGCCGTCATCCACCTTGAAAACGGCAATGTCCAGCCCTTGGGGCGCGACGGCCATGCCGACGCCCTCAAAAAGATCGGCCTCGGCGGCCACGTCAATCCAGTTGCTCATATCAAATTGGGTAAATGATGGAGTTGGGAATCATCTCGCTGTCGAACACACACAGGCGTTTTGCAAACTTGAGGCCGCCTGGGGTTTCGACAATGGTATCGATGTAGCGTCCCACGTTGAACACAGTGCTTTCTTTGTCATATTTTGTGCGAAAGACAGCGTAATTCGCTTCGCAGTGAATTCTGCCGTTTTCAACTTTTCGCACAATAGGCGCTCCCACGACGTGACGCTGGTAGTAGGGGTCATGGTAGAGGGTTTCCGTGATGCCATAAACGCGGTCTTTCAGCATGCCTTTGCTGGTCAAGGCCAGGGTTGCCAAAGGCAAGCCGCGCTCATGGTTTTCGCGGGGCTGCAATTTATAGACGCAGTCGTCAATGAAGAATTCTGGCCAGAGGTCCCATTGGCCGCTGTCGACGGCGGCAGCGTAATCGGCATACAGGTGCTGAAGGCCAAACCAGGTTTGCAAGTCCACCATCATCAATCCTCCATGACTTTGCGCCAGTAGGCGTACATGCCCCGAATCAATGTCTCGGTGACCATGTGGTCGGTGTCACCGACATCTCGCCCGCCCAGCTCCGCCAGGGTCCGGTGTTCAGGCTTGCTCTCGAAGGCTTGCTGCGAAAACTCAATGACCTCCCCATCGTCGGCAGACACAAAACCTGCGGGGCCAAACAGATTGGCTTGCCTCAAGCGGCGTTCGCGCATCTCTGAACTGTCATCTTCAAAGCCGAAATGGGTCCAGACAAAGTCAAACGCGCCATGACCATCAGGCTGAATGTGTCGGGTGGAGACGCTGTTGACTTGCTGCTGGAAGATCACGCTGGGAAAAAGCGTCATCATCACGGCCGTGGGGCCGTTCCACCAAGGCTCTGGCACGATGTCCAAAAAGCTGGGGTCGTGCAGGGTCATGTTTTCCTTGAAACTGCTGACCTGCGTCACCTGGGCTTTGTCACCTGCGGCCTGGCCACCCGTGCCGCGTGTGGAAATCATGGCAGCATGCCGATGGTGTCCGTCCATGCGCAACGCCGACTTGTTGTCTGCACGCCAAAGCCCGAAAGTCACAAACCAGGTGTGCAGCAAGCCGGGATGGTAGGGGTCTTTGATGTTCTCCTGCATCAATTTCCAGTTGCCGGGGATGCGTTGCCGGTTGTAGCCGAGCAGGGTCAGCTTGCGGCCGTTGAAGAGGCGGTCAAAGTATGGAAGGATGGTGGGCCCCATGAAGTCTTCCAGAGGCTCTACATTGGCGTCAAACGATGCGAACACCACGCCACCGCGCGACGCCACCTTCAAGGTGTTCAAACCGTGTTCATTGGGGTCGAAGTCAGCGGGCATACCGCCGTTGACCTTGCCATCTTGCCGAACGCCACGCCGCAGGGGAACACCTTGCAACTTGCCATCCAGGGCATAACTCCATTGGTGGTAAGGGCAGACCAACTCTTTTCGATTGCCATGGCGCTCACGGCAGAACGCCATGCCGCGGTGGGCGCAGACGTTCTCGACCACATGGATCTGGCCATCTCGGCTGCGGGTCATGACGACCGAGCGCTCTCCGATGGTGGTTCGCTTGAAATCACCGGGTTCGGGAATTTCAGCTTCCAGCCCGACATAGCACCAATGCTTTTGATAAAAGAAACGCGCCAGTTCCTTTTTGTGATTGTCGGCCTGTGTGTAGACAGCAAAGGGAATGCGACTGGTATCGCTTCTTTCCCAGTGAACAGGTTGGGCTTGCATGGGGTAACACCCTTTCAACTTCATTTGTATTACTGAGCAATTCCATGGAATCGTTCAATTTTTGATGATAGTTTGATTTTCAACTGATTCGAGATCTTTTGTCGCGAGATTCGAAGCTGGTGGTAACCATTTGAAGCCAGGAGCGAAGGACTTGGGCAACGGCTTGTGGTTGTTCCATGGGGGCCATGTGGCCGGCATCGGCGATCAAGTCCAGACTGCTGTGAGGGGCGAGTTGTTGCATGGCCGCATGTTGTGCGGGAGGTGACCAGGCATCTTGTTGGCCGCAGATCAGGGCCGTAGGCACTTTGAGGCCCTGCAGGACGCTGGAGGCATCGGGCCGGTTCAGCAGCACATGAATTTGCCGTTCGAAATCATGGGCATTTTTTTGCGCGATCATGTTCAGAATGTCATCCATGAGGGCGTTTTCACTCAGTCGGTTGGGATGCACCATGCCCTGAGCCCACACTTTGGCCATCGCACGCACGCCTTGCGTTTGGGCCACTTCCAGCAATGCCATCCGGTTGCGCTCTTCTTGCGCGCCCGCTTCGCCAGCCAAGCGTGGCAAATAGCCTGTGTCCATCAACGCCACCCCGTGAATGCGCTCGGGTGCCAAGCGAACCGCTTCCAACACAATGCGCGCGCCCATCGAGTGGCCCGCAAGCAGCATGTGGTCAGGCGCTTGGTCAAGCAGTTGTTGCGCCAATCCGGTCAAGGTCTGTGCATCGCCTTGCTCCGCCACGTGACAGTCCATGGAAAGTCCCAGTTGAGACAAAACCGGTGCCCAAACAGCGGCATTGCACATCAGGCCAGGCACACAAAGCAAGGGGAGTGAGGGTGTCAATGACAAGGTAATATCCGCAAATTGTTGAAGGAAAATGAGCCCCATGCACACCTTGCCTACACCCGAGTTGAAGTTCTTCGCAGATTTGTCCGTTCAAGTGGACAAGCCCCAAGAAGTGGGCAAAACCCATCACGGTGTGCGCCGGGTGATCCCCATTTTAGGCGGCACGGTGCAAGCGCAGGGTTGGCGTGGCCGCGTCTTGTCTGGCGGTGCCGATTTTCAATTGTTGCTGGGCCCTTCGATGGCCGAGTTGGACGCGCGGTATGTGATTGAAACCGATGCGGGCGACATGATTTTTGTCACCAACCGTGCCGTGCGGACCGCTTCACCGGAGGTCATGGCCAAAATCATCCGGGGTGAACCGGTGGACCCATCGACCGTCTATTTTCGATGCTCGCCCAGTTTTGAAACCGCCAGCCCCGCGCTTTCCTGGATCGCGGAGCGTTTGTTTGTAGGCACAGGCGCGCGTCACCCGGACAAGGTGGTGATGCGCTTTTTTGAAGTGGCTTGAACGAGCAATTGCTGCATCGAGAAGGCCTAAGATACGATTTTGAAACCAACGAGGAGCAGGCCTGGCCTGTAGTCAAATGAGCCCATGGCATGCCGCCCAAATTGGAGATGCGGTCGAGTCCATCGATACGCCAGCCTTGATTCTCGACCTGGATTCGTTTGAGAGAAACTTGACGCGCATGGCAGACGCCTTGAGCGAAAAAGGTGTCCGCCTTCGCGCCCATGCCAAGAGCCACAAATGCCCTGAAATCGCTTTGCGGCAAATCGCCCTGGGCGCGGTGGGCGTCTGTTGCCAAAAAGTCAGTGAAGCCGCTGTGTTTGTCGAGGCCGGCATCCAAGACGTTTTGGTGACCAACCAGGTGGTGTCCCCCTCCAAGGTGGCCAAGCTTCTGGCGCTGGCGCAACGTGCCCGCATCGGCGTGTTGGTCGATCACCCGCAGCAGGTGAGGCTGTTGCGAGAACAATCGCAAAAGGCCCAAGTGGCACTGGATGTTTATGTGGAGGTCAATGTGGGTGCCAATCGCTGTGGCGCGGCCCCCGGTGAAGACACATTGAAACTCGCGCGTGAGATTGTGGCCAGCCCACCCTTGCGATTTGCTGGCCTGCATTGTTACCACGGCGGTGCGCAACACATGCGTTTGCCAGCAGAGCGGCTACAAGCCATTGCGCAAGCCACACGCACAGCGCAGTTGATGCGTGACGCACTTCTTGCCGAGGGGATTCCTTGCGAGCGAATCACCGGGGCGGGAACCGGCACCTTTCTCCATGAGCGGGATTCTGGTGTTTTCAATGAAGTTCAAGCGGGCTCCTATGTGTTCATGGACCGCGACTACAGTGACAACCAACCGGGCCCAGATGACCTGATGTTTGAGCACGCGCTGTTTGTGCGCACCACCGTCATGAGCCAACCGACGGCGGATCGCGCCATTGTCGATGCAGGCTTGAAGGCCTCCAGCGTGGACAGTGGCATGCCTGTGGTGTGGCAACGCCCCGATTTGAAATTCCTCAAGGCGTCGGATGAGCATGGTGTTTTGCAAGTCTCCCCCTCAGCTAACCTGCAGCTTGGTGATGCCTTGTTCCTGGTGCCAGGCCATTGCGATCCAACTGTGAATTTGTATGATGAATTGGTCTGCATTCGCAACGGCCATGTGGAGGCCATTTGGCCCATCAGTGCACGTGGTGCACTGCTTTGAAACAATTTTGAAGGACGCCAACATGCCTGCTTACTGGATTTCACGTTGTATCGTGAATGACCCCGTGGCTTACAAGCGCTACACCGATCAAGTGCCCGGCATCATTGCGCAATACGGCGCCAAGGTTCTCGCGCGCGGCGGTCGCTACCAGATCATGGAAGGACCCGAGGCCTTTCACCGCTTTGTGGTGCTGGAGTTCCCCACCATGGACGCAGCCATCGAGTGCTTTCAATCGCCAGCCTATACCCAAGCGGCATCGCACCGCCGAAATGGCGGTGGCATTGTCGAGAATGTGATTGTGGAAGGCGGTGAAGCTACGCTTTGAGTGAAAGCGCGTTTCGCCAACGCGTCCCATGGCCAGCATTGACCACACCCACAGGGATTTGTCCTTGAAGAAGCGCCTTGACTTGTGCAACCGTCTCCATCGATTGGTGCTCAATCGCTGTGGGGGTCAATCCGCCAACATGAGGTGAGGCCACCACACGAGGATGTCGTGCCAAGGACATGGACGGCATCTGGTCTGGTCCTCTGCCGACATCCAGGGCGGCAGCGGTCAAGTGACCCGAATCGAGCGCTTCGAGCAAGGCCGCCTCATCCACAAGGTTACCCCTTGAGGCATTGGTAAAACAGGCGCCAGCTTTCATGCGCTGGAATTGCGCGTTAGACAGAAGGTTTTCGGTTACTTCGTTCGCAACCGCCAAACAAACCACATGATCCGCCTGGGAAAGCAGGGTGTCCAGATCTGTTTGAACAATGCCTGTGGCTTCAATCTTCAGCCAAGGGTCTGTGACCATGACGCGCATCCCAAACGCCTGGGCCAAGGGGCACAGGTATTGGCTGATCCGCCCGTACCCAATCACCCCCAGGGTGCTGCCACGCAATTCACGTCCCATCAAGGCTTGCGGTTGCACGCCTTGGTGATAAGCGGCTGTTGAGGCGCCAAGGCCCCGATTCATTTCCAGCATGGCGCTGACAATCCACTCCGCCACCGATGCCATGAAGCCTGGGCTTGCTTGTGACACCAAAATTCCACAGTCGCTGGCAGCCTGGACGTCAATGTTTCGAATGTCCACAGCACACCTCAGGATGGCCTTGACACTGTGGGGCAACTTGAAGAGTGTTTCCTTTGGGAAGGCTGTCTGGCGGTACGACACAATGTAATCACAGTCTTGTGCCAGTGACATCAGCGCATCTGCTGACACTCCCTCAGCGTCTTGACACAAACGAAGCTCTGCAGCTTGTTGCAAAGCATTCAAGGCCCGTTGACCGTAGTAGCCATGCAGTTGTGCGGGCGAATGGGTGAGCAGAACGCGTGGCACAGTTATTTCATCAGTCCGGGGAGCCACAGCGAGATGGCGGGCACATAGGTGACCAAGAGCAAGGCGATGCACATGGCGCCGTAAAAGGGCCACAATTCTTTGGACACTTGTTCCATGGTGACTTTGCCTACGGCACACCCCACAAAGAGCGTAGGACCCACCGGCGGTGTGATCAAACCAATGCCCAAGTTCAGAATCATGATCATGCCAAAATGAACGGGATCAATGCCCAGCTTGGCAATGACGGGCATGAAGATCGGTGTGCAGATCAACAGCATGGGTGCCAAGTCCATGAAGGTGCCGAGCAACAGCAGCAAGATGTTCACCAGAAACAGGAAAACATATTTGTTTTCTGAAATGGACAGAAAAAAGTAAGTGATCTTGGCCGGAATTTGCATCATGGTCATCATGTAACCAAAGGCCACGGAGAACCCAATCAGCATCATGACCATGGACACGGTTTTCACCACGCGATGCACCAGTCGTGGCAACTCACGCCATTTGTAGTCGCGATAGACCAGGAAGGTCACCAAAAAGGCGTAGACACAGGCGACGGCGGCAGACTCGGTGGGGGTGAACACCCCTGAAAGAATGCCACCCATGATGATGACCACCGTCACCAGGCCCCAGAGGGCGTCGGTGAAAATTTTAGGTACGTCTTTCAGTTTGACGGGCTCACCCTTGGGATAGCCGCGCTTGTGAGAAACCCACAGCACCAAGCCAATCAAACAAATGCCAAACATCAACGCTGGAAGAATCCCCGCTAAAAAGAGGTGGGCGACAGACACCGTTCCGCCAGCCGCAAGTGAGTAGATGACAGCATTGTGCGAGGGTGGAATCAGCAGCGCTTGAACTGAGCCGCAAATCGTGACGTTGGTGGCAAAGACGCGCGGAAAGCCGGCCTTCACCATTTGAGGAATCATGACCGAGCCAATGGCCGAGGTGTCCGCCACAGAGGAGCCCGAGATGCACCCAAAAAAGCTCGAAGCGAGGATGTTGACCAAAGCCAAACCACCTCGGATGAATCCCATAAAAATCCGCGCCAAGTTGATCAAGCGAATGGCCATGCCTCCCTCCGCCATGATCCCCCCCGCCAAGACGAAAAATGGAATGGCCAACAGCGAGAAGTCGTCCGTGCCATCCGAAATTTTCAACATGATGGCTTCCAGAGGAATGTCTATATACCAAGCGGCAGCAATGGCAGACATTCCCAGGGCATAAGCGACAGGCATGCCGAAGGCGCAAAACAAAGCAAAAGAGCCTAACAAAACCAGAACATCCATGGCTTACTCCATTTCGACAGCTTCATCGCTGAACATGATGGAGGTCCTGGGCGCAGGGCCAACCCACACCTTTTCAATCAAGAACAACAGTGTCAAAGCACCCCCTAGCGGAATGGGGCTGTAGACCAATCCCACGGGAAGCCCTGGGAATTCAGGTATCGACTGGTGCCAAGTGATTTGGCAGAGTTCCAAGCCATACCCGATCATGAAAATGGCGATCAATGCCATGAGCAGTTGAACGACCTGCCCCATGTAGGCGCGTATCCGTGGACTGACTGCTTGTGTGAGCGATTCGACGGCAATGTGAACATTGGCTCTGTAGACCGCGGCCCCGCCGACAAATGAAAAGAAAACCATCATGACCACCGAGGCGGGCTCGGGCCAGGACTGTGGGTTGTTCATGACATAGCGCATGAAAACACCGAAAGGAATGATCAGGGTAATGGCAACGAGAGCAACGCCTGACAAGACAACGCAAAGGATGTACAGCCGCTCCATTGCTTGGACATAGTGGCGCTTCAGCATCATGGGTTTTCCTCATAGAAAACTGGGGCACCTCAGTGCCCCAGTTTGTCTTCTATCTACACCACAAGCATTACTTGGTGTCTTCAATGCGCTTGATCAAAGCGGCGTATTTGGAACCGTACTTTTCGCGAATGGGCTGCGTTGCTTTGTAGAACGCTGCTTTGTCTGCGGGAACGAATTGAACCCCTGCAGCCTTCAGCTTGGTTTCTGCTTCTTTTGTGTAGGCATCCCACAAAACGCGCTGCTCTTGTTGCGCTTCAGCCGCCAATTTTTTCACCAGGGCTTGGTCGTCTTTGGACAGTGCTTCCCATGATTTCTTGGAAAACACGAAAATTTCAGGAATGATCAAGTGTCCAGTCAGGCTCATGACCTTGCTGACGGTGTAATGGTTTTGGGCAAGCAAGGTGGGCGGGTTGTTTTCCGCGCCATCCACCACACCGGTTTGAAGTGCCGAGAACAATTCATTGAATCCCATGGCCACGCCATTGCCGCCCATGGCATTCATGGTTTCGACAAACAGGGGGTTGCCCATCATGCGGATTTTCATGCCCTTGAGGTCTGCGGGAGCAGTCACAGGCTTTTTGGCATAGACGTTTCGGGTGCCGGCATCCATCCAACCCAAGGCCACCAGGCGTGAGCCGGGCCCATTGGTCATGCGCTCCAAAAGCTCTTGGCCGATGGGGCCATCAATGACTTTGCGCATGTGTGCTTCATCACGGAAGACAAAGGGCAGGTTGAACACATTGACCTCGTCGACCACGGGTCCCATGGCACCCACAGAAATGCGAGCGATTTGCAGCGCTCCGATTTGCGCCTGCTCAATCATTTCCTTTTCGCCACCCAGTTGCATGGAGGGGTACATTTGGATGCTGATTCGGCCATTGGTGGCGGTTTCCAGCTTCTTGCCCATGCGAACAATGGCTTCCACGGTGGGATAACCTAGTGGATGAACATCGGAAGCCTTCCAGACCACCTTGTTCTGGGCGTGAGCGCCGGGCGCGAAAATGCTGACCCCCCATGCCAAAGCAGCAGATGCCAAGGCCAACCAAGCTCTTTTCTTCATCGGTGTCTCCTCATTGATGTCTAATGTGAGAATCATTCTGACCAAGCACGCTGGCTCTTGCATCAAGGTTAACCCGAGGGTTTCGCAGATGTCACCAAGGAGCCAGAGATCCTCGAAAATTGCCGCTACAAAACAAGCATGACCGTTATTCGTCAATCCTCTGAGGACACCTTTGATTACATCGTGCTGGGTGCTGGCAGTGCTGGCTGCGTCTTGGCCAACCGTTTGACAGCCAATGGTCGCCACAAGGTTCTTCTGGTCGAGGCGGGGCCGCCAGACCGCTCCCCCTACATCCATATCCCGGCGGGTTACCTCAAGCTGATGGATCACCCTGAATTGAGCTGGCGTTACAGCTCGGAGCCTGACCCGCTCTACCAAGACCGTACCATCGCCTACCCCCAGGGACGCATGCTGGGTGGCACCGGGTCTCTGAATGGCATGTTGTATGTGCGCAGTTCGCCCGCAGAACATGCACTCTGGGTGCGCCAAGGCTGTGAAGGCTGGTCTTATGAAGAGGCTTTGAAGATCTACCAACAGATTGAAAATCTCGAAGGCGCAACACCTGACAATCCCTTGCCTGTGTCCTCTTTTCTGGAACGACATCGTTTAAGTGATGCCTTTTTGCTGGCCTGTCGCGAGGCTGGCTTGCAAATCAACGACTCCATCAACGGTCCTCAGCGTGAGGGGGCGGCGGCTTTTCATCAAAATCGATTGAACCGATTCCGTGGCGGCCCCGCGCAAACTTATTTAAGGCAGGCCCGTGGACGCACCAATCTGACGGTGATGACAGGAACGTTGGCAGAGCAACTGATTTTGGAAGGGCGGCGTGCTGTGGGTGCGCGCTTGAAAGGGGCTTCGGGGCATTTCATGGTGAAGGCGAGGCGCGAAGTCATCGTCTCTCTGGGCACGGTGCGCTCTCCGCATTTGCTGCAACTGTCTGGCATTGGCCCTGCGCCCTTGTTGGGCGAACTGGGCATTCCTGTTCACACAGAGCTGCCCGGGGTCGGCGAAAACCTCCGAGACCACTATTCCGTTCGAATTGCCAAACGGGTTCAGGGCATTCGAACCCTGAATGAGCGCACACATGGCCTCTCGCTTGCGCGTGAATTGCTGAATTACGCAATGACAGGCACAGGTCTTCTGACCTTGGGTGCGAGCACCTGCGCGGCCTATGCGCGCACCGCACCGGAACAAGCGCATCCGGATGTGGTGCTGAGTTTTGCCCCCGGCAGTTTCGAGCCTGGAACCTACGACCTGGAAAAGCAGGGGGGCATGACAATTGCTGTCTACCATTCGTTCCCAGAAAGCAAAGGGCATGTGCGCGCCAAGTCTCGTGACCCTGCGCAGGCCCCGGCCATCACGCCCAATTACTTGCAAGCTGATCAAGACCGCCAAGCCGTCCTGGCGGGGTTGCGCTTGGCGCGCAAGATCATGGACATGCCGGCGCTGAAGCCTTGGTGCGTTCATGAAACCATGCCTGGCGAGGACATGCAAAGTGATGAGCAATTGCTGACCTACGCACGCGCCAGGGGGGTTTCTGGCTACCACTTGGTGGGCACCTGTCAAATGGGGCAGGGCGCAGACACGGTGGTCAACCCTCGACTGCGGGTGCACGGCGTTGAAGGCCTGCGGGTTGTCGATGCCTCCATTTTGCCCAGTGGCACATCGGGCAATTCCAACGCGCCCACCTTGATGGTGGCAGAAAAAGGTGCTGCCATGATTTTGGCGGATGCCGAACAATGAAATGCCATGTCCTATGACTTCTAAAATTCTTTTTGATGATTTTCAACCTGGCAGCCTCATGGGACAGCACGAGGAAGTGTTTGAAGCCTCGCTGTGCCAAGCCTGGCGAGCCATTTTTTCTTTGCCTGACAGTGCTGAACCTCACCCAGGAGAACTCTCCAGCCTGGCTTTGGCGCTGGCCATGCGGGCCTACCTGAGCGTGGTGTCGCCCAGGCCACCTGGCAATGTCCATGCACGGCAACAGTTCCAGATGCACGCCATGCCCCACATTGGCGAAACCATCACCACCCGGGTGGTCTGTGCGCACAAGGAAATCCGCCGTGAGCGCCGCTATGTCAACATCCAGGTTCAGGCCTCGGGGCAAGGTCAACGTGCTTTGTACTCGGGTGAAATGAGCTTGATCTGGGCAGCTTGAACCATGTCATACCCGACCGAACTCCATCCCACGTCCCTGGTGATCACCCCAAGGGCGATTGAAGCCTACGCCCACCTCACTCAGGATTTCAACCCGATTCATTTGGACCCTGAATTTGCAGCGCGCACACCCATGGGCAGCGTGATTGCGCATGGCACCATGTCCATTGGCCTGATTTGGCAATCCCTGGCCAAAAGCCTGACCGCAGAAGACTTTCTCAAGGTGAAATTGGACGTGCGATTCGTCAAGCCCGTGCGCTTGAAAGACAGCCTGGTGTCAGGAGGACGCCTGCATGCGGGAGAGCATCCGGTCTATGATGTTTGGGTCAAGGTCGCCGACGATGGCGAAGAGCGCATCGTCGGAACGGCCACCCTGAACGTCTGAATCCATTGTCAAAGGAGCACAGCCATGGGCTTGCGTTTTTTAGAGCATGTCTTGATCTTGACCCATGACCCTGAAGGGACACGCGACTGGTTTTGTGACAACCTGGGCTTTCGCAACGGGGACCACCCTGACTTTGGCTTTCCGGTGTATTGGCTCTACATTGGTGACCAAGACGTGATTCACATTGGCAAGGCGCGTCACTCGGCCCACCAGGACACTTACCTTCAAACTCCGAGCGATCAGGCCGGCACCGATTACGCAGCGGCAGGCGCCTTGGGCTCCGGCCGTATTGACCACCTGTGCCTCAACTGCGATGGCATGGCGGAATTTGTCGAGCGATTGACCCGCCGAGGCGTGGTGTTCAGTGAACGCAAGGCCCACAATTCCAACCTGTACCAACTGTTCATGCGCGAGCCGATCAATGGCATCAAAGTGGAACTGAACTTCGCTTGGGAAGAGGCCGTGAAAATGGGGCGCGTGCCGGCTTGGACCGATGCCGGTGAAAACACCAAGCCCGTGGCCGAAGTGAAGGCTTAGAGGTAATAGGCTTCGACCTTGCCCTTGAGCTTGATCAGCAGCGGCTTGCCCTTGCGGTCCAAGGTCTTGCCCGCGGGCACTTTGACCCAACCCTCACTGATGCAGTACTCTTCAACATCGGTGCGATCTTTGTCATTGAACTTGATGCCCACATCGTGCTCAAACACCTCTGCAACATAGTGCGGGCTGCGCGTGTCAATGGAGAGATGGTCAGGAAGGGGCGGGCGAGTTGCAGCGTCAGACATGAAGAGCGTTTTCCAGAGTTGTCAAATCAAGTGACATTGTGCCTGATGTCACCTCATATCACGCCCTGTGAGCGCAACTGGGCTTGGTCTGCCAACGTCAAGCCCAGTGCCGCATAGACCTCCTGATTGTGCTCGCCGGTGGCGGGGCCTGTTGAGGGGATCTCACGTTCGCAGCCCACAAATCTCGGGACGATACAAGGTGCAGGCACTGTGCCCAAATCCCGATCTGGCAAGTGGATGATGGCTTGCCGGTGCTGAAAATGCGGGTCGGTGGCGACATCGGCCATGGAGTTGACCTGGCTGTAAGGCATCTCCACTGCATCGAATTTTTCCTGGATGATGCGCAAGGGGCAACTGCGACACCAGGCGGCCAGAATGTCGTCGAGCGCGATCAGGTTCTGGGTGCGCAGCACATTGTTGGCAAAGCGGGGGTCGGTCAGCAAATCCGGACGGTCCATGGCTTTGCAAAGCCGCTCAAAGATCGGGTTGCCCGTCCCCACCACCGTGATCCAGTGGCCATCTTCTGTTTGAAAGACATTCGATGGGGCTGTGTAAGTCGCACGCGATCCTGCGCGCTCGCGCGCTTTGCCTTTGAATTGCCATTCAGCTGCCAACGGGTCCAGCAGACGAAACAAGGCCTCGGTTGCTGAAAGATCGATTTCCGCGCCACGCCGTTGTGCCTCGGGAAGTGCATTGCGCTGCGCCAAAGCGGTGGCAATGGCAAAAGCGCCGAACAAGCCCGCAATGGCGTCTCCCAAGGGGTAATTGGTGTGCTGAGGCGGACGATCAGGCTCGCCCGTGATGTAGGTCAGGCCGCTCATGGCTTCAAAGATCCTGGCGAAGCCTGGGCGTTGGGCATAGGGGCCTGTCTGGCCAAAGCCAGTGAGTCGCAGCACGATCAGCTGCGGATTGTGCTGAAGCAACGTGGGCATGTCCAAACCCCAGCCATCCAAAGTGCCGGTTCGAAAATTTTCAACCAACACATCGAAGCTGCGGATCAGTTTTAAAAAAAGTTGCCGGCCTTCTGGTTTGCGCACATCCAGCGTGATGCCCTTTTTGCCACGATTGCCGACCTTCCAGAACAGAGCATGGTCGCCATCGACAGGTGCCAGGGTGCGCAAGGGGTCACCCCCCTGAGGCAGTTCAATCTTCACCACTTCTGCACCCATGTCGCCACACAAGGTGGCTGAAAAAGGCGCGGCCACAACGGTGGCCAGATCCAGAATGCGTACCCCCTTCAGCGGGAAATCCCCCTGTGAAGGCTTCATTTGCTTTGCAGATTCAGGCTGCCCAACATGGGATCCCATGCTTTGCGGTCTTGACGAATGCGGTCGTCAAAGGCGATGAGACTGGGGTTCAAGGGCGTGGCGCCCAGCTTGGCCAATTTTTCTTTCAGCGAGTCTGTGGCCATGGCTTTTGTCAGGGCCATGTTCAGTGTCTGAACCACTGCTTTGGGCGTGGCTTTGGGCACGGCCAGACCCATCCACAAACCGGCTTCCATGCCGGAAATGCCCAACTCGCCAAAGGTTGGAATGTCAGGTACTGCCGCAGAGCGTGCTTTTCCCGTCTGGGCCAAGATGCGAATTTGGCCACTGTTCATGTAGGGCAGGGTGCCGCCCAGGTTGTTGCACATCACAGGAATGTGTCCGCCCATCAGGTCGGCAACAGCTGGCGCATTGCCTTTGTAGGGCACATGGGCAAGTTTGCTGCCAGTTTGATGATTCACCATTTCACACACCAGGTGAGAGGGGGTGGCGATGCCTGCGGAGGCAAATGAGAGACTTCCTGGTTTTTGCTTGTCTGCCTTGATCAAATCATCCAGCTTCTTGTAGGGCGTTGCCGCATTGACGGCGAGTACGTTGGGTAAGTCGGCCACCAGGCCGATGCCCTGCAAGTCATCGAGGGGATGAAAGCGTAAATTTTGATGGACATGGGGCAAAAACACGTTGGTGAGCCCGGCCATCAAGACGGTGTAACCATCTGCCGGCGCTTTGATGACAAATTCGGAGCCGATCAGGCTGCCCGCACCGGCTTTGTTTTCGACCACCACGGTTTGATTGAGCGCTGCCCCCAACTCGGTGGCCAAGGCGCGTGTCACCAAATCCGTGCTTCCGCCAGCCGGAAAAGGCACGATGATGCGAACAGATTGGTTCGGGAACTCTGCTGCGAAAGCATTGCCAACCATCCAGGTACAGACCAAGCTGAGGGCCATTCGGCGAATTGTTGAGACGTTCATTGTGTCAATCCTTGTTGAAGACATTGGCTTTTAAAAATCGGCGCCCCAATGTGGCGCGGTGCACTTCGGAGGCGCCATCGTAGATACGAAACGGGCGCAACTCTCGGACGATCAAAGAAACAGCGGTGTCGTCTGACATGCCCAAGGCGCCCATCATCTGAGCCGCCCGATCGGCCACGCGGTTGACGGCCTCAGAGACAAATATTTTGGTCATGGCCGATTCCGTTTTCACGGAAAGTCCGGCATCCATGCGCGATGCACAGTCCAAGGTCATGAGGCGACTGGCATGCAAGTCGGTGTGTGAATCACTGACCATGGCTTGTATTTGCTGTAAGTCAGACAAGCGAGCGCCAAAGGACGAGCGCTGGTTCACATAGTCTTGCGCAATCTCCATTGCTCGGCGTGCCCGCCCAATGAAACGCATGCAATGGGACAGACGCGCTGGCTCTAGCCGCACTTGGGCATACGTCAGTCCCTGGCCCACTTCGCCCAAAACGGCCTCAGGGCCCACACAGCAATTTTCTAACAACAACTCGCCATGACCGCCAATGGCGTAGGGGTCCATGGCATCTATGGTTCGCACCAGTTGGTAACCTGGGTTGCTGGTTTCCACAATGAACTGTGTTGGGCCATCCGCTGTCATGGCCAACACAACGGCAAAATGCGCGCCGGCGGCGCCCGTGATGAACCACTTGTGACCATGGATCGACCAGCCGTTTGCGGTAGGCGTTGCGTAGGTCTGGAGCATGGAGGGGTCTGAGCCTGCGCCAGGGTGCGGTTCGGTCATGGCAAAACAAGAACGGATCTTTCCTTGTGCCAAGGGCATCAGATAGCGCTCTTTTTGCGTTTCGCTGCCGTGACGCATCAGGCTGATCATGTTGGGTTGATCGGGTGGGGCGCAATTCATGGCGCCGGGGGCCAGAAAACTGCGGCCAGCTTCTTCCAGCACCACGGCGCGTTCCACCCATGTCAAACCCAGCCCACCGAGTGATGAAGGCAATTGCGGCAGGTACAAGCCTGCAGCCTGTGCCTGGGGGCGCAGCTTGGCCAAAACCTGATCCAATGCCGAGACATCATGGGCCAGCGCATTGGACTCCAGGGGAATGCAAGCTTGGTTAACAAATTGGCGCACCCGCTCTTGCAATGCCAGGAGGCCAGGCGCGGGGCTCAGGTGCTTAAAGTGCATGGTCGCGCAACACCAGCTTGGCAATGTTCAATTGGTGAATTTGGCTGGTGCCTTCGTACAAGCGAAACAAGCGCACATCCCGGTAATAGCGTTCGATGGGGCTGAAGTCGGCGACGTAACCCGCGCCCCCGAACATTTGCACGCAGCGGTCAGCCACTCGGCCACACATTTCAGAGGCAAAGTATTTGCACATGGAAGCCGACAAGGCCACATCTTCACCGCGATCGCGGGCACGCGCGGCTTCCAAAATCATGGACTTGGCCGCAAAAATTTCAGTTTGGCTGTCTGCGATCATGGCTTGCAGCAATTGAAAATTCCCCACGGGCTGACCGAACTGTTGGCGCTTTTGCGTGTGCTCAATGGCCAAGTCCAGCATGCGCATTGCAGGGCCAGTGCACAGGGCGGCCAAGTGCATGCGCTGCTTGTTCAGCACTTTCATGATGGTTTTAAAGCCAACGCCCTCCTGGCCCCCGATGAGGTTTTCAACTGGAATTCGGCAATTGTCGAAATAGACATCCGAGACAGGCGAGCCCGCTTGCCCCATCTTTTGGTACGGCGCGCCCGTGCGCAAACCGAGGGTGCCTCGCTCGACGATGAAGGCTGACAAGCCATTGCTGCCACGTGTTCCTGTCTCGGTGCGAGCCACCACCGTGAACACATCGGCAATCGGTGCATTGGTGATGTAGCACTTTTGGCCATTCAGCACATAGCTGTCGGCTTCTTTGCGTGCAGTGGTTTGCACATTGGTGGCCTCGGATCCGGCCTCTGGTTCGGTCAGGGCCAGGCAGCCCGTCAACTCGCCCCGCGCCATGGCCGGCAACCAGCGCTGCTTTTGCGCCTCCGTACCATCGGCCACCAAGGCCTCCGAGCCAATGCCGGTGTTGGTTCCTACACGGGCCCGCAAAGCCACAGAGGATTGCGACAACTCAAAGGCAGCCAAGATCAATTCTTCGGTGGTGAGGCCCAGGCCTCCGTAGGCTTGTGGAATGCTCCAGCCAAAATAGCCCCGCTGGCGCAGTTCTTGAACCATCGCTTCGGGAACTTCGTTGCGCTTTTCAACTTCGTGTTCAATAGGGTGCCATTGGTGTCTGACAAAGGCACGCACGTCGGACAGGAGGGCGTCAAGGGTAGGTTGGTGTCGAATCATGGTTGTGCATTCTCAAATTTAGCCACCACGCACGGTGGCGCTCATGCCGCCATCGATGACCAACTCAATGCCCGAGATGAAACGAGCGCGCTCGGAGGCCAAAAAAACGGCGGCATTGGCAACGTCCCAGGCATCACCCATCTGACCCAATGGAATTTGAGCGTTGCGTCTGCGCACCATGGCCTCTTCATCCTGGCCATAGGTGCTCATCAGGGTGTTTCGGATTCTAGGCGTGTCCACCAGACCCACCACCAAGGCATTCACACGGATGTTGTCGGGGGCGTATTCCACGGCCATCATCTTGCAAAACTGGTTGGTCGCGGCCTTGGTGACACCATATGCCAAGTGGGGAATCCCCACGTAGCGTTGTGACGCGATGGAAGATGTGCAAAGGATGACCCCACCCCTCGCTTGGCGCATGCAAGGAATGGCCGATTGGGAGGCAAGGTGCAATGCCAGCAGATTGGCATCCGAAATGCGTTGCCAATCCGATGCCGAGGTCTTTGCAGAGTCGCCGGACTTTCCGATGCCCACGTTGTTGTGCAAGACATGCAATGCGCCAAACGCTGAAACAGTGTTTGACACAGCATTTTGAACACTCACCTCGTTCGTGACATCGACCTCACACGCTTGGGCCTGGGCGCCCAGTGATTGAATGAAGCGCACGGTGGCATTCGCCGCTTCCAGGTTCTGATCCCCCACCATGACCCGAGCGCCGGCACGTGCATATGCGATGGCTATCGCTTGTCCAATTGCCCACCCTTTGGACAAGGTGCCAGCACCCAGCACCAGACAAACACGGCCTTCCAGACAGCCATCGGTGGGTGTGTTCAAGCTACCGACAAGTCTCATGGCTCATCCAATGTTCAAGCGCCCCGAAGGGCGCTTGAATTATTTCTTGAGCAAGGGGCACACGCTCTTGGAAGCCGGCATGAACGCTTGTTCTGCGGGGATGGTGGCCTTGAGCTTGAAGTAGTCCCAGGGATACTTGGACTCGGACGGATCCTTCACTTCAAACAAGTACATTTCTCGCATCATGCGGCCGTCTTCGCGAATGCGGCCGTTCTTCACGAACATGTCGTTGATGGGGTTGGCCTTCATCCAGGCCATGACGGTGGCAGTGTCGTCCGTGCCGGTGGCCTTGACGGCATTCAGGTAGTGAAGGGTGGACGAATACGAGCCCGACTGCAGCATGTTGGGCATCTTCTTCATGCGCTCGAAGAAGCGACGCGAGAACTTGCGCGTCTCATCGTTCATGTCCCAGTAGAAAGCTTCGGTGAGTTGCATGCCCTTGGTGACATTCAAACCCAAGGCATGCACATCGTTGATGAAGACCAGCAGGCCTGCCAGCTTCTGGTTCTTGGTCAGGCCAAACTCGTTGGCTGACTTGATGGCGTTGATGGTGTCCCCCCCTGCATTGGCCAAGCCCACCACTTTGGCTTTGGAGGCTTGGGCTTGCAGCATGAACGATGAAAAGTCCTGGGTGTTCAAGGGGTGCTTCACCGAGCCCACAATTTTTCCGCCTTCGGACTTGATGATTTCCGAGGCGTCTTTTTCCAGCGAGTGGCCAAATGCGTAATCTGCCGTGATAAAGAACCACGAGTCACCGCCACCCTTGACCACGCCGCGGCCGGTCACGGCCGACAGCGCATAGGTGTCCCAGGTGTAGTGCACGCTGACGGCCGAGCAATTTTCATTGGTCAGTCGCGAGGTGCCAGGACCACTCATGATGATGACCTTGTTCTTTTGTTTGGCCACCTCAGCGGCAGACAGCGCGGTGGCCGATGCTGCCACGTCGCCAATCATGTCAACCTTTTGGGTGTCGAACCATTCACGGGCCTTGGTGCCAGCCAAGTCGGCCTTGTTCTGGTGGTCGGCATAGACCAGCTCAATGGGCATGCCATGCACTTTGCCGCCAAAGTCTTCAATGGCCATTTTCACGGCGGTGACGGTGCCCATGCCTGCGACATCTTCGTACAGACTGTTCATGTCGAGCAACAAGCCCATCTTGACCACGCCATCGGAAATATTGACTGTGGGGGCCTTGTTTTGTGCGTTCAGGTGCATAGGCGCAGTGACAGCCGCCAAACTGAGCAAGGCTGCGGCGCATTTTTGGGTCAAGGATGCAAGACGGAAGGGTGTTTGTGGCATGTGAAACCTCAGTTGATGTCCGGGTCATCGTAGTTGCTGAGGCCGTTTTGGTGATCGGGAAAAACCCCGGTCGCGAAGGTGACGAACAGAACGAGGGATCGAAGGTTCAATGACAACATGTCGAATACTTCGACCACTTGTCACACCGCTCCCGCGCTTTGCCATTTGGAGGCCAACGGCCTGCGCTTGGCTTACTTTGAATGGCGACCTGAGTTGCGGGGTCAACAGCCAACGCTTTTTCTGGTTCACGCAACAGGTTTTCATGCCCGGGTTTGGGATCAGGTGGTGGCGCATTTTGCGAACCACCATGTGATTGCTTTAGAGCTTCGTGGACATGGTCGCAGCGATTTTGCAGACTTCGCCGGCTGGCAAGACTTCGGTGCAGACGTGACCGCGGCGGTGCGCGTTTTGGAACTGCAATCGGCCATCGGCGTGGGTCACAGCATGGGCGCACACGCCATGATCCATGCGGCGGCCCTGTTGCCTGCCAGCTTTTCCAGATTGGTGTTGATTGACCCGACCTTGTTTGCGCCGCAGGCTTACCTGCACGCCCCCCCGGTGAGCGATGTGCCACATCCTGTGACCCAAAGAAAAAGCCGCTTTGCATCCCCCGAAGAAATGGTCCAACGTTTCGAAGGCAAAGTGCCCTACTTGGTGTTCCAAAAAGAGGCCCTGCGAGATTACTGCCATCATGGCCTGCTGCCTGCACAGGACGGTCAGGGCTTTCATTTGGCTTGCGCGCCAAGCACCGAAGGCCAGATCTACAAGGCCGCGCGCCGCGATCGCAGCATTTACACCAGCATCCGTGCGCTGAACCTGCCCGTGCGGGTGATTCGTGCACGCCCTTCGGATCCCACGATCTTGCCGTTTGACACCCTGGGGTCACCGACTTGGCCAGAGGTCTCACAGGAATTCAGGCAGGGTGAAGACATTCACCTGCCTCACCGCACGCACATGTTGCCAATGGAAGACCCGCAATTGACCGCTGATTTGATCAAGCAAGCTGCACAATGATTTTCCCAAAGTGCTGGTTGGCCTTCATGCGGGCGTAGGCCTGGGCCACATCCTGGAGCGCGAAGGTGCTGTCAATGGGCAGTTGCAATTGTCCAGCCTCCAGCGCGGGCCACAGGTCGGCTTGCAGGCGTCGGGTGATCTCTTCCACCTCATAAATGCTGCGGGTTCGGAAGGTGACGCCAATGTAGTGAATGCGGCGCAAGGCATGGAGGTCAAAGTCAAATTGATCTGCCAAGCCAGCCAAGCGGCCCACATTGACAATGCGTCCGCAAATGGCGGTTGCCGCCAGGTTGGCGCAAGCCAAAGGACCGCTGAGCTGGTCAATGACGACGTCTACGCCACGGCCTTGCGTGGCTTTCAGGACTTGCTCGACCCAAGTGGGGTCGCGGCTGTCCAGGGCCAAGTCGGCACCCATCTCCTTCAAGCGTGAGCGCCGTGTAGCATCTGTGGAAGTGCCAATGACACAGCTTGCGCCACGCCATTTGGCAATTTGCATGGCCATCAGGCCGACGCCTGCAGACGCGCCTTGAACCAAGAGACTTTGGCCTGGTTGCAGTTGCCCATGGGTGATCACGGCATCGTGCATGGTTTGCAATGCGATGGGCAAGCCGGCCGCCAATTCGTAAGACATGTCGTCACGGGGGATGGGCATGACCCGCCCGAGGTCGGTGACAGCGTACTCGGCCATACCGCCACGGCCTGAGCACATGACCCGTTCGCCCACGCGAACATGTTTCACGGCAGGCCCTACCGATACCACGTCGCCCGCCCATTCCAGGCCCAGGGGCGTTCCCGGCCCACTGGCGGAACCGTGGCGCTGGCCGGCCAGCACGCTCAGGTCGGCACGGTTCAAACCAGCCGCGCGGACTTTGACCAAAACATCGCGCTCGCCCACTGTGGGCATGGGGACTTCAAAAAGTTGGGCGCCGTTGTCGCTGGTGAGGGTGGCTTTCATGGGTTCTTTCGATGGATCGATGACCGCCTATTCTGGCAGGGTGATCGGATTTCTGTTGACGCGCAATGTCCGAGAATACCCGCTATGGGTCAACGATCTGGGAGGTTAAAGTGACAACATGATGCACCGTCGACAATTTTCCAAAGCCTTGTGGGGCTTGTCTGTGGCTTCTCTGGGAGCCCAGGTTCAAGCGCAATCCCAGTCTGTCAAACTCTTGGTGGGCTTTGCCGCGGGCGGTTCCGTCGACCTGACGGCCAGGGCTTTGGCCGACGCCTTGAAGGACAGCCTGGGTCGCACGGTCATTGTCGAGAACCGCCCTGGCGCGGCAGGTCGCCTGGTTCTGGAAGCAGTGAAACAAGCCAAACCCGATGGTGACACCCTGATGCTGGTGCCGCACGGACCGATGACCTTGTTTCCCTGGATTCATCGCAACCTGCGCTACGACCCGAACAAAGACTTCACGCCCATGGGCCGGGTCTGTGTGGTGGATTACGCCCTCACAACGGGGCCGGCCACGCCAGCCAAGACCATCGGTGAGTATTTGCAGTGGGCACGCGGCCCCCAAAACAAAGCATCGTTTGGCTCGCCCGGCGCCGGCACCATTCCTCACTTCATCGGCCAAGGCTTCACCCAGAGAACGCAGACAGACATCGTGCACGTCCCCTACAAAGGGTCGGCACTCACCATGGTGGACCTGATGGGTGGAAACGTGTCTTTGAGTGTGTCACCCCTGGCCGACGCGATTGAACACCACCGCAATGGCAAGGTGCGCATCTTGGCCACGACAGGATCGCAACGCAGTACCTCATTGAAAGATGTGCCCACTCTGAAGGAAGTTGGCATCGATTTGGTGGTGGACGGTTGGTACGGCGTTTATGCGCCCGCAGGTTTGCCAGAGCCGCAGCTTCAGACCCTGTCCAAAGCCTTGGAGTCGGCGGTGATGAAGCAAGAAGAGTTTTTCTTGAAGAACGCCATGCGCGCCGCGCCCTTGCGACCCGAAGCCTTGGCGCAACTTCAGCGCACAGAAATGGCCCAATGGGAGCCCTGGGTCAAAGCCTCGGGCTTCAAGGCCGAAGACTGAGCTTGCACTTGCGTCAGTGCTCGTTGATGCGATCGAGCCAGGCCTGAAGGGCTTGCGAATTCATTCCCTGTGACAAGCCCAGCATCAACGCAATGCGCGTCTTGTGCGCGGGCAAGGTGCCTGCGGTCAAGCTGCCGAGCGCATCGTCGTTGAACATGCTGGAATTGCGAGTCACGGTTCCAGGAATCCAGCGCGAGCAACGGGCCAGCACAATGCCTTGTGCGGGCAGTTTTCGTAAATAATCACGGTTCCCCGACGGTGCGTTGGCATTGCCCAGTCCCGCATGCACAATGCCGCGGGCCCCGGCTGCCACAAAGGCTTTCAAGGCAACATCGTCTGCACCGGCGTATGACACGGCCACATCCACTCGCGGCAAGACCGCGGGCAAGGGGCCTGTCACCGGGGGACAACGGTGTGCGGGTCCAAACCAGCGCACGCTTTGATCGGCCACTTCGCCCAAAGCGCCTGCCAGTGGCGACTCAAAAGCCTCCACGCTGCTGACATGGCGCTTGGTGACCCGCAAGCCGGCATGAATGCGGCCGTTCATGACCACCAAGGTACCTCTCCCCACTGCATAGGGGTCTGCGGCCACGGTACATGCGTCCAAGACATTGGCGGGGCCATCGGCAGAGTGAGCTGTGGCAGGGCGCATGGCGCCAATCACCACCACCGGCTTGTCCGAGGCAATGCTCAGACTTAAAAAAGTGGCTGTTTCTTCCAAAGTGTCCGTTCCGTGGGTGATCACGGCGCCTTGGGTTTGCGGGTCGGCCAGCGCCTGGGTGACCACCGCATGCAATTCACGCCAATGTGCTGGGGTGACGTCATAACTCCCCAGTTGCATGGGTTGAAAAAATTGAAGACGGTAACGCGCCTGCAACTCCGGAACCGATTGAACGACGGCCTCAATGCCCAGGCTCGCAGGTTGATAGCGTGTGGTGGACGTTGCGTGAGCTGCGGCACCGGCAATGGTGCCGCCGGTGCCAATGAGGGCAATTTGTGGAAGGCTCATGAGGGATGGATGGAAGTTTGGATGAGGTTTATTTTCAAGAAGAACTGCCCGCTTTGTGCAGCGCCTGGTCGATGTCCCACAGGATATCGTCCACATGCTCCAGGCCGACCGACATGCGGACCATGTCTGGCTGAACACCGGCGGCGATTTGCTGGTCTGGCGCCAGTTGACGGTGCGTGGTGGAGGCCGGATGAATGATCAGGGTTCGGGTGTCGCCAATGTTGGCCAAATGGCTCATGAATTGTGCACCCTCAATGAACTTCACCGCGCTTTCGTACCCGCCACGTATGCCAAAGGCCAACAAGCCCGAGGTGCCCACCCTGCCATCGACTTGTCGCATTTGGCGCTGCGCCAGCGCGTGCTGTGGGTGGTCCTCCAGGCCGGGGTAATTGACCCAGCGGATGGCGGGGTGGTCTTTCAAATGCCTGGCCACGCGGTGTGCATTGGCACAGTGACGCTCCATGCGCAAGGGCAAGGTTTCCAGGCCTTGAAGGATTTGCCAGGCACTGGTTGGCGATAAGGCCGCGCCATAAACCCGCAAGGTTTCCATGCGGGCGCGCATGGTGAAACCGAAGTCGCCAAAGGTTTCGTAGAACTTGACGCCGTGGTAACCGGGTGAGGGCTCGGTCATGCCAGGAAATTTGCCGTTGTCCCACGGAAATTTGCCCGACTCGACCACCACGCCGCCCAGGGTGGTGCCGTGTCCCGCGATGTATTTGGTGGCCGAGTGGACCACGATGTCGGCGCCCCATGCGATGGGGTTGCACAGGTAAGGCGAGGGCACGGTGTTGTCCACCACCAAGGGAATGCCATGCGCATGGGCCACGTCGGCGATGGCCTGAATGTCGAGCAAGCTCAGGCTGGGGTTGCCCAGGCTTTCGGCAAAGATGGCGCGGGTGTTGGGCTGAATCGCTGCTGCAAAAGCGTTGGGGTCTGTGGCATCGACAAAGCTGGTTTCAATGCCCAGTCGTTTGAGGTTGACGGCCAGCATGGTGACGCTGCCACCATACAGCGCGCCAGCAGCCACCAAATGGTCACCCTGTTGCAGCAAGGTCATCAGGGCCATGGCTTCGGCGGCCATGCCACTGGCCGAGGCGATGGCGGCCCGGCCGCCTTCGAGGGCGGCCACACGTTCTTCCAGCGCGGCCACCGTTGGATTGGACAAGCGGGAGTAGACATTGCCAAAGGTTTGCAAGTTGAACAAACTCGCTGCATGGTCAGCGCTGTCAAACACAAAACTGGTGGTTTGGTAAATTGGCAGGGCGCGCGCGCCGGTGGCGGCATCGGGCACTTGGCCTGCGTGGATGGCCAGCGTTTCGGGCTGAAAGTGTCTATCGGACATGAGGAAATCTTTCGTGGGGCGCGTTCAGACAGGCCGCTTGGCTGAAATGATGCGGGTGTTCACCCCTGCCCAGTGCAAGCCGCCAAAGAGGCGTGCGTGTTCGATCTTGACGCAGCGGTTCATGACCGAATCCATCCCCGCCTGGCGCACCAGGGCGTCTGCCTCGAGGTTTATCACCTCCAGTTGCTGCCAAAAGCAACGAGCGCCTAATGCGATGGCTTGTTGTGCCAGGGGCAAGACTTCGCTGGTTTTGCGAAACACGTCCACCATGTCAATCGGGTGGGGCACCTCTTGCAGGCTGGCGTAACAGGTCTCACCCAGCACAGTTTGGCCAGCGTAGCGGGGATTCACAGGCACGATGCGGTAGCCTTTTTCCTGCATGTACTTGGCTGCAAAAAAGCTGGGGCGATGCCATTCTGCGGACAGGCCCACCACGGCCAGGGTTTGGCAATTTTGGAGGATGCGACGCAAGGCGGAAACGTCGTTGTTCATGTGCCAAACCCGTCTGCCACAAAGACTTCGATGAGGTTGGGGCGCCCGCTCGCCATGGCGGCCTTGAGCGCATCGCCCAGGTCCTGGGGATCGGTGATCTGGGTGCTTTGCAAACCCATGGATTGCGCCAGGGCTGCAAATTGAATGTCGGGCTCGCGAATGTCCATGCCAATGAACCGGTTCGAGCCTTGCATGGACACCAAGCGCTCTTTGATGATGCGATAGCCCCGGTTGTTGGCGATGACATAGGTGATGGGCAATTTCAAATGTGCGGCGGTCCACAGG
The DNA here is from genome assembly GCA_964442645.1 of uncultured Bordetella sp. Classification (GTDB taxonomy): domain Bacteria; phylum Pseudomonadota; class Gammaproteobacteria; order Burkholderiales; family Burkholderiaceae_C; genus Limnohabitans. Next base: position 101,272 of record CAYTZZ010000005.1, on the reverse strand, counting down.
CCCTGAATGCCGTACATGGCGCTGCCATCGCCCACAATGGCCACCACGGGTCGTCCCGGCTTGGCCAGGCTGATGCCGACTGCGCCAGGAATCGCAAAGCCCAAGCCGCCACTGGCCAGCCCAAACCAACTGGACGGGTCGCGTTGATGCAAAAACTGGGGCAGAGGTTGGGTGGAGGTCAAGGCCTCTTCCACCACGATGGCATCGCTGGGCAGTTGTTCGGTGATGCGCCAAATCAAGTTGGCAGGGGTGATGGGCTGCACCGTGGCTTGCGAGGCCATCACCGACTTCACGGCCTTGGTCCGGCGTGTGGTCCAGTTGTCTTGGGACAGCTGCGCTTTGCGTTCTGCGGCCGATTGCCTGAAAGCGGGCGAGGCCAGCGCGCGCAAAGCAGGCAACAACACGGCCAGGGTGTCACGCACGTTGGCACATACGGCGACTTCGGTGGGGTAATTTTTCCCCAACTCCCAGGCGCGCTCGCTGATGTGCACCACACGGCTGTGCGCCGGCAACGGCTCGGTCGGGCTGTAGACCGACATTCGCAGCAAGTCTGCGCCCAAGCAGACCACCAAGTCGTAGGGCGCCAGGGTGGATTGCACATTTTCTTGGCTGCGCGTCAGCATGCCCAGGTATTGCGGGTGGGCCGTGGGAAAAGTAGCGCTGTAGGGAATGGACTCTTGGAACACTGCCGCGCCCAAAACTTCAGCCAGTTCGGTGGCCGCTTGGAAACAGTCATGGGCGGCCAGCTCTTGTCCTGTGATCAGGACGGGATTTTTGGCCGTCAACAAGGCTTGCGCCAGCTCACGCACTGCATCGTCGCTGGGGCGCACCCGTGGGTCGATGCGTACGCGACGCCCCATGTCCAATTCGGCCGCCTCGTTCAGAATGTCGCCCGGCAAACTGATGAAGACTGGCCCCAAGGGGTAACTCATGGCCACTTTAGCGGCCCGTCGCAGGGTGCGCGGCAAGTCTTGCAAACGGGTGACTTCGGTCGACCACTTCACCAAGGGCGCGGCCATGGCTGGCAAAGGCTCATAGAGCAAGGGTTCCAGCAGGCCATGGCCTTGCTCTTGCTGGCCCGCCGTCAGGATCAAGGGAGAGCCTGAAAATTTGGCGTTGTACAAAGCGCCCATGGCGTTGCCCAGGCCGGGCGCGACGTGGACATTGGCGGCTGTCAATTTTTTGGATGCGCGCGCAAAGCCATCGGCCATGGCGACCACCACCGATTCCTGCAATCCCAAAATGAACTGCAGGTCGGGGTAATCCGGCAGGGCTTGCATGATGGGCAACTCGGTGGTGCCGGGGTTGCCAAACAAATGGGTCACGCCCTCATCGAGCAGCAACTCCACAAACGCCTGACGTCCAAACAAATGGGCCATGTTGTCTCCAATTGAATTTGTTCACAGCTTGATTATGCGCAGTCTAGAATGCTTTCTCCAACTCATTGACGCGAAGGAAACACCCATGCCCAAGGCTTACTGGATCAGCGCCTACCGTTCTGTTCACAACGACGATGCCCTGGCAGCCTATGCCAAGCTGGCTGGCCCCGCTGTGGCTGCTGCAGGGGGGCGTTTTTTGGCCCGCGGCTTGCCTGCGGCTGTCAAGGAAGCGGGCCTGCTTCAGCGCACGGTGCTGATTGAGTTTGACAACCTTGACGCAGCTTTGGCAGCCTATGACAGCCCGGGCTACAAAGAGGCCTTGGCGGCGCTTGGTGACAACGCAGTGGTTCGCGAAATTCGAATCATCGAAGGCGTTTGATCGTCAGCGACCCGGGCCGAACGGTTTAGCTGGCCAGCGCTTCGAGCAACTCGGTCTCAATTTCGAGTTGTGAGCGGTTCTGCTGCAGTTCTGCACCGTCGATCAAGAAGGTGTCTTCCACGCGTTCGCCCAGCGTGGTGATCTTGGCCAACAGCAAATTCAGCTTGTGCTTGGCCAGCACCCGCGCCACGCTGTACAACAGACCCGCGCGGTCGCTGGCAGAAATCGTCAGCAGCCAGCGTTGTGCCTTTTCATCGGGTTGCAATGCCACACGCGGCGCAATGGGAAAGCTTTTGACACGGCGTGAGACGCGGCCTCGGCTGGGCGCTGGCAAAGAGCCCGCATTTTGCAAAGTTTGGGCCAGCCCTTGCTCGACCATGGTAATGAGTTCGCGGTAGTGCTCATTCAGCATTGAGGCCACCACTTGAAAGGTATCCAGGGCATAGCCGTTGGTGGCGGTGTGGATTTTGGCATCGAGAATACTGAATCCCGCCTGGTCGAAATAGCCACAAATTCTTGCGAACAAGTCGGGCTGGTCAGGGGAATAGACCATCACCTGCAAGCCTTCGCCGATGGCGGACAAGCGAGCGCGCACGATCACGCCGGGTGCCTTATCTTGTGCTTTTGCAATGGCCAGGCTGCGAGACAACTGGCGCGTGTGCCATGCGATGTCTGCTGCGTCATGTCGCATGAAATAACCCACGTCGAGTGTGTCCCAAAGGTCTTTATGGGCCTCAAAGGGCAGGGCGTACAAGGCCAAGTTGGTCAGCGCATCGCGCTTGCGGGCCTCGACTTCTGCGTCGGCATCGGGCGCTCGGCCCCCGAGGGCTCTCAATGTGTAGCGGTACAAGTCTTCAAGCAGCTTGCCTTTCCAGGCATTCCAGACCTTGGGGCTGGTTCCCCGAATGTCTGCCACGGTCAGCAAATACAGCGCCGTCAATCGGCGCTCGTTGCCCACGCGTTTGGCAAAGGCCTGGATGACTTCGGGGTCGCTCAAGTCCTGCTTTTGCGCGATATGGCTCATGGTCAGGTGCTCACCGACCAAAAACTCAATCAGCTGCGCATCTTCTTTGCCGATGCCATGCTGACGGCAAAAGCGCCGGACTTCTGTTTGACCTAAAACAGAGTGATCTCCACCACGTCCCTTGGCAATGTCATGAAACAGCGCCGCAGCGTACAGGAGCCACGGCTTGTCCCAGCCTGCCGCCAGTTGTGAGCAAAACGGGTACTCATGTGCATGTTCAGCGATGAAAAAACGTCGCACATTGCGCAACACCATCAGGATGTGCTGGTCCACGGTGTAGACGTGAAACAGGTCGTGCTGCATTTGGCCGACGATGCGACGGAAGACCCACAGGTAACGTCCGAGCACCGAGGTTTGGTTCATCAGGCGCATGGCATGCGTGATGCCTTCGGGCTCTTGCAAAATTTTCAAGAAGGAAGCGCGGTTCACCGGATCAGCGCGAAACCGGCTGTCCATGACGCCCCGGGCGTTGTACAGGGCGCGCAAGGTCCTGGCGGACAAACCCTTGATGCCCACCGTGGTTTGGTAGAGCAAAAAGGTTTCCAGGATCGCATGCGGCTGTTGGAAGTAAAGGTCGTCACTGCGCACATCGATCATGCCGGCCTTGTCGGCAAAGCGCTCATTGATGGGCTGCGGCTCGTGGCTGCGGTCGCCTTGCGTCAACCACTCCTCGATGTTCAACAGCAAAATCTGGTTCAACTGGGTCACGGCTTTGGCCGCCCAGTAGTAACGCTTCATCAAGGCTTCGCTGGCCACGCGGGCATGGCGGCTGCCGTTTTCTTGCTGCCCCAAGCCCAGGGTGTCGGCCACCTGGGTTTGCAAATCAAAAACCAAGCGGTCTTCGCGACGCTTGGCCACCAAGTGCAATCGTGCGCGAATCAGCGACAAGGTGGCTTCATTGCGCTTGAGTGAGCGTGCCTCCAAAGGTGTAGCCAGACCTTTTCGTGCCAAGGCATCCCAGTTGTTTCCCAGGCCAGCGGCCTTGGCTACCCATAAGATGATTTGCAAATCGCGCAAGCCTCCTGGGGACTCTTTGCAATTCGGCTCCAGGGAGTAAGGCGTGTTTTCAAACTTGGTGTGACGCTGTCGCATCTCCAGTGTCTTGGCCACGAAGAACGCTTTGGGGTCCAGGGTTTTGGCAAAGCGACGGATGAACTCCGTGTAAAGGCCCTTGTCTCCCACTATCAGGCGCGACTCCAGCAACGAGGTTTGCACGGTGATGTCCCCCTCAGCCTCCCGGATGCAGTCATCCACATTGCGCACACTGGAGCCAATTTCCAGGCCAGAGTCCCAGCATCGGCCAATGAAGTTCTCAAGGCGCGTTTTCAGGGCCTCATCTTGGTCGGGTGACTGGTTGGCAGGCAGCAACAGCAGCACGTCCACATCCGAGTGGGGAAACAATTCGCCACGCCCATACCCGCCCACGGCGACCAGGGCGAGGGGTTTGTCAAGGCCACAGGCCTGCCAAAGTTCGGCCAAGGCGCGGTCGGTCATCTTGCACAGTTGGTGCAAGCCCTGGCGTACGGCACGCAAATTGGCGTTGGGCGGGCTGTCGCGCCATTGGGCCAACAACGCCGCTTTTTGTTGACGGTATGTTGGCTCGCTCATGTCAGGTGCTCAGCAAACAGTGGTGGTGACAAAGTCTGGCAAAGGTGGGCTGCCATCGGAGAGTGTGAGGACTTCATAGCCGGTTTCAGTCACGAGGATGGTGTGCTCCCATTGGGCTGACAGCGAATGGTCGCGGGTGACGATGGTCCAGCCATCCCCCAGCTCCTTGATGTCCCTTCGGCCGGCGTTGATCATGGGCTCGATCGTGAAGGTCATGCCTGGCTTGAGCTCTTCCAATGTGCCTGGCTTGCCGTAATGCAGAACCTGGGGTTCTTCATGAAAAACCTGGCCAATGCCATGGCCGCAAAACTCGCGAACCACAGAAAAGCCGTTGCTTTCGGCAAACTTTTGAATGACCCAACCGATGTCGCCCAGCCGAGCGCCTGGCTTGACTTTGACGATGCCATGCCACATGGCTTCGTAGGTCAGCTGGCAAAGCCGTTTGGCTGCAATCGAGGCTTCGCCAACGATGAACATGCGGCTGGTGTCGCCGTGCCAGCCATCTTTGATCACCGTGATGTCGATGTTGACGATGTCGCCCTTTTTGAGGGCTTTGTCGTTGGGTATGCCGTGACAAACCTGATGGTTGATCGATGTACAAATCGACTTGGGGTAGGGGTTGTAGCCGTTGGGGGCATAGTTCAAAGGGGCAGGAATGCAGCCTTGAACCTGGGTCATGTAGTCGTGCGCCAGTTTGTCAAGCTCGTTGGTGGTGATGCCGGGCTTGACGTGGGGCGTCAAAAAATCGAGAACTTCTGAGGCCAGGCGACCAGCCACACGCATCCCTTGCGCGCCCGCCGCATCTTTGTAAGTGATAGTCATGGCGTGATTATCTCAGGGACGCGCCCCCTCCACCGTCTTCCCGAGCGCAGCGCGGCGATCTTTCTGCGGCTGAGGGGTTGCCGTAAAATAGGGATTTCCCGGATCGGCGCCCCAGTCAGCGGCGTCGGCCAACTCACCGACTCCAAGGCCACCCCGTGACCCTGCACATCTCGTTTTTCCCTGGCAGCAATGCCCTGAGTGCTTTTCGATTGCGGCAATTGTTGCCCCAGTTACAAGCCATCCACGACAAAGTGGAAGGCCTCACGGCGCGCTACATCCACCTCGTGGCCAGTCAGGCCCCTCTCTCAAAGGAGGCTTCCCGCCAAGTGGAGGCGCTGCTGACTTACGGCGAACCTGCTTTGTCCGGCGAAGGGCCTTCGCTGGTGGTGACCCCCCGTTTTGGCACTGTGTCCCCCTGGGCGTCCAAGGCCACGGACATCGCCCATAACTGCGGGCTGGACGTGCGCCGCATTGAGCGCGTCACGCAATACCACGTGGCCTTGAAAAAGGGCTTGCTCAGCACGCCTAGCTTGTCCGAGTCCCAATGGCAGGCCATTGCCAGCCTGTTGCACGATCGCATGACCGAGTCGGTCGTGAAAGACGGCGAGGCAGCGCAAGCCTTGTTTTATGAGCAAGCTGCGACCCCCATGGAAACGGTGGATGTGCTGGTGGGTGGACGTTCTGCCTTGGAAGATGCCAACCGCCGCTGGGGCTTGGCCCTGGCCGACGATGAAATCGACTACCTGGTCAGCTCTTTTCAGCATCTCCAGCGCAACCCGACCGATGTCGAGTTGATGATGTTTGCCCAAGCCAACAGCGAGCACTGCCGGCACAAGATTTTCAATGCTGACTTCACTGTGGATGGGGAGGCCCAAGCGCACAGCTTGTTCGGCATGATTCGCCATACCCACAAAACCAGCCCGCAACACACGGTGGTGGCTTATTCGGACAATGCCTCTATCATGGAAGGCCATGAGGTGCAGCGCTTTGTGGCCGTGGACGATGGTGCCAGCCTGCCGCGCTACGCCCCTCAGATCGCGACCCACCATGTGCTGATGAAGGTTGAAACCCACAACCATCCCACCGCGATATCACCTTTTCCTGGCGCCTCCACGGGCGCTGGCGGTGAAATTCGGGACGAGGGTGCCACGGGCCGTGGCTCCAAACCCAAAGCAGGGATGACGGGCTTCACGGTCTCCAAACTGTGGGACAGCCCCCTGGGTCGGCCTGCCCACATGGCCAGCCCACTGCAAATCATGACCGAAGGCCCCTTGGGCGGTGCAGCGTTCAACAACGAGTTTGGGCGGCCCAACCTGTTGGGCTATTTCCGTGAGTACGAACAACAAGTGGCGGGTGTGACGCGCGGCTACCACAAGCCCATCATGATTGCCGGTGGCTTGGGCGTGATCGACAGCCAACTCACCCACAAAATTGAATTTCCCGCCGGCACCTTGCTGATTCAGCTGGGCGGACCGGGCATGCGCATTGGCATGGGCGGTGGGGCGGCCAGCTCCATGGCCAGCGGTACCAATGCCGCCGAGTTGGACTTTGACTCGGTGCAACGCGGTAACCCGGAAATCGAACGGCGCGCCCAAGAGGTCATCAACCATTGCTGGACGCTGGGAGAGCACAATCCCATCCTGGCCATTCACGATGTGGGGGCGGGTGGCTTGTCCAATGCGTTTCCTGAGTTGGTCAACGATGCTGGTCGTGGGGCGCGCTTTGACTTGCGCGCCGTGCCACTGGAAGAGTCAGGCCTGGCGCCCAAGGAAATCTGGTCGAACGAGAGCCAGGAGCGCTATGTGATGGCGATCGCGCCCGAATCCTTGCCCCTGTTTCAATCGTTCTGCGAGCGCGAGCGTTGCCCGTTTGCGGTGGTCGGCGTGGCCACAGAGAAAAGGCAACTTGAACTGGTGGACGAGGGCGCTGCAACGCCGGTCGACATGCCCATGGATGTGCTCTTGGGCAAGCCCCCCAAGATGCACCGTGATGTTCAACGGGTGGCTCGCGAAACGTCGCCTATGGACCTCACGGGCGTTTCCCTGCAAGAGGCCGTGATTGGCGTCCTCAGCCACCCCACGGTGGCATCCAAGCGGTTCTTGATCACGATTGGCGACCGAACTGTGGGCGGACTGACCCACCGCGACCCCATGGTTGGGCCCTGGCAGGTGCCTGTGGCCGATTGCGCCGTGACCCTGGCCGACTTCCAAGGCGTGGCTGGCGAGGCCATGAGCATGGGCGAGCGCACCCCGCTGGCATCGGTGAATGCCCCGGCCTCAGGCCGCATGGCGGTTGCGGAAGCACTGACCAATTTGCTGGCGGCGCCAGTCGAGCTCTCGCGCGTCAAACTCTCGGCCAACTGGATGGCCGCCTGTGGCGAGCCCGGTGAGGATGCCGCCCTGTACGACACCGTTCGTGCAGTGGGCCTGGAGCTCTGTCCGGCTTTGGGCATTTCCATTCCGGTGGGCAAAGACAGCCTGTCGATGCGCACCCAGTGGTCCGCCGAGGGGCAAGACCACAAAGTGACTTCCCCCGTCAGCCTGATCGTCAGCGCCTTTGCCTCGTTGCCGGATGTGCGTGGCACCTTGACGCCTCAACTCGACGCCCAGACCGACGACACCACCTTGGTGCTGATTGACCTGGGGCATGGCCAGAACCGCATGGGCGGCAGCATCCTGGGGCAAGTCCTGGCTCAGCCTGGCCAAGCGGTGCCTGATTTGGACGACCCACAAGACCTGGTGCGCCTGTACCAAGCCGTGAACCAATTGCGCCAGGAAGGCAAGCTGCTGGCCTACCATGACCGCAGCGATGGCGGCTTGCTCGCGGCAGTCTGCGAAATGGCCTTTGCTGCGCAGGTTGGCGTGGCGCTGAATGTGGACTTGTTGGTCACCGAAGGCGATGGCATCCACGACAGCCGCGCGGAATATGGCGACAGCAAAAACTGGGCAACGCAAGTCAGCGCACGCCGCGAAGAACTGACCTTGAAAGCCCTGTTCAACGAAGAGTTGGGCGTGGTCTTGCAAGTTCGCACCAGCGATCGCAACGAGGTCATGCAGGTGTTGCGCACGCACGGCCTCTCGCGACACAGCCACTTTTTGGGCAAAACCCGTCCGCTGTCTTCCACCATCGACAAGGGCAAAGGGCAGGTCAGTGTCTGGCGCGATGCCAAAGAGGTGTTCAGTGCTTCTTTGAGCGATTTGCATCAGGTCTGGGACAGCGTGAGTTGGCGCATCTGCCAGCAACGCGACAACCCCGAATGTGCAGATGCCGAGCACGCCCTGGCCGGTGCCCCAGCAAACCCAGGCTTGCATGTGCACCTGCCAGACGGCGTCATGGAGAATGTGGCTGCGCCATTTGTGAACTCAGCGCGACCCAAGGTGGCCATTTTGCGAGAGCAGGGTGTGAACTCCCATGTGGAAATGGCCTATGCCTTCCATGAGGCGGGCTTCGACGCCTATGACGTGCACATGACCGACTTGCAGTCGGGCAAGGCCCAATTGGCAGACTTCAAAGGCTTGGTGGCCTGCGGCGGCTTCAGCTATGGCGACACCTTGGGTGCAGGCATTGGCTGGGCGCGCAGCATCACCTTCAACCCGCGCCTGTCCGATCAGTTCAAAGCCTTCTTCGAGCGCGGCGACACCTTTGGCCTGGGCGTGTGCAACGGCTGCCAGATGTTCGCTGAACTGGCCGACATCATTCCGGGCACGCAAGCCTGGCCGCGCTTCACCACCAACCGCAGCGAGCGCTTTGAGGCCCGCCTGTCCCAGGTCGAAGTGTTGGAATCGCCGAGCTTGTTCTTCCAGGGCATGGCAGGCACCCGTTTGCCCATCGCCGTGGCGCACGGCGAAGGCTTCGCCAACTTCTCACAACGTGGCCAACTAGACCAGGTTCACGCCGCCATGCGCTTTGTGGACGGCCAGGGCCAGCCCACCGAGGCCTATCCGCTGAACCCCAATGGCAGCCCGCAAGGCTTGACGGCCGTGACCACGGCCGATGGCCGTTTCACTGCCATGATGCCGCACCCGGAACGTGTGTTCCGCAATTTGCAATTCAGTTGGACCGAGGCTTCTCGTACTGGCGGCTTGGAGGGTTTCAGCCCGTGGATGCGTTTGTGGCGCAACGCGCGGCGCTGGGTCGCATAAGTCAGGACACCGCCCGCTCAGGGCGCGTCTTGTAAAACTTCATGGGGATGGCCTGGGGCTCGGCCATCTCACGCGCGCGCTGGTTCATGACCGAGGGCTTCATTTTGCCCACCACGTGCATTTCGCAAGGCTTGCAATCGAAGCGCAGGGTGAGTTTTTCCTTGCCATTGATCAGGGTCAGGGGCTCGGCGCGTACCTGACCTTGAACGCCCGTCACCCCCTTGGCCTGCTTGGGGCACAGGCTCATGGAGAAGCGCACACAGTGCTTGGTGATCATCAGGCTGACTTCACCTTCTTCTTCGTGACTCTCATAAGCTGCCGCAATCAGTTTCACGCCGTGTTTGGCGTAAAAATCGCGGGCCTTGTCGTTGTAAACGTTGGCCAGGTAGGTCAGCGTGTCTTCTGGGTAGAGCGCCGGTGGATCGACGGCTTGGCCGGGAACAGGGCGCTGGTAATGCGCAGAACGAACAAGCTCTAGCGAGGCCAGGGCGTCGCGTCGCAAGGCGTTGAGTTGTGAGGCCGGTAAAAACCAGGCTTGCGCCCAATGAAGGTCCAGGTCCAGCAAAGCAAAGTCGGTCGTGCCCAGTTTGCCCAAGTGTTCACGCACGCTGGCTTGTGCCTGCACCGGGTCGCGTGCAGGCACTTTGATGAGGCTCAGCGAAGCCTCTGCGGCATAGCCGTCTTCGTCCGTCACGCTGAGGGCGATGCCTTGCGGCGTGTCCTTGAGGGTCAGCCACACGCCAATGCGACGCTCGCTGGAACGCTTCTCCAGGGTCCGCACCCAGTCCATGTCACGGTTGCGGTTGACCGTCACGCCGCGGCGCAGGTCTTTGAAGTCGGCCATGGCGTCTTTGGGGAACAGCCGCCAGCGGCCTTTTTTTCCGATGGGCTCGGCCCGGTTGATGGCCAGTCCCACCAGTTCCTTTTGCAAATCGTAGTAACACAGGCCGTCGCCGTTGTGCAGCACCACGTCACGATCGAAGGGTTGGACTTCCACCCAGTTGGGACCGACATCGGTGACCTCGCCAAGGGGCTGTCCAGGGTTTTTGGGTGTGTCAAACGCGCCGATGTCTTCTTTGCGGCCTTGCACAAAGTAATCGGTGAACTCGCGGTTGAAATTCTGGTTGGGGTCGGGCGTGAAGAAGAACTGGGTGCGCCCACTGGAGGCACGCGCCAGGGGGGGACGCTCGGGTTCGGTGGAGCTTTCCCGGTCTTCGATAATTTGATCAAACAGCTTGCGGTAATGGGCGGTGATGTTTTTCACATAGCCCATGTCTTTGTAACGGCCTTCGATCTTGAAGCTGCGAACGCCTGCGTCAATCAAGTCGGCCAGGTTGGCGCTTTGGTTGTTGTCCTTCATCGACAACACATGCTTGTCATGCGCTATGAACCGCCCTTGCGCATCGGTCACATGGTAGGGCAGGCGACAGGCTTGCGAGCAATCGCCCCGGTTGGCGCTGCGGCCGGTGTGCGCATGGCTGATGTAGCACTGGCCGCTGTAGGCCACGCACAAGGCGCCATGGATGAAGAACTCCAGCTTGCAGCGCTCGGCATCGAGCACCTGGTGAATGTCGCGAATTTGCGGCAGCGTGAGTTCTCGGGCCAGCACCATTTGCGAAAAACCCACATCCTGCAAAAACTTGGCTTTGGCCGGGTCACGGATGTCGGTTTGGGTGCTGGCATGCAGCTGGATCGGGGGCAAATCCAGTTCCAGCAAGCCCATGTCTTGCACGATCAAGACATCGGCGCCGGCGTTGTAGACATCCCATGCCAATTGGCGCGCAGGCTCGAGCTCGTCATCGCGCAAGATGGTGTTGAGCGTGATGAAGATGCGGCTGTGAAAGCGGTGGGCTTCGCGACACAAGCGCTCGATGTCGCGCAAGCCATTGCTGGCACTGGCACGGGCGCCAAAGGAGGGTGCGCCGATGTAGACGGCATCGGCACCGTGATGGATGGCGGCGATGCCAATGTCGGCATCGCGCGCAGGGGACAGCAGCTCAATCTGGTGTGACAGCAACAGCGCCCCCTTGCGGGATTTACTCGACCTTGGCCTTGCTGCGCAAGTTCTGCTGGAACTCGCTCATTTTGGTCTGCTGCATTTGTTGAGCAATTTGCGGCTTGACCTCTTCGAACTTGGGCAACTGCGCTTCGCGCACGTCATCCAGGCGAATGATGTGGAAGCCAAACTGGCTCTTCACGGGGGCGTCGGTGGTCTGGCCTTTTTTCAGCGCCACCATGGCATCCGAGAATTCCTTGACGAAGTTGCCAGCAGAGGCCCAGTCCAGATCGCCACCGTTGGCACCGGAGCCAGGATCCTTGGACTGCTTTTTGGCGATGTCTTCAAATTTGCCGCCTTTTTTCAGGCTGGCCAAAATGGCTTTGGCCTGCTCTTCCTTTTCCACCAGGATGTGGCGGGCGCGGTATTCCTTGCCGCCGTTGGCTGCCACAAACTTGTCGTACTCGGCCTTGATGTCGGCATCGGTCACGGGGTTGTTTTTCTGGTAATCGGCGAACAACTCGCGAATCAAAATGGTTTGGCGCGCCAACTCCAACTGGCCCTTGTAGTCGTCGGTGGCATCGAGGCCGCGCTTTTGCGCTTCCTGCATGAAGATTTCACGGGCGATGACCTCTTCCTTGATCTGGGCTTCAATGTCGGGGGTCACCGGACGGCCTGAACGGGCCAATTGCTGTGCCAAGGCTTCCACGCGGGCTTTGGGCACGGCCTTGCCGTTCACGATCGCCACGTTCTGGGCCGATGCACCCAGGCTCACAGTGGCCATTGCCACAGCGACGGCGGCGAACATCATTTGCTTTTTCATGGGTCTCTCTCGATGAGTCTCAATCAGGGGGGGGGCGTCAGGCGGAATGCTCAAGACACCGAAACAACCTCAATCGCCAGGGCGTGAACACCCTGGTCAATGAAATCTTGCAGCGCATCATACACAAGCCGGTGGCGGGCCACCCGTGACAGCGCATTGAAAGCCTGGCCGCCAATCCGGACCCGAAAATGGGTGCCCTGGCCGCTGCCGTTGGCACCCACATGGCCAGCATGGGCCGCACTTTCATCCAAAACCTCCAGCGTCTGGGGTTGCAGTCGCTCTTGCAGGCGTTGGGCCAGGTCTTGCGCAAGGACGGTCATGAGGAGGAATCCTCTTTCATGTAGCGGCTCAGGTAGGCGGCTTGCAGTAGCACAAAGACCACCATGAGGCCAATGCCGCCAAAGAGTTTGAAATTCACCCAGGTTTCGGTGTCAAAACGGAAGGCCACCCACAGGTTGACGACGCCCATCACACTGAAAAAAGCCGCCCAACTGTGCAACATGAAGAACCAGGCGTTGTCAGGCAGGTCCATTTGCGCCTTCATCAGGCTGCGCAGCAGGTTGCGCTTGAACACATATTGCCCGATCAGCAAGGCCCCGCCCATCAGCCAATACAGCACGGTGGGCTTCCATTTGATGAAGTTTTCATCGTGAGCGATCAAAGTCGCGCCGCCAAACAGCACGATGACCCCCAGGCTGACCCACTGCATGGGCTCGACGCGGCCCACTTTGTAACGCAGCCAGGCGATTTGCGCCACTGTGGCCACAATGGCGATGGCTGTGGCGACATAGATGTCGAAGGCCTTGAAGGCCAGGAAAAAAAGAACAATGGGGAAAAAATCTAAAAAAAGCTTCATGGCAACTCAGTCTTTGGCCTTGAATTCCAGCGAGGCCGAGTTCATGCAATAGCGCAAGCCTGTGTGGGCAGGGCCATCGGGGAACACATGCCCCAAATGCGCGCCGCATTGCGCACAGACGGTTTCGGTGCGAATCATGCCATGGCTGCGGTCAACAATTTCGCGAATCGCGCCAGGCACGGCTTGCTGGTAAAAGCTGGGCCAACCGCAGCCGGCGTCAAATTTGGTGTCGGCATTGAACAATGTGTTGCCGCAGCAGATGCAGGCGTATTGCCCTGGCAACCAATGGTTTTCGTAGCGTCCCGTGAAGGGGCGTTCGGTGGCGGCTTTGCGGGTGACTTCGTAGGCCACGGGTTCGGCATTTTTCGCTGCCAGCAAGGCGCGCCATTCGGCTTCGGTTTTTTCGATCTTCATGAGGAACAACTGATGGATATGGAGGACGCCCAATCGGGCGGAAAGTCGGCATAGGCCTCGTGGCCGGGATGCTCATCAAAGGGCGATGACAAGAGCTCGAGCAGGGTCTGGACTTCGCTGAAGTCACCCGCCTGGGCCTGCCGGATGGCTTGCTCGCCCAAGTGATTGCGTAACACCATTTTGGGATTGTGCTGCAACATGCGAACACCTGTGCCTGCCGGCTCATCGGCCCATCGCGCTTGCAAGCGCAGGGCCAAGTCTTGCCAGCGCTGACGGTCCAAAAACAGGTCGGTCACGGGTTGAAACGCTTCTGGATGGCCGTTTTCCAAGCCATGTGCCGCGTGGCTGAGACGGCGCCAGAAAATGCTGTAGTCGGTGCGCTCGCTTGCCAACAGTTGGCAAATGTCTTCGACCAAGGATCCATCGTCGGCTTGCGACCGGGTCAGGCCCAATTTGGCACGCATGCGATCGAGCAGACTTTGGGAGAAGCGCTGTGTGTAGGTTTCCAGCACCTTCACAATCAGGTCGCTGTCGTTCACCAGGGGCATGAAGGCCTGGCCTAAACAAAAGAGGTTCCAGTACGCCACTTGAGGTTGCCTTTGAAAGGCATAGCGGCCTTGCGAATCGGAGTGGTTGCAAATGTGCTGGGGGTCATAACCGTCCAGGAACTGGAAGGGGCCATAGTCGATGGTCAAACCCAGCAAACTCATGTTGTCGGTGTTCATGACCCCATGGCAAAAGCCCACGGCCTGCCAATGGGCCAGCAAATCTGCGGTTCGTTCGACCACCACCTGCAACAGGGCTGCATAGGGAGTGCCATGGAATGCGTCGGGGTTGGGCAAGGGCATCAGTTCGCTGGCACACACGAAATCGGCCAACTTTTTCAGAGCCTCGGGTTGATTGATTGCCGCGAAATGCTCGAAGTGGCCAAAACGCAAAAAACTGGGCGCGACGCGGGTCACCACGGCGGCCGTTTCCAGTGTTTCTCGAATCACGCGCCCCTTGGAGCCCGTCAAAGCCAAAGCCCGGGTCGTGGGGATGCCCAAACCGTGCATGGCCTCGCTGCATAAAAACTCGCGAATGCTGGAGCGCAACACCGCCCGGCCATCGCCCATGCGAGAGTAGGGGGTTGGCCCTGCACCCTTGAGTTGCAACTCCTGGGGGCCGAGCGGTGTGTCCAACTCGCCCAGCCACAGCGCACGACCATCGCCCAATTGGCCGGCCCAGACACCAAACTGGTGACCGCTGTAAACACTGGCCAGACTGGGATGGTCCGCCCAGGACCGGTTGCCCGTGAGAATGTCCAGCAGGCCCTCAGCCTGTTGCCAGTCGGAGGGCCAGCCCAAATCTGCTGCGAGGCGGTGGTTCACTGCCACCCAATGGGCCTCGGGCAAGGGTGTTGGGGCACACGGCGTGGCGAAGCTGGGCCCCAATTGGGCAAAGCGGTTCAGCCAAGTCAGGGGCAGGGCAACGGCAGCAGATGTCATCCCCTGATTGTCGGCATTCTTGAATCCCATGGGCGCTGAACAGGCAATTGCCGAAAAGGGGGACCGTCTGGTGCAAAATGGGCGGAACGGCACGCGCGTGCCTTTTTCTGTTTTAGGAGATTCCCCATGCTGGGCTTGATGCAACAACAAAACCTGTTGATTTCTTCCTTGATTGACTTTGCCGAAAAGCACCACGGTGATGTGGAAATCGTTTCCCGCCGTGTCGAAGGTGACATTCACCGCACCACCTGGGGCGGCATCGCCCAACGCTCACGACAAGTCGCCCATGGACTGGACCAACTGGGCCTGGGCTTTGGCGACCGCGTGGCCACGCTCGCTTGGAACGGCTACCGCCATCTGGAGTTGTACTTTGGCGTGAGCGGCACAGGCCGGGTGCTGCACACCATCAACCCGCGTTTGCACCCTGACCAGGTGGTCTGGATTGCCAACCATGCAGAAGACCAGGTGTTGTGCTTTGACATGAGCTTTCTCCCCCTGGTGAAACAAGTTCACAGCCGCTGCACCACCATTCGCCAGTACGTGGCCTTGTGCGATGCCGACCAATTGCCCGCCGACACCGGCATTCCTGGCTTGGTGAGTTACGAGGCCTGGGTTCAAGGCCAATCCACCCAGTACACCTGGCCCGAGTTTGATGAAAACACCGCCTCCAGCCTGTGCTACACCAGTGGCACCACAGGCAATCCCAAAGGCGCGCTGTACAGCCACCGCTCGACCATCCTGCATGCCTACGCCGCCGCTTTGCCCGATGTGATGTGCATCTCCGCACGCGACGCCATCTTGCCGGTGGTGCCCATGTTCCATGTCAATGCCTGGGGTATTCCCTACAGCGCCGCCATGGTGGGGGCCAAACTGGTGTTTCCAGGCGCCTCCCTCGATGGCAAATCGGTGTACGAGTTGATCGAAAACGAAGGCGTGACCTTCGCTGCTGGCGTTCCCACGGTGTGGCAGATGCTTCTGACCCACATGAAGCCCGGCAACCTGAAATTTTCGTCGCTGCAGCGCACCGTCATTGGCGGCTCAGCCTGCCCGCCGGCCATGATCACGGCCTTCCGCGAGGAGTACAACGTGGACGTTTTGCATGCCTGGGGCATGACCGAGTTGAGCCCGCTGGGCACGCTTTGCACTTTGAAGAACAAGCACCTGAAACTGCCCGAGGCCGAGCAAATGAAGATTCGCCTCAAGCAGGGACGTGCGATCTTTGGCATTGACATGAAGATCGTCAACGACGAAGGCCAAGAACAGGTGCATGACGGCAAGGCCTACGGCGACTTGCTGGTCAAAGGACCCTGGGTGGTGCGTGAATATTTCAAGCAAGAGGGTGGCAATCCGCTGCAAGACGGGTGGTTCCCCACCGGCGATGTGGCCACCATCGACGCCGATGGCTACATGCAGATCACCGACCGCAGCAAAGACGTGATCAAGTCGGGCGGCGAATGGATCAGCTCCATCGACATTGAAAACATCGCCGTGGCACATCCCGCCGTGGCCATGGCCGCCTGCATTGGCATCAAACACCCCAAGTGGGACGAGCGCCCCATCGTGGTGGTGGTCAAAAAGCCCGACGCACAAGTCAGCCGCGAAGACTTGCTGAAGTTTTACGAAGGCAAAACCGCCAAATGGCAAATCCCCGATGACGTGGTGTTTGTGGACGCCATCCCCATTGGTGCCACCGGCAAAATGTTGAAAACCAAATTGCGCGAGCAATTGGCGGACTACGTTCTGCCCACGGCTTGAGATTTGCACGCAGCGGGCACCCTGCCTGCTGCGCGGTCACCATGGAGTCCCTGTTCCTTGCTGCCTTGAATGGGCTGAGCTATGGCATGTTGTTGTTCATGCTCAGTGCCGGCCTGACCGTGATTTTCAGCATGATGGGCGTGCTCAATTTTGCCCACGCCAGCTTTTACATGGTGGGGGCCTATCTGGCCAGCACCCTGTCCAACATTTGGGGATTTGCGTGGGCACTGGTTTTGGCCCCCTTGTGTGTGGGCCTGCTGGGGATGGCGTTTGAACGTTATGGCTTGCGCCGGGTGAGCCGCCAGGGCCATGTGGCCGAGTTGCTGTTGACGTTCGGCCTGTCCTTTCTGCTGCTGGAAATGGTGCAGTTGGTATGGGGGCGGGGGTCTGTGTCATACCTCATACCCGAAACACTACAGGGCAGTTTGTTCACTTTCTATGACATGCCATTCTCGCGCTACCGCGCCTTCATCATGGCGATGGCCACGGTGGTTTTGTTGTTGCTTTGGCTGGCCTTGGTTCGCACACGCATTGGCTTGATTTTGCAAGCCGCGCTGACCCACGCCAAAGCCGTTCAAGCCCTGGGGCACAACGTGCCCCGGATTTTCACGGGCGTGTTTGCGGGTGGCGCCGCCTTGGCCGGGTTGGCGGGCGTGCTGGGGGGCAATTTGTTTGTCACCGAACCGGGCATGGCCGCCACCGTTGGCTCCGTGCTGTTTGTGGTGGTCGTGGTTGGCGGCTTGGGCTCATTGATGGGCGCATTTGTGGCTTCGCTGGTGTTGGGCTTGGTGCAGACGCTGTGTCTGGAGATTGCGCTGATTCGACCTTGGGCGCCGGTGCTGCCTTTCTTGTTGATGGTGCTGGTGTTGTCCCTTCGTTCGCAAGGCCTGATGGGACAGCGGGGCGCCTGAGATGAAGCTTCCCTCATGGGCATGGCCCCTCATCGCCCTGGGCCTCCTGTGCCTGGCCCCTTGGTTTTTTTCCAGCAGTTCGTCCTTGACCCTTTTGAACCAGATGGGCATCGCCATCCTGATTTGTCAAAGTTTTCAGTTGTTGTGGTCGCAAGGGGGCATGCTCAGTTTCGGCCACGCCATCTATGTGGGGGCTGGGTCTTTTCTGGCCATCCACAGTTTGAAACTCATGGGCGCGGGTGTGTTGCACTTTCCTGTGATCCTGGTGCCCTTGCTGGGCGGATTGGCCGGCTTGTCGTTGGCGGTTTTGCTGGGGTGGATCACGACACGCAAAGCGGGCACCGCCCTCGCCATGATTTCACTGGGCCTGGGCGAGTTGGTCTGGTCGATGGCACTGATGTGGCCCGAAAGCTTTGGCGGGGAAGGGGGCTTGAGTGCCAACCGTGTGGTCGGACTGGCCCCCTGGGGCCTGAACTTGGCCTCCCCGTTGCAGATGTATGGCCTGATTGCGGCCTACACCGTGGCGGGCACACTGTTGCTCATGGGCTTTGTGCAGACCCCCATGGGGCGCCTGTTGAATGCAGTTCGCGACAACGCAGAGCGGGTCGCCTTTCTGGGATACAACCCCCATGTGATTCGTTATGGGGCCTTTTTGTTGGCTTGCTTCATCGCTGGGGTTGCGGGGGGCCTGGCGGCCCTCAACCATGAAATTTTCACCACCGACATGCTCCACGCAGAACGCTCGGGCAGTTACCTCTTGTTCACCATCCTGGGTGGCAGCTCACTGTTGCTGGGGCCCCTGATGGGGGGTGTCCTGATGGTGCTGTGCTTGTCTCTCCTGTCCACCTACACCCCAGCATGGATGCTGTATGTTGGGGTGTTGTTCATGGGGGTGGTGATGTTTGTGCCCGGGGGCTTGTCTGAGGGGCTGCTCCAACAAGGCCAAAGCCTTGGAAGGTCCATGGCTTGGCGTCGCTGGTGGGTGGGCTGCCTGCGCCTTTTGGCTGCAGTTTGCGTAATGGCAGGCATGGGGGTCTGGATTGAAATGGCCTATCACTTGCCACAGTTGTCGGTGCTCGGCCCCCAGCTGACACGCATGGGTTGGGTGTTGAATGTGCAAGACATGTCGCCCTGGTGGGTTTCGGCTTGCATGGTGCTGATGGGCACCGGGCTTCATCTGTGGCTACGTCCCTCGCAGGATGCTCAAAGGGCCAAGGAGCCCCAACCATGAACTCCATGCCCGCCTTGCAACTCCAAAGCATTGGCTACGGCATCGGTGACACCGAGATCCTGCGCCCCATGGATCTGTCGATTGCGCCCGGTGAGCGGGTGGCCTTGATGGGTCCCAACGGGGCCGGCAAAACGACACTGTTCAACCTCATCAGTGGTCGCCAAAGACCGACCACGGGGGCCATTTTTCTGAATGGCCAAACGATCGCAGGTTGCACCCCTTCAGAATTGCACCAGCGGGGACTGGCTCGCAGCTTTCAGATCACCCATTTGTTTCCCAACCTGACGGTGCTGGACAACATGCGATGTGCCTTGATGCGCTCGTTCAACATCGGCTTGTGCTTTTGGCGCGCACTGTCAAAGCATGCTGCGCTTCACCAAAAGGCCCAGTTGCTTTTGTCGCAATTGCAATTGACGGCTCACCAGAACACCCTGGTGAAGCACCTGAGCTACGCCGATCAGCGAACCCTTGAATTGGGACTGGCATTGGCCGCAGACAGCACGCTTTTGCTTTTGGATGAACCCACCGCCGGCATGAGCCACAGTGAATCGCGCCATGTGGTCCAGCTGATACGGCGCATGACCGAGGGCAAGACCCTGCTGTTGGTGGAGCATGACATGGGTGTGGTTTTCGACCTGGCCGATCGCATCGTTGTGCTGGTGGACGGGCGCATGGTGGCCAACGACACGCCCGAGGCCATTCGACGCAACCCCCTCGTGCGCGCAGCGTATTTGGGGGCTGCCCAGCCCGAGGTGCCTTGATTGTTGCGCGTTCAAGCACTTCATGCACAACAAGGAAGCACGCCCGTTTTGCGCGGCGTGAGCTTGTGCGTCCACCCGGGCGAAATTGTGGCGCTGTTAGGGCGCAATGGTGCAGGGCGCTCGACCCTGGTGCAAGCCTTGATGGGGATGTGTCCCGCACAAGGCGAGGCGTCATGGCAAGGCGACTCATTGATGGATTGCGCCACCCATGAGATTGCCCGCAAGGGCATTGCCTGTGTGGCCGAAGACCGTGCTGTTTTTCCGACCCTCACGGTGCATCAAAACCTGGTGTTGGGCTTGCCCCAGCATCAGGCAAGCCATGCCAAGCGTTGGCAGTTTGACGAGGTGTATGCGCTGTTTCCCATGCTGGCCCAGCGGCAACACACCCGCGCCGCGGTGCTTTCGGGCGGGGAACAACAAATGTTGGCCTTGGGGAGGGCTTTGATGGGCTCGCCGCAGTTGATGCTGATCGACGAACCCACCGAAGGTCTGGCCCCTCTGTTGGTCGAACGTGTGACCCATTTGTTGGGCGTTTTGCGCCAATCGGGGGTCGCCGTCTTGCTGGTGGAACAAAAACTGTCGCTGGCCTTGTCCTTGGCCGACAGGGTGCTGGTCATGGGGCGCGGGCAAATCGTGTTTGAGGGAACGCCACAGGAGTTGCAAAACCAGCAAAATCTCCAAAAGGAATGGCTGGAGCCTTGGTGACAACCCTCGGTTGGCTTCTGTTTTATCGTTCTAAAATAAAAAATAGAACGACCGTTCTTTTTTGTCGTTTGCCATTCTTTTTTCAAGGAATTCTCATGAGTGCTGACTACACCGTTCAGGGCGCCGTCGCCGTGATCGCCCTCAACAACCCGCCCGTGAACGGTCTGGGTCTTTCGACGCGCCTGGGCATCATGGCCGGGCTGGAAAAAGCCATTGCCGACGACGCCATCAAGGCCATCGTGGTCACCGGTGCTGGCAAAGCGTTCTCAGGCGGCGCCGACATCAAGGAATTTGGCTCGCCCAAGGCCATTCAAGACCCCAACCTCTTGAGCCTGATCCTGGCACTCGAAAACAGCCCCAAGCCTGCGGTGGCGGCAGTCCACACCGTGGCCATGGGTGGCGGCCTGGAATTGGCGCTGGGTTGCCACTACCGCGTGGTGGCACCTGGTTGCAGCGTGGCGCTGCCCGAAGTCAAGATTGG
The DNA here is from genome assembly GCA_964442645.1 of uncultured Bordetella sp. Lineage (GTDB taxonomy): Bacteria > Pseudomonadota > Gammaproteobacteria > Burkholderiales > Burkholderiaceae_C > Limnohabitans. The sequence goes on along the minus strand of CAYTZZ010000005.1, from coordinate 80,498 downwards.
CCTCATTCCTGGCGCAGGCGGCACACAGCGCTTGCCGCGCGTGATCGGCGTCGAGCCAGCCCTGAACATGATTGTCAGCGGCGAGCCCATCAAGAGCGAAATGCTGGCGATGCTGCCTGGCCAAAAGCTGTTCGACAAGCTCACGGCCTCGGCCGAGTCCTTGATGGAAGAGGCCATTGCTTTTGCCCGCTCCGTGGCCGATGTGCGCCCCTTGCCCCGCGTGCGCGATCTGCCGTGCAAGCATCCCATGGGCGACGCTTACTTTCAGTTCGCGCGTAACATGGTCAAGGGCATGTCCAAGAATTTCCCGGCGCCGGCCAAATGCGTGGACGCAGTTCAAGCCGCGACCCAGAAAAAATTCGACGACGGCATGGTGTACGAGCGTGAGCTGTTCCTGGGTTTGATGGTCACCCCCGAATGCCGAGCCCTGCGCCATTTGTTCGTGGCACAGCGTGCTGCCTCCAAAATTCCCGATGTGCCAGACACCACCCCTGTTCGTGCCATCAAGTCGGTTGCCGTCATTGGTGCGGGCACCATGGGTGGCGGCATCTCGATGAATTTCTTGAACGCCGGCATCCCCGTCAAAATTCTGGAGATGAAGCAAGACGCCCTGGACCGCGGCATTGCCACCATCAAGAAGAATTACGAAGCCCAAGTGAAAAAGGGCAAGCTCAAGGAAGACAAATACAACGAGCGCATGGCGCTGTTGAGCACCACCCTGAGCTATGACGACATCAAGGACGCCGACATGGTGATCGAAGCGGTGTTCGAAGAAATGGGCGTCAAGGAAACCGTGTTCAAGAAGTTGGACGAAGTGATGAAGCCCGGTGCCATCCTGGCCTCCAACACCTCGACCCTGGATGTGAACAAGATTGCATCCTTCACCCAGCGCCCGCAAGACGTCATTGGTACGCACTTTTTCAGCCCTGCCAACGTCATGAAATTGCTGGAAGTTGTGCGTGGCGAGAAAACCGCCAAAGACGTGCTGGCCACCGTCATGGCGGTGGGCAAGAAGATCAAGAAAACCTGTGTGGTGTCTGGCGTCTGCGATGGCTTCATTGGCAACCGCATGATCGAGCAATACAGCCGCCAGGCTGGCTTCCTGCTGGAAGAAGGCTGCACGCCCCAGCAAGTGGACAAAGCGGTGGAACGCTTTGGTTTCGCCATGGGGCCCTTCCGCATGGGCGACCTGGCTGGCAACGACATTGGCTGGGCCATTCGCAAGCGCCGCTACCAAGAGAAGCCGCACATGAAGTACAGCAAGACCGCTGACCTGTTGTGTGAACTCGGCCGTTACGGCCAAAAAACCGGCGCGGGCTGGTACGACTACCAGGCCGGCAAGCGCGATGCCATTCCCTCCAAATTGGTTGAGGACATGATTGCCAAGCATCGCCAGGACCTGGGCATCACGCCGCGCAAAGTGTCGGACGAAGAAATCGTTCAGCGCCTGGTGTTCTCCTTGGTGAACGAAGCCGCCCACATCCTGGAAGAAGGCATTGCCTCCAAAGCCAGCGACATTGACATGGTGTACCTGACCGGCTATGGCTTCCCCATGCACCGCGGTGGCCCCATGCTCTATGCCGACCAGGTGGGCTTGTTCAACGTGGCCCAAACCATGAGCCGCTTCGCCAAGAACCCGCTGGACGATGGCGAGTTCTGGAAGCCGGCTCCGTTGCTGGCTCGTCTCGCAGCCGAAGGCAAGTCCTTCAACAACGTCAACTGATTCACACCTAAGGACTCACCATGACCAACGCTGTCATCGTCTCTACCGCACGCACCCCTCTGGCCAAGAGCTGGAAAGGCGCTTTCAACATGACCCACGGTGCCACCCTGGGTGGCCATGCCATCAAGCACGCCATTGCGCGTGCCGGCATCGATGCCGCCGAAATTGAAGACGTCATCATGGGCTGTGCCAACCCCGAAGGCGCCACCGGCTGGAACATCGCGCGCCAATGCGCCTTGGCCGCGGGCATGCCCATCAGCGTGAGCGGCATGACCATCAACCGTTTTTGCTCCTCGGGCCTGCAAACGATTGCCCTGGCCGCCCAACGCATCATTGCGGGCGAGGGCAACGCCTATGTGGCCGGGGGCGTGGAAAGCATTTCCTGCGTGCAGCAAGAAATGAACATGCACATGTTCCAGGACCCGGGCTTGCTGAAAAACAAGCCTGAAATTTACTGGCCCATGTTGCAAACCGCCGAGCAAGTGGCCAAGCGCTACAACATCGGCCGCGACGTCATGGACGAGTACGGCGCTGGCAGCCAGCAAAAAGCCTGTGCTGCCCAAGCTGCGGGCAAGTTCGACGACGAAATTGCGCCCATCACGGTGAAGGCTGGCGTGATTGACAAAGTCATGGGCCTCATGACCAAAGAAGTGACCGTCAGTCGCGACGAAGGCACGCGCGAAGGCACAACCAAAGAGGGCATCAGCACCATCAAGCCGGCCATGCCGGGGGGCACCATCAGCGCGGGCAACGCCAGCCAGTTCTCGGACGGCGCAGGCGCTTGCGTGATCATGAGCGAGGAAATGGCCAGCCGCAAAGGCCTCAAGCCTTTGGGCCGCTTCCTGGGCTTTGCCGTTGCCGGTTGTGAGCCCGACGAAATGGGCATTGGCCCGGTGTTTGCCGTGCCCAAGGTGCTGTCGCGCCTGGGCCTGAGCGTGAACGACATTGACCTTTGGGAATTGAACGAAGCCTTTGCGGTGCAAGTGCTGTATTGCCGCGACAAGCTGGGCATTCCGGCCGACCGCCTGAACGTCAACGGCGGTGCCATCGCGCTGGGCCATCCTTATGGCGTGAGCGGCCAGCGCCTGACGGGCCATGCCCTGATTGAAGGCAAGCGCCGTGGCGCCAAGCGCGTCGCCGTGACCATGTGCATTGGCGGCGGCATGGGCGCTGCCGGCGTGTTCGAGGTTCTGTGACCCCACGCTGACCTCCACGCGTATCCCTGGCCCAGCAAAGCGCAAGTGTTTTGCTGGGCCCTTTTATTCGGAGTCGTGCATGAGCCTGCGCCCCACCATTGATTTTTTGCTGTACGACTGGCTGAAGGTCGAGCAACTGCATGAGCGTGCGCGTTATGCAGAGCACTCACGCGAAACCTTTGATGCCGTGCTGGACACTTGCGAGCGGATTGCGCGCGAAAAATACGCGCCCTTCAACCGCACGGTGGACACTGAAGAGCCGCGCATGGTGGGCGACAAGGTGATCTTGCCGCAAGCCACGCATGATGCGCACGAGGCTTATGCGGCCTCGGGCATGTTGAGCGCTGCGCAAGACTATGAAATTGGCGGCATGCAGTTGCCTTTCAGCGTGGAATCAGCGGCCAACGCCTTTTTTGCTTGCGCCTCCGTCAGCATTGGGGGTGGCTTGCTGACCGTTGGCAATGCCAATTTGCTGATGGCGCATGGCAGTGAGCTGCAAAAGAAGGTCTTTGCCCTGAATGAATTCTCAGGACGCTGGGCCGGCACCATGTGCTTGAGCGAACCGCAAGCGGGCTCTTCCCTGAGTGACGTGGCCACCCGCGCAGTTCCCGATGGTGACGATTTTGAAGCAGACCCGCTGGGTGCGCGTTATCGCCTCAAAGGCAACAAGATGTGGATCTCCACAGGCGAGCATGACCTGACGGAGAACATTGTTCACCTGGTCCTGGCCAAAATTCCAGGGGCCGATGGCAAGACCATTCCCGGCACCAAAGGCATCTCTCTTTTCATCGTGCCCAAGCAACTGGTGACCCCCGAAGGACAACTGACCGGCGAGCGCAACGATGTGGCCCTGGCAGGCCTGAACCACAAATGCGGATGGCGCGGCACGGTGAACACCTTGTTGAATTTTGGTGAAGGCAAGTACAAGCTGCGTGGTGGCGGCCTGGACGGGCAGGGCAGTGGTGCCGTTGGCTACCTGGTGGGGCGCCCTGGCGAAGGCTTGCGCTGCATGTTCCACATGATGAACGAAGCCCGCATTGGGGTGGGCCTTGCCGCCACCATGCTGGGCTTGGCCGGTTACTACGCCTCGCTGGACTATGCCCGCAACCGACCGCAAGGCCGCCCGATGGGGCCGGCGGGCAAAGATGCCAGCCAACCTCCGGTGCGCATCATCGAGCACGCCGACATCAAGCGCATGCTGCTGGCCCAAAAAGCCTATGGCGAAGGCGCGCTGGCCCTGGGCTTGTACTGCGCCCGACTGGTCGATGAGCAGCACACCGGCACGCCCGAACAAGCCAATGAGGCACGGCTGTTACTCGAAGTTCTGACGCCCATCGTCAAAAGCTGGCCCAGCGAATGGTGCCTGGAAGCCAACAGCCTGGCCATTCAAATTCATGGCGGCTATGGCTACACCCGTGATTTTCCGGTGGAGCAGTATTGGCGCGACAACCGCCTGAACATGATTCACGAAGGCACCCATGGCATTCAAGCCATGGACTTGCTGGGTCGCAAAGTGCTGATGGAGCAGGGCCAGGGTCTGAAACTGCTGGCGGCGCGCATGCAAGTGACAGCCACCCAGGCACGCGCCCGTGGCCCGGAGTTGTCGCGTCACGCCGATGCCCTGATGTCAGCCCTTCAGCAAGTGGGGCAAACCACCCAGGCTGCCTGGCAAACCGGGCAACCCGTGGATGCCCTGGCCAATGCCGTGCCCTACATGCAGGCCTTTGGCCACACCGTGTTGGCCTGGATGTGGCTCGATGTGGCCATGGCCTCTCAAGGCGCCACCTCGGCTGATCAAGGACGTCGTGCCGCTTGCCAGTTTTTTTACCACTATGAACTTCCCAAAATCGGTGCCTGGCTGCAAGTGGTGGCCAACCGTGACCGCACCTGTGCCGATGTGCCGGAAGACGCTTTTTAACGGAGACACGAAATGACCCGAACCCTGCAACAACTTTTCAATCTCCAGGGCAAGACCGCCCTGGTGACGGGTGGCTCGCGTGGCCTGGGCTTGCAAATGGCGCATGCTTTGGGAGAGGCGGGGGCGCATGTTCTGCTGAGTTCGCGCAAAGCCGCCGACCTGGAGGCTGCCGCCGCCGAGTTGAAGGCCGCGGGCATTCACGCCGATTGGATCGCCGCAGACTGCGGCCAGGAAGAGGACATTCATCGCCTCGGCGCAGAAACCCTGCAGCGCCTGGGCCATGTGGACATTTTGGTGAACAACGCAGGCGCCGCCTGGGGCGCGCCCGCAGAAGACCATCCTGTGGCCGCTTGGGACAAGGTCATGGACCTGAACATTCGCGGTTATTTCATTTTGAGCCAGTACCTGGCCAAGCATTCCATGATCCCGCGTCGCCAGGGCAGCATCATCAACATTGCCTCGATTGCTGGCTTGGCGGGCAATCCGCGCGGCATGACCACCATCGCCTACAACACCTCCAAAGGCGCCGTGGTCAATTTCACCCGAGCACTCGCAGCAGAGTGGGGCCCACACCACATTCGGGTCAACGCCATTTGCCCGGGCTTTTTCCCGAGCAAGATGACCGCTGGCACCCTGAAAAACTTGGGTGAAGAGCGTCTGGCTGCCGGCGCGCCCCTGGGGCGTCTGGGCGATGATGAAGACCTCAAGGGCTTGTGCGTGCTGTATGCCTCCGATGCCGGCAAGCACATCACCGGCCAATGGTTGGCCGTCGATGGTGGCGTCAGTGTGGTCATGGGAGGCTGAACAGGATGAGTTCTGCCGAGAAGCCCGTGCCCGCTTTTGGCGTGCACATTCCCTTCGTCGAGTTGCTGGGCTTTGAGATGAAAAGCTTTGAGAACGGCGAGTCTGAAATTCACTTCACCCCCAAGAGCGAACACACCAACTCGTTTGCGGTGGCCCACGGCGGCGCGGTCATGACCTTGCTCGATGTGTCCATGGCCACGGCTTCGCGCAGCGTGGACAAAAGCCTGGGCATTGTCACGATCGAAATGAAGACCAGCTTCATGCGCCCCGCCGCCGGCCCGTTGGTGGCGCGTGGCACGCTGAAGCATCGCACCAAGACATTGGCGTTTGCGGAATCGGCCATTTACGATGCCAGCAACCAATTGTGCGCCCATGCCACCGGCACCTTTCGTTACGTCGTTCGCCGGCCGGTGACGGCCAATGCGCCCGCCCAACTTCCCACCGATTGATTTTTACCCGGAGACCACAAGCCATGCCACAGAACCAGCAAATCCTTCTAGACAACCGCCCGCAAGGTGAAGCCACTGTCCACAACTTTCGCTTGGTGACCACAGAGACCGCCCCGCTGCAAGAGGGCCAAGTGCTGGTGCGTCACCACTACCTGAGTCTTGACCCCTACATGCGCGGTCGCATGAACGACGGCAAAAGCTATGCCCAACCCCAGCCTTTGGGCGAGGTCATGATCGGCGGCACGGTGGGCGTGGTGGAAGAGAGTCGCCATCCCAAGTTCAAGGTCGGCGACTCGGTGGTCGGCATGGGCGGCTGGCAACATTACAGTGTGGTGCAAGGCGATGCCTTGGGCATGTTGCGCAAGGTGGACACCACGCATGTGCCACTGAGCCATTACCTGGGCGCTGTCGGCATGCCGGGGGTGACCGCCTGGTATGGCTTGGTGAAAATCATTGCGCCCAAGGCGGGCGAGACCGTCACCGTCAGTGCCGCCAGCGGCGCCGTGGGCAGTGCCTACGGCGCCTTGGCCAAAGCCCGTGGCTGCCGCGTGATCGGCATTGCCGGTGGCAAAGACAAATGCGACTATGTGGTGAACGAGCTGGGCTTTGACGCCTGCATTGACTACAAGCAGCATGCGGATGCCGTCTCATTGTCCAAAGCCTTGCGCGATGCCTGTCCCAATGGCATCGACGGCCACTTTGAAAACGTGGGCGGCAAGGTGCTGGATGCCGTGATGCTGCGCACCAATGCTTTCGCGCGCATTGCGGTCTGCGGCATGATTGCCGGCTACGATGGCGCGCCCTTGCCCATGGCCGTGCCTTCGCTGATCCTGATCAACCGCATGAAAATTGAAGGCTTCATTGTCAGCGAACACATGGAAGTCTGGCCGGAGGCCTTGCAAGAGTTGGGGCAGTTGGTGGCTTCAGGCAAGTTGCGTCCACGCGAATCGGTGGCCCCCAACTTGGCCAGCGCACCCGAAGCCTTCCTGGGTTTGCTGAAAGGCAAGAATTTTGGCAAGCAATTGGTCAAGCTGATCTGAACGGATGACGCCATGACACAACTTGTTTTGCACCATTACCCGGTGTCGCCTTTTGCCGAGAAGATTCGCCTGATTCTGGGTTACAAGCAATTGCCCTGGACCAGCGTGATCATTCCCAACATCATGCCCAAGCCTGACGTGGTGGCACTCACGGGAGGCTACCGGCGCACGCCGTTCTTGCAAATCGGTGCCGACATTTACTGCGATACCGCCCTGATTTGCGATGTCCTGGAGCAACTGGCCCCCAACCCCACCCTCTACCCAGAGGCTTGCAAAGGGGAAGCCCGCATCATCGCGCAATGGGCTGACAGCCTCTTGTTCCCGGTGGCCATGGCCTACAACTTCCAGCCCGCAGGCGTGGCCCAGGTGTTTGCCCAAGCCAGCCCCGAACAAATCAAATCGTTTGTGCAAGACCGCGCCGCCATGCGGGGCGGCGCCCCGCGCATGCCCGGCCCCGATGCCAGCGCCATGTACAAGAGCTACTTGCGCCGTCTGGCCAACATGCTGGACGATCGTCCGTATTTGCTGGGTGAACAACCCAGCGTGGCCGATTTTTCGGTTTACCACCCGCTGTGGTTCACGGTGAACCAAACCCCGGTGATGGCAGGCATTCTGGACGCCACGCCCAATGTGCGTGCTTGGATAGCCCGCATGGCCAAGCTGGGTCATGGCACCTCGCAAGAGATGAGTTCCACCCAGGCTTTGGCCTTGTCGCAAGCGTCCACACCTGCTGCATTGCCCAAAGAGCCTTTTCAAGACGAGCATGGCATCGCCCTGGGCTCGGAGGTGGTCGTGGTGGCCGAAAGCTTTGGGCTGGAACCCACGCAGGGCACGTTGCTGGCAGCCACCCGCACCCGCTACGTGTTGCGGCGTGCCGACCCGCGTGCGGGCACTGTCCATGTTCATTTCCCTCGCACGGGGTTCATTCTGAAAAAGGCTGAAGCATGATCACGAACTTCAAAGGCAAAACCGCTGTCCTGACCGGTGGCGCTTCGGGCTTTGGCCTGGAATGTGCACGCATCGGCGCCAAACTGGGCATGAACCTGGTCTTGGTGGATGTGCAACAAGACGCCTTGGACAAAGCCAGGGTGGAGATGGAGGCGCAAGGCGCACAGGTGCTGGCACAACGAGTGGACGTGTCTCATGCCGACCAAATGCAGGCGCTGGCAAAGGCGGTGGCGCAACGCTTTGGCGCGCCGAATTTTGTCTTCAACAACGCCGGCGTGGCTGCGGGCGGCCTGGTCTGGGAAAATACCCTGGAAGATTGGCAATGGGTCATGGGCGTGAACCTGTGGGGCGTGATCCATGGCGTGCGCCTGTTCACGCCGATGATGCTGGCTGCAGCCGAGAAAGACCCCAGTTTCCAGGGCCACATTGTCAACACCGCCAGCATGGCAGGCTTGCTGACGCCGCCCAACATGGGCATTTACAACGTGACCAAGCACGCCGTGGTGTCACTCACCGAAACGCTCTACCAGGACCTGAAGCTGGTGACCGACCAGATCAGCGCCAGCGTGCTCTGCCCGTATTTCGTCCCCACGGGCATCCACCACAGCGAGCGCAACCGTCCAGCCAATCTGGCCGCCGACAAACCCACCAAGAGCCAATTGATTGGCCAGGCCATGAGCGAAAAGGCCGTGAGCAGCGGCAAAGTCAGCGCCGCCGACGTGGCCCAAAAAGTGTTCGATGCCATCACGGCAGACCAGTTCTACGTGTACAGCCATCCGCGCGCGTTGGGCAATGTTCAACGCCGCACTGAGGCCATTGTGCAAGGGGCCAACCCGCCGGATCCGTTCGCCGAGCGCCCTGAAATTGGAAAAGACCTGCGTGCTGCCTTGCGCAGCTGATTAGGCTGGCTGAAAGCGGGCTGGCGAGTGTGGCAAACTCGCCGGCTTTCCTGTTGATTCGTTCCAGCCAGCATGCACAACATCACGCGGCAAATCGCCGCCGAAATCAAAGTCACCGAACATCAGGTTCGCGCCGCCGTCGAATTGTTGGACGGGGGGGCCACGGTGCCCTTCATTGCCCGTTACCGCAAGGAGGCCACCGGCGGCTTGGATGACGTTCAATTGCGCGAACTGGAGCACCGTCTTGGCTACTTGCGTGAGCTGGAAGCACGCAGAGAAGCTGTGCTGAAAAGCATTCAAGAACAAGGCAAGCTCACCCCCGAATTACAAGCCGCCTTGATGGCCGCGGCCACCAAGCAAGAGCTGGAGGACCTCTACCTCCCGTTCAAACCCAAGCGCCGAACCAAAGGCATGATCGCCCGAGAAGCAGGCTTGGAGCCTTTGGCCGATGCCCTGTTTGCCAACCCCCAGCTTGTGCCCGCCGAGGCGGCGCAAGCCTACCTGCAACCGGCAGGCAGCGTGGAGGGCGCCGATTTTTCAACGGTGCCAGCGGTACTGGATGGCGTGCGCGACATTCTGTCCGAGCGTTGGGCAGAAGATGCCGCACTGGTGCAAAATCTGCGCGAATGGTTGTGGCAAGAGGGTTTGTTTCGCAGCAAGTTGGCAACGGGCAAGGATGAAAACAACCCGGATGTGGCCAAGTTCCGTGACTACTTCGATTACGACGAGCCTTTGGGGCGCGTGCCCTCGCACCGCGCATTGGCGGTCTTTCGCGGACGCTCGCTTGAAATACTCGATGCCAAGCTGGCCTTGCCCGTCGAGCCCGAACCCGGACAGCCCAGCCTGGCCGAGGGCAGGGTGGCCTTGCACCTGGGCTGGAGCCACCAAGCGCGCCCAGCCGACGACTTGATTCGCAAATGCGTGGCCTGGACTTGGCGCGTCAAGTTGAGCCTGTCGACCGAACGCGATTTGTTTGCCCGCTTGCGCGATGAAGCCGAGAAAGTGGCCATCAAAGTTTTTGGTGACAACGTCCGCGACTTGCTCCTCGCCGCACCTGCGGGCCAGCGCGTGGTGATGGGCCTGGATCCCGGCATTCGCACCGGTGTCAAAGTGGCCGTGGTCGATGCCACCGGCAAGCTGGTGGCCACGTCCACGGTCTACCCGCATGAACCCCGCCGCGATTGGGAAGGTTCCTTGCACACCTTGGGCCAGCTTTGCGCCACTCACAACGTGAACCTGATCGCCATTGGCAACGGCACCGCCAGCCGGGAAACCGACAAACTGGCCGGGGACCTGATCAAACAACTGACCCGCATCAAACCCGATCTGGATTTGCAAAAAGTGGTGGTCAGCGAGGCGGGCGCGTCGGTGTACAGCGCCAGCGAATACGCCAGCCAGGAAATGCCCGATGTGGATGTCAGCCTGCGCGGCGCCGCCAGCATTGCACGCCGCTTGCAAGACCCCCTGGCGGAGTTGGTGAAAATTGACCCCAAGGCGATTGGCGTGGGCCAGTACCAGCACGACGTCAACCCCTCGGAACTGGCGCGCACTCTGGATGCCGTGGTGGAAGACTGCGTGAACGCGGTGGGCGTGGACCTCAATACCGCGAGCGTACCTTTGCTGTCACGCGTCTCCGGCTTGTCGCCTGCGACGGCGCGAGCGGTGGTGCGTTGGCGTGAGGCCCATGGTGCCTTTGCCAACCGCCAGCAGTTGTTGCAGGTCACAGGCCTTGGCCCCAAAACCTTTGAGCAAAGCGCTGGCTTTTTGCGCATTCGCGGGGGTGACAACCCGCTGGACATGACGGGGGTTCACCCCGAAACCTACCCTGTGGTTGAAAAAATCATGGGTCACACCGGCCGCCCCATCCAGGAGTTGATGGGCCGCGCCGACATGCTCAAGAAACTGCAACCGGAACTGTTTGCCAACGACACCGTGGGTGTCATCACCGTGCGCGACATCCTGGGAGAGCTTGAAAAACCAGGTCGTGACCCACGTCCCGACTTCAAGGTGGCACGCTTCACGGAAGGTGTGGAAGACATCCAGGACTTGAAAGAAGGCATGGTCCTGGAAGGCACGGTCAGCAATGTGGCCGCGTTTGGCGCCTTCGTGGACTTGGGCGTGCACCAGGACGGCCTGGTGCATGTGAGCCAGTTAAGTCAAAAATTTGTCAACGACGCGCGCGAAGTGGTCAAGACGGGCGACATCGTCAAGGTGAAGGTGCTCGAAGTGGACCCTGCACGCAAACGCATCAGCCTGACCATGAAGCTCGATGCCACGTCTGCCGCAAGAGGCCAGGGACCCCGCGATAACCGCTATGAGCATGCCCCGCGCGATCAACGCCAACGCGGTGCGCCGTCTGCGTCAGGGCAGGGCCAGTCTGCGATGGCCTCAGCGTTTGCCAAGCTGCAGGGCTTGAAAAAATAAGCCATGCGGGCCTTGCACATCCATGCCGGTCCAGCGGCCTTGCAACACTTGCAAGCGCAAGGTTTGGTGCCGCAAGATGTCACAGTGATACCGGGTGCCGCAGGCGGGCCCAAAGGCTTGATCCTGGGGCCCTTGGACAGGTTTTTGTTTGGCGAATGGCTGGCCACCAGCCAGCACACCGTTCACCTGGTGGGCGCCTCGATTGGCGCCTGGCGCATGGCCACCGCCTGCCTTCACCAGTCTGTGGCCGCCTTCCAGCGACTGGAGCATGACTACATTCACCAGCATTACGAATTGAAGCCGGGCGAATCTCGCCCATCGGCCGAACAAGTCAGCACCGAGTTTGGCCACAACCTGGCTTTGTTTTATGGGGGCCGCATTGCGGAGGTGCTGAGCCACCCGCGTTACCGCCTGCATGTGGTGACGTCACACGGACGGCTTGTGTTGTCGCGGGAGAGTGCATGGGCCACACCGCTGGGTTATGCCGCCGCTTATCTAGCCAATGCGGTTTACAGGCCTGCATTGGGTGCGTTTCTGGAGCGCGTGGTGTTCTCTAGCCCTGCGCCCGATGGTTCGCCCAGCGCGCTGCCTTTTGGCACCCAAGACTTCAAGACATTGCATTTCGCGCTGAATGAGCCCAATTTCATGGCGGCCGTTCAGGCCAGTTGTTCCATTCCTTTCGTGCTTCAAGCGGTCCACGACGTTCCTGGTGGCCCCACGGGTGCTTATTGGGACGGTGGTATCACCGATTACCACTTGCATCTGGATTACCGCACCCAACCCGGATTGGTTTTGTACCCGCATTTTCAAAAGCAGGTGGTGCCGGGTTGGTTGGACAAAGCCTTGAAGCACCGGCATCGGGCCACGCCTTATTTAGACCGCATGGTGCTGCTGTCGCCTAATCCCGAATGGGTGGCCGCCTTGCCTAACGGCAAGTTGCCCGATCGCACCGATTTCACCCGCTACGGACAAGATTTGAAGGCAAGGGTGGCGGTTTGGCAGCAGTGCGTGTCAGCGGCCCAGCAATTGGCAGATGAGTGGGGCGAATGGCTGGCCAAGCCCGATATGTCGCAGGTCACCCCCCTGACCTGAGCCTGAGGGTTATTTGCGCATGGTGATGTGTTCTATGCCGACTTCGTCGTAAGGCTCACCTTGAGTTTCAAAGCCATGACGGCGATAAAAGCCCTCTGCGCTGCGTTGGGCGTGCAAGACCACTTGGGTGTCGCCACGGGCGTAGGCCGCATTGCACAGAGCTTGCAGAATACTGGCCCCTAAATATTGGCCGCGGTGCGAGGACAGGACCGCCATGCGGCCGATCTGCGCCAAGCCTGGCTGGGGTTGCAACAAGCGACCGGTGGCAACGGGAACGCCTTGAGCATCGGTGATCACAGCATGCAAGGCTTGGACATCGTCTTCATCCCATTCTTCGGCCACGGGGATACCTTGCTCTTGCACAAACACGGCCAAGCGAACGGGCGCAGCCCATGTTTGCAGCATGGCCCACGCACCGACGTGCAGGCGGTATGCCGGTGGCAACATTCAGAAGGGCTCCGTTTGAAAGGCTTGGCGCAATGCCTGTGCCGCATGGGCATGCGCCTCGCGGGCCTGTGGAATGGCGCGCCCCATTTGCACAAAGCCGTGCACCACGCCACGGTAAATTTCCAGATCCACCGACACGCCTTCAAAGCGCATGCGGTCGGCATAGGCCAGGCCCTCGTCGAACAAAGGATCGCATTCCGCCAGACCGACCCAGGCGGGTGCCATGCCTTGCAGGTCAGGTGCCACCAAAGGCGCAAAACGCCAGTTGTTGCGATCACCGGCTTGCTGCAGGTAGTGACTGAAAAAATAATCGATGCTTTCGCGCTCCAGCATGAAGCCCGTGGCATACAGATGGTGAGAGGGCCAATCTTGGTGGGGCGAGCAGCCCGGATAAAACAACAACTGCAAACTCAATGGCAGGCCTTCATCGCGCGCATGCAATGCGCAGGCCGTGCTGAGGGTGCCGCCTGCGCTGTCGCCACCAACCGCCATGCGCGCAGGATCCAGGCCCAAGGTGCTGGCCTGGGCATGCAGCCATTGCAAGGCATCCCATGCGTCGTTGTGGGCAGTGGGGAAGGGGTGTTCAGGCGCCAGCCGGTAATCCACCGACACGACCGCACAGTCTGCCAATGAAGCCAGGCGCTGGCACAACAAGGCGTGGGTTGCCACGCTGCCAATCATGAAGCCGCCGCCATGAAAATAAACCAGCACCGGTCGCAATGCATGCGTTGCGTTGTGGGCAGGTCGCGCCTGTGGGTCCCACAGCATGGCATGCAAAGCAGCACCATCGCGACTGGGAATGCGCAAAGCCTCTGCGCGCGCCATCGGGACAGAAGGCAATTCCAACACGCCAGCACCTGCGGCATAGGCCTGGCGGGCTTGCGGGGGCGTCATGTGGTGAAAATGCGGTCGACCTGCGCGCGCAATGCGGCGCAACACGTCGGCCATTTCTGAGGATAAAGCGGCTTGTTGCCCTGCGACTGGCAAGCTCACACATCCTCCAAAAGGGCGTACGGCAAGGGCAGGACATGCAAGACGGTTCCACCAGGCTGTGCCAACTGCAAAGTGCCCTCCGGGACGGCACTGTTTTGCAAAGCGGCCAGGGCCAAGTGGTAAGTTTGCCCCCCATGGTCCACGCTGGCAACCTGTGCCACCAACCCGCAGGGCTGGCTGACGTCCCCACTGTGAAAGACTTCTTGCCCCGCTTGCATCGCTTCTTGGCCGATCAGCAAATAGGTGCGGCGCTTCAAGGTGCCGCGAAACTGACTGCGCGCCACCACCTCCTGGCCGGGATAACAGCCTTTTTTGAAGTTCACGCCGCCCACGGATTCATGGTTCAGCATTTGGGGGACAAAGGCTTCATAGGTGGCTTGTTGCACATCGGCCACGCCGCTTAAAACTTCACCAACCAGCCAAAGCGCCGGAGCAAGCGCCGGCCCCTGAGGGGCTTTCCCTGGGGGGCCGACCCACAATGCGCGCGCTTGGCCTTGGGCGGGGTACAAGGTGATCAGGTCGGCATCACCCAATGAAACGCGTGCCCAGGGCAAGGCCTGAGGTGCCAGGTCACTGGCACAGGCACCGGCCACACCCCAAAGCGCGAACTCCTCTGAAGCATCGCTCAGCTTGGCCTTGGCGCGTAACACAAACATGGACAAGCGTTTGAGCGTGGTGGCCAGCAAGTCGCGGCGGCACACCAGCAAAATCTCGGTCGGTGTGCGTTTGAACAACACAAAGCTGGCCTGCAAGCGGCCTTTGGCATTGCAAAAGCCCGCCAGCCGGGCCTGCTCGGGCTGGAGCAAGGCCACGTCTTGCGTCAACTGGTTGTGCAAGAAAGTGGCCGCATCTTCGCCGCTGCATCGCAGAATGCCCAGATGGGGCAGGAGGCAGACGCCCTCCAGCGGCAACGGGGGCACAGGGGCATGATCGAGAAGATTCGCAACAGAGTTCATGGGTGAATTATCATCCTCCTCGAATCATGGGGATGGAAACAAGGTTGTGGTGAAAAAGCTGCTGACAGGACTGCTGATCGTCGTGCTCCTGCTGGCCGGGCTGGCGTCTTACTGGGTGTTGCGCCCCATGCCCCTGGCACGCGACCCTGTGGATTTGTCGATCGAACCCGGCACCTCGGTGCGCAACATCGCCGAACTCAGTGTGGCATCTGGCATGGAAGTCTCGCCTGGCCTCTTGTTTGCCTTGTTTCGCTGGAGCGGCCAAGCGCGGCTGATTCGCGCTGGCAGCTATGAAATTGCGCGCGGCACCAGCGCTTGGGGCCTGCTGCAAAAATTGGTGCGGGGTGATGAGTCTTTGCGCGCGGTGACCCTGGTAGAGGGCTGGACCTTTGCCCAGTTTCGCGCAGCCCTGGCCAAGGCCGACGGCCTGCAACATGAAACCACGGCGTTGACCGATGACGAGCTGATGACCCGCCTCGGGCGCCCCGGCCTCATGCCCGAAGGCCGTTTCTACCCCGACACGTACACCTATGGCAAAGACAGCGCCGACGTTCGGATCTTGCAGCGCGCCTTGCGTGCCATGGACCGCCAACTCGCCCTGGCCTGGAAGCAGCGCAGCAACGAAAGCCAGCTTCAAAGCGCAGACGCTGCCCTGATTTTGGCCAGCATCGTGGAAAAAGAAACCGGCCGCGCCAGCGACCGGGGCCTGATTTCTGCCGTATTTCACAACCGCCTCCAATTGGGCATGCCCCTGCAAACCGACCCCACGGTCATTTATGGCTTGGGCAGCCAGTTCGATGGCAACCTCAAGCGCGGGCATTTGCGCACCGACCATCCCTGGAACACCTACACCCGCCTGGGTTTGCCACCCACCCCGATCGCCATGCCCGGTAAAGCGGCCTTGCTGGCCGCTGTTCAGCCCGCCCAGACCCGGGCTTTGTATTTTGTGGCGCGTGGGGACGGCAGCAGCCAATTCAGTGAAACCCTGGAACAGCACAATGCCGCGGTGGATCGTTTTCAACGCAAGCGCAACAGCACCCCGCCATGACCGACAATCAACCCATGACAAGCGGTTTGTTCATCAGTTTTGAAGGCATCGATGGGGCAGGGAAGTCCACCCACATCGAGGGCCTGGCAGAAACCTTTCAACAGCAGGGCAGGCGCGTGACCCTCACGCGCGAGCCCGGTGGTACCCCGCTGGCGGAGACGCTGCGCGGCTTGGTGCTGAACCAGGCCATGGACCCCTTGACCGAAGCCCTGCTGATCTTTGCGGCCCGTCGCGACCATTTACAGCAAGTCATCGAGCCCGCCTTGGCGCGCGGCGATGTGGTGCTGTGCGACCGCTTCACCGATGCCACCTTTGCGTACCAGGGCGGCGGTCGCGGTTTTGACCTGCAAGTGCTGCAACAGCTGGAGCAATGGGTACAACTGCAGGATGGCAAAGTCAGGCAGCCGGATTTGACCATCTGGTTTGCATTGGACCCAGCGATTGCCGCACAACGACTGGCCGGCGCTCGCGTTCCTGATCGTTTTGAATCACAACCGGTGGCCTTCTTCGAGCAAGTCCATGCCGGTTATGCAGCGCGTGCCGCGCAAGCCCCCCAGCGCTTCATTCCCATAGACGCCAGCCAGACCCGTCACCAAGTGTGGCAACAATTGACGCGTGCGCTGATTCAGCGTGGCAAGCTGTCCATCGTGGTGCCGATTCCCAAGGCCTTTCAAACGCCAGCCCCATGAGCAGCTTGGCCCCCTGGATTCAGCGACAGCTCACGCACTTGCTGCGCCAGCGAGGGCATGCTTGGTTGATTCAAGGCCCGTCGGGCCTGGGCCAATACGAATTGGGCCTGGCTCTGGCTTCGGCATGGTTGTGCGAGCACCCTACGCCCGAGGGGGCCTGTGGTACTTGCAAGAGTTGCCACGCCATCTCGGTGCGCACCCACCCCGACCTGTGCTTGTTGATGCCCGAAACCCTCATGCTTGACCTGGACTGGCCTTTGGATGAGAAGACCCAAAAGGACCTGGACGACAAGAAGCGTAAACCCAGCCGTGAAATTCGGGTCGATGCCGCGCGCGACATGGTGGGCTTCTCACAAACCACACGCTCGGGCGGGCAGGGCAAGGTGGTGCTGATTCACCCTGCCGATCGGATGAACACCATCACGGCCAACACGCTTTTGAAAACCCTGGAAGACCCCCCGGGAGACACCCGTTTTGTGTTGACCAGCGAAGCTGCGCATTTGTTGCTGCCGACCGTTCGCAGCCGCTGTCAGACCCACACCTTGCAATGGCCCCAGGCCTCTGAAGCACAAACATGGTTGGCCGCGTCAGGATTGGACCCGGCGCAAGCCAGCGTGCTCTTGCGTGCCAGCGGCGGTCGGCCAAACGACGTCTTGCGCATGGCCCACGACGACGGCATTCAGGCCACGCAATGGGCCGCATGGCCTAAAGCCTTGCAACGCGGGGATGCGGGCATCCTGAGCCAGGTCCCCCCCGCCATAGCGCTTAGCATGCTACAAAAGCTCTGCCATGATGTGCTGGCCCTGCGAGTGGGCGCAACCCCTCGTTTTTTTGAGCGGCAAGACCTTCCTGAAGGCGGCACAGTTCGAAGCTTGACGGCCTGGTCACGATCCCTTGCCAAAGAGGCCCGCACGGCAGAGCACCCGTTCAATGCGGGTTTGATGCTGGAGTCTTTGGTCAGCCAAGCCCAAAAGGCCTTGCGCCTGCCTCGGTGATCTCATGTTTATCGATTCTCACTGCCATCTGAACTTTCCAGAACTTTCTGACAACCTGCCAGCCATCCGAGAGGCCATGGCGGCTGCACGGGTGGATCGCGCCTTGGTCATCAGCACAAGGCTTGAGAGCTTTCCAGCGGTTCACGCGCTGGCCACTGGACATGCAAATTTTTGGTGCACGGTAGGCGTTCACCCCGATGAGGAAGACGCGCTAGAACCCACGCTGGACGATTTGCTCACACGCGCCGCACTGCCCAAAGTCTTGGGGATTGGTGAAACTGGCCTGGACTATTACCGTCTGGGCGAGCGGACTGTGGCCGACATGGCCTGGCAACGTGATCGATTCCGAGTGCATATTCAGGCAGCGCAACAGACCCAATTGCCCCTGGTGATTCACACGCGCAGCGCCTCCGAGGACACCCTGGCCATCTTGAAAGAGCAGGGCGAAGATGGCTCGCCAAAGAGTGCTGGTGGCGTGTTTCATTGCTTTACAGAAACCGCTGAAGTGGCCCGTGCCGCCTTGGATTTGGGCTTTTTCATCTCGTTTTCGGGCATTTTGACCTTCAAAAGCGCCCAGGATTTGCGCGACGTGGCCCGCTTTGTTCCCATGGATCGCTTGTTGATCGAGACCGACAGCCCCTATTTGGCGCCAACGCCTTACCGCGGTAAGGTCAACAACCCTTCTTATGTGCCATGGGTTGCCAAACAAATTGCAGAGATAAAACAGCTCTCGGTTGAAGATGTTGCCCTAGCAACCACAACCAATACAGAAAGGCTTTTTGGGATGCCCAAAGCCACTTGATCCATAAATAATTTACTTTGACAATGAGAAATATCTATATGATATTAAACAATATTTTATATATTTTCAATTCAGAAAAAGCAATCGACTTGAAAAATTTAAAGTATTTTCTACGTCGCTTTAAGTTATTGATTTATCTCATTGTCACTACAGGATTAAATGCCTCGCATGCTGGAGCATACGAAGATTTCTTCAGGGCCATTGAATTTGACCAACCCCAAGTGATCTTGAACCTCTTAAATCGTGGCTTCGACCCCAACACGCCAGACAAAGATGGCCAACCAGCACTGATGACAGCCATTCGCAGACCTTCGCCAAAATCGGCGGAAGTTTTGATTCGATGGCCGAAAACAAAGCTGAATGCTCAAAATCCCCATGATGAAACGCCATTGATGATGGCCGCGTTTGACAATCGGATCGATTTGGCCAAGTTGTTGATCGAAAAGGGCGCTGACGTCAACAAAACAGGCTGGACGCCCTTGCACTATGCAGCGACCAAAGGCCATGTTGAGATGATGAAGCTTTTACTGGAAATGCACGCCTACATTGACGCCGAGTCGCCCAACGGCACCACACCGTTGATGATGGCCGCTCATTACGGCACAGCGCTGGCCACCAAACTGCTGCTTGATGAAGGAGCAGACCCCACACTCAAAAACGAAAAGGGCTTGAGCGCGCTGGATTTCGCTTTGAACGGTCCAGAGAAAAACTCCGTTGAGCTGGTGGAAGAGGGTTTGCGTCGTTGGCTTGTTAAACACAAGCCTTGATACCCAAGCTTGAGTTTCAAACCCAGCAATAATTTAACATAATATACATCGTATTAAATTAATTTCACATCAAATCCAGCGAAGCAGCACCTCATTCAAAGCCTGCCGATTCACCGGCTTTGACAAATAGTCTTGCATGCCTGCCTTGAAACACAACTCACGCTCATCGGACATGGCGTTTGCTGTGACCGCAATGATGGGCAGCGACGCAAAACACGGGTTTTGGCGGATGTGATGCGTGGCCTGGATGCCATCCATCACGGGCATTTGCACATCCATCAACACAGCGTCAAATTGTTCGGGTGACTGGGCCAAGCAATCTAATGCTTGCTGGCCATTTTCAGCCATGACGGTTTGTATCCCCAATTTAGACAAAAGAACTTGCAGCAATTGGCGGTTCATGGGATGGTCTTCAACAAGCAACACCTGTGCACCAGCTAGCCGACTCAAGGCGTCTTGCGGCATCGTTGGTGATGCCGCCTTCGCCACAGGCACGAGCCGTTTCAGTGGCAACAGCAACGTGACACTGGTTCCACGGTCAAATTCGCTGGAGATTTGCAAATGCCCTTCCAGCATGTGACACAGACTGCGACTGATCGCCAAACCCAAACCTGTTCCGCCAAACACGCGCGTGGTGGAGTTGTCTGCTTGCGTGAAGGGCTTGAAAAGCTGCGCCAATTGGCCCTCTGACATACCAACGCCTGTGTCTCGAATTTCAAATGATATGAACGGCTTGGATGAAAGCAATGGTGAAGATGGCGTGGGCAAATGGATGCGAACAGCCACCGAACCAGAAGCAGTGAACTTGATGGCATTGCCGATCAAGTTATTGAGTATTTGCATGAGTCGTACGGGGTCGCTCATCAATTGTTGAGGCACCTCTGGCGCGATATCCAGCGTCAACGACAGGCCCTTGGCATGCGCGGCCACTGTTTGGAGGCCGATGACTTGGGACATCAGATCGCTCAAAGTCACCGGCAACCACTCCAACTGAAGCTTGCCGGCCTCAATTTTGGAAAAGTCCAGGATGTCGTTCAGGATGCCCAGCAGCGACACAGCGGAGGTGTGCGCATTGGCAATGTAGCGTTGTGCCTCGGGCGGCAACGGTTCGTCCAAGGCCAATTGCGTCATCCCGATCAAACCATTCATCGGGGTTCGAATTTCATGGCTCATGTTGGCCAAAAATTGGCTTTTGGCGAGGGTGGCTGCCTCTGCTTTGTCGCGTGAAGCCTGCAACTCACTCTGCATTTTTTTGATGCCACTGATGTCGTGTTGAATGCAAATGTAGTGGGTCGTCTCGCCCTCTTCATTGCGCATCGGTGCCAGCAAGACCACCGCAGTGAACAAGTGCCCCTCTTTGTGTGGTTGCACAAATTCACCTCGCCACATTTGTTCTGAACGCAACTTGTTCCAGATGTGCGCCACTTGTTGCTCAGGCGTATGCAGCGGATCCAAAATTCTGGGCGGCCGACCCAAGGTATGAACCTCGTCAAAACCTGAGAGATGGCTCCAAAAGGCGTTGCAGTAAACCACCCTGCCCCGATCATCCAGAATCAATATGCCGCTTGGGCTTTGCTCCAACGCTTGGGAGTAATGAAAGATGGTTTGCTGGTACTGGCGTTCCGCTGCTTCAACGCGATGGATGCGCCTGACCAACAGGACAGTGGCGCCCAAGACTGCGAAAAGTCCAACCATGACCGCCAGCCCAAGGGTCCAAGTTTTTTGTCGCCAAGCTGCCAACACTTGGTCTTGGCTCACTTGCACCGTGATGAAAAAAGGATAGCGCGATGAAGCTCTGAACGCGCTGAGCCAATCACCTACCAGCATACCCAGCTCTTCGTTTTGAATGCGATTGAGCAACATTTGGGTGTGCGCCTGAGCTTCCGCCACACTTTCCCATGTGGTCATGAGCATGCGCCCATCCAGGCGTTGCATGGCCATCAACTCGGTGTTGGTCGGGTTGTAGCGCTCCAAACGATTGAGTAAAAAGTCAGGATTCATCGCCGCGACCAGCAACAGCGCTTTGTTGCCCTGCCCTGTGCGCATCACCACAGGGAAAAAATGGGATTGGTCTAGCCTTAAATTGTCCACCTGAAGAATAGGACGGCCATCCGCCAGGTCCCTTCCTTGCCAGCTCGGACCCATGCGCAAAACAGAATTTTCCGAAGGCAAATGGTCCAGAGGATCGAACAATGACAGGTCCAGTCGCACGCCCAAATTCAATGGGTTTGAGCTGGCGCGAATGCCCTCCCCTTCGGTATAAATGGAAAATGAACGCAACGCAGGCTGGCTGTATTGCAATTTTTGCAGCAACGGCTCCAGGGTTTTGGGATCTGCGTGAAGCAGGTCAATATTGGCCACCTCAGGCAAGGTTCGCATCATGTTTTCAATCCACTGAAGGGTTTGCGTGATTTGGTCTTCATAAACCAAGGCATTGCCCTGAACCCGCTGTCTGATGCGTTCCAGTTGGGTTTCCCGGTCTTTGTAGGCGGCATAAAGCACACTGCCCAAAGTGGTCAAGATAAACAGGCATAAGAACCCATAGGCCAATGCGCTGTAGCGGTTGGCTTTGGCGTGCCACGCAACCGTGACCATTGCTTTGCACCTAGTCTCGTACGACGATTTTTTCCAAGCGATACTTAGCCGCAGACATCATCAAGCGACCATCGCGTTTGATGTCGCGCACAAACTGATCAATGCGGCTCAGCCATCGCTCATCGCCAGGGGCCACGGCATAAGCGTAGTGCGTCGTGTGAAAGGTGCTGGGTGGGGCGACCAAGCGCGCCCAGTCGGTGGTTTCCAGCATGCGCCTGCTGTAGGGGTAGTCGGTCATGAACACGTCGGCACGCCCAGAAGACACTTCTTGCTCACGAGCCATGGGGGTGTCTAGCACCGAAAGCGTGGCCGACTTCAAGCGCTCACGCATGATGGGTTCATGCAATGTGCCTTTGATGACCGCGACCACCGAACCTGGCTTGTCAATGTCTTCCCAAGTTTTGATGCGCCGGTTGTGGCGACTGGTGATGCCGTAAATGTCACTCGCCATGGTGGGTTTTGCAAAGCGAAGTTTGTCGGCCCGCGCTGGCGTGATGCCGACGGCAAACATCGCCACATCACATCGGTCTGACAGCAGGTCGGGAATCAAACGGGCAAATGAAGAGTCCACGAACTCGAGGCTCACGCCCAAGTCCTTGGCGAATTCAATGGCCATATCCGCATCGACGCCCTCCAACTTTTGCGTTTTTGGATTCCGCAATGTGATGCCGTAATAGTCAGGCCAAATGCAAACGCGCAATTGTTTGCGCTCTTGGATTTGATCAAGGTGGCTAAGGGCTTGAGCGGAGACATTTGCCGTAGAAATCAAACAGGCAAGCAGCAGCGAAAAACGTTTCATGGCGCGTGGAGCAAAGGTGGATGCAGCGCACGATTGTAGCCATTAAAGAATACTTTGAATGTTTTTTTGAATACTTAAATTAACCAATAATCGATGAAAATGTAACTGCAAATCACAAGCAAACCGCAGGCTCAGGCCTGCGGTTGCCCTCAAGCGGCCGCAGGCTTGAACTGAAGCGCTTTGAACTCAAGAAACTCTTCGAAGCCATACTTCCCATTCTCACGTCCATTGCCAGACTGCTTGTAGCCGCCAAAGGGCGCGTTACTGTTGAAGGGCGCCCCGTTGATGTCCACTTGGCCGGTACGGATGCGGCGCGCCACTGCGGTGGCATGGGCTTCGTCCTGACCCCAAACGCCGCCACCCAAGCCATAGGGTGTGTCGTTGGCGATGCGAATGGCCTCCTCTTCGTCTTTGTAGGTCAGGATGACCAAGACCGGACCGAAGATTTCTTCACGCGCCAGGGTGTCCGTGGGTTTCACACGCAGGATGGTGGGCTGAACATAGTAGCCCTTGTCGAAGGCTGGCTTGTCGCCGCTTCCGGCGACCAGTTCTGCGCCCTCTTTCAAGCCCACGTCAATGAAATGCAGAACGCGGTCACGCTGTGCCGCGCTGACCAGAGGGCCCAATCGGGTGTTCTCATCAAGGCTGGGGCCAATGCTGAGTTTGCCAATGGCCGCTTGGGCGATCTTCTTAACCTCTTCATAGCGGCTTTCCGGCACCAACATGCGGGTATGGGCCGAGCAGGTTTGTCCGCTGTTGAGCATGCAGGCCGAAATGCTGCCCTTCACGGCGGCTTCGAGGTCGGCATCCGGCAGGATCAAACTGGCCGATTTGCCCCCTAATTCCAGGGCCACGCGCTTGATGCTTTGGGAAGCCAGCTCACCCACACGCTTGCCCGCACGGGTCGAGCCTGTGAAGCTGACCATGTCCACCTGGGGATGCGATGCCAGCACCTCGCCCACCTCGGGGCCGGTGCCATTGACCAAGTTGAAGACGCCGGCGGGCAAGCCCGATTCGTGGATGATCTCTGTGAGGATCATGGCGTTCAGGGGTGCGATTTCGCTGGGCTTCAAAACCACGGTACAGCCCGCAGCCAATGCAGGCGCCACTTTCAGCGTGATCTGGTTCAAGGGAAAATTCCAGGGTGTGATGCAACCGACCACGCCCACGGGCTCACGCACGACCAGGGAGTTGCCGACCTTCTCTTCCCAGACGAATCGGCGTGCCACCTTGGCCGCATTGCCCCAATTGAACACCGGGCCGCCGACCTGAATCATTTTGGCCAGCTTCAATGGCATGCCCACTTCGCGGGCGATCGTGAGGGCCATTTCATCCGAACGCGATTTCAAGCCTTCGACAATTTTGTCAATGTAGGCGCAGCGCGTTTCTACCGGTAATTGCGACCAGCTGTCAAAGGCCTCGCGAGCGGCCAGCACAGCCTGCTCCGCTTCTGCACGGGTTCCTTGGGGCACGGTGGCAAAGACTTCCTCGGTGCTGGAATCGTGCACCTCGAAGACCTTCTCGGACTGGGCGTCCACCCATTGGCCACGGATGTAATGTGCGTTGTACTTTTTCAAGACAGTGTCTCCTTGAGATGCGTTGCTGCAATATTTGTCATGCTCGAATGATGTAAACAGGCAATATAGTGCATTTTAGACGATTTGCTGACCGTGTCCATGGGCCCACAAAAGGAGGGCATCACGGTCTTGTACCAACAAATGGGTTGACGCACCCACTGGCAAACACACTTTGGTGGGAACATGACCAAAGGGCAAATCGGTCAACACGGGAATACGAAGTTGCGAACGCAACCAACCGACCACGCTGTTCAACTTGTAGCCCTTGTCATGCGGAGTCAGCTTGTAATGTGTGAACTGGCCCAAGACGATGGCTTTTTGCTGCGCCAGTATCCCCGCATGCAGCCATTGCGTGAGCATGCGCTCAATGCGGTAAGGATGCTCTGCAATGTCCTCCAAAAAAAGCACGCCCTTTTGGATGGACGGCAAATACGGCGTGCCCAACAAGCTGGTGAGCACCGCGAGGTTTCCCCCCCACAGCACGGCATCGCGCGCCCAGACGCCCGGCTTGCGGTCTGCATAGGCTTGCTGCGTCTGTCGTGACAACTGCCAACCCGCACCCTCCCCTTGGCCGCTGAGCAGGTCTTCAAAGCAGGCTTCCATGATGTCGTCGGGAGCCTCTGCGCCAAAGTCTTCACCCAAGGCGGGACCTGCCCAGGTGATGGCGCCGGTGCGTGCCAGCAAGGCATTTTGAAACGCCGTGAAGTCGCTCAAGCCCACAAACCGCGTGCCCTTCTCAATGGCCTTGGCCAGAATGCGGTAACGCAACTCGGGCAACAGGCGCGTCAAGCCATACCCTCCGCGCGAGATCAAGGCCACGTCGGCCCCGGCGGCGGCGGCGCGGTGAATGGCGGCCAGTCGGGTGGCATCGTCACCCGCAAAGCGGGTGTGGCTTTGGAGGGCAGCCACATCGACTTCGACCTCATGGCCCAGCGCTTTCAAACGCTGTAAGCCCCGACGAAAAGCCACTTTGTCGCGAACCGCACCGCTGGGTGAAAAAACATAAATGTGTGCCATCTCAAGGGGCCTCAAATTCGTGGGGAAAAAATTTCGCCAAGGCGTGACGTGCCACTTGCTCACCGTGCTCTTGCACAAAGTGGCCCGCCTGCGGCAAGACCCAAGGCGCGGGGCAGCCGCGAATTTGTGCTTGCAGGGCTTGCATCACGGGCAAGCCCAACACCGGGTCTTGCGCGCCCACCACCATGCAGGACTGGCCACGCCATTCCTCTTGCCAAAAGCGTGCCGCTTGGCGCGATATGTCTGCGCCAGGGCTGTCTGCAAATTCTGGAACCATGGGTGGAAAAGCGCGCAAAGCCGCACGGTGACCGGCGTCAGGAAAAGGTGCGTTGTAGGCCTCGCACTCAGCCTCCGTCATGTGAGGGTTGCCACGCCCCAACAAACGTCCGACATCGAACAAGGGCTTGTTGGCGCACATCTCGCGCCATGCCAGAAAGCCAGGTGACAAGGGCTGCTCGCCGGTGGCAAGCGATGTGTTCATCACCAACAAGTGGCTGTAGCGCTCGGGTACCGCCATGGGCAAGGTCAAGCCGAGAATGCCGCCCCAATCTTGAACCACCAGATGAATGTTGCGCAGGTTCAAGCGCTCCACGAACTCCAGCAGCACTTGGCGATGCCATCCAAATTGGTGGGCCGACGCTTTTTTGGGTTTGTCACTCTTGCCAAATCCTGGCAAATCAGGCGCCACCACCCGGTGACCTGCGGCCAAAAAATGCGGCAGCATTTTTCGGTACAAATAGCTCCAGCCCGGGTTGCCGTGCAGGCACAACCAGGTGACCTTGGCATCATGCGGGCCCTCGTCCAAATAATGCATGCGCAAGCCTTGAAGGCTGGGCAAATCGTTCAGGTAATGCGGGGCCCAGGGGTAGCCTGGCAAGTTCTCAAAGCGCACCTCAGGGGTTCGCACGGCATCGTCTCGCACATTCATTTGGTGGCTGCTCCGCTGAAAAGTCTGTGAGGCACGTCGGGCTTGAAAAAAACGTTGCAGCTGATCGCGACAGGCATCCGCGAGTACGCCACCTTGCACTTGGGTTTGGTGGTTCAAGCGCGACTCACCAAACAAATTCAGCACCGATCCTGCGGCCCCGGTCTTGGGGTCGGACGCGCCGAAGACCACGCGCTTCAACCGTGCGTGCAGCATGGCACCGGAACACATGGCGCAGGGCTCCAGCGTCACATACAAGCTGCATTCCGACAAACGGTAATTGCCCAAATGCGCCGCCGCAGACCGCAGGGCTTGAACTTCCGCATGTGCTGTGGGGTCATGGCGGTCAATGGGCGCGTTGTGGCCACGCCCAATGACTTGCCCTTCGTGAACCACAATCGCACCCACCGGGACCTCGCCAACTTGCTCTGCGGCCATCGCTTCTTGCATGGCCAGGCGCATGAAGTCCTGATCGCTCACGGTTTCCCGCCCATGCCCAGGCGGTCCATCCAGACAGCCAAGGCTTGTTCATCGGCTGTGCCGCGGGCGTATTGTTCTCGCATGGCCGCATGGGCTTCGGGCCGGTGTTGGTTCAGTTTCAGCTTGGACTCCACACTGACGATGCGCAGCGAAAAGCCGACGATGGCAGAGAGCATCTTGTCCTGGTAGTCGGTGGGCAAGCTGCGCCACTGGGCAGCGTAAGCCGGTTCGTGTTGCGCAATCAGTTGCTTCAACAAGTGGTCCTTGGCCTCGGCCTCTGGGATCAAGGAAGCTTCAACCTGGCAATGCACTGCCAGGTAATTCCAGGTCGGCACGCGCACCAAGTCGGGGTACACCGTGGGCGACAAATAAGCCTGTGGCCCGCGAAAAATCACCAAAGCCGAAGGCCTTGCTTGCAAGTACTGCCAGTGCGGGTTGCCTTTGGCCACATGGCCCAACAACACGCCCTGCGCCCCGCCCTGCCCATCGCCCGGCACGCGGTGCAAGGGCAAGTGCGTGGTGAAAGGCACGCCCTCATCGTCCACGCTGATGAGGGTGGCCAAGGGGTGCTCTTGCATCAAGGTCCAGGCCAAGGCGTCGTCTTTGGCTTTGAACTGCAGTGGCAAGTAGGTAGAGGGTTTCATGCCTTGTATTGGTCTTCAATGCGCGACCAGTCGTCCATGCCAACGATGCGCTTGTAATCGTTGAATGAAGCGCCGGAACCGCTGAGCTTGAGCTCGCCACTTTGGATGTCGGCCAAAGTTTCCTGAATGGTTTTGACGTAACGCATGAGGATGGAGATGCCGTAAATCACGATCCTGAATCCCAGTTGCTCCAGCTCGGCCGGCTTCAGGATGGGTGTGCGACCGCCTTCCAGCATGTTGGCCAGTTGCGGGACCTGGAAGGTGCGGCCGATCAAGGCCATCTCCTCCACGCTGGCGGGCGCTTCGATGAACAGGCCATCTGCCCCAGCGCGAAGATAGCGTTCGGCTCGGCGAAAGGCCTCGTCCATGCCATAGACCTCTCGCGCGTCGGTGCGCGCAATGATGAAGGTGTCGGGGTTGGATCGCTCGCATGCGGCGGCACGGATTTTGGCTTCCATTTCCTCGGTGGACACCAAGGACTTGCCAGCCATGTGGCCACAACGTTTGGGGCTGACCTGGTCTTCAAAAAACAAGGCTTGCGCCCCCAGCTTTTCCAACTGGTGGACGGTGTAGACCACGTTTTTGACATCGCCGTAGCCGTTGTCCGCGTCGACCAAGACGGGCAGTGGCGACACCGAAAGAATATCGCGATAGGCCTCGTGAAACTCTCGCCCACCCAACAGGCCAATGTCTGGCACACCAAAGCGCACGCCAGCCACAGGGAAGCCCCCCACAAAGTAAGCCTTGAAGCCCGCCTGGTGAATCAGCATGGCGGTCAAGGCGTCATGGGCGCCGGGCAGTACGAGTGGCCGTTCGCTTTGAACCAATTGTCGGAAGGTGCTCATGGGTGCCATCTGCTTGTTCAATCAGACAACTATACCCAAGTCACCACAGCGCCGCGCGAAGTGACGCCCAGTTTCTTGACGGTTTCACCTCGCGACAGCATGATGCCAAGCACACAGGCTAACCAGGGAGTCAAGATTGGCCATGCAAGACAAGCCCGTTGTGGGCATCATCGGACTGGGCATCATGGGCGGCGTCATGGCCGAAACCTTGCTCAAAAACGGCTACACGGTCATAGGGTATGACATCGAAGCCCCATGCAAAAAACGACTGCAGCGTGCTGGCGGAAAAGTGGCACGCTCGAATGCGCAACTGGCGCAAGACAGCGACATCGTGATCATTTCATTGGCCAGCTCGAACGCGCTGGCCAGTGTGGTGGCCGAGCTGGCCAGCGTGCCACACCCCAAAGGCAAGCAAATCATCATTGAGACGAGCACGCTGCCGCTGGCGGACAAGCAAGCCGCTGCCAAGGCCCTGACCCAACAGTCAAGGACCATGCTGGACTGCCCCATCAGCGGCACGGCCGCCCGCATGAAAGACCGCGCCTGGACGGTCTATGTCAGCGGCCCTCCCAAAGCTTGCAAGCAGGTGGCACCCCTCTTCCAAGTCTTCACCGACATGGCCCCTTACGTCGGAAAGTTGGGCGCTGGGACCAAGCTCAAATTTGCAGCCAACCATCTGGTGGCCATCTACAACGTGGCTTATGCCGAGATGGTCAACCTGTGCCGCAAAATGGACTTGGACCCCAACGTGGCGTTGGCGCACTTTGGCAACAGCCCCGTGCTGGGCACTGGGGTGATGCGCCTGCGTGTGCCCTTCATGATCGATCGTCAGTACACGCCCCCCACCATGAAGGTGGAGGTCTGGCAAAAAGACATGCAAGTCATTGGCGACATGGCGAAAGCGGTGAACTGCCCGACGCCCATGTTCCAGGCCTGTGCGTCGATCTACACCGCGGCCATGGCCATGGGGCTGGACCAAAGTGACACCGCCAGCACGGCCGAAGTGTTGGCGCTGATGTCAGGCCAAGGCCACTGAAAGTCCTCAGCGTGGGTTGTGCAAGAAGCGTCAGGCTGCCTTGCGACGCTTCTTGGTCGGCTTGATGTCCTTTTGCAGATCGGGCATGGCCTCGCGGATGGCGTGCATGGCATCGATGGTGGCAGGACCGCCGCAATACAGAAAAGCCTGCAGCAGAATTTCAGGCAGAAGTTCAGGCTCAACGCCATTGCGCAAGGCGCCGCGCAAATGGATTTGCAACTCGCGCGGGCGGTTCAAGGCAATGCACATGGCCATGGTCATGAGGCTGCGCTCACGCAGCGTCAAGCCCTCACGGGTCCAGACGCTGCCCCAGGCAAACTCGGTCGCCAACTCTTGAAAGGGCAAAGACAACTCGTCTGCGCCTTCAAAAGCCCGTTGCACATAATCAGGGCCCAGCACCTGACTGCGAATGGCCAGGCCGTCTTGAAAGGCAGCAGAACGGTGGTTTTTGGCCACTTTGGCGGCGCGCTTCAGGGGTTCTGGCGCTTGAGCTTTTGCTTTGGGCATGTTCAATCAGCCTTGATGTTGGCGTCGCGTACAACCTTGCCCCACTTCACGATCTCATTCTTGATGTAGAGCGTGAATTCCTCGGGCGTATCGCCCACGGGCAAAGCGCCTTGTTGGTTCAATTTGTCGGCCACTTCCTTGTCGTTGAGGATTTCGGCCACATCACGGTGAATTTTCCGCACGATGTCGGCAGGCGTGTTGGCTGGCGCCACCAAGCCCACCCAGGAATAGGCCTCGTAACCCGGCACACCACTTTCGGAAATGGTGGGAATGTCTGGCAAAGAAGGAAGGCGTTTGGCGCTTCCAACCGCCAAGCCTCGGAGTTGGCCATTTCTCACTTGCTGGATCACCGAGGGGATGCTGCTGTAAAGCATTTGCACCTGCCCCGCGACCAGATCGGTCAATGCCGGGCCCTGCCCTTTGTAGGGGATGTGAACAGTCTGAACGCCGGCCATGGTGTTGAAGAGTTCACCCGCCAAATGGCCAGAGTTGCCACTGCCGGGAGAGGCATAGGACAGTTGGCCAGGCTTGGATTTTGCAAAGGCCACCAGCTCACGCACATTCTTGGCCGGGACCGACGGGTGGGTCACCAGCAACAAAGGAAAGTTCACCAGGTTGGTGATGGGCGTGAAATCTTTCAGCGGGTCATAGGGCAAGCGCGCATACAAACTGGGGTTGACCGCCAGGGGGCCAGCCGCACCCACGGCCAAGGTGTAGCCATCGGGGGCGGCCTGAGTCAAGGCCTGCAAACCCACAATGCCATTGGCGCCGGCGCGGTTCTCGACCACCACCGTCTGACCCCAGCGATCGGTCAGTTTTTGAGCGATCACACGGCCGATCACATCATTGCCACCGCCAGGGGGAAATGGCACGATCAGCTTGACGGTTTTGTTGGGATAGCTGGCTTGGGCCAACACAGGTGCAGCCACACACGCCAAAGAAAGCGCGGCCAGGGCTGACAGGGCTCGACGACCGATCAAGCTCTGTGAGGGCTTGCGGAGCATTGGGGTGGCTGGATTTCCTGTGCGCATGGATCATTCCCACTCAATGGTTGCGGGTGGCTTGCTGCTGACATCGTAGGTCACGCGGTTGATGCCTCTAACCTCATTGATGATACGGCCCGACACTTTCTTCAGTAACGCGTAGGGCAATTCCGCCCAATCGGCCGTCATGAAATCGCTGGTTTGCACCGCACGCAAGGCCACCACATAGTCGTAGGTGCGGCCGTCGCCCATGACGCCCACGCTTTTTACCGGCAAGAAGACGGTGAAGGCCTGGCTGGTCAGGTCATACCAAGACTTGCCGGTGGCTTCGTCCTTGAAATTGCGCAACTCTTCGATGAAGATGGCATCGGCGCGGCGCAACAAGTCGGCATACTCTTTTTTGACTTCGCCCAGGATGCGAACGCCCAAGCCCGGCCCAGGGAAGGGATGGCGGTAGACCATTTCAGGGGGCAGGCCCAGAGCCACGCCCAACTCTCGCACCTCGTCCTTGAACAGGTCACGCAAAGGCTCCAACAGTTTCAAGCCAAGCTGTTCGGGCAAGCCCCCCACGTTGTGGTGGCTCTTGATGGTGACGGCCTTCTTGCTCTTGGCGCCACCGCTCTCAATCACATCCGGGTAGATCGTGCCTTGGGCCAGGAAGCTTGCGCCCTTGTGGCCGCCTGTGCCAGCTTTGAGCTTGGCGGCTTCGGCCTTGAACACGTCCACAAACAGGCCGCCAATGATTTTGCGTTTGGCCTCAGGCTCTGAGACACCCGCCAGCTTGCCCAAAAACAAGTCGCTGGCGTCAACGCGAATGACTTTTGCGTGCAGCTTGCCGGCGAACATGTCCATGACCATGTCGCCTTCGTGCAGGCGCAGCAGGCCGTGATCGACAAAGACGCAGGTCAATTGGTCGCCAATGGCGCGGTGGATCAAGGCAGCCGCCACCGAGGAATCCACCCCACCGGACAAACCCAAAATGACCTCTTCATCGCCCACTTGGGCGCGAATCGAGGCCACGGCCTCGGCAATGTGGTCGCGCATGATCCAGTCCGGGCGGGTGCCACAAATGCCGAGCACAAAACGCTCTAGCATGGCTTTGCCCTGCACGGTGTGGGTCACTTCCGGATGGAATTGAACCGCATAGAAACGCCGTGCCTCATCGGCCATACCGGCGATGGGGCAGCTCGGCGTGCTGGCCATGGTCTTGAAGCCTGGTGGCAGCTCGGTGACCTTGTCGCCATGGCTCATCCAGACCTTGAGCATGCCGTGGCCCTCAGGTGTGATGAAGTCGGCAATGTCCTGGAGCAAGGCGGTGTGGCCATGGGCACGGACCTCGGCATAGCCAAATTCGCGCTGATGCCCGCTTTCGACCTTGCCGCCCAACTGCTGGGCCATGGTCTGCATGCCGTAGCAAATGCCCAGGACCGGGATGCCCAGATCGAACACCGCTTGGGGAGCACGGTCGGTGGTTTCTTCGTAAACGCTGGCGTGGCTGCCGGAGAGGATGACCCCCTTGAGCTGGCCGTCGGCGGCAAAAGTGCGCACCCAATCGTCCGAGACGTCGCAGGGGTGAACCTCACAGTACACATGGGCCTCGCGCACGCGACGTGCGATCAGCTGGGTGACCTGGGAGCCGAAATCAAGGATGAGTATTTTCTGGTGCTGCATAAAAGAAAAAGGGCCAGAGAGTGCCCTGGCCCCTATTGTCGCAAAAAGCGAGCGGGTTTCAGAGAATCATTCTGCCCGGTAATTTGGCGCTTCTTTGGTGATTTGAACGTCGTGCACATGGCTTTCGCGGATGCCCGCCGCCGTGATCTGGACGAACTCGGCGCGGGACTTCATGTCCTCGATGCTGGCGCAGCCGCAGTAGCCCATGCTGGCGCGTACGCCCCCGGCCATCTGGTAGACGATGGACACCATGGAGCCCTTGTACGGCACCCGCCCTTCAATGCCCTCGGGCACGAGCTTGTCAGCATTGGGGTTGCCCGTGCTGGACTCCTGGAAATAGCGGTCTGCGCTGCCTTGCTGCATGGCGCCGATGCTGCCCATGCCGCGGTAGCTTTTGTAGCTGCGGCCTTGGTAGAGAATGACTTCGCCGGGCGCTTCCTCGGTCCCGGCAAACATGCCGCCCATCATCACGGTAGAGGCCCCGGCGGCAATGGCCTTGGCGATGTCACCGCTGTAGCGGACACCGCCGTCGGCAATCAAGGGGATGCCGCTGCCACGCAAAGCCGTGGCGACGTTGTCGATGGCGGTAATCTGGGGCACGCCCACGCCCGCCACGATGCGGGTCGTACAGATCGAGCCTGGGCCAATGCCCACCTTGACGGCATCGGCCCCGGCTTCTGCCAACGCCAAGGCTGCGGCGCCCGTGGCGATGTTGCCGCCAATCACATCCACCTGAGGGTAGTTTTGCTTGACCCAGCGCACACGCTCAATCACGCCTTTGCTATGGCCATGCGCGGTGTCGACGACGATGGCGTCAACGCCCGCCTTCACCAGAGCTTCCACGCGCTCTTCCGTGCCCTCGCCCACGCCCACCGCAGCGCCCACACGCAGTCGGCCTGCGCTGTCGCGTGCGGCCAGCGGGAAGCTGGTTTGCTTGGTGATGTCTTTGACGGTGATCAGGCCCTTGAGCACAAAGTCATCGTTGATGACCAGCAGTCGCTCCAGTTTGTGTTTGTTCAGCAAGGCCTTGGCTTGCTCAGGGGTGGTGCCCTCGGGCACGGTCACCAGGCGCTCGCGTGGCGTCATGATCTCGGTCACGGGGGCGTCGTAGCGGGTTTCAAAGCGCAAATCACGCCCCGTCACAATGCCGACCACTTTGCCGACTTGGCAGACGGGAAAGCCTGACACGCCCAATTGCTCGGACAGCGCCATGACCTGGCGCACGGTGTGTTGCGGCGTGATGACCACGGGGTCGCGCAGCACGCCGCTTTCGTAGCGCTTCACTTTGGCCACTTCGGCCGCCTGTTGCTGGGCCGTCAAATTCTTGTGAACGATGCCGATGCCGCCCTCTTGGGCAATGGCGATGGCCAGGCGCGCTTCGGTGACTGTGTCCATGGCGGCAGACACCAGGGGCAGGTTCAGGGCGATGTTGCGGGTGAAGTGGGTCGCGAGCGAGGTGTCCTTGGGCAGGACCTGGGAGAAGGCGGGCACCAACAACACATCGTCGAAGGTGAGCGCATTGCCAAGAAGGCGCATGTGAAAGCTCCAAAGAAAAGAATTCTAGCGAGCCTGGAGACAGGGTGTGTATACAAAGGCCTCGCAAGGCGGTCAGTAGCCGGCCTTGGCGCCTGGGCGGCGGGTGGTGAACAGGCCGGCGGTTTTGGCGCCCTGCTTTTTGAAGCGCTCGCGTCGCGCCACTTTCGGGTCCACGATCAGGGGACGCAGGAACTCGAGGCGATCTTGGTCGCGCAGCACATGGCTCAGTGGCACTTTTCGCCCCCAAACCGCCACTTCCAGCTGCGGCAAACTTTGGGCAAATTCGGGCCGGCTCTCCAGCCAACCACTCAAGACCAGGGCTTCTCGCACCGAGGTGCCCTCTGACACAGCGAGGCTCAGCTCCGTGACCTGTCGGGCAGCTGGCGCATCCATCAACACAATTTGCATCATGCCTTGTAAACCTGCTCGGCACGCTTCACAAAGGCGTCCACCAGGGTGGCGGCGATGCGGTCAAAGACCGGGCCCACCAACGCGCCCAAGACGCTGTCAAAACTGTAGTTCAAGGTCAGTTCAATGCGGCACGCCCGCTGATCTCCCAAAGGCACGAATTGCCAGACCCCTTCCAGATGTTTGAAGGGGCCATTGACCAAGGCCAGGTTCACCTGCCGGCCTGGCAAATGGGTGTTGCGCGTGGTGAAACTCTTGTGCAAGCCACTGAAAGCCATGCCGATTTCCGCCGTCATGCCGTCGTCCCGTTGCTCCACCACGCTGGCCTTGTCGCACCAGGGCAAAAACTCGGGATAACGTGTCACATCGGTCACCAACGCAAACATTTCTTCTGCGCTGAACCAAATGAGGACGGACTTGTGAACAGTTTTCATAGAATGGGAGCTTCGCCATGTGGCGACTTCCGGGATTGTAAAGACCCCGGGCGACCCCAACTGTTGCTTCATGTCCAAAAAACCAGACACCTCTTCGCGCATTGCCGATAACAAAAAAGCCGCCTTCAATTATTTTTTTGAAGAGCGACATGAAGCAGGCATGGTGCTGCAGGGCTGGGAGGTCAAGGCCGTGCGCGAGGGCAAGGTGCAGCTCACCGATGGCTATGTGGTGATCCGCGATGGCGAGCTTTTTCTGATTGGCTGCCAAATCAACCCACTCAAAACAGCGTCCACCCATGTCAATCCCGATGCGGTTCGCACCAAAAAACTCTTGTTGCACAAAGACGAGATACGCCGCTTGATCGGCAAGGTGGAGCAAAAAGGTTACACCTTGGTGCCCATCAACATGCACTGGAAAAACGGCAAGATCAAATGCGAGATTGCGCTGGCAAAAGGCAAGGCCGAGCATGACAAGCGCGACACCATCAAAGACCGCGAAGGCAAGCGCGAAGTGGAGCGCGCGCTCAAAGGCCGCAACCGCTGAGCGCGAGGTTCAGGCCAAATGCTGCAGCGGGTGAGCTTCAGCAGGCCAAGGGCTGACGAAAAAAGGCGTCACCATTTCCGACGTGATGTCCTCAATGCGCGCGGGCTGCCAGCGCGGTTGGTGGTCCTTGTCCACGGCCAGGGCCCGAATCCCCTCCACCGTCTCACTGCTGGCACCTGAGCGCTGCAGGTGACGGGTGTGAAAGCAATGGCGTACCAGGTCGCGCTCCATGCGCAAATCTTCCGCCAGAGACAAGGTACGACCCCGACGCAATTGTTCCAGCACCACATGGAGCATCAAGGGTGAGCGGTGGCGTAGGGTGTCCAGGGTTTGGGCCGACCAGCCCTCACCTGCCTTGGCCAAGGCTTCCACCATGGCGGACACAGACGGCAGGCCAAAGACCGCATCAAGGGAGGCATCTCGCCAGGCAGGCGTCACAGACTCAGCCGCGCGACTCGCAGACAGGGTACGCTGGCGGATGTCAGATATTTTTTCAGCCGCCGTGCGGCCATCTGCGGCACTGAGCAAAGCCCAAAGATCGGGCAAGGCTGCGCTGGTCACCAGAACGTCTGCCAGGCCTACGGCAAGGGCGTCGCCGCCTTGGATCATCTGCCCCGTCAGGGCCAGGTACTCGCCGACATGCCCTGGACAGCGCGACAAGAAATAACCGCCACCCACATCGGGAAACAAGCCAATGTTGGTTTCTGGCATGGCCATCTTGGTGCGCTCGGTCACGATGCGCAGGGATGCGCCTTGGGAAATCCCCATGCCACCACCCATGACGATGCCGTCCATGAAAGCCACATAGGGCTTGGGATAGTGGTGGATCAGGTGGTTGAGGGTGTATTCCTCGGTGAAAAAATCTTCCAGTTGAGGGTCGCCCGCCAAAGCCGCTTGGTGAAAGAAGCGAATGTCGCCGCCAGCACAAAAGGCGCCAAACACGCCGGCCTTGTTGCAGCCCCGCACCGCCACAGCCTCGATGCTGTCGTCGTCACGCCACTGCAGCAACAGTGCGCTGAGGTCTCGCACCATGCCCAAGGACAAGGCGTTCAAGGCTTCGGGACGGTTCAAGGTGATGAGACCGACAGAACCCACGACTTCATGCAAGATATGACTCACGCCACACTCCTCATTCTTTCAATTTCTTTGTCGCCAGCCGAGCCACTCATTGCCCACCAGGGCCAGCAACACCAAACACCCACCGGTGAGCACATTGGGGCCCGGCACTTCACCGGCACCCAGCCAAGCCAGTGTGATGCCAAAAATCACCTCGAGCAATGCCAGAAGTGACACCTCTGGCGCTTTCAAAACCTGGGCACACAGCACGGACAAGGCACAGGGGATGGCCAGTTGAATCAAGCCCAGCATGGCCAGCCAGGAAACATCGGCCACCGAAGCCTGAAAGGGCCAAGACAAGGGCAAGGTCAACAAGGTCGAGAGCACCGCACCTACCATGACGGCCGGCACCAGGTCAATGTCTTGGCCCTGCGCATGCGAGCGTTGCACCACGGTCCAGTTGATGGCGCCGGCAATGGGCACGCCCAAGGCCACGAACGATCCGAGCAAGACGCCGCCGCCGATTTGATCGGCGAACATCCAGGTGATGCCCAAGCCGGCAATGACAATCGCGCCCCAGGTTCGCCACGGAATTTGATGTCCCAGCGTGACGCGCGCCACCAAGGCCGTGAGCAAAGGCCCGACGGCCAAAGTGATCAGCACATTGGCCACGGTGGTCAGGGTCAAGGCCACCATGAAGGCTGTGAACATGGTGGCCCAGCACAAGCCAGAAATCCAAAGCACTGGACCGGCCGAACGCATTTTTTTGAACACCCCGCGACCTTGCAGCATCGGCAAGATCACGATCAAGGCCAGCACGGTGAACAGGCTTCGCCAGAAAGTCACTTCAAAGCTGCGGGCCGATTCGAGCTGGCGCGTCACCACGCCAGCAATCGACCACATGGCCGCGTTGGCCACCATCAATCCAACGGCTTGGGCGTGGGTCAAACGCATGACAACTCCTGGAAAAAAGGCTTAACCTTCGCGGCCTGCACGCTTGCGCTCATGCTCCTTCAAGTGGCGCTTGCGCAAACGGATGCTCTTGGGGGTGATTTCCACCAGCTCATCGTCCTCGATGAATTCCACCGCGTATTCCAGCGTCAATTCAATGGGCGGGGTGATCTTGATGGCGTCTTCCTTGCCGCTGACGCGGAAGTTGGTCAGCTGCTTCTGGCGCACGGCGTTCACCACCAGGTCGTTGTCGCGGCTGTGGATGCCCACAATCATGCCTTCGTACACCGGGTCGCCGGGCTTCACGAACATGCGGCCACGGTCGTCGAGCTTGCCCAAGGCATAGGTCACGATTTCGCCATCGTCCATGCTGATGAGCACGCCGTTCTTGCGGCTGGCGATTTCGCCACGGTAGGCTTCATAGCCGTCAAAAATGTTGCTGGCCAGGCCGGTACCGCGGGTCAGGTTCAAAAACTCGTTTTGAAAGCCGATCAAGCCACGCGCAGGAATGCGGTACTCGAGCCGCACACGGCCGCGACCATCGGGTTCCATGTTGACCAATTCGCCCTTGCGCTCGCCCAAGGCTTGCATAACACCGCCTTGGTGGCCTTCTTCCACGTCCACAGTCAACAACTCAATCGGCTCATGGCGCTCGCCATTGACCTCTTTGAATACAACGCGCGGCTTGGAGACAGCCAACTCATAGCCTTCGCGACGCATGTTTTCCAACAGAATGGTCAGGTGCAGTTCGCCGCGTCCGGAGACTTCGTAAATGCCGTCTTCGTCGGTGTCGCGCACCCGCAAGGCCACGTTGGCTTGCAATTCCTTGGTCAGGCGATCACGCAATTGGCGACTGGTGACGAACTTGCCTTCGCGACCAGCCAGGGGCGAGGTGTTGACGCAAAAGTTCATGGTCAAAGTGGGCTCGTCTACGCGCAGCATGGGCAGCGGTGCGGGGTTCAGCGGGTCGGTGAGGGTCACGCCAATGCCGATCTCCTCGATGCCGTTGACCAAAACGATGTCACCCGGGCGCGCCTCGGTGGCCTGAACGCGCTCCAGGCCTTCGAATTTCAGCACCTGGTTGATGCGGCCTTTGAAAGATCGGCCATCCGGTCCTTCCATCACCAGCACATCGGTGGCAGGTTTCAAGGTGCCCGCATTGACACGGCCCACGCCGATGCGACCCACGAAAGTGGAATAGTCGAGTGAGCTGATCTGCAGCTGCAAGGGCGCGGCGGCGTCACCTTGGTGGGCCGGCACATGCTTGAGCACGGTGTCGAACAAGGGGGCCAGGTCTTTGCCCCACTGCTCGCCCGGCTCCCCTTCGGTGAGCGAGGCCCAACCGTTCAAACCCGAGGCATAGACCACGGGGAAGTCGAGCTGCTCTTCGGTGGCGCCGAGCTTGTCGAACAAATCGAAAGCGGCATTGATGACGTAGTCGGGGCGTGAACCCGGACGATCCACCTTGTTCACCACCACGATGGGCTTGAGGCCCAAGGCCAAGGCCTTTTTGGTGACGAAACGAGTTTGGGGCATGGGGCCCTCCACGGCGTCAATCAACAGTACCACGCCGTCCACCATGGACAAGGCGCGCTCGACTTCGCCGCCAAAGTCTGCGTGGCCCGGGGTGTCCACGATGTTGATGTGGGTGTCGTTCCAGCTGACCGCGCAGTTCTTGGCCAGGATGGTGATGCCACGCTCTTTTTCGAGGTCGTTGTTGTCCATCACCCGTTCGGCGATTTTCTCGTTTTCACGGAAGGTGCCGCTTTGGCGCAGCAGTTGGTCGACCAGGGTGGTTTTCCCGTGGTCAACGTGGGCAATGATGGCGATGTTACGGATCTGTTGGCTCATGCAAGGCTCTCTAGAATGGAATGGATTTCAGGGGGACTGAGCAAACGCTCAGGAATGAGTTCACCAGCTTTGATGTGGGCTGTGCCCAGCAAAGCCTTGGGTTGGGTGCCGAAAACGGCGACATGCTCGGCGTCAGGCCAGTGGCCTCGGCGACGCACACCGCTGAGAAAACGACCCGCATCCTCCGGCAGCAGTTGCACCGGCGTGTGGGTGGGTAACAAACACTCTACAGGGCGAAGCTGGCGGGCGCGATCGGCTTCGGGCATGTGCTCCAGGTCTTCCAGACGGATGCAGTCGGCTTCAGCGAAGGGGCCAGTGACCACGCGCCGCAAAGCCACCAAATGGGCGCCACAACCCAAGGCTTGGCCGATGTCTTCCCCCAAGGTGCGGATGTAGGTGCCCTTGCTGCAATGCGCACGTATCTTCAGCCAGCGCTGCCCATCGGGGGCCGGGACTTCTTGCAAGTCCAGCGCATGAATGCTGACATGGCGAGGGGCGCGCTCCACAGTTTCACCGGCGCGCGCATACTCATACAAGGCTTTGCCATCTTTCTTGAGGGCGCTGTGCATCGGCGGAATTTGCGTGATGGGCCCCGTGAAGGTTCGGCAGACCCGCGCGATGTCGTCTGGCGAGACTTGCACAGGGGACTCGCTCAACACCTCGCCTTCGGCATCGCCAGTCGTGGTGGTCACGCCCAGCCTGGCCACGGCTTCATAGGTCTTATCGGCATCCAGGTGCATCTGGCTGAATTTGGTCGCAGCACCAAAACACAGGGGCAGCACGCCTGTGGCCAAAGGATCCAGGGTGCCGGTGTGCCCAGCCTTTTCTGCACGCAGAAGCCACTTGGCTTTTTGCAAGGCCTGGTTGCTCGACAAGCCCAGTGGCTTGTCAAGCAAAAGCACGCCGTGCACGGGACGCCGTGCAATGCGAACGCGAGAAGGGCTTGATGTGGTTTGGGACATGGGCAGGCTGCGGGGGCAGCCTCCAAGCATGGTTGGAACCTGACCCCAGTGTTTCAGTCTTCTTTGGCACGAGAGGACACGGCCTTGGCAATCAAGGCGTTCATGTCCGAAGCACGTTCTGGCGTTCGGTCGTACACAAAATGCAGTGTCGGTACGGTGTGAATGTGCAAGCGCTTGAACAAGCCATTGCGCAAAAAACCCGCGGCCTGGTTCAAGCCTTCGGCGGCCAGGGCCGGGTCACCGGTCAGCACGCTGAAAAAAACCTTGGCATGGGCGTAATCGGGCGTGACCTCCACCCCCTGCAGCGTGACCATGCCCACGCGCGGGTCTTTCAACTCGCGCGCGATCAACTCGGCCAGATCGCGCTGGATCTGGTCGGCCACTTTGAAACTGCGGTTGGGGGCAGCGGTCTTGCGCATCAATTACAGTGAACGAGCCACTTCCTTGATCTCGAAGAACTCCAGCTGATCGCCTTCGACGATGTCGTTGTAGCCCTTGATGTTCAAGCCGCACTCGAAGCCTTCCTTGACTTCCTTGGCGTCGTCCTTGAAGCGCTTGAGGCTGTCGAGCTCGCCCGTGAAGATGACCACGTTGTCGCGCAGCAAGCGCAGGCGCGCCGAGCGACGCACCACACCGGCAGTGACCATACAGCCCGCGATCGAGCCAATCTTGCTGACGCGGAACACCTGGCGAATCTCGGCGGTACCGATGACTTCTTCCTTTTTGTCCGGGGTCAACATGCCCGACATGGCCGCCTTCAGCTCGTCCACCGCATCGTAAATGATGTTGTAGTAACGAATCTCGACGCCATTGCCTTCGGCCAGCTTGCGCGCACCGGCATCGGCACGCGTATTGAAGCCAATGATGACTGCCTTGGAAGCGATCGCCAGGTTGATGTCGCTTTCGCTGATGCCACCCACGGCGGCATACACCAATTGCACTTTGACTTCGTCGGTCGACAGCTTGAGCAAAGAAGCCGACAAGGCTTCTTGCGAACCTTGCACGTCGGCTTTGACAATGATGGGCAACAGCTTGACTTCGCCGGAGGCCATGTCGGAGAACATGTTCTCCAGCTTGGAGGCTTGCTGCTTGGCCAGCTTGGTGTTGCGGAACTTGCCAGCACGGTAAGTGGCAATTTCACGGGCACGGCGCTCATCGGCCAACACCATGAACTCATCGCCAGCTTGCGGCACTTCGGTCAGGCCCTGGATTTCCACCGGAATGGAAGGCCCGGCCGACTTGATGGGTTTGCCGTTTTCATCCAGCATGGCGCGCACGCGCCCATAGGTCTGGCCGGCCAACACCACATCGCCGGTTTTCAAGGTGCCGGATTGCACCAGGATGGTCGCCACGGGGCCACGGCCTTTGTCCAGCTTGGCTTCAATGACCAGACCTTTCGCCATGGCATCCACCGGCGCGGTCAACTCCAGCACTTCGGCCTGCAGCAGCACTTGCTCCAACAGGTCGTCCACGCCTTGGCCGGTTTTGGCCGAAACGGGCACAAACGGCGAGTCGCCACCAAATTCCTCAGGCACCACCTCTTCTGCCACCAGCTCGCTCTTGACGCGCTCGGGGTTGGCATCGGGTTTGTCGATTTTGTTCATGGCGACAACGATGGGCACACCAGCCGCTTTCGCGTGCTTGATGGCTTCCTTGGTTTGCGGCATCACGCCATCGTCGGCGGCCACGACCAGAATCACAATGTCTGTGGCTTGTGCGCCGCGGGCACGCATGGCGGTGAAAGCCTCGTGACCGGGAGTGTCCAGGAAGGACACCATGCCGCGCGGCGTTTCAACGTGGTAGGCCCCAATGTGTTGGGTGATGCCACCGGCTTCACCCGCTGCCACTTTGGCGCGGCGAATGTAGTCGAGCAACGAGGTCTTGCCATGGTCCACGTGACCCATGACTGTGACCACTGGTGCGCGCGCCACCGATTCAGCGTGGTGCGCCGAAGCTTCCTCTTCCGTGAAGGCCTCCGGATCGTCCAGCGCGGCCACGATGGCCTTGTGGCCCATTTCTTCCACCACGATCATGGCGGTGTCCTGGTCCAGCGGCTGGTTGATGGTGACCATCTGGCCCAGCTTCATGAGGTGCTTGATGACCTCCGAAGCTTTGACGGCCATTTTGTGGGCCAATTCGGCCACAGTGATGGTTTCGGGGACATGCACCTCAATGACCCGGTTCTCGACCGGTTGTGCAGGTTGAGCGGCCTCTTCGCGATCACGCTCTCGGCGCCCCTTGGGCCCACCGCGCCAACTGTTGCGGCTGACACCGGCGCTGGTGTCGCCACGGGTCTTGATTTCTTTCTTCTTGGCCTGGTCATCGGCCCAGCTTGACGAAAGCTTGGCGCTTTTGACTTCTTTGCCATCTTTGCCGGTCGTGGTGGTGCCAGTGGGGCGCGCCGCACCTGGGGTTGCCCCAGCAGGAGTGGCTGGCTTGTGCAATGTTCCCTTGATGGGTTTGGCATCCACAGGTTTGGCGGGCTCTTCCGGCTTCTTGGCCACCAGCACGCGCTTGGGGGCGTTCATCATGGCACGGATGGCCTCCGCCTCGGCCAGGGCCTTGCGGCGTCGGTCTTCCAGGTCTTTGGCGCGAGCAGCGTCTTCTTCCGCAGAAGCTTTGGCTGCCGCAGCTTTGCGCGCTTGCTCCGCTTTGGCTGCGGCAATGGCGGGGTCCTCTGCAGGCTGGGCAGGCGCTGCCGCGGCATCAGAGGGCGCAGGCGTTGCTTGCACATCGACCGCAGGGCCCGTGACGTCGGCGTCAGCGGCCGCTTTGGCGCGCGCAGCTTCGGCCGCGGCCTGCTCGGCACGGGCCAGCGCTTCTGCTTGATCCCGCTGTTCTTGCTCTTGGCGAAGGCGGCGCTTTTCGGCCAGCTCTTCTTCCTGGCGGCGAATCAGCTCGGCTTGGCGACGGGCCTCTTCTTCACGGCGCGCCAACTCGGCGTCGTCGATCAAGGGGACTGCAGGCGCGGACACTTCTGCCTCGGGCTTGCTGACTTCTTCGGGTTCGTCACGCTGAATGAAGGTGCGCTTTTTTCGCACTTCCACCTGGATGGTGCGTGCCTTGCCCGTGGCATCGGCTTGCTTGATTTCGCTGGTGGACTTTTTGACCAGCGTGATCTTTTTGCGCTCGGGCGAACCTGTGCCATGGCTGGCCTGCAGGTAACCCAGCAGCTTTTGCTTGTCGGCGTCGGTCAGAACGTCGGCGGCGTCGGCTTTGGGAACCCCGGCAGAGCGCAATTGC
Source organism: uncultured Bordetella sp. (assembly GCA_964442645.1). GTDB lineage: Bacteria > Pseudomonadota > Gammaproteobacteria > Burkholderiales > Burkholderiaceae_C > Limnohabitans. The sequence continues at coordinate 37,244 of CAYTZZ010000005.1, read as the reverse complement.
TCCAGCAGGGTTTCAGTGGATTTCTTGAGTTCGTTGGCAAACTCGGCAACAGTCGTACGCGTCATCTGTGGTGTTCCTCTCCATGACCATCACGCTTGGCCCGCGAACCAGTGCTCGCGTGCCTTGATGATCAGGGCCTTGGCCTCGTCTTCAGGTTGTCCGGTGATTTCCACCAGTTCATCGATGGCCAGATCAGCCAGGTCATCGCGTGTGTGCACGCCACTTTCGGCGAGCTTGGCAATCAGAGCAGGCGTCAGGCCTTCGAGGTCACGCAGGTTTTGCGAAACTTCTTCGACGCTCTCTTCGCGGGCGATTTCCATCGTCAGCAAAGCATCTTTGGCGCGGGCACGCAATTCATTCACGGTGTCTTCGTCAAAGCTGTCAATTTCCAGCATTTCCTGGATGGGCACATAGGCCACTTCTTCCAGGCTGGTGAAGCCCTCGTCGATCAGGATGTCGGCGACCTCCTGGTCAACGTCGAGTTTCTCCATGAACAGGGCACGAATCGATTCGGTTTCGTTGGCCTGTTTTTGCGCCGACTCTGCGGCGTCCATGATGTTGATCTTCCAGCCCGTCAAGTCGGAAGCCAAGCGCACGTTTTGACCGCCACGGCCGATGGCGATGGCCAGGTTTTCTTCGTCCACCACCACGTCCATGGCGTGCTTTTCTTCGTCCACCACGATGGAACTGACGTTGGCAGGGGCCAGGGCGCCAATGACGAACTGCGCGGGGTCTTCACTCCACAGCACGATGTCAACGCGCTCGCCAGCGAGCTCATTGGTGACGGCATTGACCCGGGTGCCGCGCACGCCCACACAGGTGCCAATGGGGTCCACGCGTTTGTCGTGCGATAGCACGGCAATCTTGGCGCGCGAGCCGGCGTCACGGGCGCAGGATTTGATTTCCAGCAGGCCTTGCTCGATCTCGGGCACTTCCTGGCGGAACAGCTCGATCATGAACTCGGGGGCGGAGCGCGACAGGATGATGGGCGCACCACGCAGGGTCAGGTCCACGTCCATGATCATGGCGCGCACACGGTCGCCGTTGCGCAAGTTTTCCTTGGGGATCATCTCATTGCGACGCAAGCGGCCTTCGACGCGGCCACTCTCCACAATGATGTCGCCCTTGTCCATGCGCTTGACGGTGCCGACAAAAATCTTGTCGCCACGCGACATGAAGTCATTGAGCAGCATTTCGCGCTCGGCGTCGCGGATCTTTTGCAAGATGACCTGTTTGGCTGCCATGGCGCCAATGCGGCCGATGGGCAAGGACTCAATGCCCTCTTCGATGTATTCGCCCTCTTCGACGTCGGACACGCGCTCGCGTGCGTCCATCAAGAGTTCTTCGGCATCGGGATTTTGCAAGCCCGCAGCGTCAGGCACGACCAGCCAGCGGCGGAAGGTTTCGTAGTCACCGGTATCGCGGTTCATTGCCACCCGAATGTCCACTTCGCCTTGGTACAACTTTTTCGTGGCTTGGGCGAGGGCGAGCTCAACGGCGCCGAACACCACATCGCGCTCGACGTTTTTCTCGCGCGAGATGGCTTCCACCAGCATCAACATTTCGCGGTTCATGATCGACTACTCCTCTTCTCACTTAACGGACTGACGTCCCTTGAAATCAACAATCGGTGCCAGACGAGCCTCACGCAGCTCGTCCAACGTGAATCCCAGCGCCTGCAAAGGCGGCTGCTCTCTTTTCTTGCTCACGCGCTGGCCAGGCTTGACTTGCGGTTCGTCACGCCAGGTGATCTGCCAACCCGTGCCTTGTTCGGTACGCTCCAGCGTGCCGCGGAATTTTTTACGCAGGCTCGACACCAAGCCGCCGGCAGCTGCGCCCATGGGTTGCTTCAAGGTCAGGTCGATGATCTGCCCCTGGAAGCGTTCAAAATCTGCTTCGTGCCGCAAAGGCCGGTCGATGCCCGGCGAAGACACTTCCAAGCGCCGGTACTCAATGCCATCGACTTCCAGCGCGAACTGCAACTGGCGGTTGACCTTTTCACAGTCTTCCACGTTGACCCATTGCTCGGTCTCGCCCGCCACCCAGGGATGGTCGATGGTGATGCGCAATAAACCGCCGGCGGAGCGCTCAATCTCCACCAGGTCATAACCCAGTCCTTTGACGGTTTGATCAACGATGTCTTGTAGTGCCACGGTGTTTTTGAATGGACCAAAAAAAACGGGCGGTGGATACCCGCCCGTTTGGTCGTGAAGCCAGTATTGTAGCGCGTAAATCCTTGATTCGCAAAGGATTTATCAAAAACTTAGCGGGCGGCGGCCACCAATTGCTGTGTATACAGGTGTGACGGCTGGTCCAAGACCTGCGAAACCGGGCCAGACTCCAGAATCTGCCCGGCTTTCATCACGATCACCTCATGGGCCATGGCCCGAATCACGGCAATGTCATGGGTGATCAACAAATAACTCAGCCCTCGCTCGCGTTGCAGACGCTGCAGCAAAGTGAGAACTTGTTTCTGAATGGAGACATCCAAGGCGCTGGTGGGCTCGTCCAGCACCAGCACCCGGGGCGCCACAATCAGCGCCCGCGCAATGGCCAGGCGTTGCCGCTGCCCCCCGGAAAACTCATGCGGGTACCGGTCCAGCAAGCCCGGAAACTGGGTTTCGTCCAGCCCAACGTCCAGCAAAGCTTGAAGAACGCGCGCCTGTCGCTGTTGCAAGGACAACTCCGGTGCATGCACCTGCAGGCCCTCGCCCACCAAGGCTTCCACGGTCATGCGGGGTGACAGCGATGAGAACGGGTCTTGAAACACGACCTGGACCGCGCGTCGCAACGAACGGTCCGATGCTGCGCTTTGACCCCATTGTTGCCCCTCTAATTGCAAGTCACCGCTGAAGGCTTGCAGACCCAAAGCGGCCAGCGCCAAAGTGGACTTGCCTGAGCCCGACTCCCCCACCACGCCCAGGGTCTGGCCCGTTCGCAACGAGAACGCCACTTGGTCCACCGCGACAAAGCGGCCTTGTTTGAACCAGCCGCGCAGCCCCGGCAAGGGTTGCGCATAGGCCACGCACAGATCGCGGGCCGACAAAATGACGGCGTCGTCTTGGGATGCTGCACGCACGTCCCGCGTGGGCAGACTGTCCACCAGCCTTTGGGTGTAGGGGTGCGACGGCGACTGCAACACTTGAGCCACAGCCCCGCTTTCTACCAAATGGCCGTTTTCCATGACAGCGACCCGGTCTGCGAAGCGTCGGACCAGGGGCAGATCGTGGGTAATCATCAAGACCGCCATGCCATGGCGTTGCTGCAAGTCTGTCAGCAAGTCCAAGATCTGGCCTCGCAAGGTGACATCCAGGGCCGTGGTGGGCTCGTCGGCCAGCAACAGCTTGGGACGACAGGCCAAGGCCATGGCGATCATCGCGCGTTGGCGTTGTCCGCCGGACAACTGATGCGGAAAAGAACCCGCCCGACGCGCCGGCTCGGGAATGCCCGTGTCCTCCAGCAATTGAATGGCCTGTGACCAGGCCGCTTGCCGGGTCAAGCCCTGCTTGAGTTCAAGCACTTCGGCAATCTGGTCGCCGATGGTGAACAAGGGATTCAGGGCCGTCATGGGTTCCTGAAAAATCATGGCAATGTCGGCGCCACGCACGGCTCGCAATTCGGGCAAGGGCAATTGCAACAAATCGCGGCCTTCAAAAACACAACGGCCACCCCAGCGCGCGCCCTGGGCCAGGCGCAAAATGCTCAGGGCCGTGACGGTTTTGCCAGACCCCGATTCCCCCACCAAGGCCAGGCGCTCGCCGCGCGCCACCTGCAGGTCGATGCCATGCACCACCTCCCGACCCTGGAAGCTGACCGACAATTTTTCAAGCGACAGCAAGGCCTGGCTCATGCGCCCTCCCCGTCGGTGCGCCGGGGATCCAGGGCGTCGCGCAAAGCGTCTCCCATGAAGGTCAACAACAACAAAGTCACCACCAGGACGGCAAAGGTGGACAAAGAAATCCACCAGGCGTCGATGTTGTTTTTGCCTTGCGCCAAGAGTTCGCCCAAACTGGGCGTGCCTGGGGGAACGCCCAGGCCCAGAAAGTCCAGACTGGTCAGCGCCAAAATGGCCGCACTCATGCGGAAGGGCAAAAAGGTCACCACCGGTGTCAAGCTGTTGGACAAAACATGGCGCCAGATGATGGCCGCATTGCTCAAGCCCAAGGCACGGGCCGCGCGCACATAGTCCAGTTGCCGGTTGCGCAAAAACTCTGCGCGCACATAGTCCGATAAGCCCATCCAGCCAAACAGGCTGAGCAGGATCAGCAACAGGCTGACGCTGGGGTCGAACACCGCCGAAAAAATGATGAGCAAGTACAGCTCTGGCATGGCGCTCCAGATCTCGATGAAGCGCTGAAAGGCCAGGTCGGTCTTTCCGCCAAAAAAGCCCTGCAAAGCACCTGTGAGCACGCCCAACATGGTCCCGGTCAGGGTCAAGGCCAGGGCAAACAGCACTGACACCCGAAAGCCATACAACAGCCTGGCCACCACGTCCCGTCCTCGGTCATCGGTGCCCAGCCAGTTGTCGCTGGACGGCGCTGCCGGGTTGGGCTCTTTGGCAAAGTAATTCAGCGTGCTGTGGTGGTAAGGGTTGACCGGGTAAAGCGCCCAATTGCCCGGCTGTTGAAATTGCTGCTGAATGAAAGGGTCCAGGTAATCCGTGGGGGTTTGAAAGTCACCCCCAAATGCGGTTTCCGGCGGGTTGCTCAGGATCGGTGAAAGCCATTGGCCGTTGTAGCGCACCAAGAGCGGCTTGTCGTTGGACACCAACTCGGCCCCGAGGCTCAGCACAAAAAGTGTCAAAAAAATCAACAAGCTGCCAAAACCCAGGCGGTGCTGGCGAAAGCGAAGCCAGGCGCGTCGTCCGGGCGAAAGTGAGGCGGTGTAGGCGCGCATCAGTCGAACTTCACGCGTGGGTCGACCCACACATAGCAAAGGTCACTGACCAGCTTGGTCACCAAGCCAATCAGCGTGAACAGGTAAAGCGTGCCTAGGACCACGGGGTAATCGCGGCGCATCACGCTTTCGTAACTCAGCAAGCCCAGGCCGTCCAGCGAAAACAGGGTCTCGATCAACAAGGAGCCAGTGAAAAAAGCGCCAATGAAGGCCGCCGGAAAACCCGTGACCAAAGGAATCATGGCATTGCGCATCACATGCTTCCAAAGCACACGGCGCTCCGACAATCCTTTGGCGCGCGCCGTCAACACATACTGTTTGCGAATTTCTTCCAGAAAGGCGTTTTTGGTCAGCATCGTGGTCACCGCAAACGCGCCCAACACGCTGGCGGTGATGGGCAAGGCGATGTGCCAAAGGTAGTCGACCACGCGTGCGCCCCAACTCAGCTGCTCCCAGTTGCTGGAGGTCAGCCCCCGCAAAGGGAACCATTGAAGCTGGCCACCAAACACCACCAACAAAGCCACACCCAACACGAAGCCTGGAATGGCATAACCCGTCAATACCAAAAGGCTGGTGAGGGTGTCAAACCGTGTGCCCGCGCGCACCGCCTTGGCAATGCCCAAGGGCACAGAGATGAGGTAACTCAAGAAAAATGTCCACAAGCCCAAGCTGATCGACACGGGCAACTTTTCTTTGACCAATTGCCACACATCCTTGGGGTAAAAGAAACTGCGCCCCAGGTCGAATTGGGCAAACTGTTTCAGCATTTGCCAAAACCGCTCATGCGGTGGTTTGTCAAAACCATAAAGGGTGCGTATCTCGGCAATGCGTGCCGCATCCACGCCTTGGCGGCCCCGGTAACCTGCACCCGCCGCAGCCGCGCCCTCGCCCCCCGTGTCACGCCCCTGCAACTGGGACACCATTTGCTCGACCGGGCCGCCTGGCACAAACTGAATCACCACGAAGGTCAGCAACAGCACGCCCAATAAGGTGGGCAGCATCAGCAACAAACGCTTCAAGACATAAGCCGCCATGTCAGCGCTCCCCTTTCAAATTGGCCGCAGAGGCCCACCAGGTGGCGGTGATCCAATACTCCGGCTGGTAATAGCGCGGGGTCACAGCGGGTTGCTCAAACCGCCCGGCACGCCAGGCCACGCGGTGCACGCTGCCATACCAATGCGGCACCACGTAGTGACCATGGCGCAGTACGCGATCCAACGCGCGCAATGCCACAGTCAACTGAGGGCGTGTTTCCGCCGACAAAACTTTGTCCAGCAAGGCATCGACGGCAGGATCTTGCACACCCATCAGGTTGCCCGAGCCTTCCATGGCGGCAGACTTGCTGCCAAATCGCTCAAGCAACTCGGTGCCCGGCGACTCGCTGCCCACCCAACGGTTGCTGATGATTTCAAAATCGAAGACATCCAAACGCTTTTGCAGGATGGCAAAGTCAACCACCTTGTAATTCACCTGAAAGCCCAGCTTCTCCAGGTTTTTGGCGTAAGGCGTGACCACTCGCCCCATGGAGCCAGAGTTGTCCAGAAACTCCAGGGTGAAGGCTTGGCCCTTGGCATTGCGCAAGGCACCGTCACGGTAAGTCCAACCTGCTTGCGCAAGCAAGGCCTTGGCTTGGCGCAAATGGTCTCGCAAGGTGGCGCCGGATGCGGGGTCCAACTGTGTCACTGGCGGTTGGGGCACTTCATGAGACAGCACTTGGGGGGACAGTTTGTCTTGCAATGTCTTGAGCAAGGCCAGCTCTTCCCCCTGAGGCAGGCCTTTGGCCTCGAAGTCGCTGCCGACAAAATAGCCGCGCACGCGGGTATAGGCCTTGTAGAACAATTGCCGGTTCATCCACTCGTAGTCCATGGCCAGGCCGATGGCCTGACGGACCCGCACGTCCTTGAACTTCTCAAGACGCGCGTTCATCAAAAAGCCCTGGAAATCGCCCGCATTGCCATGCTGCAATTCCTTCTTGATGAGGCGGCCTGAGTCAAACGGCTTGCCGGTGTAGGCCCGGGCCCATTCACGGGCGATGAAGGCTTGGATGTAATCAAACTCCCCCGCCTTGAAGGCCTCGAGTTGGGCGGTGTTGTCTTTGTAAAGCTTGTAAACGATGCGATCAAAATTGAACATGCCGCGGCGAACGTTGAGGTCCTGGCCCCAGTAGTTGGGATCGCGTTCGTATTGAATGTCTCGGCCAAAATCGACTTTGCCAATTTTGTAGGGACCCGACCCCAAAGGCACATCGGTGATGATTTTGTCCAGGGGCTTTCCGCCGCCCCAGGCACGGCTGAAGACCGGCATACCGCCCACCATCAGGGGCAACTCGGCATTGACGCGTTTGAAATCAAAGCGCACGGTCCGTTCGGCCAACACCACGGCACCCTGCACTTCGCCAAAAATGGTGCGGAACTGTGGTGCGGCCTCTTTGCTGATGAGTTTGTCAAAGGAATGCTTGACGTCAGCCGCCAGCACGGGACTGCCGTCCTGAAAACGCGCTTCAGGACGCAATCGGAAGGTCACAGAGCGCTTGTCTGCAGCCACGGTGACGTCCTCGGCCAGCAAGCCGTAAGCCGTGGTGGGCTCGTCCAAAGTGCCCACCAACAAGGTCTCGAACACGAGGTTGTTCAAGGCGGGGGGCGCGGAACCCTTGAGGGTGAAGGGGTTGTACTTGTCAAAACTGCTGGCGCGCGAGGGCGCCACCAAGGCGATTTCACCGCCCTTGGGGGCCTGCGGGTTCACGTAATCGAAATGACTGAATCCCGCCGGGTATTTGATGTCGCCAAATTGGCCATAGGCATGGCCGGCCCAGCATGGAGCGCTCATCAGGATGGCCAGACAGAAACACAGGATGCGCATGCGACAATTCTGCAAGATTTTTGGATGGAGCATCACACATGAACGCAAAGACTGGCTTTTTGGCTGGAAAAAAACTTTTGATCACCGGCGTCTTGTCCAACCGGTCCATCGCCTATGGCATTGCCAAGGCCTGTCATGCGCAAGGTGCCGAGTTGGCCTTCAGTTACGTGGGCGAGCGTTTCAAGGACCGCATCACCGAATTTGCCGCCGACTTTGACTCCAAGCTGATTTTTGATTGTGACGTTGGCGATGACGCGCAAATTGAAAAACTCTTCAGCGACCTGGCCGTGCACTGGCCATGCTTTGATGGGTTTGTGCACAGCATCAGCTATGCACCGCGTGAGGCGATTGCGGGTGACTTCCTGGACGGACTCAGCCGCGAGGGCTACAAAATCGCGCATGACATCAGCGCCTACAGTTTTCCGGCCATGGCCAAAGCGGCCCTGCCCTACTTGAACGACAACGCGGCCGTGCTGACCCTGACCTATTTGGGCGCGATTCGCACAGTGCCCAACTACAACACCATGGGCCTGGCCAAAGCCTCGCTGGAAGCCTCGGTTCGCTACCTCGCTGACTCCCTGGGCCGTCGAGGCCGTGGCCTGCGCGCCAACGGCATCAGCGCCGGCCCCATCAAAACCCTGGCGGCCAGCGGCATCAAGGGCTTTGGCAAGATTTTGAGCGTGGTGGCCGAAGCCTCGCCCATCCGGCGCAACATCACCATCGAGGATGTTGGCAATGTGGCTGCTTTTCTGCTGAGCGACCTGGCTGCTGGCGTGACGGCGGAGATCACCTATGTGGATGGTGGCTTCAGCCAGGTGGTTGGGGGGATTGAGGAGCCGGCGGCGGAGTAACCCCCGCCGCTTATTGCTTCACACAATCCGCAAAATAATGGGTGCGGCCTTCCGCATCCACCTCTTCCACCAGACCATGGATGTCGGTCTCAAAGCCCGGGCACTGCGCGTTGAACTCGCGTGAGAACTTCAAGTAATCCACGATCTTGCGGTTGAACACCTCGCCCGGAATCAACAAGGGAATGCCGGGTGGGTAAGGCGTGACCAAGCTGGTGGTGATGCGGCCTTCCAGGTGGTCAATGCCCACGCGCTCGGTGTTGCGGTGGGCAATTTGCGCATAGGCATCGCTGGGCTTCATGGCCGGTGTCAATTCGCTCAAATACATGTCGGTGGTCAAGCGGGCGATGTCATAGCGTGCATACAGCTCGTGCACATGCTGGCAGAGGTCACGCAAACCCATTTTTTCATAACGCGGGTGCTGGGCGCAAAACTCCGGCAGGATGCGCCACATCGGCTGGTTCTTGGCGTAGTCGTCCTTGAACTGTTGCAAGGCTGTCAGCAGCGTGTTCCAGCGGCCTTTGGTGATGCCAATGGTGAACATGATGAAGAAGCTGTACAAACCCGTCTTTTCGACAATAACGCCATGTTCAGCCAAAAACTTGGTGACGATGCTCGCTGGAATACCGGTTTTGGCAAATTTGCCATTCAGGTCCAGCCCGGGGGTCACAATGGTGGACTTGATGGGGTCCAGCATGTTGAAGCCATCGGCCAAATCGCCAAAGCCATGCCATTTGGAGCCCCGGCCACCGCCCTTGATGATCCAGTTGTCAGCGCGGCCAATGCCCTCGTCCACCAGCTTGTCCGGCCCCCAGACTTTGAACCACCAGTCTTTGCCGTACTCCTCGTCCACTTTGCGCATGGCACGGCGGAAGTCCAGGGCCTCGGCAATGCTTTCCTCGACCAGGGCGGTGCCGCCGGGCGGCTCCATCATGGCGGCGGCCACGTCACAGCTAGCAATGATGGCGTACTGCGGGCTGGTGCTGGTGTGCATCAGGTAGGCCTCATTGAAGAGATGACGGTCGAGTTTGGTGTTCTGCGAGTCTTGCACCAGCACATGGCTGGCCTGGCTGATGCCCGCCAACAGTTTGTGAATCGACTGGGTGGCATACACCACCGAATGCTTGGGCCGCTCACGCTTCTTGCCCATGGCATGGTAGGGACCATAGAACGGGTGGAAGGCCGCGTGCGGCAACCAGGCCTCGTCAAAGTGCAGGTTGGCCACATAACCATCGAGCATGTTCTTGATGGTTTCGGTGTTGTAGAGCACGCCGTCGTAGGTTGACTGCGTGAGCGTCATCACGCGCGGCTTCACTTTCTTAGAGTCTACGCCTTTCAGCAAAGGATTGGCCTTGATCTTGGCCTGAATGCTGGCCTGCTCAAACTCGCTTTTGGGAATGGGGCCGATGATGCCAAAGTGATTTCGCGTGGGCTTCAAAAAGACAGGAATCGCGCCGGTCATGATGATGGCGTGCAGGATCGATTTGTGGCAATTGCGATCGACCACCACCACATCACCCGGCGCCACCGTGTGGTGCCACACCATCTTGTTGCTGGTGCTGGTGCCATTGGTCACAAAGAAGCAATGGTCGGCATTGAAAATACGCGCGGCGTTGCGCTCCGAGGCCGCCACCGGTCCGGTGTGGTCCAACAACTGCCCCAGCTCGTCCACGGCATTGCAGACGTCGGCGCGCAGCATGTTTTCGCCAAAGAACTGGTGGAACATTTGCCCTACGGGGCTTTTCAAAAACGCCACGCCGCCCGAGTGCCCCGGGCAATGCCATGAATAAGAACCATCTTCGGCGTAGTCCAGCAAGGCCTTGAAGAACGGCGGCTGCAAGCCTTCCAAATAGGTCTTGGCTTCGCGAATGATGTGGCGAGCCACAAACTCAGGCGTGTCTTCGAACATGTGAATGAAGCCATGCAACTCGCGCAAGATGTCGTTGGGCAAATGGCGGGAGGTCTTGGTCTCGCCGTAGATGTAAATGGGCACATCGGCGTTTTTGAAGCGCACCTCTTCAATGAAGGTGCGCAAGCTGAGCACCGCGGGGTCCAGATCAGGACCGGGCGTGAACTCTTCATCGTCAATGGACAAAATAAAAGCGCTGGCACGCGACTGTTGTTGCGCAAACTGGCTCAGGTCGCCATAACTGGTGACCCCCATGACTTCATACCCCTCGCCTTCAATGGCCTGCGCCAAGGCCCGAATGCCCAGACCCGAGGTGTTCTCGGAGCGGAAGTCCTCATCGATGATGACAATGGGAAAACGAAATTTCATGCGAGCACTCCGGCGTGGGCAGGAATAAAAAAGGAAGGCGAAGTGTACCCCCTTCATGCTTTGTTACAATGACAGGCTTCGGAGAGGTGGATGAGCGGTTTAAGTCGCACGCCTGGAAAGCGTGTGTGGGTTAATAGCCCACCGCGGGTTCGAATCCCGCCCTCTCCGCCAGACGCCAACAAAAATGCCCCTCACGGGGCATTTTTTATTTCTTCGCAGTGACTTCGGGCTTATCGGACAACGGCGATTTGGTCGCGCTTGCCGTCTTTGAAGGTAAACAGTGTCAAGGCGCCGTTTTTCACATCGCCCTTCTCATCAAAACTGATGGTGCCGGTCACGCCTTTGTAACCCGTGGTTTTGGCCAGCATGGGCAAGTACTTGGCCGGGTCGGCCGAATTGCTCTTGACCATGGCGTCGACCATCACATTCAGCGCGTCGTAAACATAGGGCGAATAAAGCTTCACGTCTTCGTTGAAACGCTTCTTGAAGCGGGCATTGAATTCGTCCATGCTTTTCTTCTGAGCGCCCTCCACGCCACCGGCTTCAGCGCACACCACTTGGCCGTTGCCCAAGGCATCGCCTGCCAACTTGGCCATCTCGGTGGTGCAAATGCCGTCGCCGCCCACAAACTTGGCTTGGATGCCCAGTGACTTCATCTGCTTGAGCATGGGGCCGGCCACGGCGTCCATGCCGCCAAAGAAGATCACATCGGGCTTCTTGCCTTTAAGGGTGGTCAGGATGGGCATGAAGTCGGTGGCCTTGTCGTTGGTGAACTCGCGTCCCACCACCTTGCCACCGCCAGCCTTGACCGCCTTTTCAAATTCATCGGCCACGCCCTGACCGTAAGCCGTGCGATCGTCAATCACCGCAATGGCTTTGCCTTGCAGTTCCTTGATGGCGTAGCGCCCCAGTGTGCCACCCAGATGCACGTCATCGGCCACTACACGGAAGGCCGTTTTGTAACCTTGACGGGTGTACTTGGGATTGGTGGCCGAGGGCGAAATCTGGGGGATGCCCGCATCGCTGTAGATCTTGGAGGCCGGAATGGTGGTGCCGGAGTTCAGGTGCCCCACCACGCCGCTGACCTTCTGGTCCACGAGCTTTTGAGCCACCGCCGTGCCTTGCTTGGGGTCGGCCGCGTCGTCTTCGGCAATCAACTCAAATTTGACCTTTTTGCCACCAATCGTCACGCCTTTGGCGTTCAGGTCTTCCACGGCCAGGCGGGCACCATATTCATTGTCTTTGCCCAAATGCGCAATGGCGCCGCTGATGGGGCCCACATGGCCGATCTTGACGACCATGTCCTGCGCAAAAGCAGCGCAGGCCATCCAAGCAAGGTTGGCCACCAGTGTCTTTTTCATGTTCATGCAGTACTCCTGAGAGTGGGTTAAAAAAGCGAAGTGTAGTCAATTGTCTGCCGCCTTGGGCGCGGCATTTTGCAGTGACTCGTTCAATGCCTGAGCCACCAGAGAAGGCAACATTTGCTGAATTTGGTGCAACACACGGGCTTCGACTTCCCGAGCCAAGTCGGGCGGCAAGGCCTCGGGCCCGCTCCAAGCGGTCGGCGTGGCCTTGTCGGACCAGGACACCACTTCGGTCAAAGTGGGCACATGCGGTGGCACACGCATTGCGGCTGTCATGCGGAGTCCTTCAAAGCGAGGTCATGTCGGACAATGGGATATCCCCTGTCAGCGTAGTGTTTCCAACGCCGCCTCGCCTGTTGCCGCTCTTCCTCGTCCAGCGTCACCACTTCAACCACGCGCTCAAATTTTTCAAAGCCAATGGGCAAGGCCATGTCCAAATTCACCAGCACTTGATGGTGTGGCAAATGGGCAGAATTTTCCAAGGAGGAGGTCAACACAATGGGGGAAGCCTGCAGCAATTCGGCTTGCGCGTGCGCGTGACAGTGCGGAATGAACTCCAATGCGGAGAAGGTCCACAACTGCGCATCCAGCGTGGCCAAATCGTTGGCATTGGCCAACACCACCACCTTCGCTTGGGCGTTGAAGGCCTTGCGCAACAGGCGGCAGGCATAGCCCAGCTTGTCGGGGGCATTGAAATGGAAAGCGACTTCGGTCATGCCTTGGCGCGACGTGCCACGGTTTTCTTGGCGGGCGTGGTGGACGCTTGCAGGCTTAGCAGGTAACTGAGCAGCAAGCCTACAGGCCGGCCGGTGGCCCCCTTGGCGCCCCCGCTCTTCCAGGCCGTGCCAGCAATGTCCAGGTGTGCCCAGGGAAATTTGCCGGCAAAGCGTTGTAAAAATTTGGCGGCCGTGACAGCGCCTGCTGATCGATCGCCCACATTGGCCACGTCGGCGAAATTGGATTTCAGGCCCTCGGCGTATTCGTCATCCAGAGGCATGCGCCAGCAAAAATCGAGGGATTGCTCACCGGCAAGCATCAAGGCTTGGGCCAAGTCGTCCTGGGTGGCAAACATGCCGCTGCGCACGCTGCCCAAGGCAATCACGCAAGCGCCGGTCAAGGTGGCGATGTCGATCACCGCGGCTGGCTTGAAGCGCTCGGCATAGGTCAAGGCGTCGCACAAAATGAGACGGCCCTCGGCGTCGGTGTTCAGGACTTCAATGGTCTGGCCGCTCATGCTGGTGACCACATCGCCTGGCTTCAAGGCGCGGCCATCTGGCATGTTTTCGCAGGCGGGAATCAGACCGACAACGTTGACCGCAGGGCGCAGATCGGCCAAGGCGCGGAAGGTTCCCAGCACGCTGGCGGCGCCACACATGTCAAATTTCATTTCGTCCATGCCCGCGCCGGGTTTCAGGGAGATGCCGCCCGTGTCAAAGGTGATGCCCTTGCCCACCAAGACCGTCGGGGCCACACTTGCGGCAGCACCTTGGTAGCGCAAAACGATGAAACGCAACGAGGTTTCAGCGCCTTGCGCCACGGCTTCAAAAGAGCCCATGCCCAGGCGTTTGACTTCTTTGGGGCCCATGACCTGGCACTGAATGGGTCCCAGGCGCGTCAGGGACTGTGCCACCTTGGCCAAGTGGTCTGGTGTGGCATGGTTGGCGGGACGGTTGCCCCACTCGCGCGCCAGCGTGATGCCTGCCACCCGCGCTTTGGCCTGCGCCAAAGCACCCTGGGCTGATTTCACGTCAGGCACACCCAAGGTCACATTTTTCAGCTTGGCCGCCTCCGCACTGGGCTTGGTGGCGGTGTAAACATAGCTGGCGTCCGCAACCGCCTGCGCCAAAGCGCAAACCTGCTCTGTGGGCGAAGAAGGCAACACCAAGGCCAGGTCTTTTGCTTGCGCGCTCTTGAGGGCTCCCATGGCCGCCGTGACAGCCTGTCGCCAATGCTTGGGTTGCCCCTCGCCCAAGGTCACCAGCACAAGCCGGGATGCCACAATGCCGGGGACACGCCACATGGCGAGCATTTTCGCCGGCTTGGCCAGATCCAGGTCGCCGCAGCGAACCGCCTGGGCGATCAGGGTGCCCAAGGCCGAGCTGTCTCGGGGCAAAGTCGAGGGAACCAAGACCACCAACGCTTCGGTTTTGAAGCTGGAGGCCTGGGCCAGTGTCAGGGGTTTGAGTTGGAAGTTCATAATTCAGGTTTTGGTTCCCAGCAATGTTATTCCATTCTTCCCTCCGACAGGACCTGGTTCGCAGTTTTGGTGCGACCCTGGTGGTGCTCGTCACCATCGTGATGACCATGATGTTGATCCGCACCCTGGGCCAGGCCTCGCGCGGCAGCGTCAACCCTTCCGAAGTCAGCCTGGTGCTGGGTTACACCGTGTTGGGCCATCTGCCCACCATTCTGACCATGAGCGTCTTCATTGCGACCGTGGGCACGCTGTCCCGCATGTACCGCGACAGTGAAATGGTCATTTGGCTGACCAGCGGCAATGGACTGCTGAGTTTTCTGCCCCCCTTGATGCGCTTTTCATGGCCCTTGTTGTTGCTGATTTTTTTGCTCGCACTGCTGGTCTGGCCGTGGACTCACCAGCAAACCCAGGAGCTGAAAGACCGATTTGAAAAGCGCGGCGATCTTGAGCGTGTGGCGCCCGGGCAATTTCAAGAGTCAGCCAACGGTCAACGCGTCTTTTTCATTGAGAAGGACTTGGCCAGCGACAAACAGGGCAAGAATGTTTTCATTGCCTCGCAAGACAAAGACGGTCGCACGGTGACCACAGCGCGCAACGGCCAGATCAGGGAGCGTGATGGCGATCGGTTTCTGATGCTTTCGGCTGGACAACGGCTGGATCAAGCGGCAGACAACGATGTGCTTAAATTGAGCGAGTTCAAGGAATATGGCACGCTCATCAGCGCCCAACCTTTGGATGCGCTGACCTACAGCGCCAAAGCCACCCACTCTTGGGAGTTGCTGCAAAACCCCAACCGGCAGAACTTGGCAGAGTTGGCTTGGCGCCTGGGCCTGGGCGTGGCGGCCTTCAACCTGATCATCATGGCCTTGGCCATGGCCCGCATCAACCCCAGAGGCGCGCGAGGGGGCCACATGCTGTTGGCCTTGTTTACCTTCATCGTGTATTACAACCTGATCAACCTGGGGCAAAACTGGATCTCCAGCGGGCGGGCCAGCTTTGGCGGATTGATGCTGGGCTTGCACGGAGGCGCTTTGCTCATCGGCCTGAGCTTGTTGCTGGTGAGGCACCATGACTGGCGTTTGTTCTGGCCCCTGCGCAAGCGCAGCAACGGTCCCGCCGAGAGTGTCCCCACATGAGAACCTTGCGACGCCTCATTTATGGCGAAGTTTTTTCCGCCGTGAGCTTTGTTGCCCTTGGTTTTTTGGGGCTGTTCTTCTTTTTCGACCTGATTGACGAGCTGCAATGGGTTGGCAAAGGTGCGAACGGGGGGTACCAAGTCACCCACGCCCTGTCGTATGTCACCCTGATGGTTCCGAGCCATGTTTACGAATTGCTGCCCATTGCCGTGTTGATTGGCACCATCTTTGTCATGGCACGACTGGCCCAAAGCTCAGAGTTCACCATCTTGAGAACCAGCGGGCTGGGCCCCTTCATGGCATTGCGACACTTGCTTTGGCTGGGCCTGGCCTTTGTGGTTCTGACATTTGCCGTGGGCGATTACCTCT
Organism: uncultured Bordetella sp.; assembly: GCA_964442645.1. Lineage (GTDB taxonomy): Bacteria > Pseudomonadota > Gammaproteobacteria > Burkholderiales > Burkholderiaceae_C > Limnohabitans. The sequence continues at coordinate 21,297 of CAYTZZ010000005.1, read as the reverse complement.
CCCCGTTCTGCGACCGCCAAGCGCAATTGCTGAAATCTCGCTATCTCGGGCAAATCACTGTCGGACAAACCGGCGCCTGGCTCAAAGAAAGGCAGGCCTACACACAGCATGCGGTCAACGTGCAGGCCCTCACCCCTGAAGGTGACATGCAAGGCATTCGCATTTACGAATTCGATCGCGCTGGCTTGCTGATCTCCTTGACCCAAGCCGCATCAGGCACCTTTTCTCAGGACAACGATGCCTGGCTTTTGGCGCAGGTTCAACGCGATGAATTTCAACATCCAGGGCGCGAGCGTGAGGCCGTCAATCGCTTGCAAATACCCAGCCTGCGCTGGCCTACAGGCATCAGCGCAGAAATGGTCTCGGTGGCCTTGCTCAAGCCTGACCGCATGAAAACCCTGGACCTTTTCCAGTACATCCGGCACCTGGAGCAAAACGCCCAATCCGCGCACCGCTACGAAATTGAGTTTTGGAAAAAAGTGTTTTACCCCATCAGCTGCCTGGTCATGATGGTGCTGGCGCTGCCTTTTGCCTACCTGCATTTCCGCAGCGGCGGCATTGCCAGCTTTGTCTTCATCGGCGTGCTGATCGGCATCAGCTTCTTTTTGCTCAACAACGTTTTTGGCTACGTGGGCAACCTGCAACAATGGGCGCCCTGGCTGGCGGCAGCGGCCCCAGGTCTGATTTACACATTTTTATCACTCGGTGCCTTCGGGTGGCTGGTTTTGAGGCGCTGATGCAAGCCATTGTTTTGTTTGCCCACGGTTCCCGTGACCCTTTGTGGCACCGCCCGATTCAGGCGGTGGCCGAACGCATCCGAACACGCTCACCGCAAACCCTGGTGGCATGCGCCTATCTGGAATTGACACCCCCCGATTTGCCCACCAGCGTAGAGGGCTTGCTTGAAAAGGGGTGCACGTCGCTGCGCATCCTGCCGATGTTCCTGGGCATCGGCAAACATGCACGCGAAGACCTGCCCCTCCTCATCGCCGCCTTGCGACAAAGCCATCCAGATTTGACGATCGAGGTGTTGCCTTCGGTGGGAGAGCATCCCGCCCTGATTGCCTTGATGAGCGATTTGGCGCTTGGCGACACACACTGAATGGGCTGTGGTTTGGCATAATGACGCCATTCTTTATATCCATTTGGTTATGAATCTTCACCAGTTCAGATTTGTTCAAGAGGCCGCACGCCGCAACCTCAACCTGACCGAAGCCGCCAAGGCGTTGCACACCTCCCAACCTGGTGTGTCCAAGGCCATCATTGAGTTGGAAGAAGAACTGGGCATTGAAATCTTTGCCCGCCATGGCAAACGCCTCAAACGCATCACCGAGCCGGGGCAGCATGTGCTGAAAAGCATCGAGGTCATCCTGCGGGAGATCAACAACCTCAAGCGCATTGGCGACCAATTCAGCACCCAGGACAGCGGCACCTTGTCCATCGCCACCACCCACACGCAAGCGCGTTATGTGTTGCCCGTCCCGGTGGCCAGCCTGCGCAAGGCTTACCCCAAGGTCAATGTCAGCTTGCACCAGGGGGCGCCCGATCAGGTCGCACGCATGGTACTGGATGAAACGGCTGAAATTGGCATCGCCACCGAATCGCTGTCCAAGTATCCCGACCTGATCACCTTGCCTTGTTATGAATGGCAACACGTCTTGGTCTTGCCCATCGACCATCCGCTGGCGCAGCAACCACGCATCACCCTGGAAGAATTGGCGCAATGGCCCTTGGTCACCTACCACCCGTCATTCACCGGTCGCACGCGCATCGACACGGCCTTTGACCAAAAGAAGTTGGCGCCCCGCATTGCGCTGGAAGCCATTGACTCCGACGTGATCAAAACCTATGTGCGGCTGGGCATGGGCGTAGGCATCGTGGCCGAAATGGCCGTGCGCGACGCGACCGATACCGATTTGGTGGTGCGCCCCGGTGGCAACCTGTTTGGCAAAAACATGGCCCGCGTGGCCTTCAAACGCGGCAGTTATTTGCGCAACTTTGTGCTGGATTTCGCGGGCATGCTCAGCGAGCGGCTGGACCGCGACCTGATCACCAAAGCCTTGGAAGGTCGAACAGAAGACTACCAGCTCTGAAGCTGCGGGCGCCGGCCTCGCTTACTGGTTGATCAAGGCCCAGGCCTTGTCCAAGCGCTTCACACTGACGGGCTGCGGAGTGCGCAACTCTTGCGCAAACAAGCTGATGCGCAGCTCCTCCAACAGCCACCGGAACTCGCGCGTGCGCTCATCCTGAACGCCCTTGCGCTCGGCCATCAAACGCCAATAGCGTTGCTCCATGGGTTTGAACTCTGCAAACCGGGTGGCATCGCGCGCAGGATCGGCGCGCAGCTTGTCCAATCGCATCACCATGCCCTTGAGATAGCGTGGTACATGCTGAATCTGGCTGACGGGCGTGTCCGTTACGAAGCGTTTGCCGAGCAAACGTTGGAGTTGTTGGGTGATGTCCGCCACCACCTCCGGCTGGTTCTTGGTGTCTTTGAGCTTGCGGGTCACGCTGGCGTACTCGGACAAGATCACCCCTGACAAGCGCGCGACTTCCTGGGCAATCAGGTTCAACCGGCCACGCCCCTCCTCGACACGCCGCTTGAAATCGACTTCATTGCAGGGCAACGGAGCCATCAGAAATGCGCGCTCCAAAGCGGCATCCACGATTTGACGGGACAGCTCGTCGCGCGTGCCGCCCAACTGCATGTAGGCCATGCTCATGCTTTGCAATTCCGGGATGTTTTTTTCCAGGTACTTCAAGGCATCGCGCAACTGCAGAGAGAACAAGCGGCACAAGCCCAGACGGTGCCGCGCGGCAGCCACATCGGGTTCGTCAAAGACTTCGATGCGAACCGCATCTTCGGCATCCACCAAGGCGGGGAAGCCAATCAGGGTCTGCCCCCCTTTTCGAATTTCTAACAGTTCGGGCAACTCGCCAAATGACCATTGGGTGTACTTGGCATCGGCGGTCAAAGCGCTGGACGTAGGGCTGCTGGGTTTCGAGGGTGATGGCACGACATCCTTGGGAGCCACAGTGGGCGCAACATCATCACTGGCCGGCGGGGCGGGTCGTGCTTTCAGCCCGGCCAAAGCTTGGAAGGCACCGCGGGCTTGTGAGCCCCACTCGGCCTTGAGCCCCCCCAGGTTGCGGCCTTGCCCCAGCTGGCGACCATGCTCGTCCACCACTCTGAAGTTCATGAACAAGTGTGCCGCCACCATGTCGTGCTTGAAGTCAGCACGTTTCATGTCGAGCTGGGTGTGCGCTTTCACCTGGCGAACCAGGGCGTCGACCAAGGAGCCACCGCCAAACACCTCCGGCGCTGACAAAGCCTCGGCCATCTTGAGCGCGGTGTCTGGCAAGGGCACCAAGCGGGCACGAGGCTTTTGGGGCAAGCTTTTCAGCAAGGCCTGGATCTTGTCCTTGAGCATGCCCGGCACCAGCCACTCCGCCCGCTCCTCACTCACTTGGTTGAGCACAAACAGGGGCACGGTCACGGTCAAACCATCGCGCGGGTCACCAGGTTCATGCAGATACTGGGCACTGCAATCAATGCCCCCCAAGCGCAAGGTTTTGGGAAAGGCTTGAGTGGTGATGCCTGCAGCCTCATGGCGCATCAACTCTTCACGGGTCAGCAGCAAGGGCTCCGATGTGTCCCCACTGGCCATGCGCCGCTTTTTTTCTTCCCGGTGCCAGCGCTCCAAGCCCGCCCCTGTGCAAACATCGGCCGGCAATTGCTGGTCGTAAAAAGCGTATATCAGGGCATCGTCCACCAGCACATCCTGGCGACGCGATTTGTGTTCCAGCTCTTGGACCTGGCGGACCATTTTGCGGTTGGCCGCTAAAAAATTCAGCGGGGTGTCCCAGTCACCTTCGACCAGGGCCTCACGGATGAAAATCTCGCGGGCACCGGCCAGGTCCGCGCGGGCATAGGGCACGCGGCGACCGCTGTACACCACCAAGCCATACAAAGTGGCGCGCTCCAAGGCGGTAACTTCGGCTTTGCGCTTCTCCCAATGCGGGTCCAGCAACTGCTTGCGCAACAGGTGCCCGCCGACTTGCTCCAACCAGGTCGGGTCAATGGCCGCAATGCCGCGCCCAAACAGCCGGGTGGTCTCCACCAGTTCGGCACACACAATCCAGCGACCCGGTTTTTTCTTCAGATGCGCACCAGGATGGCGGTAAAACTTGATGCCCCGTGCGCCCAGGTAGACGTCTTCCTCTTCTGGGCGGTAACCCAGGTTGCCCAGCAAGCCCGCTAGCATCGACAAATGCAGTTGCTCATAGCTGGCCGGTTCGCTGTTGAGTTTCCAGCCATGCTCGGCGACCACGGTGTGCAACTGTGTGTGGACATCGCGCCATTCCCGCAAGCGGCGCGGGTTGATGAAATTCTGGCGCAGCAATGTTTCATATTGCCGATTGGACAAGCGGTGGCTGTGCGCACCCCCTCGGCTGTCATGGATCCATCGCCACAAGCTCAGGTAGCCACTGAACTCGCTCTTTTCGTCCTTGAACTTGGCATGCGCCTGATCGGCCTGGGTTTGTTGCGCCAAAGGGCGGTCGCGCACGTCTTGCACGCTCAAGGCCGAGGCGATGATGAGCACCTCGTCCAAGGCTTGCCGGTGGCGCGCTTCCAAAATCATGCGCCCCACGCGCGGGTCAAGGGGCAAGCGAGACAGCTCTCGGCCCATCGGGGTCAAGACCAGGTCATCGTTGACGGCGCCCAGTTCGTTCAGCAGCTGGTAGCCATCGCTGATGGCCTTCGGGCGCGGCGCCTCTAAAAACGGAAACTGGCTCACATCCCCCAGATGCAAAGACATCATTCGCAAAATAACGCCAGCCAATGAGCTGCGCAAAATTTCAGGGTCGGTGAAGCGCGGGCGGCCCGCAAAGTCTTTCTCGTCATACAGGCGAATGCAAATACCGTCGGCCACCCGGCCGCATCGCCCCGAGCGTTGGTTGGCCGCGGCCTGGCTGATGGGCTCCACCAACAACTGTTCGACCTTGCTGCGAAAACTGTAACGCTTCACGCGTGCTGTGCCTGTGTCAATGACATAGCGAATGCCGGGAACGGTCAGCGAGGTTTCTGCCACATTGGTGGAGAGCACGATGCGCCGGCCCGTGTGGGGCTCAAAGACCCGGTCTTGCTCGGCCTGGGACAAACGCGCAAACAAAGGCAGCACCTCAGCCCCACGGGTGGTGGGCTGGTGACCCAGGTGATGGCGCAGGTGGTCTGCCGCCTCTCGAATTTCGCGCTCTCCTGGCAGAAACACCAAGATGTCTCCCTGCTGTCGCGGGTCACGCCACAACTCGTCCACCGCCTCGGCGATGGCGTCTTCCAGGCCGTGGTCACGGCTTTCCTCGAACGGGCGCCAGCGAACTTCTACGGGATAGGTCCGTCCCGACACGGTGAGCACTGGCGCTGGCCCTTTGGCAGATGCAAAGTGCTGCGCAAAGCGATCCGCATCAATGGTCGCCGACGTCACGATGATTTTCAAATCCGGGCGCCTGGGCAGGATTTGTCGCAAATAGCCCAACAAGAAATCGATGTTCAGGCTGCGCTCGTGCGCCTCGTCGATGATCAGCGTGTCATAGGCTTGCAGCAAGGGATCGCTCTGGGTCTCGGCCAGCAATATGCCGTCGGTCATGAGCTTCACCGAAGCGGTCTTGCTGAGTCGGTCGTTGAAGCGAACCTTGTAGCCGACCACCTCGCCTACAGGGGTGTGCAGCTCTTCTGCAATGCGCTTGGCCACCGATGTGGCGGCAATGCGACGCGGCTGGGTATGACCGATCAAACGACCTTTTTCACCCGCTTTCGCATTCAAGCGGCCACGCCCCAGCGCCAGCGCCATCTTGGGCAATTGCGTGGTCTTGCCCGAGCCCGTCTCACCGCAGACGATCACAACCTGGTGGTCCTGAATGGCCGCCATCAGCTCATCGCGGCGGGCCGAAACAGGCAGGCCGTCGGGAAATTCGATCTTCAGGGGCGTGGCGTCAGTCAAAACAGGGGGCAACATGGTGGACAATCCCGAATTATCCCCGCCGGCTTCGTCATTCCATGTCAGCAGTCTTTAATTTCACCTTTGTCCCCTGGTTTCGGTCTGTGGCCCCCTACATCCACATGCACCGCGGCAAGACCTTTGTCGTGGGCATTGCGGGTGAAGCCATCGCTGCCGGCAAGCTGCCGAACCTGGCCCAGGACTTGGCCCTGATTCAAAGCATGGGCGTCAAGGTGGTGCTGGTCCATGGGTTTCGACCTCAAGTGAACGAGCAACTCAAGGCCAAGGGTCACACACCACTGTACTCTCACGGCATGCGCATCACCGATGAAATTGCACTGGACTGCGCGCAAGAGGCGGCAGGACAGTTGCGCTATGAAATCGAGGCAGCGTTCAGCCAAGGATTGCCCAACACACCCATGGCCGGTGCGACGGTGCGCGTCATTTCGGGCAACTTCATCACCGCCCGGCCCGTGGGCATTGTGGATGGCGTGGATTTTCAACATTCCGGCCTGGTCCGCAAAGTTGACATTGCAGGCATCATGCAAACCCTTCAGTCGGGTTCCATGGTGCTGCTGTCACCCTTTGGCTTTTCACCCACGGGCGAAGCCTTCAACCTGACCATGGAAGAAGTGGCCACCTCGGTGGCCATTGCATTGCAAGCCGACAAACTGCTGTTTGTCAGCGAGGTGCCGGGCATTCGCATCCGCCCGGGCGAGCCTGAGGGTGACGACAACCCCATCGATACCGAGCTGCCGCTGGATGCCGCCGAAAAACTGTTGGCCGGCCTGCCCATGGCCAACGAGCCTTCTGACATCGCGTTTTACCTGCAACACTGCGTGAAAGCCTGTAAATCAGGTGTGGAGCGCAGCCACATTTTGCCCTTTGCGGTGGATGGTGCCTTGTTGCTCGAGGTGTACATGCACGATGGCATTGGCACCATGGTGGTTGACGAAAAACTGGAGAGCCTGCGCGAAGCCACGCACGAGGACGTGGGCGGCATCCTGCAACTGATCGAGCCCTTCGAAAAAGATGGCACCCTGGTCAAGCGGGACCGCACCGAGATCGAACGCGACGTGGAGCAATACACGGTGATCGAACACGACGGCGTCATCTTTGCCTGCGCGGCATTGCATGCCTATCCGGAAAAGAAAACGGGCGAAATGGCCGCTTTGACCGTTTCACCCCAGTCCCAAGGGCAAGGCGATGGCGAAAAAGTGCTCAAGCGCATCGAGCAGCGCGCCCGCAGCAAAGGCCTGGAAAGTATCTTTGTGCTGACCACCCGTACCATGCACTGGTTCATCAAGCGCGGCTTTGTCCCCGCCGATCTGGACTGGCTGCCCGAAGAGCGCAAGCGCGCCTACAACTGGAACCGCGCCAGCAAGGTGTTGGTCAAGAAGCTGACCTGAAGATAAAACGCCGCAGCGCTGTCCAGCGCCTGTCAGGCTTTGAAAAGCTTGTTAAAGTCACGCCCATTGAATCTGAAGGAAATTGACATGGCACGCACCGTCCAATGCATCAAACTCGGCCAAGAAGCCGAAGGTCTGGACTTCCCCCCCTACCCCGGAGAACTGGGCAAACGCATTTGGGAAAACGTGAGCAAAGAAGCATGGGCGGCTTGGCTCAAGCAACAAACCATGCTGGTCAATGAAAACCGCTTGAACCTGGCGGATTTGCGCGCACGCCAGTACCTGGCTCGACAGATGGAAAAACATTTCTTTGGCGAAGGCGCCGACGTGGCCCAAGGCTTCGTCCCCCCCTCCCCCTGAAGGCCATGAACGGTCCCGTCGTCTGGGAAGACGATGGCACCCCTCGCAGCTCGCGCTTCAACGACATTTACCGCAGTCGCGGGGCCGACGGCTTGGGAGGCTTGGCGCAGTCGCGCCACGTCTTCTTGAGCGGCTGTGGCCTGCTCGGCCCCAAGCCGCTCTGGCACGATGCGCCCAGCTGGACGATCCTGGAAACGGGCTTCGGGCTGGGACTGAACTTTCTGGCGACCTGGAAAGCCTGGCGAGACGACCCCCACCGCCCGCGAAGACTCCACTATGTCGCCCTGGAGCTGGACCCCGTCCAAGCCAGCGATCTCGTGCGCAGCGCAGCAGCTTGGCCTGAGCTGCAAGCGCTGGCCAAAGGCCTCAGCAAGGCCTGGTGGGGACTCGTGCCAGGCTTGCACACCCTGCGTTTGAGCCAAGACCAAGTGCACTTGACCCTGGCCATTGGCGATGCATCTGTGCTGGTCAAAGAACTGCAACTGCAAGCCCAGAGTGTTTTTTTGGATGGCTTCGATCCTGAACGCAACCCAGACATCTGGTCGCCTGACACCCTCAAGGGCGTGACGCGTTGCTGCGCGCCAGGCAGCCGTCTGGCCTCTTGGTGTGTCGCGCGGCCTGTCAAAGATGCACTGACAAGCCTGGGCTTCCAGGTGAACAAGGTCAAAGGCCTTGCCCCCAAGCGACATGCCCTCACGGCCACTTACCAACCCCATTGGCTGCCCAACAGCACACAAATCAGGCCGGCCACGTCACCCACGCATCGGCATTGTGCAGTGATTGGCTCGGGATTGGCGGGCGCTGCCACCGCGCGTGCCCTGGCAGAGCGTGGCTGGCAGGTGACCGTTTTAGACCGCGCCGACCACCCTGCAGCAGGCGCTTCTGGCTTGCCAGTTGGCCTGGTGGCGCCCCACACTTCGCCAGATGATGCACTGTTGTCACAATTGACCCGCGCGGGTGTTCGGCTGATGCTGTCGCGTGCACAAGCCTTGCTGAAAGAAGGGAGCGACTGGGCTTTGTCGGGGGTGGAAGAACACCGCTTGCCAGGCAAAACCCGCCAGGGCGGTTTGCCTGCAAGCGCACACGAGTGGCGCCAAGACTGGACAGTGGCGGCAGAGCCTGTTGGCGACCACAAGGTCTTGCTGCATCACAAAGCCGGCTGGCTCAAACCCAGCCAACTGGTCATGGCACTGCTGGATCACCCCTTGGTTGAATGGCGAGGCCAGCAAGCCATCGAGAAACTGGAACACCATGAAGATGCCACCTGGGGGCTCTGGAACACACAAGGCGATCAACTCGGCCCCTTTTCCCACGTGGTCTTGGCCTTGGGCCCCGCGACCGATGCCTTGCTGAAAGCCTCTGTGGCGGAAGTGGCGCTCCCCCTGCAAGCGGTTCGTGGGCAAGTGTCCTGGGGCTTGCGCCCTGACGCCATCGGATCCAACTGGCCCGCACGCCCAGTGAATGGCCATGGCAGTTTTGTGGGGTCCGTGCCGACAGCGCTGGGGATGGCCTGGTATGCCGGTTCAAGCTTTGACAGAGCGCGTGATCACCCTTGTGTGACCGCCGAAGACCACGCAGAAAATCAACAACGGCTTGCGCAACTGCTGCCCGAAGTGGCCAGGAGGCTGAAGCCTGATTGGGACGGCCAAGGTTCAGTACAGGGCTGGTCAGGGGTTCGCTGCACGGTGCCTGACCGGTTGCCACTGGTGGGCGCACTCGACCCGGCACGCTGGCCTGGCCTGCACCTGGTGACCGGCATGGGCGCGCGCGGCTTGACCTTGGCCTTGCTGTGCGCTGAGTTGCTGGCCAGCCAACTCAATGGTGACCCGAGTCCTGTCACACGCCGCCAAGCCAGAGCCTTGTCGGCCCAGCGTTTTGCCCGCCTTATGCCTTCCAGTTATACGTCTAAAACTAAAAAATAGTTTGGTTTTATAAGCACTCCCCCTAAAGTTCGGCCCCATGCATGACTTGGGATTTGTTTTTGCCGGATTTTTCGTGGGCCTGATCGTTGGGCTGACCGGGGTTGGGGGCGGCTCTTTGATGACCCCCATCCTGATTTTCTTTTTTGGCGTGAAACCTTACCTGGCCGTCGGGACGGATCTGTTGTTTGCTGCCGCCACCAAATTGGGCGGAACCTTCAGCTTGACCCGCCAAAACCTGGTCCCATGGCGCGTGGTGTTGCCCCTTTCGGCAGGCAGTTTGCCTGCAGCGCTGCTCACTTTATGGGCGTTGCGCGAAGCCGGCCCTTCCAGCCCAGGCGTTCAGCAATGGATGACCTCCATCCTTGGATTTGCGCTGTTGCTCACGGCCGCCGCCATGCTTTACAAAGCCTTGCGCGGCAAACAGCTGACGCGCACCCTCCCCGAGGAACATGTGGCCACAGCCACCCGCCCACGCCATCCGGCCTTGCCCATCCTGTTCGGTGCACTCATTGGCACCCTGGTCACCTTGACCTCGGTTGGGGCCGGAGCCATTGGCGTCACTGTTCTCTTGATTTTGTATCCCTTGCTGCCGTTGCAGCGCATCATTGCCAGCGACATCGCCTATGCCGTTCCCTTGACCTTGGTGGCGGGTCTCGGACATGCCAGCTTGGGCTCGGTGGACTGGCCTCTCTTGGCTAAACTCCTGGCCGGTTCCTTGCCCGGCATCTGGTTGGGCGCTCGACTTGTGGCTCGCACGCCAGAGCGGGTGATTCGCTCCATTCTTTCTGTTCTGCTGGCCTGGGCTGGCAGCAAACTGGTTTTGATTTAAGCATGTACCAATACACCGACTTCGACCGTCAGTTCGTGCGCGCCCGCGCCGCTCAATACCGCGACCAACTCGAGCGCAACCTCGCGGGCACGCTCAGCGATGACGAGTTCCGCCCCTTGCGCCTGCAAAATGGCTGGTATGTCCAACGCTACGCACCGATGCTGCGGGTGGCGGTGCCTTACGGCGAGATCTCGGCAGACCAAGTCCGTGTGCTGGCCCAAATTGCGCGGGACTATGACCAACCTCACAAGGCCTTGTTTGACAAGGCACAGGCCACGCAGGACAAAATTGGCGGCATCGCCGCGCCGGCGCTGACCTGGGGCTACGCCCACTTCACCACTCGGCAAAACGTGCAGTTCAACTGGATCCCGCTTGACAAAAGCGCCGATGTCATGGACTTGCTGGCCAGCGTCAACATGCATGGCATTCAAACCAGTGGCAATTGCATTCGCAACATCACCAGCGATGAGCGCGCAGGCATCGCAGTGGACGAAGTGGCGGACCCGCGCCCCTTTGGCGAAATCATGCGCCAATGGAGCACGTTGCACCCCGAATTCGCCTTCCTGCCACGCAAATTCAAGATTGCCATCACTGGCGCCACGGAAGACCGCGCCGCCACCGCTTGGCACGATGTCGGCTTGCACCTGTTGCGCAACGTCGAGGGCGAGTTGGGCTTTCGCGTCCTGGTAGGCGGCGGCATGGGCCGCACGCCCATCACGGCCAGTGTGATCCGCGAATTCCTGCCCTGGAACCAAATCCTCAACTATCTGGAAGCCGTGGTGCGCGTCTACAACCGCTGGGGTCGCCGCGACAATATTTACAAGGCACGCATCAAAATTTTGGTGAAGGCCGAAGGCCAGCGCTACATCGATGAAGTAGAAGCCGAGTACCAACGCATCCTCACCCAGGATGGCGCGCCGCACACCATCACTGACCAAGAGTTGGCCCGCGTCCAAGCCTCGTTTGTGCCGCCGGCACTGGATTGCAACCGCAGCGATGCCGAGCAAAAAATTGCCCGCATCCTGCGCGCCGCCGCCGAAGACGATGTGGAGTTCGGCCGCTGGCTGCACCAAAACGTCGCCCCCCACAAAAACCCCGATCTGCGCGCGGTGACCTTGTCTTTCAAACGCCTGGGCCAAGCCCCTGGCGACGCCACCGCCGACCAACTGGAGCAAGCCGCCGCTTTGGCCGACAAGTTCTCTGCGGGCGAGTTGCGCGTGACGCACGACCAAAACCTGCTACTGCCTTGGGTGCGCTGCGATCAACTGCCCGAACTCTGGCGTGAAGCCCGCAAAGCGGGCCTGGCGCGCCCCAACATCCGCTTGCTGACCGACATGATTGCTTGCCCCGGCGGCGATTACTGTGCCCTGGCCAATGCACGTTCGCTTCCGATTGCCGCAGCCATCACGGAACGCTACCAAGACCTGGACGAGCTGAACGACCTCGGCGAGATAGACCTGCACATCAGCGGCTGCATCAACTCCTGCGGTCACCATCACAGCGGCCACATTGGCATTCTGGGCGTCGACAAGGATGGCCAGGAGTGGTACCAGGTCACCTTGGGTGGGGCCGATGGCTCTGAACTCAGTGGCCACGCCAAAGCCGGCAAAGTGGTCGGCCCCTCGTTCGCTGCCGCCGAAGTGGTCGGCGTGGTGGAAGCCGTGCTCGATGCCTATGTGGCAGAACGCACCGCTGGCGAAACCTTCCAGCAAACCCTGCACCGTGTGGGCTTTGACACCTTCAAGGTCGCCGCCAACAGTGCACGTCAAATCACGCGCCAAGTGGCCTGAGCCCAAGGAATCTCACCATGAAACTTTTATCTGCCACGGACCTCAGCGCTGACACAAGCAAAGTCCTGCACCTTGCCAATGACGCCGATCCTTTGACGCTGTCCCTGGAGGGCGTGGAACGCATTGAGCTGAGCTTTCCCAAGTTCACCGATGGTCGCGCCTACAGCCAAGCCTTCATGTTGCGCCGCCGCTGTGGCTTTCAGGGTGACCTGCGCGCCACGGGCGATGTGCTGATCGACCAGCTGGCCCAAATGCAGCGTTCCGGTTTTTCCAGCGCGGTGTTGCGCGCCGACCAAAACCTGGCCCATGGCGAAAAACTGCTGAAGCACTTTCCTGCTTTTTACCAGGGCGATGCCGTCACCGCAGCGCCTTTGTTTGCGCGTACGGCTTGAGACATTGCATGGCCGCTTCCTTGCTCCAACCCAACGCACGTGCCACCGAACGGCTGGCGCAACCCAGCGCAGCGTACGCAAGCCATGTGGCTGAAGCACAGGCCCTGTTGAAGCAGGCCGCAGCTGCGTTCCAGCCCTTGAAGCAAGCCTCCAGCCTGGGGGCCGAAGATGTGGTGATCACCCACCTGATCAATCAATTGGCCTTGGAGATCCCGGTGTTTGTGCTGGAAACCGGCGCCTTGCACAACGAAACTTTGGCGCTGTTGGAGCGCACGCAGGCCACCTCATGCGCCCCAATCGAGGTCTACCGCCCCCAGCACACAGCGGTCCTTCACTTTGTGCGTCAGGAGGGCCAAGACGCCATTTACCGCAGCATGGCGCTGCGCAAAGCCTGCTGCAACATTCGCAAAATGGAGCCCCTGTCCCGCGCGCTGCAAGGCCAGAAAGCCTGGATCACGGGCTTGCGCCGCGAGCAATCCCATGCACGCGCTGCGGTTGAGCTGGTCGACACCAGCGAGCAAGCCAGCAAAGGCCTCACCAAATTCAATCCCCTGGCCAGTTGGACCTGGGGAGATGTCTGGCATTACATCGCCACGCACAAGGTGGACTACAACCCCTTGCACGACGAATTTTTTCCCAGCATTGGCTGCGCCCCATGCACCCGCGCCATCAGCCTGGGCGAAGACTTCCGCGCCGGCCGTTGGTGGTGGGAAGACGAGGCCGCGAAAGAGTGTGGCTTGCACGTGAAATCAGAAACAGAGAAAGAGGCCACCGCATGAACGCCCGCGCCGAACCCGGGCTGGTTCACCAGCTCAGCAACACCCACCTGGACGCCCTGGAAGAAGAAACCATCTTCATCCTGCGTGAAGTCGCTGCCGCCTTCGAGCGCCCCACGCTGCTGTTCTCGGGCGGCAAAGACTCCTTGGTCATGCTCAAGTGCGCCGAGAAGGCCTTTGGCGCCGGACGCATCCCCTACCCCTTGCTGATGATCGACACCGGCCACAACTTTCCCGAGGTGACCGATTTTCGAGACCTGCGTGCCAAGGAGTTGGGCGCTGAATTGATTGTGCGCAGCGTCGAGGACTCGATGGCGCGCGGCACCGTTCGTCTGGCGCGCCCTGGCGAGTCCCGCAATGTGCACCAGTCGGTCACCTTGCTGGAAGCCATTGAAGAATTTCGCTTTGACGCCTTGATCGGGGGCGCCCGCCGCGACGAGGAAAAGGCCCGCGCGAAAGAGCGTATTTTTTCGCACCGCGACAGTTTTGGGCAGTGGCAACCCAAGGCCCAGCGCCCGGAGTTATGGACGTTGTTCAACACCCGCATTCACCCGGGCGAGCACTTCCGCGTGTTCCCCATTTCCAACTGGACCGAACTCGATGTGTGGCAGTACATCGCCCGCGAGCACATCGCCCTTCCCTCGATTTATTACAGCCACACGCGTGACGTGGTCGATCGCAAGGGTCTGCTGGTGCCGGTGACGCCACTCACGCCACCGCGTGACGGCGAACAGGTGGTCAGCCGCCAAGTGCGCTTTCGCACCGTGGGCGACATCACCTGCACCTGCCCGGTGGCAAGCGATGCAGCCACGCCTGAGGCCATCGTGATCGAGACCCTGGCCGCCGAGGTGAGCGAGCGCGGGGCCACCCGCATGGACGACCAGACCTCGGAAGCCTCCATGGAAAAACGCAAGAAAGACGGTTATTTCTGATGAGCAGCGCCCTCAAATTCATCACCTGCGGCTCGGTGGACGACGGCAAGAGCACGCTGATTGGCCGCTTGTTGGTCGACACCAAAGCCGTGTTGCAAGACCACCTGGCCGGCGTACAACGCCAAGGCGAAACCGACCTGGCCCTGTTGACCGATGGCCTGAGTGCCGAGCGCGAGCAAGGCATCACCATCGACGTGGCTTACCGGTACTTTTCGACCGAGCAACGCAAATTCATCATTGGCGATGCCCCTGGCCATGAGCAATACACCCGCAACATGGTGACCGCCGCCTCGAGCGCCGATGCCGCCGTGGTGTTGGTGGATGCGACCAAGCTGGACTGGCAAAACCCCGCCCTGGCGTTGTTGCCCCAAACCCGTCGCCACAGCCTGCTGACGCACCTGTTGCGCGTGCCCTCCATTGTGTTTGCCGTGAACAAGCTAGATGCCGTGGCCAATCCTGCCCTGGCCTATGCCCACATCCGTCAAGCGCTGGCCCAATTTGCACAGGACGCTGGCATCGCCATCACGGCCACCGTGCCCGTGTCCGCGCTCAAGGGCTGGAACGTGGTGGACAGCCATGCCGACTGGTGCGACTACAACGGGCCCAGCTTGCTGAGCTTGCTGGAGCAGTTGCCCACCACGCCCGCCGAGCCTGATCTGAGCTTCACTTTTCCGGTGCAATGGGTCGAAAAATTCCATGACTCCGCAGACACCTCCCAAGGGCGTCGCGTGTTTTGGGGCCGCGTGGCCACAGGCCTAGTGGCACCAGGCCAACAGGTCAAGGTGTTCCCCAGCGGCCAAACGGCTGTGGTGGCCAAGGTTCTGAGCGCCACCCGGCAAGAAACCACGGGCTTGTCGGGCCACAGCGCTGGCGTGGTGCTGGACCGCGAAGTTGACGTGTCTCGTGGCGACTGGCTGGTGGCGGAAGAGAGCGCGCTGCGCCCCCAGCGCGAACTGCACACCACCCTGGCCTGGATGGATGACGAGCCCCTGGTGGCCGGGCGCGTGTACTGGGCCCTGCATGGCCACCGCTGGGTCAAAGCCCGCGTCCAGCGCGTGGCCCATCGCCTGAACGTCAACACCCTGACCGAGGAGGAGGCGTCCCACCTCGAGCCCAACGCCATCGGTCGTGTGACTCTGGCTTTGCAAGAGCCCTTGCTGACCCTGCCCTACAACGTGTCACGCGTCCTGGGCGCCCTGATTCTGGTAGACACCGCCAGCCACAAAACCAGCGCCGCTGCCTTGCTCACCCCCTGAAGACGCCGGCTCTGAGAACCGGATAAAATCCGGCATTGGGCCTTACATTTTGGCTTGTCTTTACTGATGTACACACCATGACCCACGTTGTTACCGAAGCCTGCATCCGCTGCAAATACACCGACTGTGTGGACGTTTGTCCCGTCGACTGCTTCCGCGAAGGCCCGAATTTTCTGACCATCGACCCCGATGAGTGCATCGATTGCGCAGTTTGCATCCCGGAATGCCCGGTCAATGCCATCTATGCAGAAGAAGACGTGCCTGCAGGCCAAGAGCACATGACAGCGCTCAATGCCGAGTTGTCGCAAATTGGCTGGCCCAGCATCACCAAACGCAAAGCCCCGCTGCCGGACGCCGACGCCTGGAAAGACAAGACCGGCAAACTGCCCGAACTGGTTCGCTGAAGCGCTGAACGGCTGGCTGCATGACCGTGGCCGAAGCATCCTCTCCCATTGAAACCGATGCCCTGATCATCGGTGCAGGCCCTGTCGGGCTGTTTCAGGTCTTTGAGCTGGGCCTGCTGGGCATTTCAGCGCATGTCATCGATGTGCTCCCCCATGCAGGCGGCCAATGCATGGCCTTGTATCCCGACAAACCCATCTACGACATCCCCGGTTTGCCGCGCTGCACCGGCCGCGAACTGACCGAGCGCCTGCAAACCCAAGCCAAGCCTTTTGCACCCACGTTTCATTTGCGCCAGCAGGTGACGGCCGTGGTTCGCATGACCGACCAACGACTGCAAGTCCAGACCAGCCAATCGCAAACCTTCATCACCCGCAGCTTGATCATTGCCGCTGGTGTGGGCGCCTTTTTGCCGCGCTCGCTCAGCCTGGAAGGTTTGTCCGATTTAGAGGGACGACAGGTCTTCCATCAAACCGATGGACGCCCTGAACCGACGGCGCTCCAACGGGTGGTGGTGGGCGGTGACGATGATGCGCTGACTACAGCCATCCGTCTGACGCAAGAAGCCAGCGACTTATCACCGCAGCGCATCACCTTGCTCCACCGACGAAACGCACTCGATGCCTGCGAGGCCTTGCAGGCTCAACTGCACCGCTTGCAAGCAGACAGGAAAGTCGACTTCGTTCTGGGCCAGGTTACCGGCTTGGGTTTGCAGGCGCAGCGCCTGCAAAGCCTTGAGATCGCCACCCCGGAAGGGACAACGCGAAGCTTGCCCTGCGATGCATTGTGGATCCTTTTAGGACTCAGTCCACAGTTGGGTCCCATCGCGCAATGGGGGCTGGCCATGTCGCGCAAGCAGTTGAGCGTCGACACCGAAAGCTTCGCCACCTCAGAACCTGGCATCTTTGCGGTAGGTGACATCAACACCTACCCCGGCAAACGCAAACTGATTCTCAGCGGATTTCACGAAGCCACGTTGGCGGCTTACGCTGTCGCAGCCCACCTTCGACCCGGCGAGAAAATACCCTTTGAGTACACCACAGCATCACCTCGGTTGCATCAGCGACTGGGGGTCTGATGCGATAATTTTTATTTGACCAAGGGAGTGGTGTGTCAGGCTGGCAGCAATATGGTGGCAATCGGTTGATGACCGTGGTTCAACGGACCGTGTCCGTGGCCGGTGCGCACCGACGCCCCGTCAGCAATCGCCTGCAAAATATAGCTTCGCGCCTGCGCCACGGCTGCGGCCATGTCCAAGCCCTGTGCCAAGCCCACAGCAATGGCCGAGGACAAAGTACAACCTGTGCCATGCACGTTGTGGCTGGCAATGCGCCTGGAGGCAAAACGCTTTGCCGGTTGTTGGGCCTGAAGCAACACGTCCACCACCTCATCGCCCGCCAAATGACCGCCTTTGAGCAAGACCGCGCGAGCGCCCATGGCCAGCAAGCCTTGGGCAGCGCCTTCCAGTTGATCGATGGTCTGCAAGGGCTGATCCAGCAACAAGGCTGCCTCATCCAAATTGGGGGTGATCAAGCTGGCACGGGGAAACAAATCGCGAACCAAGGTGGCCACCGTTTCTTGCGCAATCAGGCGGTCGCCACTGGTGGCCACCATCACAGGGTCGAGCACCACATGCCGGGGTTTGTAATGGTCGATCGCCCAGCACACGACCTCGACAATCCCGGGGGCATGCAACATGCCGATCTTGATGGCGTCCACGCCAATGTCGTCCATCACAGACTGGATTTGGGCTTTCAAAAATTCCGGCGGCACCGCGTGAATGCCTTGAACGCCTTGGGTGTTTTGCGCCGTCAAGGCAGTGATCGCCGTCATGCCATAGCCACCAAGCGCGGCAATGGTCTTCATGTCGGCTTGAATGCCCGCGCCGCCGCCGCTGTCGGAGCCGGCAATGGTCAGAACGCGCACATAGCGATGGGTCAAGCTGGGGTTTTGCATGAGCTGAATTATGCGCAAAGAAAGGGCACTCGCGCATGAGCACGACGCAGCCCTTCAGCGTGGTCCTGGGCGCTGGCCTGATGGGGCGCCTGCTGGCCCACGGCCTCGCCCGACTTGGACACCGCGTCGAGGTTCATGAGGCGCAGGGGCCTGATGCGCAAGGCGCTGCGGCACGGGTTGCCGCAGCCATGCTGGCACCGTTGGCGGAATCGGCCATCACCGAGGCGCCGGTGGTTCGCATGGGCCAGCATGCGCTGACCCGCTGGCAAGAGATTTTGCAAAGCCTCACCACGCCTGTTTTTTTTCAGCAAAACGGCACCTTGATTGTGTGGCACCGCCAAGATGCGGGTGAAGCCCAGCGCTTTGAGCAGCTGCTGCAACGCACGCAACGCGAACATCTCACTTTGCCCGCACTGCAAGCCCTCCAAGGCCAAGCCCTTCAAGCCATCGAGCCCGCTGTAGAGTCGCGGTTTCAGCAGGGTTTGTATTTGCCTGGCGAAGGGCAACTCGACAACCGGCAATTGCTGCAAGCGTTGCTCACTGACCTGACGGCCCATGCTTCGGTGCAAATGCATTGGAACAGCGCGCGCAAACCCCAAGATTTCGCCATGAACGGCGCGAACGCGCCGCAATGGCTCTTCGATTGCCGCGGGCTGGGTGCTCGCAGCGAACAACCCGCCTTGCGCGGCGTGCGTGGCGAGGTCGTTCGATTGCACGCACCCGACGTCAGCTTGCAGCGCCCGACACGCTTGATCCACCCACGCTACCCCATCTACATCGCGCCCAAGCAAGACCATGTGTTTGTGATCGGGGCCACCGAGATCGAAACCGAAGACCTGTCGCCCGCCAGTGTGCGCTCCACCCTGGAATTGCTCAGCGCGGCCTACACCGTGCACCCTGGCTTTGGCGAGGCGCGCATTCTGGAAGTCGCCACACAGGCACGCCCCACCTTGCCGGACAACCTGCCCTTGCTCACCGTGCACAACCCACGCCACGTCAGCCTGAATGGCCTGTACCGCCATGGTTTCTTGATTGCGCCGGCCCTGTTGGATGCCACACTGGAATGGGTGCAATACGGCACGCTGACACTGGCGCAACAATTTCAACTGAGTGTGCAACATGGCGAATGACCTGCTGCTCCAAGTCTGGATCAACCAGACACCTTATCAACTGACTGTACCGGCCACCTTGGCCGATGCGGTGGCCCACATCGGCATTCAACCACCTTTTGCTGCTGCCGTGAACCTGAACTTCGTCCCCAAAAGCCGCTATGCGCAGCACCTGCTGAGCGATGGGGACCACATTGAACTGATCGCACCCATCACTGGAGGCTGAGCCCATGAACGACGACCTGGTTTTGTATGGCGAGCATTTTGAAAGCCGGTTACTGCTGGGGACTTCACGCTATCCGTCCCCCAGCGTGCTGACGGCCGCCATCGAGCGCGCACAACCGGCCATGCTGACCGCGTCCTTGCGCCGTCAAACGGCCAGCGGCGGCGAGGCCTCGCAAAATTTCTGGAATCTGTTGCGCGCGGCGAACGTGCCCGTGCTGCCCAACACAGCCGGTTGCCACAGCCTGCAAGAAGCCATCACCACCGCAGAAATGGCGCGCGAAGTTTTCGAAACCGATTGGATCAAGCTGGAACTGATTGGCGACGACTACACCCTGCAACCCGACACCTTGAACCTGCCCGAGGCGGCACGCCAGCTGGTTCAATCAGGCTTCAAAGTTCTGCCCTATTGCACCGACGACTTGGTGCTGTGCCAAAAGCTGGTGGATGTGGGCTGCCAAGCGGTCATGCCTTGGGCGGCTCCGATTGGCACTGGCAAGGGCCCCATCAATCCCTATGCTTTGCGCACGTTGCGCGAGCGCCTTGCGGTACCCATGATTGTGGATGCGGGTCTGGGCCTGCCATCGCATGCCTGTCAGGTCATGGAGTGGGGCTATGACGGTGTGCTGCTGAACACAGCGGTTGCATTGGCACATGACCCCGTGGCCATGGCGCTTGCCTTTGCCGATGCGGTGCGGGCCGGACGAGCCGCATTCAAGGCCGGGGCCATGCAGGCCCAAGAAAGTGCCCAACCGAGCACGCCTGTGCTGGGCACCCCGTTCTGGCACCAAGGTTGAAGTCATGGCCACTGCACAAGATATTGCACAGCACCTGAGCCAGCGATACGCCACGATGCAGGCTGGAGAAAGCTTGCCAGCGCCGGCGCTGGATCCTCGTCAGCCTGAATGGCAAAACGGCATCCTTCTCGCTTGCGCTCGCCTGGGATTTTTGGCGCACGATGCCGCTTGCATTGCCAAGGCCTGGCAGGCACAGTCTGATCGACTCGGGGGCTTTGATGCAGACCATTGGCCCGATACGCCGCAAGACTTTGGCATCGCCCCCATGCCGCGCGCCAATGCGTTTTCAACCTGTCCTCAAGCACTTGGTCTGTACGCAGTGTTACCCGACGCGCAATGGGTGCAGCGCATGGCCGATGCGGGCGTTCCCACCGTGCAATTGCGCTTCAAATCCGACGATGCATTGGCCATTGCGCGCGAGGTAGAGGCTGCAGTGCGTGCGGTCGAAGGCAGCCACAGCCTCTTGTTCATCAACGACCATTGGCAGCAAGCCATTGCTGCAGGCGCTTATGGTGTGCACCTGGGTCAGGAAGACATGACCGAGGCGCCCCTGGAAAAAATTCGATCCGCCGGTTTGCGCTTGGGCCTCAGCACCCATGGTTATGCAGAGATGTTGAAGGCCGATGCGGCGAGCCCAAGTTACCTGGCTTTGGGCGCGGTGTTTCCTACCACGCTCAAACGCATGGCCACCGCACCGCAGGGCACGGGCCGGCTGAACGCCTATGCCGCCTTGATGCGGCACCTCCCTTTGGTGGGCATTGGTGGCATTGATGAAGCACGCATACCTCTTGTTTTGCAAAGTGGCGTGGGATCAATCGCTGTGGTGCGCGCCATCACCGGCGCTGAGGATGCCGAAGCGGCGGCGGTCCGGTTGCAGAAAATCATGCGCAATTATCAAAATCCTTGAAAATTGCGTTACAATTTAAGTCTTGATCCCCGATAGCTCAGTCGGTAGAGCGCCGGACTGTTAATCCGTAGGTCCCTGGTTCGAGCCCAGGTCGGGGAGCCAAAATCCTAATGAAATCAAGGACTTAGAGAAACCTAAGTCCTTTTTTTCTGTCTGAACCACTAAAGTGGAAAGTTTAGTGGTTTGGTAATCGTCCCTTAAATGCGTAGGAGCTGGAAGTAGAATTTTTTCCAATGGAA